>NZ_JBIVTV010000008.1:263125-288609 GCF_044756885.1 Streptomyces sp. NPDC091412 | reverse complement strand
CGGGCGCCATCGTCTCGGGTTCCTCCGGTACCGCCCAGGCGAAGAAGGAGGCCCTGGAGGCCGCGGGCGTCAAGGTCGGCAAGACCCCGACCGAGGCCGCGGCACTGGCCCGGCAGGCGGTGTGAGACGTGAACCCCCTGGACAGATGGATCGCCCAGGTGGCCGGTGAACTCGGGGTGAGCCGGGACGCGCTGGACCGGGACGAGGTGCTGGACGTCGCGAAGAACGTCGCCCACCAGGTCGCCCGCCCGGCCGCGCCGCTCACCACCTACCTGCTGGGTGTCGCCGTGGGACGCGGCGTCGCGCCCGCCACCGCCGCCGAGACCGTGAACAAGCTCGCCGCGGCCTGGCCCGTACCGTCCGGCGGCGAACCCCCCGCCCCCTCACAGCCGGGAAGAGGAACATGACGCTGATCGGAGTCCCCCGGGAGACCGCGACGGGCGAACGCCGCGTCGCGCTGGTGCCCAAAGTCGTCGAACGGCTGCGCGCCGCGGGCCTCTCCGTCGTGGTGGAGGCCGGGGCCGGGGCCGGGGCACTGATTCCCGACGAGCAGTACGAGCAGTCCGGGGCCACCATCGGAGAACCATGGGCGGCCGACGTCGTGGTCAAGGTGAACCCGCCGACGCCCCACGAGATCGGCCTGCTGAGCCCCGGATCCGCCGTGATCGGCTTCCTGGCGCCCCTGACCAGGCCGGAGATCGCCGAGCAGCTGCGCCTGACCGGCGTCGCCGGCTTCGCGATCGAGGCCGTTCCGCGCATCTCCCGCGCGCAGTCCATGGACGCGCTCTCCTCGCAGGCCAATGTCGCCGGCTACCAGGCGGTGCTGGTCGCCGCCCGGAACTCCACCCGTTTCTTCCCGATGCTCACCACGGCCGCCGGAACGGTGAAGCCGGCCACGGTCCTGGTGCTCGGCGTGGGCGTCGCGGGGCTCCAGGCACTGGCCACCGCCAAACGTCTCGGCGCCCGCACCACCGGATTCGACGTCCGGCCCGAGGTCGCCGAGCAGGTCCGCTCGCTCGGCGCGCGGTGGCTGGAGCTGGGTGTCGAGGCATCGGGCGAGGGCGGGTACGCCCGTGCCCTGACCGAGGAGGAACAGGCCGAGCAGCAGCGGCGGTTGAGCGAGGCGATCGCCGGCTTCGACGTGGTGATCACGACGGCGCTGGTTCCGGGACGCCCGGCACCGAAGCTGGTCACCGCCGAGGCCGTGCGGCGGATGCGGCCCGGCAGCGTGGTCGTCGACCTCGCCGGGGAGACCGGCGGCAACTGCGAACTCACCACACCGGCGGAGACCGTGGTGTGGCACGACGTCACTGTGGCCGCCCCGCTGAACCTGCCGGCGACCCTGCCCGAGCACGCCAGCGAACTGTACGCGCGGAACGTCCAGGCGCTGCTCGAACACATGCTGGCCGACGGCGAGTTCGCGCCGGACCTCAAGGACGAGATCCTCGCCGCCTGCTGTGTGACCCAGAACAGCGACCAGCTCACGGAGGCCCGATGATGTTCCTGGCCGACCTGGCGATCCTGGTGCTGGCCGGATTCGTCGGCTTCGCGGTGATCTCCAAGGTACCCAACACCCTGCACACCCCGCTGATGTCCGGCACCAACGCCATCCACGGCATCGTCCTGCTCGGCGGCCTGGTCCTGCTCGGCCGCTCCGCGTCGGGGCCCTTCGAGCGGGTGCTGCTGGTCGTCGCGATCGTGTTCGGCACGATCAACGTGGTCGGCGGGTTCCTGGTGACCGACCGCATGCTCGGCATGTTCAAGAAGGCGCCGGACGGCGCGGGAGCCGGAAAGGACGCGGTCGGCCGTGGATGACCTGATCACGATTCTCTACATCGTCGCGTTCGCCCTGTTCATCCATGGCCTGATGGGCCTGACCGGACCGCGCACGGCCGTACGCGGCAACCTCACGGCGGCGGCGGGCATGCTGATCGCCACCGTGGCCGCCCTGCTGACCCCCGGGACGGGCAACTGGCTGCTGATCGCGTTCGGCCTGGTCCTGGGCACGGTGATCGGCGTACCGGCGGCGCGGCGGGTCAAGATGACCGCGATGCCGCAGATGGTGGCGTTGTTCAACGGAGTGGGCGGCGGCGCCGTCGCCCTGATCTCCTGGGTGGAGTTCCGCGACAGCCACGGCTACGCGACGGAGGCCGGCTACGTCGTCGTCACGTCGCTGTTCGCCGCGATCGTCGGCTCGCTCTCCTTCTGGGGATCGCTGATCGCCTTCGGCAAGCTCCAGGAGATCCTGCCGGGCAGGCCGATCGGTCTCGGCCGGGGGCAGCAACCCCTCAATCTGGCGCTGCTGCTGGTCTCGGTGGCCTGCGCGGTCGGCATCGGCCTGGGCCACGCCTCCGAGGCGCTGATCATCGGCGTACTGGTCTCCGCGGCCGTGCTCGGCGTGATGGTGGTGCTGCCGATCGGCGGCGCCGACATGCCGGTGGTGATCTCGCTGCTCAACGCCTTCACCGGCCTGTCCGCCGCGGCCACCGGTCTGGCACTGGACAACACGGCGATGATCGTCGCGGGCATGATCGTCGGAGCCTCCGGCACCATCCTGACCGATCTGATGGCCAAGGCGATGAACCGCTCGATCCCGGCCATCGTCGCCGGCGGGTTCGGCGGGACCGGCGCCACCGCGGGACCGGGCGGCGGCCCGGCGGACCAGACGGTGCGGCAGACCAGCGCGGCCGACGCCGCCATCCAGATGGCCTACGCGAGCCAGGTGGTCGTCGTCCCCGGCTACGGCATGGCCGTCGCGCAGGCGCAGCACGCCGTCCGCGAGATGGCCGGTCTGCTCGAACGGCGCGGCGTGGAGGTCAAGCACGCCATCCACCCGGTCGCCGGACGCATGCCCGGCCATATGAACGTCCTGCTCGCCGAGGCCGACGTGCCGTACGAACAGCTCAAGGAGATGGACGACATCAACGGGGAGTTCGGCCGCACGGACGTGGCCCTGGTGATCGGCGCCAACGACGTCACCAACCCCGCCGCCCGCTCCAATACCAGCTCGCCGATCTACGGGATGCCGATCCTCAACGTGGACCACGCCAGGTCGGTGATCGTGCTCAAGCGCTCGATGAACCCCGGGTTCGCCGGCATCGAGAACGAGCTGTACTTCGACGCCAGGACCTCGATGCTCTTCGGCGACGCGAAGTCCTCCGTCGCCGAGATCACCGAGGAACTCAAGGCCCTGTGACGGGGAGCGGCCGGGCGCGCGGGCGTCCGGCCGCTCCCTGCGTCGCCATCGAGGGAGACGGACCCCATGCTGCTCGACACCCACGGCCGGATCGCCACCGATCTGCGGGTCTCGCTGACCGACCGCTGCAACCTGCGGTGCACCTACTGCATGCCCGAGGAGGGGACGGCCTGGCTGGCCGGGCCCCGGCTGCTCACCGACGACGAGGTCGTCCGGCTGGTGGGGATCGCGGTCACCGGCCTGGGTGTCACCGAGGTGCGTTTCACCGGAGGTGAGCCGCTGCTGCGCCCCGGCCTGGCCGGCATCGTCGCCCGCTGCGCCGTGCTCACCCCGCGGCCGGAACTCTCGCTGACCACCAACGGGATCGGGCTGGCCCGCACCGCCGGCGGGCTCCGCGAGGCCGGGCTGGACCGCGTCAACGTCTCGCTGGACACCCTGCGCCCGGACCGCTTCAAGGCCCTCACCCGCCGCGACCGGCACCGGGAGGTGCTGGCCGGGCTGACCGCGGCACGCGAGGCCGGGCTGGAACCGGTGAAGATCAACTCGGTGCTGATGCGCGGGATCAACGACGACGAGCCGGCCGAGCTGCTGGCCTGGGCCGTCCGGCACGGATACCACCTGCGGTTCATCGAGCAGATGCCGTTGGACCCCCAACACGGCTGGCAGCGCGAGCAGATGGTGACCGCCGTGGAGATCCTGCGGAAGCTCGCCGCGTGCTTCTCCCTCACGCCGGAGCGGCGGGGGCAGCGCGGTTCGGCGCCCGCGGAGCGGTGGCTCGTCGACGGCGGACCGGCCACCGTGGGGGTGATCGCGTCGGTGACCCGGCCCTTCTGCCGGGCCTGCGACCGTACCCGGCTCACCGCGGACGGCCAGGTCCGCACCTGCCTGTTCGCCAGGGAGGAGACCGACCTGCGCACCGCGCTGCGCTCCGGAGCGTCCGACGAGGAGGTCGCCGCCCTGTGGCGGGCGGCGACGCTGGGCAAGAAGGCGGGCTCCGGCCTCGACGACCCGTCCTTCCTTCAGCCCCGGCGCCCGATGTCCGCCATCGGCGGCTAGACGAAGGAGCGAGGTCACGCAAGGGTGGGCCGGCATGCCGGGGCCTGTGCGCCGCGCCGGGAGAAAGATTCGGTACGACCTCTGGACACGGGATCGCCCAGCCTTTCAGAATACTGCCTACTTCATATCATATGCAATCTGACGTCTCGGAGGAGCCGGTATGACGCGCACCACCCGCCCGGTGGCCCTGGCACGCAACGGGATGGTCAGCACCCCGCACTACCTCGCCTCCACGGCCGGCCTCCAGGTGTTGCAGGAGGGCGGTACGGCCGTGGACGCCGCGATCGCCATCAACGCGACGCTCGGCGTGGTCTACCCGCACATGACCGGACCGGGCGGGGACGCCTTCTGGCTCATCCACGACGCCGCCACGGGCCGGGTCCACGCACTCAACGGCAGCGGCCGAGCCGGCGCTCACGCGACCCGTCCGCACTTCCGGCAGCGCGACCATCGGGAGATCCCCGCCCGGGGGCCGCTCGCCGTGGTGACCGTGCCCGGCGCCGTCGACAGCTGGTGCACCGCGCACGAACGGTTCGGCAGCCTCCCGCTCGCCCGCCTGCTGCAGCCGGCCATCACCTACGCCCGCGAGGGCTTCGCCGTCTGCGACAGCTACGCCGCCTGCGCCGCCGAGGTCGCGCACGTCCTCAGCGCCCATCCGCTCACCCGAAGCACGCTGCTGCCGCAGGACCGGCCGCCGGTCATGGCGGACGTCCTGGCGCTGCCGCAACTGGCCGAAACGCTGGAGACCGTCGCGCAGAAGGGCCGGCCCGGCTTCTACGAGGGCCCCGTGGCCGAGGAGATCGCGACGAGCCTGCAACAGGCCGGCGGCCTGCTCACCACCGAGGACCTGGCCGCCCACCGGTCGGAGTGGACCGAACCGGTCTCCACGACGTACCGCGGGTACCGCTGCTACCAGGCCCCGCCGAACTCGCAGGGGTTCGCGCACCTGATGGCGCTGAACATCGTCGAGAACTTCGACCTCGGCGGCATGACCGACAGCAGTCCCGAGTACGTCCACCTGCTGGTGGAGGCGACCCGCCTGGCGTTCGCCGACCGCGACCGGTACCTCACCGACCCCGACTTCCGCGACATCCCCCTGCGGCACCTGCTGTCCAAGGACTACGCGGCCGAACTGAGCAAGCGCGTGGCGCCCCGGCCGGTCCCCGCGGGACCGGGGGCGCGGATGGGCGGCGACACCACGTGCAGCGTCGTGGTGGACTCGGCCGGCAACGCGGTCTCGGTGATCCAGAGCCTCTACCACGAGTTCGGCTCCGGGTTCATCGCGGGCCGGACCGGGGTGCTGATGCACAACCGCGGGTCGTTCTTCTCCCTGGACGAGACACACCCGAACCGCCTGGAACCCGGCAAGCGGACCTTCCACACCCTGATGCCCGGCATGCTCTTCCGCGGCGAGAACCTGGACCTCGTCTACGGCACCATGGGCGGCGAGGGCCAGCCGCAGACGTCGAACGCCCTGGTCACACGGGTGGTCGACTTCGGCAGGGACGTCCAGTCGGCCATCGACGCGCCCCGCTGGCTGTACGGCCGCACCTGGGGGGACGAGCGACGCGATCTCCGGATGGAGGACCGCTTCGCCTCCGGGACGCTGGACGAACTGCGCACCTGGGGCCACCCGGTCCGCGAGGTCGGCAGCTGGGACGGCGTGATGGGGCACGCCCAGGCCATCCGCGTCACCGACGACGTCCTGATGGGCGGCGCGGACCCGCGCGGCGACGGCCTCGCTCTCGGCTGGTGACACCCGACCTCGCGACAGCCGGACGACCGGACGAGAGGAGACCCCGGGAATGGAACACGCGAGCATCTGGCTCTGGGCCGCCTCACTGGCCCCGCTCGCCCTGCTGCTCTTCCTGATGATCGCGCGGGGCTGGGGCGCGGCGGAAGCCGGTGCGCTGGGCTGGCTGGTGGCCTCGGTCACCGCACTGACGGTGTTTCACCTGCGCCTGGACGCGGTCGGACTGCAAACGGTCAAGGGAGTCGTCGAAGCCGTCACCATCGTCTACGTCATCCTGTCCGCGATCCTCATCTACGAGGTCGCCAAGGAAGCGGACGCGTTCACGCCGTTCCAGCGGGGCATGACGCGCATGTTCGTCCATCCGCTTCTCCAGGTCATGGCGATCGGCTGGGTCTTCGCCTCCTTCCTCCAGGGCATCACCGGCTTCGGCGTGCCCATCGCGGTGTGCGCCCCGCTGCTCGTCGGCATCGGTGTCCGTCCGCTCCACGCGGTGGTGATCGCGCTGGTCGGACACGCGTGGAACAACACCTTCGGCACCCTGTCCGCCGCCTGGATCGGCATGAGGCAGGTCACGCATCTCTCACCGGCCGACAGCGCCACGACCGCGATCCAGGCCTCCCTGCTGCTGTGGATGGTCAACCTCGTGGGCGGCCTGACCATGTGCTGGCTCTACGGTCGCCTCCGAGGCCTGCGGGAGGGGCTGCCGGCGGTCGCGGTGATCTCGCTGGCCCACGGCGGTGTCATGCTGGCGCTGTCCCAGTGGGACGACACGCTGAACGGCTTCGCCGCCGGCCTCGTCGGTCTGGTGGTCGTCGCCGGTCTCGCCCGGCTGCCCCTCTACCGCCGCCCCTCCCGGGTGGTGAACAGCCCCGTGTTCGAGGAGGGCGAATCAGCGGGCGTCGCCGCGCCGCCCGCGCAGGCGGCCCCACGCACACCGGAACCCGGGGGTGCCTCGTCCGGTGCCGGTGTGCGCGGCCGGGCCACCGTGCGTATGGCGTCCGCGGGCGAGCCCGGTGCCCGGGCGCCCGCGATGTCGTTGAACACCGCGTTCATCCCGTACTCCACCCTGCTCGCCGTGACCGGGGTCGTCCTGCCGATCGGGCCGCTGAAGGACGTACTGAGCAGACCGACCGTCGATGTGCGGTTCCCGGCGGTCACGACGGGCCTCGGGTTCACCACACCGGCATCGACGTCGAAGCTGGTGCTGCTGACACACGCCGGGACGCTCCTGCTCGTCACCGCCGCGATCAGCTACGTCCTCTACCGGCGAAAGGGACACCTCCGCGACGCGGCCTGGCGGCCGATCCTCAGCGGCACGGTGGAGAAGGCGATCGGCCCCACGATCGCCGTGGTGACCCTGGTGGCGATGGCCTCGGTGATGCAGGGCTCCGGCCAGGCCGACGTCCTCGCGACCAAGGTCGCCGCCTGGACCAGCGGAATTTACCTGCTCCTCGCGCCGTACATCGGCGTCTTCGGCACCTTCATCACCGGCTCCAACCTCTCCGGCAACCTGCTGTTCGGTGCCTTCCAGCAGACCACCGCCCAGGCCGGCGGGCTCAGCACCGCCAACGTCCTCAGCGCCCAGACGACCGGCGGCGCGCTCGGCACGATGATCTCCCCGAGCAAGATCCTGCTCGGCACCACCACCGCCGGAATCGGCGGGCGTGAGGGACAGGTCCTGCGCAGGACACTGCCGTTGACGCTCGTCACCACGGCCCTCGTCGGTCTGCCGCTCTTCCTGCTCGCCCGGATCAACGGATAGACCAAGGGAACGGAGAAACGCATGAACAGCACCGCACGCGTCCAGGCCTGGTCGAGCCTCGCGGCGATCGTCGCGCTGCCCCTGCTGTACCTCGGCGGAACACACCGGATGCCGGCCCTGTCGGTCACCGGACTCGCCATCTTCGCCGTGAGCATGATGATCTCGCCCGCCCTGCGGTACATCTCCCGTCCGCGCGGCTGAGGCCGCCCGGCACCCGGGCCGCACCGTGGGACGCGTCGGAGCGGACGCGTCCCACGGTGCCGCGGAGGCCTCGGTCAGGCGCCGACGTACGCCGCGAGGTGCTGACCGGTGAGGGTGGACCGGGCGGCGACGAGGTCGGCGGGGGTGCCCTCGAAGACGACCCGGCCGCCGTCGTGCCCGGCGCCGGGACCGAGGTCGATGATCCAGTCGGCGTGCGCCATGACCGCCTGGTGGTGCTCGACGACGATCACCGACTTGCCCGAGTCGACGAGCCGGTCGAGCAGGCCGAGCAGATGCTCGACATCGGCGAGGTGCAGACCGGCGGTCGGCTCGTCGAGGACGTAGACGCCGCCCTTCTCGGCCATGTGGGTGGCCAGTTTGAGCCGCTGCCGCTCGCCGCCGGACAGCGTGGTGAGCGGCTGGCCCAGGGTGAGGTAGCCGAGGCCGACGTCGGCGAGTCGGCCGAGGACGCGGTGCGCGGCCGGCGTGTGGGCCTCCCCGGCGCCGAAGAACTCCTCGGCCTCGGCCACCGGCATCGCCAGCACCTCGCTGATGTCACGGCCGCCGAGGTGGTACTCCAGCACCGACGCGTCGAACCGCTTCCCCTCGCACTCCTCGCACGTGGTGGCGACGCCGGCCATCATCGCCAGATCGGTGTAGATGACGCCGGCGCCGTTGCACGTGGGGCAGGCGCCCTCGGAGTTGGCGCTGAACAACGCCGGCTTCACCCCGTTGGCCTTGGCGAACGCCTTGCGGATCGGGTCGAGCAGTCCGGTGTACGTCGCCGGGTTGCTGCGCCGCGAGCCGCGGATCGCGCCCTGGTCGACCGACACCACACCCGTGCCGGCCGGGATCGACCCGTGCACGAGCGAGCTCTTGCCGGAACCGGCGACACCGGTGACGACGACGAGCGCGCCGAGCGGGATGTCGACGTCGACACCGCGCAGGTTGTGCGTGGTCGCGCCACGGATCTCCAGCGTGCCGGTGGGCTTGCGCACCGTCTCCTTGAACGAGGCCCGGTCGTCGAGGTGGCGGCCGGTGAGGGTGCCACTGGCCCCCAGCCCCTCGACGGTGCCCTCGAAGCAGACGGCGCCGCCCGCCGTACCGGCGCCGGGACCGAGGTCGACGACGTGGTCGGCGATCGCGATGGTCTCCGGCTTGTGCTCCACCACGAGCACGGTGTTGCCCTTGTCCCGCAGCCGCAGCAGCAGGCCGTTCATCCGCTGGATGTCGTGCGGGTGGAGGCCGGTGGTGGGCTCGTCGAAGACGTAGGTCACGTCGGTGAGCGAGGAACCGAGGTGGCGGATCATCTTCACGCGCTGCGCCTCGCCGCCCGACAGCGTGCCCGACGGGCGGTCGAGCGAGAGGTAGCCGAGGCCGATCTCCACGAACGAGTCGAGGGTCTGCTGCAGCGTGGCGAGCAGCGGAGTCATCGACGGCTCCTCCAGGCCGCGGACCCAGTCGGCCAGGTCGCTGATCTGCATCGCGCAGGCGTCGGCGATGCTGGTCCCGCCGATCCGCGACGACCGGGCGCCCTCGCTGAGCCGGGTGCCCCCGCACCCGGGGCAGTCGGTGAAGGTGATCGCCCGGTCCACGAACTCCCGGATGTGCGGCTGCATCGCCTCCCGGTCCTTGGAGAGCATCGACTTCTGGATCCTCGGGATCAGACCCTCGTAGGTCATGTTGATGCCCGCGATCTTCATCCTGGTCGGCTCGCGGTGCAGGAAGTCGTGCAGCTCCTGCTCGGTGTACTCGCGGATCGGCTTGTCCGCGCCGAAGAAGCCGGACTCGCTGTAGAGCCGGTAGTTCCAGCCGCCCGGCTTGTAGCCGGGGATCGTCAGCGCGCCCTCGGTGAGCGACTTGGAGTCGTCGTAGAGCTGAGTGAGGTCGACGTCGGAGACCGCGCCCCGGCCCTCGCAGCGCGGGCACATGCCGCCGGTGATGCTGAAGCTGCGCCGCTCCTTCACGGTCTTTCCGGCGCGTTCCACGGTGACCGCGCCTGCTCCGCTGATCGAGGGCACGTTGAAGGAGAACGCCTTGGGCGAGCCGATGTGCGGCTGCCCGAGCCGGCTGAAGAGGATGCGCAGCATCGCGTTGGCGTCGGTGGCGGTGCCGACCGTGGAGCGGGGGTCGCCGCCCATCCGCTGCTGGTCGACGATGATCGCGGTCGTCAGCCCGTCGAGGACGTCGACCTCGGGCCGGGCCAGGGTCGGCATGAAGCCCTGCACGAAGGCGCTGTAGGTCTCGTTGATCAGCCGCTGCGACTCGGCGGCGATCGTGTCGAACACCAATGAGCTCTTGCCCGAGCCGGAGACACCGGTGAACACCGTCAGACGCCGCTTCGGGATCTCGATGCTGACGTCCTTGAGGTTGTTCTCGCGCGCGCCGTGCACGCGGATCAGGTCGTGGCTGTCGGCAGCGTGCGGCGCGGGCGGCGGCGTGTCCGTCCTCGTGGCCTTGCTCATCGTGTCTCCATCTGTGGGGCTGCGCCGCCTTCGCGGCAACGGTGGGTGTCCGCCTGAGCGGCGGGGCCGGGCCGGGATGGCGCGACGCACGTCCGGCCGGCGCTCACCGGGGTCGCGCTCCGCGCGAGAACCAAGGCATTATCCACGCACCCGGTCCGCGCGGACCCTCCGGCCGGGGAGCCGGTGGATCCGCGCGGCTCACCCCCGTGACCGCCGGACGGCCCGGCCCACGCTACCGACGGCCGGGCGCCCGGCGCTTCTCCATTCCTGACCGGTCCTGCGCCCGGTCACAGATACGGGCGGGTGATCAGCTCGATCCCGTGGCCGGCGGGGTCCTTGAGGTAGACCCCTCGACCGCCGTGCTCGTGGTTGATCTCACCGGGGAGTCGCATGTGCGGATCGGCCCAGTGCTCGATGCCGTGGTCGCACAACCGCCGATAGGCCCGGTCGAACAGGTCGTCGTCGACCAGGAACGCGTAGTGCTGCATCTGGATCTCCACCGGCGGCTCGGCGAACTGGAGCAGCACACCGTCGGCGAGCTGGATGTTGGTGAACGGGCCCCAGGACGGCGCTGCCCGCACTTCCAGCAGCTCGCGGAAGAAGCGGGCCGACTCTTCGCGGTCCTTGGAGGCGATGATGGTGTGGTTGAACGTGGCTGTCATTCGGCTGACCTGACTGTGTTCGGCACGGAAGCGGACTCGTCGCGGTGCACGAGCACGGGGAGGTCCGCGTGCCGAACCATGGGGGTGCCTTCTCCGCACCCGCGGTGAGATCAGCCCTCCACCGGGTGGCCAATCCGTGAGTGGCTTGTCGCCGGTCCGGTGTTCACGTCGGGAACCCTACTCGATCCGGCTTCCGTGCGGGTGGGTCACGCGGAACGCGGAGCCGGGCCGAGCCACGCGAGGGCCGCGGCGGTCAGAGCCGTGACACCGTTGGTGAGGGTGGGCCGCATGACGGGCGCGAAGAACGGCGAGTGGTTCTGCGGGATGTCCCGGCTCCTGGTGCCCGCGGCCTCCGCCTTGGCGAAGACGTCGGGATCGACGCCGCCGAGGAGCCAGTAGCAGACCGGCACGTTCGCGCTGGTGCCGAAGACGCCGACGTCCTCACTGCCCGAGGAGGCGCCCGGGTCGGTCAGCCTGTCGTGGCCGACCACGTCTCCGATGGCGGCCATGGTGCGGGCGCACGCCTCCTCGTCGTTGACCATCAGCGGGAAGGTGTGCAGGGTGCTGATTTCGGGATCCCGCTGCGCCCCGGCGGCCGCCGCCTCGCCGCGGACGATCCGCTCCACCGCGCCCAGGACGGTCCGGCGGACCTGCGGGGTGTAGGTGCGGATGTTGAGCTGGAGCCGGGCCTCGTCCGGGATGATGTTGTCCTTGGTGCCGGCCTGCAGCGCGCCGACGGTGACCACGGCGCGGTCCGCGGAGGCGATCTCGCGGGAGACCACAGTCTGCAACCGCATCACGGTGGAGGCAGCCATCACCACCGGGTCGATCGATGCTTCCGGCATGGACGCGTGGGCTCCGCGCCCGAACATGCGGACCTCGAGCGCGTCGGTGGCGGCGAAGGCGAGACCGGGGTGGCAGGCGATGGTGCCGGCCGGGATCGCCATCACGTGCTGGCCGAGGACGACGTCGGGGGTGCCGAAGCGGGCGTACAGGCCGTCGTCGACCATGGCCTGGGCGCCCTGACCCAGCTCCTCGGCCGGCTGGAACACGGCCAGCACGGTGCCCGACCACCGGTCGCGGGCGCCGGCCAGCAGCGCCAGGGCGCCGAACAGGCAGGTGACGTGCACGTCGTGGCCGCAGGCGTGCATCACGCCCTCGCGCGTCGAGGCGTACGGCAGTCCGGTCCGCTCGGTGACGGGCAGCGCGTCGAAGTCGGCGCGCAGCAGGACGGTCGGGCCCTGGCCGTTCACCAGTCTGGCCACGACACCGGTCCGCCCGACGCCCTCGGTGACGTCATAGCCCAAGTCCCGTGCGCGCCTGGCGACTTCGGCGGCCGTGCGGTGCTCCTCGAAGGACAGCTCGGGGTGGGCGTGCAGGTCCTGGTAGAGCGCTTCGAGGTCCTCGGTCAGGCTGCTGTCCAGGCCGGCCAGGACCTGCCGGGCCGTGTCGTGTGCGGTCATCGTGATGCCCCTTTGGCCGGCGAAGGGCCGCCACCTCCGACGTAACCACACCCGCGGGGACGCGGCAGCCCGGCCGGCGCCGCCAGGCTGCTTGAAAGTTGTAGTACTGGGGTCGACTGGGTTAGCTTGAAGATTCAAGTTGAGTCGGGGTCCCGTGCCGCCCAGCGTCGTGGGGCCCCGCCGTCCGACCCGAGGAGCCCCCACCTTGACCACTCCTGACGTCACCCTGTCCCGCCCCGCCGTCGCGCCGGAGACGGCTCCGGCGGCCCCCGCCCACGCCTACGACGCCGGCCTGCTCGTCCTGCGCCTCGCGCTCGGGCTGACCATGGCCGCGCACGGTGCCCAGAAGCTGTTCGGCTGGTTCGGCGGGGGCGGTGTCGACGGCACCGGGCAGTTCTTCGCCGCCTCCGGTTACCCCTCACCCCGGGCGTTCGCCGTCGTGGCCGGACTCAGCGAGACCCTCGGCGGGCTCGGCCTCGCGCTCGGCCTGCTCACCCCGCTGGCCGCCGCGGCCGTCGCCGGCACGCTGGTCAACGCGATCTCCGTCAAGTGGGGTGGCGGCTTCTTCGCCCCGCAGGGCGTCGAGTATGAACTCCTCATCGCCCTGTCCGCGGTGGCTCTCGCCCTGACCGGCCCCGGCCGGATCGCCGTGGACCGACTGCTGCCCGGGCTGCGCTCGCACCGCGTCGCCCACGGTGTCGCCGCGATCGTGCTCGGTGCCGTTGTGGCCGGTGTCACGCTCCTGCTGCGTCACTGACGCCGAGATCCGGACGGCAGGCCGGCGGGGCGACAGGCCATGCCCGGCCTGTCGCCCCGGGCCGCTGTCCGAGCTGTGGATCTCATTTGACATTAGAGAGCCTTATAGAAGATAAAGGTGACGCTTTGGCCATCAATTCACGCGGCGTGACATCTGCGGCGTGATGCCCACGAACGCTGCGCGAATGAGTCCTGACATGTCCCACCCCATCACCGACCAGCCCACAGCCGACCCCGCGGGGGAGTGGGACGCATGGCGGTCCGAGCGCCATCGCGCCCTCACCTCGCCGACGGGCAACCTCGCCCTCGTCGAGACCCGCTGGCTGCCGGCCGGTGAGCGCCCGGACGCCGAGGCCGCGCGCGCGGGGCAGCCGCGCACGGTGACCGTCACCACGCTCCGGCGCACCGACCTCGTCACCGGCGAGCCCGAGCACGGCCTGCGGTTCTGGGACGCCGACTCGCCCGCCGTCCGCCACTTCGACCGGGTCGACGTGTTCCCCTACGACCCGGCCTGGGTGCTCGAGGCGACCTACACGCCCGTACCCGGCGCCCGGCGTGTGGCCTTCGAGCACATCCGGGACAACGGCGGCACCCGCGACCTCGTCGTCCCGGGCGACATCACGCTCACCGTCGACGGCCGCGACTACACCCTCAGTGCCTTCGACGACGACGGCACTCTGCTGCTCGTCTTCGGTGACCCCACCAACGGGGACACCACCTACGGCGCCGGCCGCTTCCTCTTCGTGCGGCGCACCGAGGACGACGACCGGGTCCTGCTCGACTTCAACCGCGCCTTCGTGCCGCCCTGCGGATTCTCCGATCAGTACAACTGTCCGATGCCGCCGCGGCAGAACCGTTTCCACCTGCCCATTCAGGCCGGTGAGAAGCTCCCCGTCTTCCGCGGCGGCTTCCCCGCACAGCACTGATCACCCCGTAGCCTCCCGCACTTCCAGCACGAAAGCGCCCACAGCCATGAGCATCAAGAAGACGTCCCTGTACGCCACCGCCACCGCTGCCACCCTCGCCGTGACCCTGACCGCCTGCGGCGGCTCCGGCTCGGGCGGCAGCGCCTCGGGCGGCGCCTGGAACAAGGACGCCACCGTCAACATCGGCTCCCTCTACGAGCCGCAGAACCTCGACAACACCGCGGGCGGCGGCCAGGGCGTCACCGAGGCCCTCAACGGCAACGTCTACGAAGGGCTGTTCAAGCTCACCGACGACGGCAAGGTCGAGAAGCTGCTCGCCACGGACTACAAGGTGAGCGGTGACGGACTCACCTACACCTTCACCTTGCGCGACGGCGTGAAGTTCCACAGCGGCAAGGCCCTCACCAGCGAAGACGTCAAGTACAGCCTGGAGAAGGTCATCGCGGACGACTCCCAGTCCGCCCGCAAGAGCAACCTTCAGGTCATCAAGGACATCGCCACCCCGGACGCGAAGACCGTCAAGGTCACGCTGTCCAAGAAGTCGATCTCCTTCGTCTACAACCTCTCCTACGTCTGGATCATCAACTCCCAGGCGAAGAACCTGAAGACGACCGAGGACGGCACCGGCCCCTACCAGCTCGGCAAGTGGACCCGCGGCTCCGCCCTGAGCCTGGACCGGTTCGCCGGCTACTGGGGCAAGGCCGCGGCGAACAAGACGGCCGTCTTCCACTACTACAAGGACGCGACCGCCCTCAACAACGCGCTGCTGACCAACGCCGTCGACGTGGTCACCAGCGAGCAGTCGCCGGACGCCCTCGACCAGTTCAAGAGCAACCAGAACTACAAGGTCAACGACGGCGACTCCACCACCAAGCTGCTGCTCGCCTTCAACGACAAGGCCAAGCCCTTCACCGACGTCAAGGTGCGCCAGGCCGTGTCCTCCGCCATCGACGACAAGAAGCTGCTGGAGTCGGTCTGGGGCGGCTACGGCAAGCTCATCGGCTCGATGGTGCCGCCCACCGACCCCTGGTACGAGGACCTCACCAAGGTCAACGCCTACGACCCGGCACGCGCCAAGAAGCTGCTCGCCGAGGCCGGGTACGCCAAGGGCTTCAGCTTCACCCTCGACACGCCGAACTACGACCCGCACCCCACCGCCGCGACCTTCATCAAGTCCGAACTCGCCAAGGTCGGCGTCACCGTCAAGATCAACACGATCACGCCGGACGAGTGGTACACGAAGGTCTACAAGAACCACGACTTCTCGGCCACGCTCCAGGAGCACGTCAACGACCGCGACCTCGTCTGGTACGGCAACCCCGACTTCTACTGGGGCTACGACAACAAGCAGGTCACCCAGTGGGTGGACCAGGCCGAAGAGGCCTCCACCACGGCCCAGCAGACCGAGCTGCTGAAGAAGGTCAACCGCAAGACCGCCGAGGACGCGGCCAGCGACTGGCTGTACCTGTACCCGCAGATCGTCGTCGCGAGCAGCAAGCTGTCCGGCTACCCGCTCAACGGCCTCAACTCGCAGTTCTACGCCTACGACATCAAGAAGAAGGGCTGATGGCCCGTTATCTCCTGCGCCGCTTCGCCTTCCTCCTGGTGTCGCTGGCTCTGGCGAGCGTGGTGCTGTTCGTCCTGCTGCGGATGCTGCCCGGCGACCCCGCCAACGCACTCACCGCGGTGGGTGCGAGCCCGGAGCAGATCGCCGCGGCTCGGCACTCCATCGGGTCCGACAGGCCGCTGCCCGAGCAGTTCGTCCACTGGCTCGGGCAGTTGGCGAGCGGCGACCTCGGCACCTCCTTCGTCAGCTCGCTGCCGGTCGGACCCGAGGTCGCCTCCCGGCTGAGCGTCACCGTGCCGCTGACCCTGGCCGCGTTCGTCCTCGCCGTCGTCCTCGCCGTGCCCGCCGGGTTCGTCGCGGCGCACAAGCGGCACACCTGGTACGGCGCACTGCTCAGCGGTGTGTCCCAACTGGGCATCGCCATCCCGGTGTTCTGGCTCGGCATGATCCTCATCGCCGTGTTCGCGCTGAACGCGGGCTGGCTCCCGTCCGGCGGCTTCCCGCCGGACGGCTGGTCCGAGCCCGCCGAGGCGATCCGCTCCCTCGTCCTGCCGGTCGCCACCATCGCCCTGGTGATGAGCGCGTCCCTGATCCGCTACGTCCGCTCCGCCACCCTCGACGTCCTCGGCAGCGACTACCTGCGCACCGCCCGCGCCCTGGGCTCGTCCTTCGGCGGGGCGATGTGGCGGCACGGCCTGCGCAACGCCTCCGTACCGGTCATCTCCATCCTCGGCATCGAACTCGCCTCGACCCTGCTCGGCGCGGTCGTCGTGGAATCGGTGTACGCGCTCCCCGGCCTCGGCTCCCTGCTCGCCACCGCCATCGCCCAGCACGACTACCCCGTCATCCAGGGCGTGCTGTTCGTCTCCACCCTCGCCGTGCTGCTCATCGGCTTCGTCGCCGACCTCGTCCAGCGGATCATCGACCCGCGCCTGCGCGGCCGGCTCTCCGGAGGTGCCCGATGACCCAGGCAGACACGCTGCCCACCGTCCGGCCGGAGGAGAGGTCACCGAGCCGACGCCGGTCCCGGCGCTCCGCCACGCTCGTCGTCGGCTGCGTCCTGGCCGGGCTCATCGCACTGCTCGCCCTGGTCTCCCTGTTCTGGCTGCCCTACCCCGCCGACGACACCTCCGGCGGGCGGCTGGCCGGCCCCGGGAACGGACACCTGCTGGGCACCGACAAGCTCGGGCGCGACCTGTTCACCCAGGTGATGACCGGCTCGCGGATCGCCGTCGAGGCGGGTCTGGGCTCGGTCCTCGTCGCCGCCGCGATCGGCGTCACCCTCGGTGTGCTCGCCGCGTTCGCGCAGGGCTGGCTCGACGACACGCTCTCGGCGTTCCTCGACATCCTCATCGCCTTCCCGACGCTGCTGCTCGCGATGCTCATCGTCGCCGCCCGCTCGGCGACCCTCGGCTCGGCCGTCCTCGCCATCGGCCTGGCGCAGAGCGCGGTCGTCGCCCGGCTGGTGCGCATCCTCGTCAAACGCGTGCTGGCGCAGGACTACATCACCGCGGCCCGCACCTCCGGCACATCCTGGCCCAGGACCGTCGTCGGCCATGTGCTGCCCAACATCTGGCCCACCCTCGTGGTCAACCTCGCCCTCCAGTTCGGTCTCGCCGTACTGGCCGAGGCCGGACTGTCCTACCTCGGGCTCGGCGCACCCCCGCCGAACGCCTCGTGGGGCCGGATGCTCCAGGAGGCCCAGGCCACCTTCACCACCGCCCCGGCGGGCGCGCTCGCCCCCGGAATCCTGCTCGTCCTGCTCGTCATCGGCGTCAACCTCATCGCCGACGGCCTGCGCGACACCCTCGACCCGGCCAGCCGCCGGAGGCGCGCGTGAACCTCCTCGACGTACGCGGGCTGACCGTCCGCACCGGTGACGGCCGCACCCTGGTCGACGACCTGTCCTTCACCGTGGCCGGCGGCGAGCGCCTCGGCCTCATCGGCGAGTCCGGCTCCGGCAAGTCCCTGACCACGCTGGCCGTGCTCGGTCTGCTGCCCGACGGCATGACCGCCACCGGCAGCGTCGAACTCGCCGGCACCCAGGTCGTCGGCGCCCCCGAGAAGCGGCTCACCTCCCTGCGCGGCCGGGACGCGGCCGTCGTCTTCCAGGAGCCGCTCACCGCGCTCGACCCGCTGATGCGCGTGGGCCGCCAGATCGCCGAACCCCTCCGCAGGCGCACCGGCCTGAAGGGCAAGGACCTTCAGCGTGCCGTGGCGGACACGCTCGCACAGGTCCGGCTGCCCGACCCCGAGCGCATCGCCCGCGCGTTCCCGCACGAGATCTCCGGCGGGCAGCGCCAGCGCGTGGCCCTCGCCATGGCCCTGGCCTGCGAACCGAAACTGCTCATCGCGGACGAGCCGACCACCGCGCTGGACGTGTCCGTGCAGGCGGAGATGCTGGAACTCGTCGACACGCTGGTCAGGGAACGGGACATGGCGGTGCTGTTCGTCAGCCACGACCTCGCCGTGGTCGCCAAGGTGACCGACCGCGCCCTGGTGCTCAAGGACGGGCGGGCCGTGGAGGAGGGACCGGTCGGGGCCATCGTCGGCGCGCCCCGCGAGGAGTACACCAAGGCCCTCGTCGCCAGCGCCCGGCGCCTGGAATCCGCCCTGGACCTGAGGAGCGCGCGATGACCCCCGTACTCGAACTGTCCGGCGTCGCGCTGCGCTACCGGGGCAGCACGGGCAACGTGGTCGAGGACGTCTCCTTCGAGGTCGAGGCCGGACACAGTCTCGCGCTCGTCGGGGAGTCCGGAGCCGGCAAGACCACGTTGCTGCGACTGCTGCTGGGCCTCGCCCGCCCCACGGCCGGCCAGGTCCGCTTCGACGGCGCCGAACTGTCCCCGCGGGACCGGGAACAGATGCGCCGTTTCCGGCGCGGCGTCCAGTGCGTCTTCCAGGACCCCTACTCCTCGCTCGACCCGCGCCGTCGCGTCGGCGCCACCGTGGCCGAGCCGCTGCTCTCCCTCGGCATCGACAGCCGCGCCACGGCCCGGCCGAAGGTGGCCGCGGCCCTGGAACGGGTCGGCCTGCCGGCCGACGCGGCGGACCGCTATCCGCACGAGTTCTCCGGCGGCCAGCGGCAGCGCATCGCCATCGCCCGCGCCACCGTCTGCACCCCGCGGGTCCTGCTGGCCGACGAGCCCGTGAGCGCGCTCGACGTGACCACCCGGGTGAAGGTCGTCGACCTGCTGGCCGAACTCAAGCAGGAGCAGGGGCTGACGCTCGTGATGGTCTCCCACGACCTGTCGGTCGTCGCCTCCCTGTGCGAGCGGACCGCCGTCCTGGAACGCGGCCGGGTGGTCGAACAGGGCGACACCGCCCAGGTCCTGGGCCGGCCCCAGCACCCGTACACCCGCCGCCTGCTCGACAGCGTGCCGCGACTGCCGGCCTGAACCACCGCCACACCGCCCGGCGCGGGCCCCCGACCGCGCCGGGCCCCGGCGGTCGTTTCCGGCCGCCCCGAACCGCCGCTGCGCCGCCCGGCGCAAGCTCCGCCCGTGCCGGGCCCGCGGTCGTTCCGGCCGTCCGGCCACCTCGAACCCTCAACGCCCGGTCCGGCGCGGACCCTCGGCTGTCCTGGCCGCGCGCCCCGGCCGTTTCCGGCCGACGCGAGCCCGCAACGCACGGTTCCTGTGTGGGACCCCGCCTGTCCTGGCCGATCGGGGCGCCGCCGGCGCGGGCCACCGGCTCTTCCGGGAGGTCTGGTCGTCGCGGTGGGCCGAGCCGCCGTCGCGTCGTGTGGCGCGGGCCCCGGCTGCGCCGGGCTTTGGCCTGTGCGGCTTCCGGCCCTGGTGGTTTTTGGCCGACCCGAGCCCGCAAGGCGCGGTCGAGGGTGGGTTCTCGGCTGTGCCGGCCGTTCGGGCCCGGCCCGTGCCGCCGTCGCGCCGCCAAGCGCGGGCCCCGGCAGTTTCCGGCCGACCCGCACCCCAAACGCGCGATCCGGTGCGGCCCCTCGGCCGTCCCGGGCGTCCGGCCTGCCCGGACCCCTGCCACGATGCTCAGCGCGGGCCGCTGGCCCTCCGACTCCCCGACGCCCCGGGCCCGTGCGCCGTCCCGGCCTCCCCGGTCGTCCCGGGGGCTTGCGCCCGGGCCTACCGTGCCGGTGTGTCGTACTCCGGTGTGACGGCGAGCAGTTCGGACACGTCCGAGCCGACCGGCAGCTCGCGCGGTGCCGTGCCGCGGCGGAAGAGGCGCGCGTCGTTCTCGCCGCCGATCGTGGCACGGGTTCCCACCACGCGCAGCCAGGAGCCCTCGCGCAGGCCGAGCACCGGTACGTCGTTCTCCTCGAGGAACTCCGTCAGGCGCTCCTCGCGGGTCTCACCCTTGTGCGTGGAGCGCGGGTCGGGGTCCAGGTAGTGCGGGTTGATCTGGAACGGGACCAGTCCCAGCGTCTCGAAGGACGGGGGCTGGACGATCGGCATGTCGTTGGTGGTGCGCAGCGTGGGAGCGGCCATGTTGGTGCCCGCGCTGGCGCCCATGTAGGGCAGCCCGTCCCCGACCGCCTTGATCAGCGCGTCCCGCAGGCCCGTCCGGTACAGGGCGGTCAGCAGCCGGAAGGAGTTGCCGCCGCCGACGAACACGGCGTCCGCCTCGGCGAGCCGGCCGACCGGGTCACCGTCCTCGTGCACCCCGTGCACGTCGATGCCGGCCCCGGCGAGCGCGTCGCGCACCTTGGCCGTGTAGGCGTCGTGGTCGGCGAGCGCGTACGGCACGAACGCGAGCCGTGCCCGGGCCGGCAGGAACGCGGTCACGGTGTCGAGGGCGTGTTCCAGGTAACCGCGGCCGTGCTGGGTCGAGTTGGACAGAAGAAGCAGGTTCAAGGGGTGTTCCTCACCATGGGTTCGTTGCGTCAGGTCGTGCGGGTGCGGGTGCGGGTGCGCGGGCGGCGGTGGTGCTGGGGCGGGTGCGTCAGCCGCTGCTCCAGCAGGCGGGCCGCCTTGCGCAGCGCGTCGAGCCGGTCCTCGGGGCCGTCCGGGAAACGTTCCCTGGCGGCCCCCAGGCTGAGGCTGCCGTAGGGCTCGGCACCGAGGAAGACCGGCACGGCGACGGTGCCGATGCCGGCGTCGTACTCGCCGACCGTCCAGGCGTAGCCCTGCGCCCTGACCTGGCGGAACTCGCGTTCCAGCTGGTCGGGGTCGGTGACCGTGCGCTCGGTGAAACGGGCCATGGGGCGGCCGCGGAAGAGCCGGTGGCGCTGCTCGTCGGGCAGGAACGCGTAGTACGACTTGCTGGTCGCCCCCGCGTGCGCCGGGTACAGCTCGCCGACGAGAGGGTAGTACCGCAGCGGCCCCTCCTCGCCCTCGACCGCCGCCACGCACCGCATGTGGAAGCTGTCGGGCAGGCAGAACAGGACCGTGTCCCCGGTCGCCGCGCGCAGTTCGTGAAGGACCGGTTCCGCGAGCAGTTCCAGCGAGCCGGAGCGCTCCCAGAGGCGGCCCAGCCGCAGGGCGGCGGGACCGATCCGGTAGCGGCGGGTCGCCGGATCGGACACCAGGAAGCCGCGCCCGGCCAGCGTGGACAGCAGCCGCTGTGCGACCGAGGTGTCCCAGCCGAACTCGGTGGCGACCTCCGTCACCCCCCAGTCGGGCCGGGTGCGCTCGAACGCGAGCAGCACCAGCAGGGCGCGGTCGACCGTCTGCAGTGCCCCGGCCGGGGTCTTCCGGTCGACGGGGATGTCAGGCACGGCAACTCCTCTCCGAATGACGTCCATCCGTCCGCCCATCTCGCCATTCAGACCTGAATTGCAGATAACGGGAAACAGTTGCGAAGAAGGTTAACGGATCCTGAATCTTCTGTCAGCACCGCCTCAGGTGCGGATCAGGAGAAGCTGCCCATGTTGAAGTACGTCCTGGACATCGTGGATCTGCTGGACGATCCCGATGCCGACGGCAAGCGAGTCGCCGCCTACCTCGACTCCGTGGCGGGCCCCGCCGGCTCCGGCGCCCAGGTCACCACCGTCACCGGTGAGCGGGGCTCCACGGACTTCGTCCTCGTGCGCGTGGCCGGCCGCACCGGCCGCAGCCGCGGTGGCACCTCGCGCACCCTCGGCGTGGTCGGACGGCTCGGCGGTGTGGGTGCCCGTCCGCAGATCACCGGCCTGGTCTCCGACGCGGACGGCGCGATCGCCGCGATCGCCACCGCCGCCAAGCTGCTGGACATGCGCCGCCGCGGTGACGTGCTCGACGGCGACGTGATCGTGGCCACCCACATCTGCCCGAACGCCCCGACCGCACCGCACGACCCGGTGCCGTTCATGGACTCGCCGGTCGACATCGCCACCATGAACCGGCACGAGGTCACGGACGAGATGGAGGCGGTGCTCTCCATCGACACCACCAAGGGCAACCGGATCATCAACCACAAGGGCCTGGCCCTGTCGCCCACCGTCAAGGAGGGCTGGGTGCTCAAGGTCGCCGAGCAGCTGGGGGAGCTGCTGGCCGTGGTCACCGGTGAGCCGTTGGTCACGTACCCGGTGACCACGCAGGACATCACCCCGTACGGTAACGGTGTACACCACATCAATTCGATCCTCCAGCCGGCCACGGCGACGGCCGCCCCGGTCGTCGGCCTCGCGGTCACCTCGGCCGCGGCGGTGCCCGGCTGTCAGACGGGCGCGAGCCACGAGACCGACATCGCGGCCGCCGCCCGGTTCGCCGTCGAGACCGCGAAGGCCTACGGCGGCGGACGCCTGGACTTCCACGACGACGTGGAGTTCGACCAGCTCGTATCCCGTTACGGCTCGCTGGCGCACCTGCAGACCCTCGGCCGCGCACCCAGGGAGTCGTGATCATGGCCGCTCACAAGAACACCGCCACCGCCCCGGACACCGCGGGCCACAGAGCGCTGGGCAGCGACGACTACGCACTCGCCCGCGTCCCGCGCGACGAGCGGCTCGGTTTCTGGACGATGCTGCTCCAGTGGCTCGCCCAGTCCGGATCGATCTCGCAGTTCACGCTCGGCGCCACGATCGGCGTCGGCATGTCCTTCGGCAACGCGCTCCTCGCCTTCACCCTCGGTGCGGTGATCCTGGAAGTCGTGATCTTCGCGATCGGCCTGGCCGGGATGCGCGAGGGCCTCGCGACCCCGCTGCTGACCCGCTGGGTCGGCTTCGGCCGCAACGGCTCCGCGCTGGTCAGCCTCGTCATCGCCATCAGCCTCGTCGGCTGGTTCGGAGTGCAGAACACGATCTTCGGCAACAGCGTCTCCGCGCTGGTCGGCGGCCCCTCGTGGCTGTGGTGCGTCGTCGCGGGACTGGCGATCACCGTCCTGGTGGTCTTCGGCTTCCGGTACATGGCGGTCTTCGCGAAGATCGTCACCCCGATGTTCTTCGCGATGGTCGCCTGGTCCGTCACCGACGCCCTGACCAAGCACTCGATCTCGGACCTGATCCACTCGCCGGCCCCCGGCCCGGCGGTCCCGCTGTCGGTCGCCGCGACCGCCATCGCGGGCGGCTTCATGACCGGCGCGATCGTCGCGCCCGAGATGACCCGCTACAACAAGAAGGGCGCGCACGTCTTCGTGCAGAGCGCCTCCTCCATGATCCTGTCCGAGTACATCGTCGGCATGACCGGTGTCCTCCTCGGCCACATGGTGGGCAGCAACCAGGTCTCCCAGATCGTGCTCTCCACCTCCGGCGTCTTCGGTGTGCTGGTCGTCCTGATGTCCACGGCGAAGATCAACGACTGGAACCTGTACGGCTCCTCGCTGGGCGTCGTGAACTTCTTCCAGGTCGTCTTCCGCAAGCGTCTGAGCCGCGGCGCGGTCACCATCGTCCTCGGCCTCGCCGGCACCCTCCTGTCCGCGGTCGGCATCATGACCCACTTCACCGACTTCCTGACGGTGCTCGGCGTGGCCATCCCGCCGGTCGGCGGCATCATCGTCGCCGAGTACTGGGTGGTGCGCCGCATGCGCGGACCGCTCGACGCCACCCGCGAGACGCAGACCCTGCCCGCCACCTCACCGGTCTGGGTGCCGATGTCCCTGGTCATCTGGGCCGTGGCGTTCTGCGTCGGCAAGTTCTACGACGGCGGTATCCCCGCTCTCAACTCCCTGCTGACCGCCTTCGTTCTCTACTGCGTGCTCGGGCTCGCCGGGTGGGTCAGGACGTACGGCACCACCACCCTCGACGACGAGTCCGCCGACGGCACCGGGCCGTCCCCGGCCGCCACCGGCAAGGCCCCCGTAGGAGCGTCATGACCACCACCCCGTCACTCGTCACCGCCTCCGAGGAGGCACAGCGTGAGGTCGTCGAACTGTGCGCGGAGCTGATCCGTTTCGACACCTCCAACCCCACCAGCGACGAGCGAGCCTGCGCGGACCGCGTCGTCGAGCTCCTGGCCGAGGCCGGCATCACCGCGGAGCTGGTGGAGAGCGCGCCCGGCCGTGCCAACGTCGTCGCCCGTATCCCCGGCGGCGATCCGGAGCGCGGGGCCCTGCTCGTCCACGGCCACCTGGACGTCGTACCGGCCGACCCGGACGAGTGGCAGGTGCCGCCGTTCTCCGGCGAGATCCGCGACGGCTACCTGTGGGGCCGCGGCGCCATCGACATGAAGGACACGGTGGCGGTCATGCTGGCCACCGCCCGGCACTTCGCCCGCACCGGCACCCGGCCGTCCCGCGACATCGTCCTGGCCTTCCTCGCCGACGAGGAGGCGGGCGGCCGGTACGGGGCGCACTGGCTGGTCGAGCACCGGCCCGAGCTGTTCGCCGGAGTCACCGAGGCGATCGGCGAGGGCGGCGGGTTCAGCTACGCGCTCGACGACACCCGGCGGCTGTACCCGATCGAGAACGCCCAGCGCGGTATGGCCTGGATGGAACTGACGGCCACCGGCCGCGCGGGCCACGGCTCCTCGCCCAACGACGAGAACGCGGTCACCGACCTCGCCGAGTCGCTCACCCGCATCGGCCGCCACACCTTCCCGATCCGCCTGATCGAACCGGTGCGCGCGCTGCTCGCCGAGGCCGCCCGGCTCCAGGGCGTCGACATCGACTTCGACGCCGAGGACCTCGACAAGGAGCTCGCCAAGCTCGGCCCGGTCGCCGACTTCATGCAGGTGGTGCTGCGCAACTCCGCCAACCCCACCATGTTCTCGGCCGGTTACCAGACCAACGTGATCCCGGGCCGGGCCACCGCCCGCGTCGACGGCCGCTTCCTGCCCGGCCACGAGCAGGAACTCGTCGACACCATCGACGCGTTGCTCCTGCCGTCGGTCGCCCGGCAGTGGGTCAACCACGACATCGCCATGGAGACCTCCTTCGACGGTCCCCTCGTCGACGCGATGTGCGCGGCGGTGCGCGCCGAGGACCCCGACGGGCATCCGGTGCCGTACTGCAACCCGGGTGGCACCGACGCGAAGGCCTTCACGAAGCTCGGCGTCCGCTGCTTCGGCTTCAAGGGCCTGAAACTGCCCCACGACCTGGACTACGGCCGCCTCTTCCACGGAGTGGACGAACGAGTCCCCCTCGAAGGCCTCCGCTTCGGCGTCCGGGTGATGACCCGCCTGTGGCAGAACTGCTGACCGGCCCCACCCCCACCTTTACGCCTCCCCGTGGGGGGGGGGGGGGGCCCCCCGCCCCCCCCCCCCCCGGGGGGGGGCGGGGGGGGGGGGGCGGGGGCGGGGGGGGGGGGGGCGGGGGGGGGTGGGGCGGGGGGTCCGCGGGGAAGGGGGGGT
>NZ_JBIVTV010000008.1:0-263115 GCF_044756885.1 Streptomyces sp. NPDC091412 | reverse complement strand
GGGGGGTGTTGCCCCGGCGGGGGCCCCACGGCGGCCCCGCCCCCCCCCCCCCCGGCCCCCCCCCCGGGGGGGGGGGGCGCGCCGCCGCCCCCCCCCCCGCACGGGGCTTTCCGCGTGGCTGGGTCAGTCGGTTCCGAGGCCGTCGATCAGGCGGTTGAGGAAGCGGGTGAACGTCGCTTCAGGGGTGAGGGGGCGGCCGGGGGCGGAGAGGGCCGCGGCGAGTTCCGGGTGGTGGCCGTCCGCGGCGACGGCGGCGAGGTAACGGGCTTCGGCCGCGGCTCGACCGGGCGCCTGCGAGGCCGAGGCCTGGGCGATCTCGTGGGCGACGTGACCGACCACGAACGCGGTGAGCTGAGCGAACACCTCCAGCCTCGCCGCACCGTCCAGCCCGGTGGGCCGCAGGGCGGCGAGCGCGCGTTCCATGAAGGCCAGCGTATGGGGGCCGGGAGTGCGGCGGGTGGACAGGGCGGCGGGCAGCCAGGGATGCCGCAGCATCAGGGCGCGCTGGAGGTGGGCGACGGCCTTGATGTCGGCGCGCCAGTCGCCCGTGGGCGCGACCGTGGTCGGCAGTTCGCCGCTGACGTGGTCGACCATCAGCTCCAGCAGCGTCTCCTTGTCGGGGGCGTAGCTGTAGAGCGACATGACACCGGCTCCGACCCGTGCGGCGACCCGGCGCATGGTGACCGCTTCGAGCCCTTCCGCGTCCGCCAGTTCGACGGCTGCCGCCGTGATCGCCTCACGGCTGTAGGCGGGTCTGCGGCCCCTGCGGGGCTGGAGGTGACCCAGCCACAGCTGTTCGGGGTCGACGCCCGTGGCGCCGGTCTCTCCGTCTCGGGACACGGACTTCGTGCTCCTTTCCTCGTACGCGACACCGCCCTCGCGGGTGTCATCCAAGCATCCTCCATTCGCGTACGCTGTACGGAAACATTCTCGTACGCTGTACGGAAAACGAGGAGGGCAACGATGACAGCACGCACACACGGCCCTGCGCCGGCGCACACCTGGGCACCGCCTTCCGGCAAGGCGCCCCTCGTCTCACGGCTGATGAGGGCGACCTGGCGCGGGCTCCCGCGCACACGGCACGACGCCGGATGGGAGCCGGGGCTGGTGGTTCCGGCCGCGGACGGCAGCCCGTTGATCACCGACCACTACTTCCCGCGCGCACAGGGCGACTTCCCCACCCTCCTGGTGCGCTCGCCCTACGGCAGGGGCCTGCCCTGGTCCCCCATGTACGGCATGCTCTTCGCCGAACAGGGCTTTCACGTCGTCCTGCAGAGCTGTCGCGGCACCGGCGGTTCAGGCGGTGCGTTCCATCTGTGGCGCAACGAGGCGGAGGACGGCCGGGCCACGGTGTCCTGGCTCCGCGAGCAGCCCTGGTTCAACGGAACGCTGGGGACCGTGGGCCCCAGTTACCTCGGCTACGTGCAGTGGGCTCTCGCCCTGGAGCCGCCACCGGAGCTGAAGGCGATGGTGGTGCAGGTGGGCCTGCACGATCCCCACGCCCTCTTCCACGCGGACGGCACACTTCGCCTGGAGAACGTCCTCGCCGTCGGCGCGGGCATGACCTATCAGCACCAGGGGATGGCACCGTTTCTGAGGGCGACGCTGCGTCTCCAGCGCCGCCTGCGTGACGTCACCTTCGCGCAGCCGCTGCGCGGGGCGTACGCGTCCGCCCTCGGGGGCGAAGTGCCCTGGCTGGACGACGTGATGACGCACCCGGACGCCGACGACGCGTACTGGCGCGGCGCGTCACCGTCAGCGGCGGCGGACCGGCTGAACGTGCCGACCAGCCTGATCACCGGATGGCACGACGCACTGGTCGACCAGACCTTCGCACAGTACGAGCGACTGCGCCGGTCCGGCTGCCGGACCGCCCTGCTCGTCGGCCCGTGGACCCACACCTCCGCACTGCAGCAGGGGTGGCCCGAGATGTTCGCCGAGAGCCTCGCCTGGCTGCGCGCCCACCTGTGCGGCGACTCCTCCGGCCTGCGCCCCACCGCGGTGCGCGTGCACATCGGTGGCGAGGACGCCTGGCGCGACCTCGACGACTGGCCGGCGGACCCGGCCACCACCACGTGGTTCCCCACCCCGGACGGGCATCTCACCCGGCAGGCCCCCACGGACTCCGGTCCACTGGCGTCGTTCCGCTACGACCCGGCCGATCCCACCCCGTCCCTCGGCGGCCCGCTGCTTTCCCGCGGTGCCGGTCCTCGCGACAACAGCGGCCTGGAAGCCCGGGACGACGTCCTGACCTTCACCGGCCCGCCGCTGACCGAACCCGTGGACGTCCTCGGCCCGGTCTCGGCCCGGCTGGGCATCTCCACGGACACCGGCCACGCCGACGTCTTCACCCGCCTGTGCGACGTGGACCCACAGGGCCGCTCGGTCAACGTCTGCGACGGGCTGGGCCGGACGAGGACGGCCGGGCAGGCGCCCGCGCGGGTCACCGTGTCCATGAGCGCCACCGCCCACCGCTTCGCCGCCGGTCACCGCATACGCTGGCAGGTCAGCGCGGGCGCTCATCCGCGCTATGCCCGCAATCCCGGTACCGGCGAGTCTCCGGTGGACGCCACCACCTTCACCGCGGTGCGCGTCACACTGCACGCGGACTCCGCACTGACGCTCGCCCACGGTTCCGGACCGGCTTGACGCTTCCCCGGCGGTCCGGCGGTCCGGCGGTGCTGCCGGACGGCGAACGGCACACGTCGACGCGGGCCCCGCCGGGAGTGAACTCCCGACGGGGCCCGCGTGCTCAACGCGCTTCCGCAGCCGCCGGTTTGGGGATGAGGAACGACGTCACGACGGCGACGGCCATGATGACCGCACCCGTGATCATGGCGGTCGTGTAGTCGCCGGTCGACGACGGGTCCGCGGGCGCGGCCGCGGTCTTGACCGCGTACAGCACCGCGAAGCTCAGACCGGCGCCGAGGTTGAACGCACCCGCGTTCAGACCGGGCAGGAACCCGGGGTTCTCACGCGGGGACAGCACGATGCCGAGCCCGTTGAGCACGATGTTCCCGATCCCGGCATAGGTGATCCCCACCAGGATGGACGCCGTCAGCAGCAGCGCGCGCGAATGGCCGTGCAGCGTGAGGATCATCAGTACGACGGTCGCCGCGGCCCCGATGAGGCCGATCCGCAGGATCCGGCCGTAGCCGAAGGTGGCGGCCAGCCGGCCCGCGATCGGGCCCATGGCCAGTCCGGCCAGGGCGTACGGCGTGAGGGTCCACCACGCGGACTGCTGCGCGGACATGCCCAGTCCGGCCTGCGCGTCCTCGGCGAACGCCGGGATCAGCCCGTTCATGACGGCGAACACACCCGTCATGGTGAGTACCGTCGTCAGCAGGAGCGCCCATGTGGAGCGCTGCCGCAGATGGCGCGTGGCGACCAGCGGATGCCCGCTGCGGTCCTCGTTGCGCCAGAACAGCGCGAAGGCGCCCGCGGCGACGACGACGAGCAGGGCGATCAGCGGCCAGTTGGCCGCGGCGAGCTTGCCGGCCTCGTTCAGCGCGATGAGCAGCGAGCCGACCGAGACCACGAGGAGGACGACGCCGGGCCAGTCCATGCGCGCGGTGACCGGCGCCTTGGACTCGCGGCTCATCAGAGCGACCATCCCCGTGGCGACCGCCGCCACGACGGCCATCGCCCAGAAGACCGACTGGAACCCGTGGTGGTCGGAGAGGTAGCCGCCCGCGAGGGAGTCGACACCGGCGACCCCGCCGTTGAAGGCGGTGATCACACCGAGCAGGGTGCCGTAGCGCTTGGGCTCGGTCACCTCCTCCCGCAGCATGATCAGGCACAGCGGGACGACCGGGCCGCTCACGCCCTGGATGACGCGCCCGGCGAACAGGACCGGGACGTTGTGTGCGAACGCGGCGACGACACATCCGACGGCCATCAGGGCCAGCATGCCGGTGAGGACCTTGCGGCGGCCGACGACATCGCCCAGCCGCGGCAGGAACAGCGAGAACAGGGCCGCGGAGGTGAAGAACGCGGTCTGGGTGAGCCCGATCTCCGCGGAGGTGGCGTGGAGGGCGCCCTCCATGCTCTTCAGCGCCGGGCTGATCATGCTGGCGTTGAGCTGGAAGGCCACGCACGCGGCGAGCAGCGCGGTCAGCAGCACACCGATCCGGACGGGGGAGCCCTGCCCCGAGGCGGGCGGTCTGTCGGTTGTGGAAACGCTGGGAACGGTCATGCCTGGACGTCGCCGATCCGCTCGAGGGCGTCCACCACCAGGTTCCAGAACCGCTCGTGGTCGAGCTTCACCGCGACCTGGGTGTGGCAGTCGTCCGGGGCCGGCGCCCGGAAGTCGGCCACGGTCATGCCGAGGGTCAGGGTGCCGGTGAGCTCGATGTCCACCGGGGCCTTGCGCACCGTCATGACCTCCGGGTCGATGACGTAGGCGACCGCGCAGGGGTCGTGCACGGGCGGGAACTCGAATCCCTGGGCCTGCTCGTACATCGCGCCGAAGAAGTCCAGCAGTTCCAGGACGAACTTGGCGGGCGCGGTGCCGACCGCGGCGATCTTCTCGGTGACGGCGGGCGTCGCGAGCGCCTGGTGCGTGAGGTCGAGACCGACCATGGTGACCGGCCAGCTCTCGTTGAAGACGATGTGCGCGGCCTCGGGGTCGATCTTGATGTTGAACTCGGCGACCGCGCTCCAGTTGCCCTCGTGGTAGCCGCCGCCCATCAGGACGACCTCGCGGACGCGCGAGGCGATGCGCGGCTCCTTGCGGACCGCCATGGCGATGTTGGTCAGACCGGCGGTCGGCACGATCGTGATCTCGCCCGGCTCGTGCGACATGACCGTGTCGATGATCAGGTCGACCGCGTGGCGGCGGTCCAGCTCCAGGGTCGGCTCGGGCAGCACGGGTCCGTCGAGCCCGGACTCGCCGTGGATGTCCGGCGCCGTCTCGATGGCGCGCACCAGAGGCCGGGGGCAACCCGCGGCGAAGGGCACCCCGGTGATCCCGGCGATGCGGGCCACGGACAGGGCGTTGCGGGTCACCTTCTCCAGCGTCTGGTTCCCGACCACGGTCGTGACGGCCACGAGCTCGATCTCGGGGTTGCCGTGCGCCAGAAGCATGGCGATGGCGTCGTCGTGCCCCGGGTCGCAGTCGAGGATGATCTTTCTGGCCAACGGAGAGCCCCTTTGCTCGCTTACCTTTGGTGAAACCGATCTCCGGGGACGCCCAGGGGCGGACGCGTCCGGAGGGCGCCGAATGGTCCGGCGCCTCGGGAGACGTTAGGGAAAACGTTCTCCCGAACATTCGCCCATTCCTCACCGATGTGTCAATGGCGGTTACATCTTTCTTTCACCTCCCCCTGCTCCGTGGCGGCCTGCGACGGAAGGGGCAGGTGATAACGTTCTCCGGCATCGGTGCTGGTCGGTGCCGGTCGGTGCTGGTTGCTCCTGTGCCGGCCAGGAAACCGACCCGACAGAAGGGGGCGGAGTACGGTGACCGAGGTGACATTGCGTGACGTGGCTCGCGCGTCGGGCTGCTCCGTCGCCACGGTGTCCCGCGTGCTGGCCGGCACCCGCCCGGTGGGAGCGGAGACGGCACGCCGTGTGCGGGCCGCGGCCGAAAGCCTCGGCTACCGCCCCAACCAGGTCGCCCGCGCCCTGCGCAGCCGCTCCACCGGCACCATCGGCCTGGTGCTGCCGCAGATCACGAACCCCTTCTTCCCCTCCCTCGTACGTGAGGTGGAGCACGCCCTGCACGCCGGGGGCCGCGGCCTGCTGCTCGCCGACTGCGACGACGACCCGCGGACCGAGGCGGCCCGGATCACCGCCCTGCTGGACCGGCAGGTGGACGCGCTGCTGGTCATCCCCGTCGACGAGACACACAGCCGCGAGGCCGTCGAACTCGCCGCGGCCCGTGTCCCGTTGGTCCTGCTCGACCGCTCCTGCGGTCCCGGGATCGCCGACTCGGTGGCCGTCGACAACGCCGCCGGCATGGCCCTGGTCCTGGAGCACCTGACCCGCACCGGGCGCCGCCGGTTCTGCTTCCTCGGCGCCGCCGGGACCGCCTCGACCGCCGTCGAACGGCGCATGGCCTACGCGGCGGGCGTCGCCGCCCTGGACCCGACGGCACCGGACCGCACCCAACTCGGCGACTTCTCCGTGGAGTGGGGGCGTGCCGCGGTCGAGCGGATCTGGCCGGCCCGCCCGGACGCCGTCGTCTGCGCCAACGACCTCATCGCGGTCGGAGCGGTGCAACGCCTCGGACAGCTCGGCGTCGACGTGCCCGGCGAGGTCGCCGTCACCGGCTTCGACGACATCCCCATGGCGAGCCTCGCCGAACCGAACCTGACCACGGTCCGCCAGCCGGCCGCCCAAGTCGCGGCCGAGGCGCTCCGGCTCCTCGACCAGCGCCTCGCCGGCGGGGGAGCCGAGGCGTACCGGTCCGTCCGCCTCTCACCCGAACTCGTCGTACGCGCCTCCAGCGCTCCCCGCGCCAACGCGGCCGCGACCATCCCCGGCAGCAGAACCCCAGAGGAACACCAGTGATCGCAGTCGTCGGAAGCCTCAACCTCGATCTCGTCACACCCGTTCCCCGGCACCCGGTGCCGGGGGAGACCGTGCTGGGCGGGGACATCGTCGAGCACCCCGGCGGCAAGGGGGCCAACCAGGCGGTCGCCGCGGCCCGGCTCGGCGGACAGGTCGCCCTGATCGGCCGAGTCGGCGAGGACGACGCGGCCGACGTGATGGCCGCCGCGGTGCGCGCCGAGGGCGTCGACACCGCGCACCTGTCCCGCACCCCCGGAGTGCCCACCGGGCGCGCGCTGATCGCCGTCAACCCGTCGGGCGAGAACTCGATCATCGTCAGCCCCGGCGCCAACTCCCGCCTGACCGCGGCCGACTGCCGGGCCGCCGCCGACGTGCTGAACCGGGCCAAGGTCACCGTCCTCCAGCAGGAGGTCCCCGACGAGGCCAACCACGCGGCCGCCGAGCTGGCCGGGGGCATCGTCGTGCACAACCCCGCACCCGCCGTCGAGGGCGCCGTCCCGCCCCGCCGCGTCGACGTACTGGTCCCCAACCGCACCGAACTGGCCGCCCTCACCGGCACCCAGGTTCCGGAGACGATCGACGAGGTCGCCGCCGCCGCGGGCAAACTGAGCGGACCGGGCGCGGTCATCGTCACCCTCGGCGGTGACGGCGTGCTGCTCCTGGAGGGCACCGCGCGGCTGCACATCCCGGCCTTCGCGGTCCGGCCGATGGACACCACGGCGGCCGGTGACTGCTTCTGCGGCGCGCTCGCCGTGGCCCTGGCCGAGGGCCGCACCCTGGAACAGGCCGTCCGCTGGGCCTGCGCCGCGGCGGCGCTCAGCACCACGCGCCCCGGCGCCCAGCCGTCGCTGCCCCACCGCGATGAGGTGGAGGCATTTCTCAGGCGCTGAGGACCCCGGTGATCGAGGGCTTGTCGTGGGAGAGTGCCCGGCCTCGACGCGACTGCCGGGGGCCTGACAGCCGACACGGACGTCGACCGGCTGCGCTCCGATCTCCTCGCTGCCGTCGCACAAGCGGCGGGTCGGCTGGCGGAGTTGCCGCGACCAGGCCGCCACGTCGACCGCCCGTCGGCCGCCCGAAGCATCGACGCCCTCATCAAGCGGGCACTGGCGACTGCACGCCGAGTCGGCCGACTCGCACGGGATATTGCGTTGTGGGACCAGGAACAGCCCCGTAGGGTCCCGGCATGTCCCTACGAGTACGTATGCGTCAAGCCCTCCCGGAAGCGATGCGCGCCCGCGACAAGGCCGCGGTGAGCGCCCTGCGCTCGACACTCGCCGCCTTTGACAACGCGGAGGCGGTGCCCGTGGGCGAGACCGAGACACGTGGCCTGGCCCTGGAGCAGTCACCGGTCGGTGCCGGCGCCACCGAAGCCTTGCGGCGTGAGCTGACGGAGAACGACGTGGCGGACATCGTGCGGGCCGAGGCCACCGAACGACTCGAAGCCGCAGCGCAGTTGACCACGCCCGCGCACGCCGACCGAGCCACCCGACTCCGCGAGGAGGCCTCGGTGCTGCTCCGCTTCCTGGACGGTCACGGCACCGCCTAGCACAGGGCGGCCCCGTCGTGGCTCAGGCTCGAAGACCGACGCATGTGGACGATGACCGCCCTGTCAGGTCAGGTCCGGGTGTCAGAGGATCAGGGCGATGATCTACGGGTGTTCTGCGAAGACCTCAGCGAGTACGACCACCAGGACGAGGACGCGTTCAAGGACAGGGAATCAGGCTTCTACGCGCTCTGGTACCGACCGGCGTTGCCGAAGTCCCCGGCACCCTTGTCGATGCGGGAGAGCGGCCGGCCGTACAACGTGCGCACCACGTTCGCGCCCGCACGTGCCGCAGCGATGGCGACCTCGGCATCATCAAGTCCCGCGTACGAGTTGATCACGCCCCGCAGAGTAGTCGAGACCGGGAACAGCCCCGCCGATTCACCGGCACCGGTCGCTCACCACGGGCAGGAACGCGGAAACCGCGGCGGGTTCCGATGGTCTTCGGCTGGGGGTAACCGGGAAGCCCGGGGCGCCCCGGCGGGGGAGGGGTCGCTCCTGTGTGCGGTCCGTGTCACCCCGGCGGCCCCGTATCTCATCGGGGACATCGGGTAGGCCCCTCTGTGGGCCAGGGCGGTGCCGGCACTCGCCCCGCAGCGGAATGAGTACGAACTCGGCGAAATCGCCATCCGCCCGTCGGGCATGTGATCCGGATTCCAGGGCCCTTTCGGTAAAGGACGACTCTGGAACGGGAGATATGACCCAGACGGATCGCAGGGCATCGGCCGGTGCAGCCACGCGACCGCGGAACGAGGGGGCGGTCACAGAGGAAGTGCTGGTGCCGCAGGCGCCCCCTGCGGCACGGGTGATCGTCGCCGGGAAGGGCACCGGAAGAGACAGACTCGCCGCACTGGACGGGCTGCGCTTCCTGGCGGCGCTGTCGGTGGTGCTCTTCCACTTCGTCGGCCAGACCCCGGGGGCGATGGAAGGCATCTGGGGGCGCCCCTACCAGAGCGTCTTCCCGGAGCTGCACGGCTACTTCGCCTTCGGGCGGCTCGGCGTCGACCTGTTCTTCCTGATCAGCGGCTTCGTCATCTGCATGAGCGCGTGGGGGCGCACCCCGCGTGACTTCTTCATCTCACGCGTCACCCGCCTGTACCCGATGTACTGGATCGCGATCGTGGTGTCGGCGTGCGTCATCTACTTCGCCGACACGCCCTTCGGGCACCCGCACCCGCGAGTCCTGCTGGCGAACTTCACGATGCTGCAGACCCCGCTCGGCGTGTCCAACCTGGACCCGGTCTACTGGACCCTCTGGCCGGAGCTCTGCTTCTACCTCACGTTCGCGGTCGTGGTGTGGAAGGGTCTCACCTACCAGCGCGTGGTGATCTTCTGCGGCTTGTGGACGGTCGCCGCGGTACTCGCGCCCGCCGCCCACATCCCGCTGCTCACACTCGTGGTGAACCCGACGTCGGCCCCGTACTTCATCGCGGGCATGGCCTTCTACCTCATGCACCGGTACCGGCCGACACCTCTGCTGGGGGGCATCGTCGCCATGTCGTGGCTGCTGGCGCTGCACTTCCTGCTGGCGCCCACCGGTGGCCGCAACAACTGGGAGACCTGGTCGCCGTGGCGCGGCTGGCTGGTCCTGGCGGTCACGGTCTTCTTCCTGGCGGTCGCCGCCATCGCGCTCGGCTGGACCCGCCGGCTTCGCTGGCGCGGGCTGACCGTCATGGGCACGATGACCTTCCCGCTGTACCTGCTGCACGACACGCTCGGAATGACCGTCGCGCACCACTTCGGCGACCGGGTCGATCCCCTGCTCCTGGTCGGGGTCACGGTCGCCGCGCTGGTCGTGCTGTCCTATCTCGTGCACCGGTTCGTGGAGCGCCCGATGGTGCGGGCCATGCGGCGTTCGCTGAAGACCGCCGCGTTCGGCCCGGAGCCGCCCACTCGGCGCCGTTGAGCGACTCGGCTACCTCTGCTGTCCGCCCGGGGCGCCCACGGTCGCGGCGCCGTCGGTCTGCCGGAGTTCGGCGAGCAGTTCGTTCTGGCCGGCCAGGAGTTCGGTGAGGATGCGGCGGGCCGCGCGCAGCAGTTCGGCGACATCGCCGCCGGCGAGGGCGTAACGGACCGTGGATCCCTCCCGGATGGACACGACGATGCCGGAGCGCCGCAGCACGGCCAGCTGCTGCGAGAGGCTGGACGGCTCGATCTCGATGTCGGCGAGCAGATCACGTACGGGCACGGGACCGTGCTGGAGCAGCTCCAGGACCCGGATGCGCACGGGGTGCCCGAGCATGCGGAAGAACTCCGCCTTGGCCTGGTAGAGGGGGACTTGCATGAGTGCCTGCTCCCTGCCGCATCGGGGATGGTCCAAAGACGCGGTGGCGCCCCGGAGGGCGCCACGCGGAATGTGCCGTGCAGAGCAGATCCTTCTCGCCCCGGGCCGCGTGCAACCACGAGTTGGAATCATGCTGATGTGGTGACTTGAAGAAGTTTTCACATCATGGGCGCACGTCGGCCCGGGGCGCGAAAAGACCTAGACCTCGAGCTGTTCCTCGACGCGCTTGAGCTGGTGGCGGGCCATCGCCAGATTCGAACGGGACTTGTCCAGGACCAGATAGAGGAACAGGCCGTTGCCGTTGCGTCCGGTGACCAGGCGGATCAGGTGGTACTGGTCGCCGAGCGTGATCAGCACGTCCTGGATCTGACTTTTCAGGCCCAACTGCTCCATGGTGCGCACCTTGGCGCGGATGACGTCCGTGTTCCCCGCCGCGGCGATGGTCAGATCCAGATCCTTGCCTCCGCCCAGCGTTCCCAGGGCCATTCCGCTGGTGTAGTCGACGACCGCCGCGCCCAGCGCCCCCTCGACCGCGGTCATCATTTCCTTCAGCGACACTTCCACACTCGCCACGGTGCCTCCCCTTGATCGTCGGCTGAGTCCGGACGGCCCGGGCCGACCGGTGATCGCACCGTAGGCGCGCGGCCCGGGAGTTCGAGTGAAGGTCTTCAAGACTGACGCCCATTGATCGAGGAGTGTCGTATGCGAACACTTCGACGACTGCAACTGACCTTTCGCTTCTCTGTGCCAACGCGTTCCGGAGGTCAGGGGACGCGCAGGGCCAGGATGGCGATGTCGTCGTGCTGGTCGTCGCTCAATCGGGTGAGCAGTTCGTCGCGGAAGACCGTCAGCGGTTCCCGGGCCAGCGCGGCCGCGTGCTGGCGCAGCCGGGTGAGGCCGCGGCCGATGTCCTCGCCGGGGCGTTCGATGAGGCCGTCGGTGTAGAAGAGCAGGGTGCCTCCGGGAGGCAGGGTGACCGCCGCGGTCTCGCGCTTGAGCGCGGGGTCGACTCCCAGCACGGGGGCGTGCCCTTCCTCCAGCAGGAGAGTGCGGCCGTCGGGCTGGGCGAGCAGCGGCGGAAGGTGGCCGGCGTTGCTCATGAGCAGCCGCCACGGTCCGTCGGGAGGCGTCTCGATACGGGCGATGACGGCCGTGACGAGTTCGATGCTGGTCAGGCCCTGCATGACCCGGTCCAGGCGGTTCATCACTCCGGCCGGGTCGTCCCCGCTGTCGTAGGCCAGCGCGCGCAGCATGTTGCGCAACTGGCCCATGCGGACCGCGGCCGCCAGGTCGTGGCCGACCACGTCCCCGATCGCGAGGATCACCGAGCCGTCGGGGAGCGGGAAGGCGTCGTACCAGTCGCCGCCGACCTCGGCCCGCTCGCGGGCGGCCACGTAGCGGGTGGCGAGCTGGAGGTGCCCGAGCCCGGTCAGATCGGGCAGGAGGGAGAGCTGGAGCTGCTCCGCGGTGTGCTGTTGCAGCGCGTACAGGCGCGCGTTGTCCAGCGCGAGGCCCGCGCGGTGTCCCAGGTCGGCGGCGAGCGCCTGCTCCTGCTCGTCGAAGGGAACGGCCGGGGCGCGGCGGACGAAGGTGAGCGCCCCGAGGGCCTCCCGCCGTACGCCCATGGGCACGATCAACGCGGTCTCGGCGCCCAGCATGCGGTAGAGGGTCCACTGGGCGGCGTGCAGGGAGTCGTCCGGATCGGGCATGTCGAACTCGGTGACCACCATGGGGCCCGCCCCGCGCAGCACCTTCGCCAGAGCGGCGGCCGAGTCGTCCGGCCCGGGCAGGAACCCGCCGGGCAGGACCCGCAGCACCCGTTCAGCGTCCCGGTCCGCGACGCCGAGGCGGCGCAGCCCGTTTCCCTCGACCATGTCGACGACGCAGGCGTCGGCCAGATGCGGGACCACCACCCGGGCCAGCCGGCGCAGCGACTCCTCCGCGTCCAGGCCCGAGGCCAGTGCCCGGCTCGCCTCGGCGAGCAGACGCAGACGAGCCGCAGCGACCTCCGGCGTGGATCCCGCCTTCGGTTCCGTCGACGGTGAGGGTTTCCGCTTCATCACGTTCCTTCCCTGTGCGCCTGTTGTCATACTCTGTCATCCGCCGCCGGGGGTGCTGCGCCGTCCGGTGCGGTGAAGGCTCGTGAGCGGTTCGCCGCAGATGTACGGTGGACGTGTCGAAACTTTCGCCACGTTCTGCGAATCGGCTGGAACGTCCCGTTGCGTGGCGCCGCAGGCGTCGACCGGTGCCGTCGGTTTCCCCTCATCCGCCCTCTTTGCACGTCCTGTTGAGCGCCAGTGGTAGTGCCGGAATGGCCAAACTGAGGCGGCCCACTTCTCGGGTGTTGTCATGCTCCGACCCCGTTCTTACGCTTGGGAGCGCTCCCAATCCTGGCCGTGGCGCCCCGCGTTCCACGCAACATTCGAGGAGGGAACCCCAAGTTTCTGCGGGTCGCCGTCCCTGCGGCGGCACCGCGTCATGCCGGCCGGGCAGGGTCCGTCCCCCGTCGATCGCGCACCTTCCTCTGGAGGTCCCCCATGCGCTTCCATCGGTATCGATATCGGCCCCGGGTGTGGGCGGCCGCGGCCCTGGTGGCCGCCGCGAGCCTGATCACGCCCTCGCTCACCGCGCAGGCGGGCGCCGCCGACGGACAGGTCGTCGCCGCGCAGGTGCAAGCCGGCGGCGAGGACGACGGCGCGGACTGCGCGGTGCCCAACCCGGGCTCTCCGACGTCCAGTTCCATGCTTCCCGATCCCTTCAAGAGGCTGAACGGTACGCGCATCTCGGCCACCTCCGACTGGCGGTGCCGCCGGGCGGAGATCAGAGATCTGGCGCAGAGATCCGTCTACGGCCAGAAGCCCGCGAGACCCGCCAGTGTCACGGGCACGGTGTCGGCGAGCAGCATCACGGTGAACGTGTCGGACCAGGGCAGGAGCGCGAGCTTCTCGGCGAGCGTGAGCCTGCCGAGCGGTTCGGGACCCTTCCCCGCCGTCATCGTGCTGGGCGGGCTCGGCGCGGACACCGCCACCATCAAGGCCTCCGGTGTCGCCGTCATCAACTACGACCCCTACTCGGTGGGGAAGGAGGGCACCGCGCGGAACAACAAGCAGGGCGCCTTCTACAGCGTGTACGGCTCGTCCAGCAGCACGGGCCTGCTGATGGCCTGGTCCTGGGGCGTCAGCCGCATCATCGACGTCATCGAGCAGTCGGGCGGCAACATCCTCAAGGCGAGCGCGACCGGCGTCACGGGATGCTCTCGGTTCGGCAAGGGTGCCATCGTGGCCGGGGCGTTCGACCAGCGCGTCGCGCTGACCATGCCGATCGAGTCCGGGAGCGGCGGCGTCCCCGTCCTCCGCGGTATTCCGGGGGAGAACGGCGCCCAGCCGCTGAGCAGCGCCTACTCGGAACAGCCCTGGCTGGGCGACGCGTTCAGCTCCTACACGGGCAACCCGAACTCCCTGCCGGTGGACACCCACGAGATCCTGGGCATGGTCGCGCCGCGTGGGCTGTTCGTCATGGAGAACCCGTACGTCGACTGGCTGGCCGCCAGGTCGGGCAGCGTGGCGGCGCTGGGCGCGGCCGAGGTCTACAAGGCGCTCGGCGCGGGGAGCAACATCAGCTACTGGTCCGACGTCCAGGACGGGACCCATTGCGCTGTCAGGTCCGAGTGGAAGACGCCGTTGCAGCAGAACATCCAGAAGTTCCTGCTGGGCACGGGAAGCAGCTCCGGCGTGTTCAGGATCGCCCCCAGCAAGTCCGGCAACCTGTCCACGTGGCGGGACTGGCAGACACCGACCCTGACCGACGGGGGAGGCGGCAATGGCGGTGACCCGGGCGGCGGCACGGGAGGCGATCCGGGTGGTGACCCGGGTGGCGGTGGCACCAACGGCACCTGCACCGCCGGCTACCGCAACGTCAACAGCTGGCCCGGTGGCTTCCAGGGCGAGGTGACGATCCGCAACAACGGCACCAGCACGCTGAACGGCTGGACCGTCGGCATGAGTCTGGCCTCCGGTCAGTCCATCAGCAGCCTCTGGGACGGGGTGAACACCGGGACCAGCGGATCCGTCACGGTGCGCAACAGCTCGTACAACGGCACCCTCGCGGCCAACGGCACCGCCACCTTCGGCTTCACCGCCACCGGCAACTCCAGCCCGGCACCCGCCAACCTCACCTGCAAGAGCCCCTGAATCCCGCTGTGTTCTGATGGAGGAGTACCACCGGGTCAGCCGGTACCTGGACGGCACCGGCTGACCCGATCCAAAGCCCTCTGCGGGGGTGCCCATCGTGGCAAACCGGCACCCACGCACTTCCTCCGGAGAAGCCGCACGCGGATCGACTGCCACATCCCCCGGAGAGGATGGGCGGCCCACCGGTTGGATATTCACATCCAATCCTCCGGGTCAGGGCACCGGCAAGGGGTTTCTGGAGGCGTCACTCCAACAGGGGACCGCGACGGTTTCAATCATTCTCGGCGTACCGCCCACTGGGATTCCCTAGGTCGCACGCCTCAACGGTGTCTTGCCTTGTGAGACAAGCGAGTTGATCGCGGCCGTTCGACGCGGCGGCGGCGCCGCCCGGTCGGGCGGCGCCGACCCGTCGCCGTACGAGGGCGCGGCGCCCGGCGGGCCAGGCAGAGAATTACTCCATACGGGTGATTACGATGAATTGCCTCTTGTCACTCGATCAGACGTGTGGGTCACTGAAAGTGCGATACCGGCGGGCTGCCCATCCCCGTGCCAGAAGGACGTTGAGACAGGCAGCTGTTGGCCGGTTTTCTCCATGCCCAGGGAGACGGCGCAGGTTGCTGTGCGCCCGGCCGTGCGTGCCGGCGCGAGAGTCCGTTCGTTCCCTCCGGGCCCAGAAGCACTCCTGAGCCGTGTCCTTCCACGCCTGAAGCAGCCCGAAAGGGCTGACGGCGCTCTGCGCCGGCGGCGGTCCCGCTTCTCGGCGGCGGCGCGGACGGTGACTGGCCACTCCGCTGGTTCCTCGCATGTCCCCACCAGAGACGAAGGAGTGTCCCCATGCCCATTTCTCCGAATCAGGGTTCCACCGGCGGAGGCACGCTGGTGACCATCACCGGTACCAACCTCTCCAACACCAGCGCGGTGCTGTTCGGCACCAAGCCCGCCACGAGCGTCACCAACGTCTCACCGACCCAGGTCACCGCGGTCTCCCCCTCGGGAGCGGGCTCGGTCGGAGTCACCCTGACCACCCCGGGCGGGACGAGCAACCCGGTGTCGTTCTTCTACGTCGGCGCCCCGTTCAAGTCCTCCCTGAGCACCAGCTCGGGGCCGCTGGCCGGCGGCAACACCATCACCGTCAACGGCACCGGCCTGTCGACCGCGACCAGCGTGTCCTTCGGCGGGAACACCGCCACCCCCACGGTGAACTCCGACAGCTCCGTCAGCGTCGCCGTGCCGGCGGGCACGGCGGCCGGGCCGGTGCCGGTGACCGTGACGACCGCGGGCGGCAGCAACAACGGCCTGTCCTACACCTACATCGACGACCCCACGATCGTGACCGTCAACCCGACCTCGGGTCCGGCCTCCGGCGGCACGGCGGTGACCATCACGGGCACCAACCTCGACACCGCCAGCTCGGTCACCTTCGACGGCACCGCCGCGCCGTTCTCGGTCATCAGCGCCACCACCTTGTCGGCGGTCACGCCGCCCGGCACGGCCGGTGCGGTCGACGTCGTGGTCACCAACCCTGCCGGGTCCGCCACCGCCACCGGCGGATTCACTTACGTCACCGGCCCCGGCATCTGATCCAGCAGCCCCGTACCGGGGATGCACACGGCACCCGTCCGAACGCGGTCCCCTCCTCCGCTCGGACGGGTGTCACCCCGTTCCGGCTGTCGTCGCCATAGCCGGTCCGCCGCAGATCCGCCGTAGATACGCCGTCGTGTTGCCTGAAGGAGTACAGCCATGGCTGCCCCCACCGTCTCCTCGATCAGCCCCAACCAGGGGCCGTCCTCAGGCGGGAACATCGTCACCGTGACCGGTACCGGCTTCAGCGGCACGACAGCCGTCCAGTTCGGCGGCAGAGCCGCCACCTCGTTCACCGTCCTCAGCAGCACACAGCTCACGGCGGTGCCCCCTTCCGGCACCGGTGCGGTCAACGTCACCGTCACCACCAGCCAGGGCACCAGCACCCAGACGGCCACGTACACCTACGTCGCCGTCCCCGCCGTATCGGGTGTGACGCCCAGTCAGGGACCCGTCTCCGGGGGCACTACGGTGACGCTGACGGGCACCAACCTGTCGGGGGCGACGGCGGTGTTCTTCGACACAGTCGCGGCGACGTCGTTCACCGTCCTCGCCGCCACGAGGATCATCGCGGTGACGCCCGCTCACGCGGCGGGTGCGGCGGCGGTCACGGTGACCACTCCGGGCGGCACCAGCAACCCCGACGACCCCAGCGCGTACTTCTACTACGCCCCCGTGCCGTCGCTGACCGACATCGAGCCCCCCGCCGGATCCTCGGCCGGCGGCGCCGCGACTACCTTGACCGGCACCGGACTTCTCAACGCGACGGCGGTGCGCTTCGACATGGTGGCGGCATCGTTCACCGTCGTCTCCGCCACTCAGATCACCGTGGTGACGCCTGCTCACGCGGCCGGTGCGGCGGCGGTCACGGTGACCACCCCCGGCGGCACCAGCAATCCTCTCGGCTACGTCTACCTCGACGCCCCCACCCTGACCTCCGTGACCCCCGACCAGGGGCCGACGTACGCGGGCGCCGTCGTCACGCTGACCGGCGCGAACCTGACCAACACGACCGGCGTGGAGTTCGGCGGCGTCCTCGCGGCGTTCACCGTGCTCTCCCCGACCAGTGTCACGGCTGTCGCGCCCGCGGGTGCCGCCGGAGCGGTCACCATCACGGTGACCACTCCCGGCGGCGTCAGCAACGGGCTCACCTACACCCGGATCGCGGGCCCCGCGATCTGACTTGTGAGGGCGGCCCGACTGCGCGCCGGCCACCCCCTACGCCAACTCGTCGGTAAACCGGTGAGGTTGAAAACAGCTTACCGTCCGATGGGATTTTGTTCGTGTCATAGCAGTCTTATGAGCCGATTATGCGCTTTTCTCTTCACGTCTCCCTTCATCACAGGCGAAAAGCGAAAGGCGTGGTGTCTCTTGATGCGAAGGCTTACCTTTCTGTCGCTGGCCCTGGGGGCGGTGAGCCTCGGTCTGGCATGTGAGCTGCAAGGGTCCGTGGCGGTGGCTGCTCCGGGGCTGACGGACACGGTGCGTTCGGATGTCGCTGCCACACACGTGGAACGGAACGTGTTCGGGGCGGCGATTTCCGGGACCGTTACGGCCAGGACGAGATTGAGCATCCGCGCCCATCCGACGAGCAGGTCCGCCGAACTGGGCAGCTATCCCAGCGGCGCGCGGATCAGCGTCTGGTGCCAGGCCCTGGGCGAGAGCGTCGACGGAGACCCGGAGTGGTACCGGCTCGCGAACCGCTCGGGCTGGGTGACCGCCCGCCACGTCAGCGTCTCGAGCACCGTCCCTTCGTGCGGGCAGCCCGGGCCCCAAGGCCCGCAGGGCACGACGGGTGCGACGGGTGCGACGGGTGCGACGGGGCCGCAGGGCACGACGGGTGCGACGGGTGCGACCGGCCCCCAGGGCACGAACGGCACTAACGGGCCGCAAGGTGACACGGGTGCCACCGGGCCTGCCGGCCCGCAGGGCACGACGGGTGCGACCGGGCAGCAGGGCACGACCGGTGCCACCGGGCCTCAGGGCGACACAGGCGCTACTGGGCCGCAGGGTGCTAACGGCCCTCACGGTGACACGGGCGCCGCTGGCCCTCAGGGTGATACCGGTGCGACCGGTCCGCAGGGTGCTAATGGCCCTCAGGGTGACACGGGCGCCGCTGGCCCTCAGGGTGATACCGGTGCGACCGGTCTGCAGGGTGTTACGGGGGCTACGGGTGCGACCGGGCCTCAGGGCGACACGGGTGCGACCGGTCCGCAGGGTGCTAATGGCCCTCAGGGTGACACGGGCGCCGCTGGTCCTCAGGGTGATACCGGTGCGACCGGTCTGCAGGGTGTTACGGGTGCGACCGGGCCGCAGGGCGACACGGGTGCGACCGGCCCCCAGGGCACGAACGGCACTAACGGGCCGCAAGGTGACACGGGTGCCACCGGGCCTGCCGGCCCGCAGGGCACGACGGGTGCGACCGGGCCTCAGGGGGACTCGGGTGCGACCGGCCCTCAGGGTGACACGGGTGCGACTGGGCCGCAGGGGGACTCGGGTGCGACCGGTCCGCAGGGTGCTAATGGCCCTCAGGGTGACACGGGCGCCACTGGCCCTCAGGGCGGCACGGGTGCTACTGGGCCGCAGGGTGACACGGGTGCCACCGGTCCGCAGGGTGCTAATGGCCCTCAGGGTGACACGGGCGCCGCTGGCCCTCAAGGTGATACCGGTGCAACGGGTCCTCAAGGTGACACGGGTGCGACTGGGCCGCAGGGGGACTCGGGTGCGACCGGTCCGCAGGGTGCTAATGGCCCTCAGGGTGACACCGGTGCAACCGGGCCGCAGGGTGACACGGGTGCCACCGGCGCTCAGGGGGCCACCGGGCCGCAGGGCGACACAGGCGCTACTGGGCCCCAGGGCGACACGGGCGCTACGGGCCCCGAGGGTGTTACGGGCGCCACTGGCCCACAGGGTGTTACGGGTGCGACCGGGCCTCAGGGCGACACGGGCGCTACCGGCCCGCAGGGTGCGACCGGGCCGCAGGGTGACACGGGCGCTTCAGGCGCGCAGGGTGCCTCGGGCGTCGCCGACATCACTCCGGCCGTCGGAGACAGCGTGACGCTGACACCGGGGCAGACGCTCGCTTTGGTCGCTGTGTGCCCGGCCGGTCAGCATGCGGTCAGCGGGGGCTGGGTCGGGGGCGACGAGGTCATCCCCGTGAACAGCTACCGGAGCACGAGCACGAACCCCGATGACAGCTGGACCGTGAACTTCCACAACACCTCCGCCACCCAGAACTACTCCGTCACTCCGATCGCCTATTGCGCACCGTGACGGCCCTGGCAAAGGGGGTGCGGCACGGCCGGGGCCTGATGCGGTACCGGCCGAGTCCGCTCGGTTCGTGACCGTGAAGTGAGCGGGTCCGGGGACCCCGGTCGGCCTGGCAGGGCCGGCCGGGGTCCCCGCACGTGTGCTGCCGGAGCCCGGCCGAGTCGTCCTGGTTCGCCGCGGGGGAGTTGCTATGGCGGACGGCGCGCGAGGATGGAAGAGAGGATGGATGAAGAGACACATCCAGACACATCCATACCGGCTCACAGGAGAGGAGGAGCGGGGATGGTTACGGCAGCCGAGACCGTGCTCGAGCCCACCGAGCGTGTCCGGGCCCAGAAGAAGATGTCGGACGCTGGACTGACCACGCTCGAGCCCGCGGCACGCGTGCGGGCCCAGAAGGGTCAGTACGGGAGCCAGAGCACGCGAGGGGTCACCGGGCGTACGCAAGCCCGGAACGGAACCGGTGAGGCTCACCCTGACGGGGGTGTCCACCTGCGCGCTCGTATGTTCCGCGCCCCGGTTCCGATCCCGTACCTCAGCCTGGAGAACGTGCCCACCCGGGACCTGGTCTTCTACGGAGGCCTGGGAGCCCTCGCTGTCGCGGGGGCCCTTGAGTGGCCGGTCGCCCTGGCCGTCGGAGGAGCCACCTGGCTCGTGCGCAGCAGGCGGAAGGAAGGGCGCTGAGACGCGGTGGAGCCAAGTGGGGAGCGGTGCCCGGCAGCGCTAGGCTGTCGGGCGTTCCCATGATCCAGAACGGTGGGGAGGGAGGGCACGGCGGCCGGCGACACCTGTTTTTCCCGCGCCGCTGCCGAGGTGGGTGGTCGCCGGCCGCCTCGCCCGGCCGGCGTCACGGGCTCGTGAGGATGACGAGCTGCTGGGTCGCCCTGGTCATGGCGACATAGCGGTCGATCGCTCCTTCGACGCCCTCGCCGAACGTCTCCGGGTCGACGAGGACGACCAGGTCGAATTCGAGTCCCTTGGACAGCTCCGGGGTGAGCGACCGGACGCGAGCCGTGCTCGGGAAAGCCGGATCGCCGACGACGCAGGCGATCCCGTCGGCATGCGCGGCGAGCCAGGTGTCGAGGACCGAGTGCAGGTCCGCGGTGGATGCGTGTGCGACGGGCACGCCGCTGCCGCGGACGGAGGTCGGCACGTTGGCGTCCGGGAGCACGGCCCGGATGACCGGCTCGGCTTCCGCCATGATCTCTTCCGGCGTGCGGTAGTTGATGCTCAGGGACGCCAGGTCGATCCGGTCGAGCCCGATCCGTTCGAGCCGCTCCCGCCACGACTCCGTGAACCCGCGCCTGGCCTGGGCACGGTCCCCGACGACGGTGAAGCTCCGGGACGGGCACCGCAGCACCAGCATCTGCCACTCCGCGTCGGTGAGTTCCTGAGCCTCGTCGACGACGATGTGCGCGAACGGGCCGGCGAGCTGGTCCGGGTCGGCGGTGGACAGTTCGGACTCGTCCACCAGGCTGACCTCGGCGTCCTCACCGCGCAGCATCGTCACCAGGCCCTCGCCGTCGTCCCCGTCGGCCCCGGAGTCGGCCACGGCGGCGATCAGGTTGTCCACGACCTGCGCCATGCGCTCGCGCTGCGCGGCGATGACGGCCTCGTGCCGGGCCTTGCGCCGTGACGTCTCCGGGTCACCGAGGCGCTGCCGCGCCGCGTCCAGCAGCGGCAGGTCGGACACCGTCCAGGCCCGGGCGTCCGGGCGCTGGAGCTTCTCGACGTCGCCGGGGCCGAGCCAGGGAGCGCACATCCGCAGATAGGCGGGCACGGACCACAGGTCTCCGACGAGGTCGGCCGCTTCGAGCAGCGGCCAGGCGCGGCTGAAGGCCGTTCGCAGTTCCCTGTTCTGCCGCAGTGATCTGCGCAGCAGGTCGTCCGGGGCGTCGCCGTCGTGCTTGTCCACCAGGATCGTGAGCAGTTCCTCCCAGACCTGGTCGCGTGCCTCGTTGTGCGGGGTACCGGGGTCCGCCGCTTCGAACGCGCCGGCCCAGTCGTCGGCGGTCAGCCGGATGTCGGACCAGTGGGTGGAGACCGTCATCCCCTTGGCGGGCGGCTCCTCGTAGAACCTGACGGCCGGCTCGATCGCCTTCACCAGATCCGCGGACGACTTCAGACGGGCCACGTCCGGATCGGACTCGACCGCCGCCGTGGCCCCTTCGGCGACGAGGTCGCGCAGGGTGCAGGTCCGCACGCCCTCCTCGCCGAGGCTGGGGAGGACGTCGGCGACGTAGCCGAGGTAGGGCTGGTGCGGGCCGACGAACAGTAGGCCGCCGCGGCGGTGACCGAGGCGGGGGTCGGAGTGGAGGAGGTAGGCGGCACGGTGCAGGGCGACGACGGTCTTCCCCGTGCCCGGACCGCCGTCGACGACGAGAGCGCCGCGGGATCCCGCGCGGATGATGGCGTCCTGGTCGGCCTGGATGGTGCCGAGCACGTCGCGCATCCGAGGCGAACGGCTGCTGCCCAGGCTGGCGATGAAGGCGGACTGGTCGTCGAGCGCGGCGTGCCCGGCGAAGTCGTCCGCGGTGAACACCTCGTCCCAGTAGTCGCTGATCCGGCCGCGGGTCCAGCGATACCTGCGGCGGCTCGTCAGACCCATCGGGTTGGCGTGGGTGGCTCCGAAGAACGGCTCAGCCGCGGGGGAGCGCCAGTCGAGCAGCAGCCGGCGACCCGTGCTGTCCGTGAGGCCGAGCCGGCCCACGTACACGGGCTCGGAGTGGTCCGCGCCGACCATGCGGCCGAGGCACAGGTCCAGGCCGAAGCGGCGCAGTGTGCGCAGGCGAGCGGTCAGCCGGTGGATCTCCAGGTCCCGGTCCAACGCCTGCCGGCCCGTGCCGCCAGGCGCCCTGCGTTCGGCGGTGAGGCGGTCGGACACCTCGGCGATCGACTGCTCGAGGCACTCCGCGATGGCCGCGAAGTGCTGCTCGTCGTCGGCGGTCAGTGTCGGGTCGGCTTTGGGGGAGAGACGGTCGGGAAGGTCGAAAGCGCTGGTGGTGAGGGGGTTCATGGTCTTCGGTTCCGATCTGGGGTCGCTTGCGACCGTTGCGTGCGGCAAGGTGTCCGGCCCGGCGTGACCTCGGGCCGGCGGGTTGTCGTGTTCCGGGCCCCGGCTCGGCGATCCCGCGTGGCTCACGCGGGCACCGGCGGACTTCTCAGCTGATCGCGTCGAGCAGCAGCTTCGCGGCCACCGCCGCTCCGTCGGTGCGGATCATGTCGGCCACGGCGGCCGCTCGTGCGCGGGTGCCGGAGGCGAGGGCCGTCCCGAGCGCGGCCGACAGGGACTCGAAGGTCGGAGTCGGACCGTCGTGTGCCGCGCCGATGCCGAGGTCCGCCACCCGGCCGGCCCAGTACGGCTGGTCCGCCGCCTGGGGCACCACCACCTGAGGCGCGCCGGCCCGGGTGGCCGTCGTCGTGGTGCCCGCGCCGCCGTGGTGCACGACGGCGGCCACCCGGCCGAACAGCGCCTGCTGGTTGACCTCGCCGACGACGAAGCAGTCGTCACGGTCGTCGACCAGGGCCAGGTCGGCCCAGCCGCGGGACACGACCGCGCGGCGGCCCTGTGCTCGGATCGCGTCGACGGCCGCCTGGGCGACGTCCGTCGAGGTGCGCACGGGCATGCTGCCGAAGCCCACGTACACCGGTGGCGTCCCGGCGTCCAGGAACGCCGTCAACTCGGCCTGGAGCGGGCGCATGTCGGGCAGGGTCCACGCGCCGGTCTGGACGACGTCGAGGTCCGGCGTCCGCTGCCACGGGTCCAGGGCCGGGTCCGTCGCCAGCCACGGCCGGTCGCCGATGACGTAGTCGCGGACGTCGCTCACCGGTGGCAGGCCGATCGACGCGCGGTTCGTGTTGAGCGCCTCACCGAACAGCGTGTTGATGCTCCGGGCGTCCAGGTCCCACAGCTCCCGGTTGTCGGTCACGTCCGGCGGGAACGGACGGCCCGGATACGCCAGCGGCGCGCGGTGCGGCGACGGCAGGGTGAGCTGCTGGAAGGTCACGGACACGGAGCGGATGCCCAGCTTCTCCGCCACCGACAGCGCGCCGGCCGCGGCCGGCATCATGCCGGTCGCCACCAGCACGTCGCATCCTCCGGCCGCCGCGGTGACCGCGTCGAGCTGGCCGGCGATCAGCTCGGCCGCGCGCTGGGGCAGCGACGACGGCGACGGCGCCGCGGTCGTCAGCGCGCGCGCCGACCGGCCGACCGGCACCAGCGGTACGCCGACACCGGCCAACCGCTGCGCGAAGTCCTCGTCCGGCGGCGCGCACACCCGCACCTCCGCGCCGAATTCCCGCAACCGCACCGCGAGTGCCACCAGTGGTTCGACGTCCCCACGCGATCCATACGTCGACAACAACACACGCACTTCGCGACACCCACCCTCGTTTTCTGGCTTCGGCCGGCGATTCTGCGGCACGACGGGGGCCTTGCCGCAAGCCCCCCAGTGCGCTATACGTTGAGAGTGGAAAGGAGCGGGTGACCTCCTTTCCCTTTCTTTTTGTCCGTCCGATGCCGACGGGCGATGTCCTTTTTGCGAATATTGCGCATATCGGCTCCGCCGCCTGAGGGAATTGGCAGGAGCCGGCAGGACGGCACACAGGCCCGCGTCCTGTCGAGGGAGTCCCGGAGGACGCGGGCCGGGGCCGGGTCAGGCCGGTGGTGGGGCGAGCAGCGGGCGCTGGGCCTTCTTGTGCTCCTCGTAGGCGGCGCGGGCCGCGGTGGTCGACGGCAGCGCGGAGACCTCGGCGACCGGGACGTCCCACCAGGCGTCCGAGCCGGGCGCCGGCACCAGAGGGTCGGTCTCCACATGGACGACGGTGGTGCGCTCGGCGGCCAGCGCGGTGGCGAGCGCCTCGCGGAAGCCGTCCAGACCCTGGGCGCGGATGACGTCCGCGCCCAGACTCGCCGCGTTGGCGGCCAGGTCGACCGGCAGGGTGTCGCCGTCCAGGTGCCCGGTGGCCGGGTCGCGGTAGCGGTAACGGGTGCCGAACCGGTCGGCGCCGACCGACTCCGACAGCGCGCCGATCGAGGCGTAGCCGTGGTTCTGCACCAGCACCACGACCAGTTTGAGGCGCTCGGCCACCGCCGTGGCGATCTCCTGAGCCATCATCAGGTACGAGCCGTCGCCGACCAGCACCACGACCTCGCGGTCGGGCGCGGCCATCTTCACGCCCAGCCCTCCGGCGATCTCGTAGCCCATGCAGGAGTAGCCGTACTCGACGTGGTAGCCCAGCGGGTCAGTGGGGCGCCACAGCTTGTGCAGATCGCCCGGCATCGAGCCGGCGGCGCACACCACCACGTCGCGCTCGCCCATGCCGTTCCGCAGCGCGCCGATGATCTCGCTCTGGGCCGGCAGCGGCCGGCGTCCGGCGGTGAAGGCGGCGTCCGCCACCGCGTCCCAGCCGCGGACCAGTCCGGCCGCGCGGTCACTCCACTCCGGGGCGGCCGACCAGCCGGACAGTGCGGCGCCCAGGGCCTGGATGCCCGCGCGGGCGTCCGCGACCAGCGACACCCCGGCCTGCTTGGCGGCGTCGAACGAGGCGATGTTGAGGTTGACGAAGGCCACCCGCGGGTCGGCGAACAGGGTGCGCGAGGCGGTGGTGAAGTCCTGCCAGCGGGTACCGACGCCGATCACCACATCGGCCTCGCGGGCCAGGGAGTTGGCCGCGGCACTGCCGGTGTGGCCGATCGCGCCGACCGCCGCCGGATGGCCGTGCGGCAGCGCGGCCTTCCCGGCCTGCGTGACGGCCACGGGAACGCCGGTGGCGGCGGCGAACTCCGCGAGCGCGGCGGTGGCGTCGGAGTGGATCACCCCGCCGCCCGCCACGATCAGCGGGCGCCGTGCGCCCCGCAGCAGCCGCACGGCGGCGGCCAGTGACGCCTCGTCAGGCGCCGGGCGGCGGACGTGCCACACCCGGCGGGCGAAGAACTCCTCGGGGAAGTCCCAGGCCTCCGCCTGCACGTCCTGCGGCAGGCACAGGGTGACGGCGCCGGTCTCGGCCGGGTCGGTGAGCACCCGCATCGCCTGCACGGCCGAGGAGAGCAGTTGCTCGGGCCGCCAGATCCGGTCGAAGAACCGGGAGACGGGCCGGAAGGTGTCGTTGACGGTGATGTCGGCGGCGTACGGCTGCTCCAGCTCCTGGAGCAGCGGTGAGGCGGCGCGTGAGGCGAAGGCGTCACCGGGCAGCAGCAGCACTGGCAGCCGGTTGACGGTGGCCAGCGCCGCCCCGGTGACCATGTTGGTGGAGCCGGGCCCCACCGAGGCGGTGCAGGCCAGCGTGGAGAGCCTGCGCCGGGTGCGGGCGTAGGCCACCGCGGCGTGCACCATGGCCTGCTCGTTGCGGGCCTGGTAGTAGGTCAGGTCGTCGGGGCGTTCCAGCAGCGCCTGGCCGAGGCCGGCGATGTTGCCGTGGCCGAAGATGCCGAAGCAGCCCTCGATCAGCCGCTGTTCGACGCCGTCCCGCTCGGTGTACTGCTGGGCGAGGAACGCCACCAGCGCCTGGGCGGTGGTCAGCCGGCGTACCCGCCCGGCGGACGTGGTCGTGGTCATCGCGGGCCTCCCGCGTCGCAGATCGGCACCCGGGGGTCGGCGGCCTGGCCGTCCCACGAGGCGCGCACCCAGTGGTGGGCCGGGTCGTCGCAGCACGCCATGGTGCGCTGCGGGTCGGGCCCGGCGAGCACGTTGAGGTAGTAGAGGGGATGTCCCGGAGCGGCCATCGAGGGGCCGTGGTAGCCCCGGGGGACGAGCACGACGTCGCCCTGCCGGACCTCCGCCAGCACGTCCACCCCGTCGACCCCGGCCGAGGCGGGCTCGTACACCCGCTGGTAGCCGAAGCCGTGCGGGCCGGGGCCGCCGATCTCGAAGTAGTAGATCTCCTCCAGCACCGCCTCTCCGGGGCGCCGCTCGTCGTGCTTGTGCGGCGGATAGGACGACCAGTTCCCGCCGGGGGTGAGCACCTCGACGGCGACCAGACGGTCGCAGGGGAAGCCTTCGGGGGAGGCGAAGTTGTTCACCTGCCGGGTGGCCGGGCCCGCGCCGCGGATCTCGACCGGTACGGCCTCGGCGGGACCGTAGGCGGGGGCCAGCCGGCGCTCGCAGCGGGCCGCGGGGAGCGCGAACCGCCCGCCGGTCGCCGAGTGCACGGTGAGCCGGGCGTCGCGCGGCGCGTAGGCGAAGTCGGTGACCCGGCTGAAGACGTCGGGGCGGCCGTCGAGTTCGAGGACGGTGCCGTCGATCTCCACGCGGCCGCCGCCGGACAGCGGCAGCACGATCATCTCGCTGTCACCGGTGTCCAGCGTCCGCGAGGCACCCGGTGCGAGGTCCAGGACACGCAGCGAGCTGTAGGCCCACCCCGCGTCCTCAGGGGTGACGGTGAGGCGGAATCCGTCCGCCGCGGCGGTGCCGTCGGGCAGGTGCAGCCGACGGGACATCAGGACTCCCGGCCGAGCAGCGAGACGGCGGTGTCCACGGCACCGGCCACATCGCCGTCGGCGGGGAAGAGCATCGTACGCCCGATGATCAGACCGCGGACGTGCTCGATGTCCAGCGCGCGCTGCCAGGACGCGTACATGGCGTCGGGGTCGCCGCCGCCCTCGCCGCCAAGGAGCAGGGTGGGCATGGTGGTGGAGGCCATCATCCGCTCCATGTCGGGGACGACCGGGACCTTCAGCCAGGTGTAGGCGGAGGTGCGGCCGAGCGCGGAGGCGATGTTGTTCACCCAGATCTGCGCGTCGGCCTCCAGGATGTTGCGCACCTTGCCGCCCTCGCGCACGGACTTGAACGGTTCGATCAGGGCGAGCAGCCGGCGCTCCGCCAACTCGTTCACGGCGGTGGCGGTCCCGCTGAGCGTCTCCGCGGTCCCCGGGTCGGCGGGGTCGACGCGCAGCAGCACCTTGCCGCCGTCCAGCCCCGCCTCCTCGATGCCTCGGGCGTCGTAGCAGGTGAAGCGGTCGTCGAGTTCGAACGAGGCACCGGGGATGCCGCCCCGGTTCATCGAGCCGAGCACCAGCTTGCCGTCGAGCGCGCCGAGCAGCGTCAGGTCCTCGACCAGGTCGGGGGTGCCGAGGAAGCCGTCCACGCCGGGGCGGGAGAGCGCCTCGACGCAGCGGGCCAGCAGCTCGTGCCGGTCGCCCATGGCGGTGGGGTTGCCGCCGGCGGCCACCGCGCCGCGGGCCGGGTGGTCGGCGGCCAGGATGAACAGCGGCCGGGCCAGGTCCGCGGGGTCGAACTTCGGGCGGGCGGCGGCGGCCCGGCGGATCGCGTCGGGGTCGGTGAGCCGGATCCGGGTGACCTCGGCGAGGTCACGGGCGGCGGGGGCGGTGGCGAGGGTGGTGCTCAACGGGGTTCTCCGGTCGTGGTGGTGGCGACGGCGCGCGGGGTGGGGCGGCCGGTCAGCTCGGCGATCTCTTCGGGGGTGGGCATCGCGTCGGCGCAGGCGTGCCGGGAGGCGACCAGGGCCCCGGCGGCGTTGGCGGCGGCCAGGGTGTCGGCCAGCGGCAGTCCGGCCAGCAGTCCGGCGACCAGGGCGCCGCCGAACGCGTCGCCCGCGCCGAGGCCGTTCACCACCTCGACGGGGATCGGCGGCACCCGTACGTCCTCGGCCGCGGTGCGCGCCAGGACTCCGTGCGGGCCCTGCTTGACCACGGCCAGCCGCACTCCGCGGGCGAGCAGCAGGTCGGCGGCCCGGTCCGGGTCACGGGTGCCCACCGCGACCTCGACCTCGTCACGGTTGCCGACGGCGACGGTGGCGTGCTCCAGCGCCTGCGCGTACCGGGCGGGCGCCTCCTCGGGCCGGTCCCAGAACATCGGGCGCCAGTCCAGGTCCAGCACGGTGTCGGTGCCCGGCGCGCGCTCGGCGAGCGCGCGCAGTGTGGTGCCGTACGACGGTTCGGCGCACAGGCCGCTCCCGGTGGCCCACACGACCCGGGCATCGCGCAGCGCGGGCAGGTCCAGGTGCTCGGGCAGCAGCCGCAGGTCGGGGGCATCGGGCCGGTAGAAGTACAGCGGGAAGTCGTCCGGCGGGAAGAGCTCGCACAGCACCACCGGGGTCTGGGCCCCGGGCACGGTCACCACATGCCGCTCGTCCACGCCGAAGCCGCGCAGCGCGTCACGGACGAACCCGCCCAGCGGGTCGTCGCCGACGCCGGTGACGACCGCGCTGCGCAGGCCGTGCCGGGCGGCGGCGACGGCCACATTGGTGGCGCTGCCGCCGAGGTACTTGGCGAAGGTGCGCACCTCGGCCAGGCCGACCCCGGTCTGCTGCGGGTAGAGGTCGACGCCGACCCGGCCCAGGGTGATCAGGTCGTACGTCACGCGGCGTCCTCCAGGGCCATCGACGCCCGGTCGACATAGAGGGCGGCGTCGGCGCACTCGATGACCAGGGTCGCGGGCCAGGAGGGGTCGTAGCCGAGGGCGGTGGCCAGGCGGCGCACCGCCTCGCGCTTGTGGGCGCCGTGGACGGTCATCACCGCGCGCCGGGAGTTGGCCACGATGGTGTGCACGCCGACGGTGACGCCGTGCCGGGGCACCTCGTCGAGGGACGCGAAGTCGGGGAAGGTGCCCATGTTGTCGACGCGGGTGGTGTCGGCGAGCTCCACGATCCGGCTGGTGCTGTGGCGTTCGGTGCCGGGCGGGTTGAAGGCGATGTGCCCGTCCGAGGCGCCGCAGGCCAGGATGAACAGGTCGATGCCGCCGGCCTCGGCCAGACGCCGCTCGTAGGCGGACGGGTCCGCGGGGTCGGGGAACCACACCGCGTCGGCGGGGATGCTCCGGGTGGGGCCGGCCGCGGCGTTGAGGGGGGCGACGATCTCCTCGGCGGCGAAGCGGTGGCAGCTGTTGTGCGCGCCGTGGTCGATGTCGTGGAAGCCGCCCGGCGCGTCGGGGTCGGGCAGGACGTACTCGTCCATCATGGCGATGACGACGTGCCGCAGGTCGAGCCCGCGCTCGGCGGTCAGTTCGGCGAGTGCCTCGTAGACCGGCTTGGGGCTGCGGCCGCCGGGGCAGCCCAGGACGTAGCGCCGGCCGGAGCCTGCTGCTTCCGCGATCCCGTCCGCGATCTCGCGGGCCAGCTCCGTGCCCAGCTGGGCGGGGCTGTCGAAGACGCGCGGGGGAAGGGGGGCCGACATGGATGTCACTCCTTTACGGCGCCGGCCAGCATGCCGCTGATCATGCGGCGCTGGAGGGCGATGTAGCTGATGAGTACGGGCAGGGCGACGATGACGGCGGCGGCCGCGGTGACGCCCGGGTTGCTGTTGCGCCGGTTGCCCGCGAAGAACGACAGGGCCAGCGGCGCGGTCTGCACGCTGCGGTCGTCCGGGACGAGGACCAGTGCCAGCAGGAACTCGTTCCACGCGAAGAGGAAGAGCAGGGTGGCGAGGGTGCCGATGGCGGGTGCGGCCATCGGCAGCAGGATCGAGCGCAGGGTGCGGAACCTGGAGGCTCCGTCGACCGCGGCGGCCTCGCGCAGCGCCGGCGGCGTGGACACGAAGAAGGTGCGCATCCAGAACACCGCGAACGGCAGGGACAGGCCGATCTGCGGCAGGATCAACGCCCAGTAGGTGTTGGTGAGATGCCAGGACCGGAGTTGGTAGTAGAGCGGGATCACGGTCGCCTCGTACGGCATCACCAGACCGACCAGCAGCAGTCCCAGGAGCAGTCCCTTGAGCGGGAAGGGGAAGGCCGCGAAGGCGTAGCCGGCGAGGACGGCCAGCACGATGGTGCCCACCACCACGGCGGCGGCCACGATCAGGCTGGACAGCAGGGCCTGCGAGAACAGTCCCCGACTCCAGGCCTCGGAGAAGTTGTCGAAACTGATGGAGGTGGGGAGCGTGAAACCGCTCTGCCGGGTGCCGGGCTTGCTGAGCGCCAGCAGCACCACGGACAGGAAGGGGTACAGGGCGGCGATGGCGGCGACGGCCAGGACGGCGTGTCCGATGACGGTCTGGCGGCGGCTGGTGAGCATCCGTCAGCCCTCCTTTCCGCGCACCAGGCGCATGACGAGCCCGGTCACCACCAGCACCACGGCGGTCAGGCAGACGCTGATCGCGGCGGCGCCGCCCACCTCGTGGGTGAGGAAGGCACCCTGGTAGATGAAGACGCTGGGCACGGTGGTGGAGGTGCCGGGGCCGCCGGTGGTGGTGTTCCACACCAGGTCGAAGTTGCGCAGGGCGTAGGTGATGGTGAGGACCAGGGCGATGGACATCTCGCCGCGCAGCGCGGGCAGGGTGACGGTGAAGAACTCGCGGACCGGGCCGCAGCCGTCGATGCGGGCGGACTCGTACAGCTCGGTGGGGATCTTCTGGGTGCCGGCCAGGAAGAGCACCATGCACAGCCCGTACATCACCCAGGTGCCGACGAGGCCGACCGAGGGCAGGGCGGTGTGGTAGTCGCCCAGCCAGGCGCGGGCCAGGGAGCCGAGGCCGACGGCGCGCAGGGCGGCGTTGAGCGGCCCGTCGATGTCGTAGACCCACCGCCAGGAGACGGCGACCACCACGGTGGCCAGGATCTGCGGCAGGAACAGCACCGCGCGGAAGAAGCTCAGTCCGTACACCCGGATGCGGGACATCAGGGCGGCGAGGAAGAGGCCGAGGGCGACCGGCAGCAGCGCGTAGAAGACCACGAACTCCAGCGAGTGGCCGATCGCGGCGGGGATACGGGTGTCGGACAGCAGGGCGCGGTAGTTGCCGAGCCCCACCCAGCGGCCCTCGGTGAGGCCGTCCCAGCGGAACAGGGAGATCCAGGCCGTCTGGCCCAGCGGCCGCAGCACGAACAGCGTGTAGACGATGGCGGCGGGCAGCAGGTACCAGAGGGCGGGCCAGTACTGGCGTCCGGCCCAGGCGCGCAGGCCGTGCCGTCTCCGGCGGGCCGGTGGCTCGTGGTCGGCGTGGACCGGTGCGGGGGACGCGGGCTCGGTGGCGGTGGCCCGTCCGGAGAGGGGGGCCGCGGTCACGGGGTGCCTCCGGCGGCTGCCGCGTCCTGGCGCTGCTGCTTCTGGAACGCCAGCCAGTTGTTCTGCAGGCCCTCGGCGAAGCCGCGCGGGGAGGTGCGGCCGGCCAGCAGGTCCTGGGTCCTGGAGCCGATGGTGTCGAGCATCGTGGTGGAGGCCCAGTCGAGGTAGAAGTTCTGCCCGTCGTCGGCGAGCAGCTTGAGCCCGATGCCGTTGACCTGGTCGACGACCTTGCTGTCGGCCTTGACGGTGCCCTGGCCCGTGACCGGGGTGCGGCCGACGTTTGCGAGGGTCTGCGCGAACCGGTCGCTCATCAGCATGTCGAGGAAGGCGACCGCGGCGGGCAGGTGCTGGGTCTTGGAGCTGATGTGCCAGCCGAGGCCGAGCGAGCCGACCGTGGCGCGGGTGCCGTCGGGCCGGGTGGGCAGGGTGAAGCCGACATGGCCGTTCATGCTCTGCTGGAGAGCCGGCGCGTTCCAGGAACCGGCGACCAGGAAGACGCCCTGACCGTGGCTGAACTTGGCGACCGCGTCGTCGGAGCTGATGCCGTCGTAGCCGTTGCCGAACCAGCCGCGCTTCGCCCAGTCCTGCACGGTACGGGCCGCGGCCTCGGTGCCCTGGTCGGCGATCGTGGCGCCGGGGACCCCGCTGATCCACGACCGGATGTCGCGGCTGGGCACGTTCTGCGCCTGGACCAGGCCGATGACCTGGCTGGCGGGGTACTTCTCGGAGTTGCCCAGCATGATGGGCTGCTGTCCCGCGGCCTTGGCGCGGGCCAGCGCGTCGGTGAACTCGGCGTAGGTCGTGGGCGGCTCGATACCCAGCTCGGCCAGCTTGTCGGTGTTGTAGAACACGCCGACGTACTCGGTGGCGGGAGAGATGCCGTACAGGCTGCCGGAGCCGAAGACGGCGCCGTCGGGGGTCCAGCGGTACTGCTTGAGGGCGCCGTCGGTGAAGGTGTTCTCCCAGCCGTAGGCGCGCATCACGTCGTCCAGCGGGCGGATCAGCCCGGCCTTGACCAGCGGGCCGTCGGTGCCGTAGCCCTGGTTGCCCTGCACCAGGTCGGGCGCGTCGGTGCCGGACATCGAGTTGACGACGGTCTTCATCAGGTCGTCGAAGCCCTTGGTGACGACCTCGACCTTGACGTTGGGGTACTTCTTCTCGTACATCGGCACGAGCGCCTTGAGAGTGGCGTCCTCGCCCGAGTCGGCGAGCACGCGCAGGGTGGTGGGCCCGGGCTTGGCCACCTCCTGGACGGTCACCGGCTGGGTGATCCGCGGTCCGGTGACGCCGGACGAGGCGGTGGTGCCGCCGGCTCCGGGGACACCGCACCCGGAGACCAGCAGCCCGGTCAGGGCCAGCCCCGCGGCCCCGGTCCAACGCAGCTTGTTCATCCTTGCTCCACTTCGGGCCCGCCCGCGGGCGGACCGGGAACGGCGCCCGGAAGGCGCGGCGGTCGGGCCGCGCGCCCCCGGGGCAGCCGGGTGATCAGGAGTGGGCGGCCACCTTCGCGGCCAGCCAGGCGTAGTTGGCCGCCTGCTCGGCGGCGACCTGCGGGTACTGATCGGCGGGGGTCGGTGCCCGGTCCTGCTCGACCAGCAGCCAGTCGCGGTAACCGCCGCGCAGCAGCTCGGCCAGGAAGGCGTCGATGTCGACGTCGCCCTCGCCGAACGGCACGCAGACGTCCGCCCACCACTCGTCGAAGTCGGTGCGGCCGGCGGCCTTGGCGTCGGCGAGCACGGCCATCCGTACGTCCTTGACGTGCACGTGGTTGATGCGCTCGCGCCAGGCCCGCAGGCACTCCACCGGGTCGCCGCCGGCCAGCTGGATGTGCGCGATGTCGAGGGTGAGGCCGACCTCGGTCAGCTCCAGCAGCCGCTCGACCTCCCACGGCGACTCCACATAGGTGCTGATGTGGGGGTGGAAGGAGGGGCGCAGTCCGTAGGAGCGGGCCATCGCCACCGCGCGCTCGGACAGCCGGGCCAGACGCTCCCAGCCGGCCTCGTCCAGGGCCAGCGAGCGGTCGTCCCAGGGGCGGGCGGGGTGGTGCAGCAGGGTCTGGCTGCCCTCGTCGGCCAGGATGGCCAGCGGCGCCCGGTCGGCGGGGGTGCCCGCGGCCTCGGCGCACGCCGCCAGTTCGCGGCAGGTCTGCTCCATCCGGGCCACGTCGTGCTCCACGACGTCGTCGCCGAGGGCGTAGTGCACGGGGATGTAGGCGCCGACGGCGGCCAGGCGGTGCTCGGTGAACAGCGCGGCGGTCTGCTCCGGCGTGCCGAAGAAGCCGGGCGGGCCGAGTTCGCTGCCGTGGTAGCCGGCCTCGGCCATGGAGGCCAGCAGGGCGCCGGGGGAGGAGCCGGGTCCGCCCGCGCCTTTGCCGTACACGCCGTAGCTCACCGGCGCGTTGCCGATCAGGATGCCGTCCGGCAGGCTGCCGGAGAGGTGCGTGCCAGGGGTCGTGGTGGGGTGCGTGGCGTAGTCCGTGTCGGGGTTCACGGCGGAGCCCGTGGTGCGGCCGGTCATGCGACGGCCCCCTTCGCGGCCTCGCCGCCGACCGCGACGCCCGCCCGCGCGGCGAGCGCGGCGACCAGCGCCTGGAGACAGCGCACGTCCTCGGCAGCCCCGGCGGCGCCGGAGCGGACCGGTGCCTCACCGTGCACCGCGGCGGCGAATTCCTCCAGCTGGCGCACGAACCCGGTGTCGTAGCCGTGCCGCGCGGTGGTGTCGCGGCGCAGCGCGCCCTCGGCGCGTTCCACACGCAGGGTGGAGCGCACGTCCACCAGGTAGGGCGCGGCCATGTCCAGCCGCAGCCGGCCGTCGCGGGCGAGTACGGCGATCTCCTCGCCGTACTCGGGGTGATCCGGGAGCCAGTTCCAGTTGAGGACCAGCTGGGCGCCGTCGCCCAGGGGCGCGGTGGCCAGCAGGCACGGCGGTTCGCCCTCGACCGGCCACGGCCACAGCTGGGCGCTGTCGAATGCGGTGGGCAGGGTGAAGCCGAGCGCGCGCAGTACGGAGAGTTCGTGGATCACCGAGCCGTTCAGCACGTCCCGGTAGTAGCGGCCCAGCTCGGCCGGTACCTCGCCGAGGGCGTCCAGGGTGCGCGCGTCCTCGTAGGCGAGGGACTCGGCGATCACGGAGAGGTCCGCGTCGTCGGTCGGCGGGGCCAGCCGCAGATGCTCCACCTGCGGTTCGTCGGCGGGGTGCAGCACGGTGACCCGGACCGTGCGCGGGGTGTCCAGCTCGGCCAGCTCGGCCGCGGCGACCTCGGTGAGCGGGTCGTACATCTTCATGTAGCCGACCTGTAGCACCAGGCCCCTGGCCTCGGCGAGCGCGCCCAGTTCCTCGGCCTCGGCCACGGTCAGGCACAGCGGCTTCTCGGCGAGGACGTGCTTTCCGGCCTCCAGCGCGGCGCGTGCGGCCTGCGCGTGGGTGCCGGGGGTGGCCAGCAGTACGGCGTCGACGGTGTCGTCGGCCAGCACGCTCTCATAGCTGTGCGTGGCCCGTACGCCGACGCCGCAGCGGGCGGCCACCGCCGCCGCGCGGGAGGGGGACAGGTCGCACACGACCGTGGTCTCGAACAGCGCGCCCAGGCGCTGGACGGCGGGGAGGTGGACCGACTGAGAAATCGTTCCTGCGCCTATGACGGCGAGACGGACCGGTGGATGTGACGGCATCGAGGCTCCCTCGGCTCGGGTGCGGCGCGGTGTGCTGTCGCGGTCGCGGATGAGTGGTGTCGCGGGTGATGGTGTCGGGGGCGTGCCATCGGGCTGGGCCCTGCGGCCTGTTGGAGGCAGGGGCCGGCGGTGGCCCCGTGCACCGGCAGGCGGGCACACGCCGGGGAACGGAAGAGGGGCTTCCGAATTTCGGCGTGGGGGGATCATGACGCACTTCAGTCCAGTCAGTCCAGTGTTTGGACCAGATTTTGATCTGGTCCATGAACTGGTTGCTCTGGTACGGTCCATGACCGTGACCACGCATGACGCAACGGCCTCACCATCCGTCCCCGCCCCCGCCACCGCCGTGAGCTCGCCCGCCGCGACCGCAGGTCCGGCCGTCCAGCTCGCCCGCCGCGCACTCGGGCAATTGCTGGACCGCCGGGTATGGGCCCCGGGCAGCCAACTGCCCGGGGAGCGCGCACTGGCCCAGCGAGTCGGCGTCAGCCGCAGCAGCCTGCGCCAGGCCCTTGCCCTGCTGGAGGACGAGGGCCGGGTGCACTCCTCCCCGCAGCGCGGCTGGTTCGTCGCCACCGACGTGGTCAGTGAGCCGCCCAGCGTGCTGAAGAGCTTCACCGACATCGCCCGCGCCCGGGGCCTGACCGCCACCGCACGGCTGCTGCGCCGCGAGGTCCGCCCGGCCGGCTACGAGGAGTCGGCCCGGCTGCGCATCGCACCCGCCGCCGAGGTCCTGGAGATCGTCCGGGTACGCGGCCTGGACGACGTACCGGTGTGCCTGGACACCACGGTGCTGGTGCGCTCCCGCGCTCGGGCACTGGAGGACGCCGATCTGACGGACCGTTCGCTCTTCGCCGAGCTGGAGGCCAGGGCCGGGGTGCGCGTCATGCACAGCACGTACACCGCGCGCGCCGACGGCGCCCAGCCCCTGGAGGCGGAACTGCTGCGGGTGCCGCCGGGCACCCCGGTCCTGGTCGGCGAGGAGGTCACCTACGACCAGAACGACACCCCGGTGCTGCTCGGCCGGGCCGTGTACCGCGGCGACGCCTACCGCCTCGAAGCCACCCTGCACCGCAGCTCCGACTGACCCCACCGCATCCCAGGCGAAGGCCAACTCCCGTGAACACCAGCCCGATCCCGGCGCCCGCCGGGGAACCGTCCGGCCGTGCCGCCGTCGCGGCCCTGGACGTCGGCGGCACGAAGATCGCCGCCGGACTCGTCACCGCCGACGGCACCCTGCTGCACCGCCGTGAAGTGCCCACCGCCACCGCCGCCGAGGGAGGACTGCGCGACCCCGGTCTGGCCGGCACCGCCCGGGCGGCCCGCGCCCTCCTCGACGACGCCGCCCGGCTGGGCGTCACGGTGACCGCTCTGGGTGCCGGATTTCCCGAATACGTCGACGCCGACGGCATGTTGACCAGCCGTGAGGTACTGGCCTGGGACGTCCAGCCCGCCGCCGTACTCGCCGCCGAGGCCGCGCCCGGCCTGCCGGTGGCCGTCGGCTCCGACGCGCGTTGCGGGGCGCTCGGCGAGGCGCGGCACGGAGTCGGCCGCGACCTTCCCGACTTCTTCTACGTCTCCCTGGGTACGGGGCTGTCCTCCACCCTCGTTCTCGACGGGCGGCCCGTCGCCGGACGGCGCGGGGAGGCCATCGCCCTGGGGGAGTTGGAGGTCCCGGCCTCCGTGGACCCGGACTGGCGCGGAAACCTCGAACAGTACTGCTCCGGCCGCGGCATCGGCGCACGCCGCACCGCCTGCGGCGGCTCACCCGTACCGGGCGCCCGTGAGGTCACCGCCCTGGCCCGGTCCGGCGACCCGGCCGCGGCCCGGGTCCTGACGACCGCCGGACAGGCGCTGGGCGCGGTACTCGGCCAGCTCGTCCGCGTTCTCGACCCGTCGGCGATCGTGCTCGGCGGCGGGCTCGGCACCGGCGACGGACCGCTGCACACCGCCCTGCGCGAGGCCTACGCCCACACCACCCGCACCCGCCCCGCGCCGCCGCCCATCCACCGGGCCGCCCTCGGCCCGGACGCCGGCCTGATCGGCGCCGCGGCACTGCCGGCACTCAGGGGGCTCACGGCGTCGATTTCCTGACGCCGCGTGCGGCTTCTGACGCCGGCAGCAGGCGGGGCGTGGACCGGAACTGCATCGGTCCACGCCCCGCCTTCCGGAGGAAGGAAACCGCTCAGCAGTACAGGTTGTTACCGGGGCTCACGCCGAGGATGGAGGCGAAGCGCTGGTAGGCGTCCACGCGGCTCTGCACCTGGGCGGGATTCCTGCCGTCGCATTCCAGGGAGCCGTTGATCGAGCGGATGGTCTGCCCGAAGCCGGCGCCGTTGACCATGGCGGCGTGCGGGGTCATGGTGCCGGGACCCGACTGGGTGTTCCAGTACCACAGGCCGGTCTTCCAGGCCACGGACGCGTCGTTCTGCACCAGCCAGGGGTTGTTGAGCAGGTCGATGCCGAGCGCGTCGCCGGCAGCCTTGTAGTTGAAGTTCCAGCTGAGCTGGATCGGCCCGCGGCCGTAGTAGGCCGCCTGCCCGGCGGGGCAGCCGTACGGCTGGTTCCAGTCGCAGTAGTGGGGGTAGTTGGCGGTGTTCTGCTCCACGACGTAGACCAGGCCGCCCGTCTCGTGATTGACGTTGGCCAGGAACGCGGCCGCCTCCTGCTTCTTGGTCGTGTCGCTGCCCGTACCGGCGAAGCCGGGGTAGGCGCTGAGCGCGGCGGTGAGGCCGCTGTACGTGTAGAAGGAGTTCCGGTTCGGGAACATCTGGTTGAACTGGGCTTCGGAGACGACGAATCCGGACGGGTTGCCGCCGCCGCCGCTCGCGGGAGCGTTCCACTTCTGGTTGGCGCCTCCGGTGCAGGTCCAGATCTGCAGGCGGGTGCCGTTGGCGCTGTTGTTGTCCCGGACGTCGAGGCACTTGTTCGCGGCCGGGTTGACGATGTCGCGAGCGCCGGTGACGACCCACTGCTGGTTCGCTCCGCCGGAACAGTCCCACAGCTGGACGGCGGCTCCGTCGGCCGTGCTGCGGTCGACGACGTCGAGGCACTTGCCGAGCGCCCGCAGGGTTCCGTCACCGGAGTTGGACCACTTCTGGGCGTTCGTGCCGTTGCACTCGTAGAGCTGGACGGCCGTGCCGTTGGCGTTGCTCGCGGCGGCGACGTCGACGCACTTGCCCGCGAGGCCGGTGATCTGCCCGTCCGCCGCCCAGGCGGGCGAGACGCCGAACAGAGCGGAGAGGGCGAGAGCGAGCACCGCGCTGACCGTGAGCCTGGCCAGGGGTGAGCGTCTGCGGAGGCTGGTACCGGGGTGGGGGGTGGACATGAGGAGTGTGCTCCTGAGGAAGAGGCGATGGAGTGACGACGTGGCCGCCGGGCTCCGGTGGGGCTCGGGGCGGCCGCGAGGGTGGGGGACGACTGCGCGCCGGCGAAGAGCGTCGTTGCCACACGAGCACTCAACCCGGCGCTGTGGGAGGGGCCTGACGGCCTGGAATCTAAAGGTCTAAACCAATGCGGTCAAGAGCTGTACATGACATCTGGCCGATAATCGAGGGGCGACCGAGGGGGGCGACGGCCACGCCGTCGCCACGAGCCGCAGGGAAGGGGCCGTCGGCGAATAGGGCTTGGTGGATGGGACCTTCATCGGTGTGGCCCGCGAACAGGCGGCGACCGATGCGGTGTTGGACGAGTACACGGATCCGGGCAGGCGGGTGGCCCGCGACGGCGACTCTGTCCGGGAGTTGTGGGTTCACCGGATCGAGGAGCACGTCCGCCACTGCGGGCACGCCGATCTGCTGCGCGAGTGCATCGACGGCCGGGTGGGGCAGTGGCGCGCGTCCTGCATGACGTCAGCCGGGGCAGCGGCGCGGTCCGCGCGGCGCAGTTCTCCGGCTGTCAGCGCGGTACAGGTGGCGCCGAGGCAGAGCAGGCCCGGCACACCATGACTCGCGGACGGGTGCGGTGCACGAACCCGTGGTGGCGGCCTCGTCCCTCCCCGTGCGTGCGGCCGGCACTTACCTGTCAGGTCATCGCTCCCAGCGCTCCCACCTGCCAGGATCGCAGGTGCAACAGAGCCCGACCGGCCGGAAGGACGACATGCCCGCCTATGCCATAGCTCACTTGCAGGAGGCTGCTCCGCACCCGGAGATCGCCGAGTACATCGAGCGCATCTCCGCCACCTTCGAGCCGTACGGTGGCCGTTTCCTCGTACACGCCACGCGGCACGAGGTGAAGGAGGGCCACTGGCCCGGGCACGTCGTGGTGATCTCCTTCCCCGGGATCGCCGAGGCGCGGGCCTGGTGGGACTCTCCCGCGTACCAGGAGATCGCACCGCTGCGCTCGCGGCACATCGAAGGCGACATCATCCTGGTCCCCGGTGTCCCCGAGGACTACGACCCGACCGGCGCCGCGAAGGCGATGCGGGCGGCGCTGCCCGCCGAGCAGCCCTCGGATTCGGGCACGCCTTGACAGGCCGGCCCCGTCACCCGCAGGATCACCCCGTGAACCTGTCAGACAGCCAGACAGGTGGTCCGGGGCCCCGGCGCGTCAGCGCCATGGAAGCGGTGCTCGGTCACCTTCGCGGCGCCATCGAGCGCGGTGACTACGCCATCGGCGACAAGCTCCCCTCGGAGGCGGAGCTGTGCCGCACCCTGGAGATCAGCCGGCCCGTGCTGCGGGAGGCCCTGCGGGCCCTGCAGACGATGGGGCTCACGGTCTCCAGGACCGGCAAGGGCACCTTCGTCGTCGCCGACGCCGTCGAGGACCCCACCTTCGGCGACTACGCGGCCAGCGACCTCCTGGAGGTGCGCCGCCACGTCGAGATCCCGGTCGCCGGGTACGCGGCGCGGCGGCGCACCGCCGAGAACCTCGACCACCTGGCCCACCTCCTGGACCGGATGGAGCAGGAGACGGACACCACGGCCTGGGTCGCGATGGACACCGTCTTCCACCTGGCCGTGGCCGAAGCCGCCCAGAACCCGGTCTTCCGCCGGGTGATCGAGGAGATCCGGGACGCGCTGGCCCGCCAGTCCGCCTTCCTCAACGAACTCGGCGGCCGACGCGAGCAGTCCAACCGCGAGCACCGGGCGATCGTCGAGGCACTGATCGACGGTACCGAGCACGACGCGGTGCAGGCCATGACCCACCATCTCGACCGCGTCGAGACGACCCTCACCGACATCATGCGCCCGACCCGCACGGACGCCCCCACCGAAGACGGACCCGAGGCATGAACCAGGCAGTGATGTACGGAAGTTCGGTGGCCGGGGCCCCTGTGATCCGGGAGCCCCTGCACGCCCCCGTCGCCCACCTCGTCCGCGGCGGGGTCGTCGAGGGCATCCACTACGGCTCGGTCGTCGTCCTCGGCGCCGACGGAGCCGTGGAGCTGCAACTCGGCGACATCGAGGCCGCCTTCTACCCGCGCTCGGCGCTCAAGCCGGTCCAGGCGGTGGCGATGCTCCGGGCCGGGCTGCCGCTCGACGGGGAACTGCTGTCGCTGACCGCGGCCAGCCACTCCGGGGAGGAGCGGCACCTGACCGGCACCCGGCGCATCCTGGAGCTGGCCGGAGTCACCGAGGACGATCTGCGCAACGTCCCCGACCTGCCGTACGACCCGGTCGTCCGCGACGCCTGGGTGCGCGAGGGGCGCCTGCCGTCCCGGCTCGCGCAGAACTGCTCCGGCAAGCACGCGGCCATGCTCTACACCTGCCGCCTCAACGACTGGCCGCTGGAGGACTACCTCGACCCGGGCCACCCGCTGCAGCGGGCCGTCGCCGAGGCCGTCGAGGACCTCACCGGGCAGGCGATCGCCCGCGTGACCGTCGACGGCTGCGGAGCGCCGCTGTTCGCCGTCTCGCTGCACGGGCTCGCGCGCGCCGCGGCCCGGATCACCACCGCGCCGGCCGGCACCCGCGAGGCGCGAGTGGCGGACGCCATGCGCGAGCACGCCGAGACGGCCTCCGGCTCCGGGCGCGACGTCGCCGCACTGATGCGCGCCGTGCCCGGGCTGCTCGCCAAGGACGGCTTCGAGGGCGTCCAGGTCGCCGCGCTGCCGGACGGCCGGGCCGTCGCCGTGAAGATCGCCGACGGAGCGAACCGGGCGCGCGTCCCGGTCGCCGCCGCGGCCCTCGCCCGGGCCGGGGTCGACCCGGCCGCGCTCGCCGAGTTCGCCGGGGAGCCTCTGCTCGGCGGCGGCCGACCGGTCGGCAGCGTCCGCCCCGCCCGCGCGCTCGATCCCGCCCCGGGCACCCGGCTCCGCTCGGGCGGGGGCGGCCCCCACTCCCGAACGTCCGCCTGACCGCACCGCCCACCTCCGAAAGAGGATCCGCACAGCCATGACCGCCGCAGCCCACCGCAGCGAGCACGACCTGCTCGGCCACCGCGACGTACCCGCCGAGGCGTACTGGGGCATCCACTCCCTGCGCGCCAAGGAGAACTTCCCCATCACGGGGACGCCGATCTCCGCCTACCCGCACCTGATCGACGCCCTCGCCGCCGTCAAGGAGGCCGCCGCCCTCGCCAACGAGGAACTCGGCCTCCTGGAGCCGCGGAAGGCCGCCGCCATCGTCGAGGCCTGCCGCGAGATCCGCGACGGCAAGCTGCACGACGAGTTCGTCGTCGACGTCATCCAGGGCGGCGCCGGCACCTCCACCAACATGAACGCCAACGAGGTCGTCGCCAACCGCGCGCTGGAACTGCTCGGCCACGCCAAGGGCGAGTACCAGCACCTGCACCCCAACGAGGACGTCAACCTCGGCCAGTCCACGAACGACGTCTACCCGACCGCCGTGAAGATCGCCACGGTGTTCGCCGTACGTGGCCTGCTCAAGGCGATGGCGGTACTCCAGGACGCCTTCGCCGGGAAGGCCGTCGAGTTCCGCGACGTACTCAAGATGGGCCGCACCCAGCTCCAGGACGCCGTGCCGATGACGCTGGGGCAGGAGTTCTCCGCGTTCGCGGTCATGCTCGACGAGGACCGTCTCCGGCTCGCGGAGGCCGTCGAACTGATCCACGAGATCAACCTGGGCGCCACGGCGATCGGCACCGGTCTCAACGCCCCCGCCGGATACGCCGAGTCGGCCCGCCGCCACCTCGCCGAGATCACCGGCCTGCCGCTGGTGACGGCCGCCAACCTGGTGGAGGCCACCCAGGACTGCGGTGCCTTCGTGCAGATGTCCGGCGTGCTCAAGCGGATCGCCGTCAAGCTCTCCAAGAGCTGCAACGACCTGCGCCTGCTGTCGTCCGGGCCGCGCGCGGGCCTGGGCGAGATCAACCTGCCGCCGGTGCAGGCCGGTTCGAGCATCATGCCCGGCAAGGTCAACCCGGTGATCCCCGAGGTCGTCAACCAGGTCGCCTTCGAGGTGATCGGCAACGACGTGACCATCACCATGGCCGCCGAGGCCGGTCAGCTCCAGCTGAACGCCTTCGAGCCGGTCATCCTCCACTCCCTCTCCGAGAGCATCACGCACCTGGAGCACGCCTGCCTGACCCTCGCCGAGCGGTGCGTGGCCGGCATCACGGCCAACACGGCGCAGCTGCGGACCGCGGTGGAGAACTCCATCGGCCTGGTCACCGCCCTCAACCCGTACATCGGGTACGAGGCGGCCACCGGCATCGCCAAGGAGGCCCTGGCCACCGGCCGCGGCGTCGCCGAACTCGTCCTGGAGAAGGGCCTGCTCCCGGCCGAACGCCTTGAGTCGCTGCTGCGGCCCGAGGTGCTCGCGGGCAGCGGCTCGCCGGAGGTCTGAGCCACCACCCGCCCGGAGAGTCGGCACCTGCTCATACCGGGGCAGGCGCGCCGCTCACACGGCGGTCATGCGCGCGCCGTCCGGCCGAGGGGCGTGCGTCGCCTTCCGGCCACCAGGCGTTGACACGCTTCCCGAGTGTTGGCCATGGCTTTCCCCGTCGATCTCCGCCGCTGCCAGGCCCTCGGCCTGGCCGGTACCGCCTTCCTCGCGTTGGGCGGTCAGACCGCCGGGGCCCTGCCGGTCGCGGATCTGGTCTCTCCCGAGTCCGGGCGCGCCGCGCTCGGACTGGTGGGGGTGTACTTCGGGGTCGTTCTGCTGATCGCCGCGTGGGCGCTGCTCGGCCGGGTGATCCGCGGCCCCGAGCCGCCCACGCCCCGCGCCCTGCTGCTCGTCCTGGCCGTGTGGGCGGCGCCGCTGCTGCTGGCGCCGCCGCTGTTCAGCCGGGACGTGTACAGCTACCTCGCGCAGGGCGCCATGGTCGACGCCCATCTCGACGTGTACACGCACGGGCCGGCGCAACTCGGCGGACCGCTCGCGGCCGAGGTCGCGCCGGTGTGGCGGGACACCGCGACCCCGTACGGTCCGGTCTTCCTCGCCGTCGCCTCCGCTCTTTCCGGTCTGACCCGCGGGGAGCTGCCGGCCGGCCTGATCGGCATGCGGCTGGTCGCACTGCTCGGTGTGGCCCTCATGGCCGTCGCACTGCCCCGGCTCGCCCGGCAGTGCGGCGCCGATCCCGCCGCCGCGCTGTGGCTCGGCGCCCTCAACCCGCTGGTGCTGCTGCACCTGGTCGCCGGCGCCCACAACGACGCCATCATGCTGGGGCTGCTCGGCATCGGACTGCTCGCCGCCCGCGGCCGCCTGCACGTCCTCGGTGTCGTCCTGATCACGCTCGCCGCGCTGGTGAAGGCACCGGCCGCGCTCGGCCTGCTGGCCGTGATCGCGCTGCGCAGGCACACCGGACTGGCACGCGCGGTGGCCATGACCACCGCCGTCGCGCTCGCCACCACCGTCATGGCAACCGCCCTCACGGGTACGGGATACGGCTGGATAGCGGCCCTGCGCACACCCGTCTCCCCGCACAACTGGTCGCCCACCAGCGTCCTCGGCCGGGTCACGGGCGACGTCCTCGCACAACTGGGCAGCGGCCTCGCGCCCCTCGCCACCCCGGTCTGGCACGCGGCGGGACTTCTCGCGACCACGGCCGCCGTGCTGTTCATCTGGCTCCGGCTGCGCCCCGGCCCGATCTACGCGCTCGGCCTGAGCCTCGCCGCCGTGGCCGTCCTCGGCCCGGCGATCCGGCCCTGGTACGCCCTGTGGGGCCTGTTCCTCATCGCCGCCGCCGCGCCCAGCGCCTCCGTCCGCCACCGGGTGGCCGCCGCGACCGCCGTCCTCGCGCTCGCCGTACTGCCGAGCGGCGACCCGCCGGACCTCGCCCAGGTGGCCCTGGCGGTCTCCGGCGGCGCGCTCGCCCTGGTCGTCCTGTGGCAGGCCCACCAGACGGCTCAGGCACCGGTGCTGGGAGGAACCGCGTGAGACTGCCGCGCACCGACAGGGGACGACTCGTCCTCGTCCTGTGCCTCGCCGTGGCCGTGACCGTCTTCACCGCCACCGTGCCGCTGCTGCGCGGCTGGTTCGACCTGCGCGTCTACTACGGCGCCGTGAACGCCTGGGTGCATCACGGCGGCCGTATCTACGACTACCAGGTGCCGGGGACCACCTACGGTTTCACCTACCCGCCGTTCGCCGCCCTGAGCATGCTGCCGATGGCACTCGTCGGCCTCAACACGGCGATCACGGCCGCGCTGCTGCTCGATCTCGTCGCCGTCGCCGCCGTGCTGTGGATCCTCGTCGGCCGGGAACTGTGCCGCCACGGCTGGTTCGGCTGGGCCCTGGCGGCCTGCGCGCTGACGTTGCTCGAACCCGTACGGGACACCATCAGCTTCGGACAGGTCAACCTCCTGCTGCTGGCCCTCGTGCTCGCCGACGGCTGGCTGCTGTCCGGCGGACGTGGTCGCTGGGGCCGCTGGGCGGGGGCGGGCATAGGGCTCGCCGCGGCCGTGAAGCTCACGCCCGCCGTCTTCATCGGCCTGCTGCTGCTCGCCCGGCGCTGGCGGGCCGCCGCCGTCGCGACCGCCGTCACCGTGGTCGCCACCGTTCTCGCGGCCTGGGCGGCACCGGGCGCGTCCCGCTTCTACTGGACGCACGCCGTCTGGGACACCACCCGCGTCGGCCGCCTCGACTACGTCTCCAACCAGTCCCTCCAGGGCGTTCTCGCCCGGCTCGCGGCACCCGGCGAACCCAGCCGTGCCGTCTGGGCCCTGGCCGTCGTCCTCGTCCTGGCGGTCTGGGTGTGGCGCACGCACCGGGCCCTGCGCGCCGGTGACTGGCCGGCCGCCCTCGCCCTCACGGGACTTGTCCCCTGCCTGATCAGCCCGATCACCTGGGTGCACCATCTCGTCTGGCTGCTGCCGTCGTTCGCGGTGCTGGTGCGCGCACGCCGCCTGCGGACCGCGGCCGTCCTGTACGGGCTGCTGTGCAGCAGCGTGGTCTGGCTGTGGTTCGACGACTCCTCCGGACTCGGCGGCTTCCTCGGCAGCAACACCTATGTGTGGATCACCCTGGGCCTGCTGCTGACCCTGCCGGCCGGTCGGCCCCACACCACGAGCCGGCCCCTCGCCGGCAGCACCGCAGAACCCGCGCCCGGCGAGCCACACGCCCGCCCGTACACGACGCGGCCGTAGGCCATGCCCGCGGCACAGATACCGGACGATCTTGGTGTACGGCGCCCGTTCATCCCTCCCTCATCCCGGTTCGAGACGGAGTTAAGCCCCGGGCAGAACAGTGCTGCCGCATACCACCAGGAGGTTTCGATGAGATCGTGGCGTCGCGCGGCATCCGTCGTACTGGCCTTGAGCGCCCTCGCCTTCGCCCTGACGAACCAGTCGGCCACGGCCGACCCCGGGCACAGCCGCTTCAGTTTCGCGGTGATCGGCGACATCCCCTACGGGGACAGCCAGATCGCCGATTTCCCGAAGGTGATCAGCCAGATCAACGCTGATCCCGACGTACGGTTCGTCCACCACATCGGCGACATCAAGAACGGCTCCACCGTCTGCAGTGACGACTACTTCAAGCTGATCAAGTCGGACTTCGACACGTTCGAGGACCCGCTCGTCTACACCGTGGGCGACAACGAGTGGACCGACTGCCACCGGCCCAACAACGGAAGCTACGACCCGCTGGACCGCCTGGCCGCCATCCGCGACGTCTTCTTCCCCCAGCCGGGCCGGACACTGGGCCGCAACAGCGTCCGGGTGACCTCGCAGGCCGACCAGGGCTACCCCGAGGACGTCCGGTACACCCGGGCGAACGTCGCCTTCGCCGCCCTGCACATCGTCGGCAGTAACAACAGCATGGCGCCGTGGACCGGCAACACCTCGGCCACGCCGGAGCAGGCGGCCGAGGTGCTCGGCCGTACGGCCGCCGTGGTGCAGGAGATCCGCGAGACCTTCGCGGCCGCCGCGCACGAGCACAACAAGGCCGTCGTCCTGCTCACCCAGGCCGACATGTTCGATCCGACGGTCACCGACCCGTCCTTCGCGGACTATTACGCCTTCCAGCCGATCGTCAGGGCGATCGCCGAGGAGTCGGCCAGGTTCCGGGGCCCGGTGTACCTCTTCAACGGCGACAGCCACGTCTACACCAGCGACAAGCCGCTGGACACCGGCTCCCAGTGGCTGTCCTTCTACGGCGTCACGTCCGTCGCACCCAACCTCCACCGGGTCACCATCGACGGCTCGACCGACGTCGGCAACTGGCTGAAGGTGACGATCGATCCGGGCAGCAAGCAGGTCCTGAGCTGGACCCGGGTGCCCTTCACTCACACGAAGTGAGTCCCCTCCGGGGGACACCACACAGGGAGCGCCCAGCCTCTTACGCCGGGTGCTCCCTGTGGGCCGACGGGTCTCGGTAGCGTCGGCGGGAGCGGTCGATGTCGTGCGCGGTGACGATCCCGCCGAGGCGGCCGTTGTCCATCACCAGGATGGGCAGTCCACCGCCCGCGGCGCCGAGGCGCTCCAGTACGGAGTTCAGCAGCTCGTCGGGTGCGGCGAGAGTGCACCGGGACAGCGGGGTCGCGAGGTCCCGTACCCGCAGGCGCTCCCGCTGCCCGGGCGGTACGGTGGTCAGCCGGCGCAGTTGCAGGAGGCCGCTGGGGTGACCGTCGAAGTCCAGCAGCGGCACCACCGAGTGCCCTGTCCGGGCGGCCACCTCGGACAGGAAGCTGCCCACGGTCAGCCAGTCCGGCCCGGTGACCACCGGAGTGGTCATCGTCTGCCCCACCCGTACGCCACGCAGGGCGGTGACCAGCTCGGCCCACCGCCGTTCGGTCGCGGCGGTACCGGCTACGAACAGACCGATGGCCATCAGCCACAAGCCGCCGGTCGTGCCCCTCAGGAGCACCACCCACCCGCCGGCGGCCAGCGCCATTCCCACGACCTGTCCGCTGCGACCGGCCGCCCGCTGGGCCCGCTCGCGGTCCCCCGTACGCCACCACACGACGGCCTGGACCAGCCGCCCTCCGTCCAGGGGTGCGGCGGGCAGCAGGTTGAAGACACCCAGCAGCAGGTTCGTGCCGCCCAGCCAGCTCAGCACGGCAACGGGAATCCGCCATCCCGTCGTGGCGTCCACGCCGGCCGCCGCGCCCAGCCAGACACCGCCGAGCAGCAGGCTGGCGACCGGCCCGCTCACGGCGACCGAGAACGCCGTGCGTGCTGTCGTCGGCCGGTCCATCCGGGTCAGTCCGCCGAGCGCCCACAGCGTCACGTCCCGCACGGCTATCCCCGCCCTGCGGGCTGTCAGCGCGTGCGCGGCCTCGTGCACCACCAGACTCATCAGCAACAGCGAAGCACCGACGACCCCGGCGGCCGCGTACACGACCGGTGCCAGGCCCGCCTCATACCGGGGCAGCGTCCAGCTGGCCAGACCGTACGCGAAGAAGAGCATGACCAGCGGCACGCTCCAGTGAGCCTGAATCGCCAGCCCTCGGATGCTTCCGATCCGGATCGAACCCTTCATTCCCATCACCGCCGACAGGTCACGCCCTCCGGCCGTACCCCCGCCCTCCTTCCAGGGTCCGCCACAGACCAACGAAAGGAAACATCCATCCGAATCCCGGCAGTGATGGCCGTCGCGGGCGTACGGCGGCCGGCCGTCCAGGTCCGTGGGACACATGGCGGCCGGCCGCCGGCGTGCGGGTGCTACTCGGTGACGAAGTCGCCCATCATGGCCATGTCCTCGTGCTCCAGGTTGTGGCAGTGGAGCATGAAGGGGCCGGTGTAGTCGGTGAAACGGACGACCACTTCCACGGCCTCGGCCGGACGCAGGGACACGGTGTCCTTCCAGCCGTGGTCGTACGCCCCCGGCTCCCCGTTGTTCCGCGAGACCACCTGGAAGTGGTTGAGGTGGAGATGGACCGGGTGGTGGAAGTTGGTGGTGAACCGCCACACCTCGGTCTGCCCCAGCCCGGGCCTGGCCAGAGCACGGCCCGGCTGGTACCCCAGGCCGTTGATGGTCCACCCCTCGACCGAGCCACGGAAGTGGAAGTCCCGGGTGACCGCGGCCCGACCGGGCTCCAGCGCGACCACCTCGCTCAGCTTCTCCGGCACCGTCGTGTCGTCCTCGGGTGAGCCCGACCCCACGTCGAAGCGCATGACCTCGGCGGTCGTGCCGTCCCCGAAGCGGTTCAGCAGACGCACCTTCGTGCCCGCGCGGTACCGGGAGAAGTCGGCGACGACATCGAAGCGTTCGCCGGGTGCGATCTCCAACGCGTCGTGGGAGCGGGGCGAGGACAGCAGCCCGCCGTCGCCGCCGATCTGCCCGAAGGCGTCACCGCCCTCGGGCTGCGGGTCCAACTCCAGTTTGTACACACGGGCGTTGGAGGCGTTGAGGAACCGCAGGCGATAGCGCAGCCGCTGCACCTCGTGCACCGGCCACGGCGCTCCGTTGACCAGCACCACGTCACCCAGTACGCCGTTCATGTAGGCGTCGGTGACGCCTGGAGCGTGAAATCCCGGATCCACCATGGGGTAACGGAACGATCCGTCCTCCGCGAAGGACCGGTCCGTGATCATCAGCGGAATGTCACGCTCGCCGCTCGGCAGCGGCAGCCGGTCCTCCTCGTCGTCGTGGACGAGATGGAACCCGGCCAGCCCCATCCACACGCTCGCCCCGGTGTACCCCATGCGGTGATCGTGGTACCAGAGCGTCGCCGCGCGCTGCTTCAACGGGTAGGTGTAGCTCCGCACCCCCTCGGCGAGATCCATCGCGCCGTGGTCCACGGACATGCCGTGCTTGCCGCCGGCCATGTCCTGGACGGCGCGGTGGGCGTCGTAGGAGCCGTTGGCGGGCAGGATGAGCGAGGTCGGGTAGCCGTCGCTCGCCGCCGGGGTGTGCCCGCCGTGCAGGTGCACGACGACGGGCTGGTCCAGCTCGTTGCGGTGCCGTACCACGGTGCGCCGCCCGGAACGGGAGACGATGGTGGGCCCCGGGAACGTACCGCCGTACGTCCAGGCCTTCGTCCTGAGACCGGGCAGGATCTCCAGTTCGGCCACGCGCTGGGTGATGTCGTACGCGTCCGTGGTGCCGCTGCTGGAGGCGGGCTCCAGCAGCGGCGGCACGGGCAGGGGCACCTGGTAGGGCCGGGGCAGTTCCGCCGTGCTGCCGAGCAGGTGGCCGGGCTTGCCCTCGCTGAAATAGGAGCGCAGCAGGGGCAGGCTCGCCAGGGTCACGGCTCCCACGCCGAGGGCGGCGCCACCCGCGTTCAGGAAGGTACGTCGTCTCACGCGACCAACTCCGGTTCACGGGGCGGTGTGTCGGGCGTACCGGGGGAGTCACCGGGTGGCAGCGGGGTGCTCATCACGCGCTGGGTGAGCATCGCCGTGGCCGCGACGATGGTCACCCCGAGCACCACGTGGGCGGGCACGCTGTGCTTCACACCGAGCACCACCTGGCCGAGGAGCGCGATCAGCAGGAGGACCGAGGGGCCGAGGAGCGATGACGGGCCGCCCGCCCGGCGCACCAGGAAGGCGGCCAGAGCCAGCACCATGGCCACGCCCACGATCACGCGGGCCAGCATGCCGTGCATCTCCAGCATGTCGAAGTGCCCGCCCAGGAAGCCTCCGGCCAGGGCGACTTGGGCGAGGAGCAGCACGGACTGAAGCAGGGCGACCACACGGACGGCGAGAAGGGAACGACGTAAGGACATACGGATGCCTCAGCTCTTTGTCGATTTGAGGGATGTGCGGCACGGGAAGGGCACACAGGCGTACACAGTCGTAGAACCCGGGTCATCGAACCGCCCGGGGACTCTGGGGCGCAACCCCAATGTCGAGTTCCACGGGGTGACTTGGTGATCCCCGCGCTTGAGCGTGTGGCCCGGTCAGCGGGCTTCGATCTTGTCGAGCAGGCGCGCGAGGACACCGATGCGGTCGCTGTCGCGGGGAAGGCGGGAGAGACAGGTCTCCAGTCTGTCGACGTCGCCGATCCGCATCCTGCCCGCGCCCGCCGTGTCGACGACTGCGGTGATCGTCTTGAAGCCCCAGTACTGGCTGAAGGCGCGGTCCTCGTCGCCGAGTACGGCCTCCACCAAGGGATCGAGATGGTCGGCGTCGGGGCGCGCGTAAAGGCGCGCGTAGGCAGCGAGCCGGGTCCCGGGATCGTGGGACGTGAGCGAGTCCTCGACGTCGAAGTCCTGTTCACGGCGGGTGGCGGTCACCAGGTCCGCGAAGATCTGCTCCATCAGGTTGGTGCGCTCGGGGCTGCTCGCCATGCGTTCTCGCACCTGGGTGTATTCGGCGGCGAGTTGTGCGACGGTTCCGCCCACGGTGGAGCCGGTGGCCCCCTCGTCGTCCGCACCGCCGCCGGCCACGAAAGCGAGACGGGCGGTGCGTGATGCGTCATCAGCCGCGTGACCGGCCCGCGCGCTGCGTTCCTCGGCAGCCTCGATGCGGTCCACCAGCCGCTTGTACTGGAACTTCGTCCCGCCGGGCAGCTCGATACTGTCGAACAGTGCGCCCAGCCAGGGCACTACCGCCACCGCGAGGAGTACGGCCGTCACCGCGTCGATCTTCAGACCGGGTCTGACCGCGTGAACGATCGCGGCTCCGATCGCCGAGCACGTGATGACAGCCGCGATGACATCCCGTCGATGGTCATGGCCGCTTCGCGGGCCCGGTATCGGCTCCTCCGGCATGCCGACCACCCTGGCACACGCGGCCGCGACCCGCCGGTGAATCCGAACACCAGCGCCTCCGGCAACCCGAAGGCGGCGCCGGCCCGTTGTTGCCGCCCGCGTGGTGCGGCAACTCGGGGCCGGTGAGCCGCTGCCCGGTGGGCCCTCGTGTCACTTCCGCCAGAACAGGTGGTGCGTCACGCCGCTCGGGCTGGGCACGACCTCGAGGTGGAACCGGTCGAGCAACTCGTCGGGTGACTCCCAGAGCCGCAGCCCGGAGCCGAGCTTCACCGGGGAGACGGCGACGTGCATGGTGTCGACGAGGCCGGCGTCGAGGAACTGCCGGACGGTGGTCACCCCGCCGCCGAGTCGTACGTCCTTGCCCTGCGCCGCCTCCTTCGCCCGACCGAGGACCGTGGCCGGGTCGCCGTCGACGAAGTGGAAGGTGGTGTCGGAGAGCGTGAACGAAGGACGCTTGTGGTGCGTCATGACGAACACCGGGGTGCGGAACGGGGGCTCCTCACCCCACCAGCCGCGCCAGTCATGGTCGGACCAGGGCCCCCGCTGGGGCCCGAACTTGTTGCGGCCCATGATCTCGGCGCCGATGTTGCGCGCGTAGTCCCGCGTGAAGTAGTCGTCGAGGCCCCGGCTCCCCCCGGGATCGGTGCGCATGGGCCAGCTCGCCGTGGCACCGGCCCAGGCGAACAGCTTCTCGGGGTGGACGTGGCCGAACGGACTCTCCAAGCTCTGGTCCTCCCCGGCACCGATTCCGTCACGGGAGACGTTGAAGTTCTGCACCCTCAGTAGCTGAGCCATGTGTTCCTCCGGTGGTGTCGACAACGGTGGTGAGACTCTCCGGGTGGGGAAAACTCATCGCCGCGTCTCATGGGGGAGGAAGATGCCGGCCGCGTCGATCGCGGCACCCCCACGGCCGGCCTTTCGGGGGGAGGCGCCACTCGGATCGGCCGAGTCACCTTCGGCTCACCGAGGCAGGTTCGGTTGGCCCCCGCGTGGCCCGCCGCCCAGGACCGGCGGGCCGGCGCCTCGGAGGCGCCTACGCGAGGTAAGCGGAACGTACGCCTCCACCGTCCGGACCGGAAGACCCTCGGCTGTGTGCCGCCGCTCACACGGGCTTGGCGGACTCGCGGACCGCGGGTGTGGGAGCCCGGGTCAGAAGGTGTCCCGGGCCAGGGCGGCCAGCGTCTCGTAGTCCCAGGTGAGTGCGCCGGAGCGGAGGTCGGACGTGACCGTGTCGAGCCAGTCGAGCTCCGCGGTCAGTACGGCGCGGCGGTACTCGTCCTCCAGCATGGTGATCCGCGGCAGTGTCATCCGCCGTGCCGCCTCGGCGGCGGTGTCCAGTTCGGTGAGCTGGGCCCGCACCTGCGCGGCCCGGGTGGTCAGGTCGGCCTGCAGCTCCTGCGGCAGCAGCATCATGGTGAACGAGAGCGCGGCAGGGAACTCCGGGTACTCCGCCCGCGGGGCGGCCAGCATCTCCCGCAGCCACTCACGCGTCGCCGCGCGGCCGGCGTCCGTCACCTCGTAGACGGTGCGTTCGGGGTACTGCTGGTCCCGGCTGGTCTCGCGCACCGCGATCAGCTCGGCGTCGAGCAGCCGGTCGATGGTCCGGTACAGGCTTGCCCGCTGACTGACGTTGACGACCTGGTCCTTTCCCCACTGCTTGATCAGTCGCTGGATGCCGTACGGGTGCAGCGGCTGCATGTGCAGCAGCGAGAGAACGGTGAGGCCGAGTGGGGAGCTGCGCATGTCCCGAGCCTAGCGGAATGATCTCAGGAGAACTAGTTGACGTGTTACTAGTTTCACTGCAACTATCAATCCATGACGACGCCGACCCGGCTCGCGTCCGCCGAGCGCATGCACGCGGACCACGCCACCGTGAAGCACCTGGGCCACTGGACCGAGGCCACCGAGTTCGACGTGCGCGCCCGCCACGCCAATGTCGTGCTGGACCTGCGCTCCCCGAACATCGCCTGGGACGAGCCGCTGACCATGGATGTGGAACTCGTCCGTGGCGCGATCACCTTGCTGCTGCCCGACGAGGTCGCCGTGGACAGGCGGGACCTCACCTTCGCCCGCCGCGGCCGGGTGAAGGACGCGCAGCCCGGCGCCGGTACGGCGCGGCTGCGGCTGGCCGGAACGGTGAGCGACGGTGAGATCCGGATCCGGCGCGGCGGGACCGCCCAGCTCACCGCCATGTGCTCCCGCGCCTACCTGGACGACCTGCGCCGCGCCCACCGCGAAGGCGGCCTGCCCACCGTCGACGACCCCACCCGGGAGAGGACCCGCTGACATGACCCGCACCCGCACCGCCATCGTCGTGGGCGGCGGCATCGCCGGCCCGGTAGCGGCTCTCGCGCTGCGCCGGGCCGGGATCGAGGCCACCGTGCACGAATCCCACCCCCCGACCGCCGACGGCATCGGTGGCGCCCTGAGCGTCGCCCCCAACGGCCGGGCCGCTCTCGGCCTGGTCGGACTCGACCGGGTCGGCGTCCCGATGAACGCCATCGTGCTCCAGAACCACAAGGGCCGGGCCATCACCGAACTCCGCCAGCCCATGGAGTTCACCTGGCGTGCCGACCTCCAGAGGCGGCTCTACGACCTGGCCCTGCATCAGGGTGTCCCGGTCCACCACGGCCACGAACTCGTCGACCTCCGCGACAGCGGCACCGGCATCAGGGCCGTCTTCGCCGACGGCACCACCAGCGAGGAGGCCGACGTCCTGATCGGTGCGGACGGCCTGCGCTCCACCGTCCGCCGGCTGATCGACCCCCGGGCTCCCCAGCCGCGCTACTCCGGATTGCTCGGCTTCGGCGCCCGTGTCGACGGCGCCGGACTGCCGCCCACCGGCGACCGGATGTACATGGCCTTCGGGCGCCGCGCCTTCTTCGGGTACCAGACCTTCGACGACGGCACCGGCGTCTGGTTCGCCAACCTCCCCCACCCCTACGCGACGTGGCAGCAGGTGCGGCAGACCCCGAACGAGGAGTGGCTGCGTCGGCTGGGCGAGGCGTTCGCCGGTGACACCGTCCCCGCCCTGGACCTGCTGCGGCGCACCCCGCCCGACGCCCTGGTCACCGCAGGCCCCATGGAGGACCTGCCGCACGTCCCGCACTGGCACCGCGGCCGGATCGTGCTGGTGGGCGACTCCGCCCACGCCACCTCTCCAAGCTCCGGCCAGGGCGCCTCACTCGCTGCGGAAAGTGCCGTCGAACTCGCCCGCGCGCTCCGGGACCTGCCGCACTCTCAAGCCTTCGCCGCCTACGAGCGCGCCCGCCGCGCCCGGGTCGAGCGGGTCATCGCCCAGGCCGCCCGCACCAACAGCGGGAAGGCCGCCGGGGCTGTCGGCCGGGTGTTCCGCGACGCTCTCCTGCCGCTCTTCGCGCGCCTCGCCACCCCCGAGAAGATGGCATGGCAGTACGACCACCGGATCCACTGGGACACCGCCGTCGCCACCTGAGGAACGGACCGCATCGAGCAGAGCCGCACGACTCCGGCAGTCACGAAGTCGCCGGGGTCGCGTGCTGCCGCGCCCCCCGCGGCAGGCACGGCGTCGAACTGTCCCCGTGCGCGCGGCCGCTGCGGCGGGAGAGTCATGCCCCGGTGGTTGTGCCCACTGTGCGGACGGCCGGAGCGACGGGGGCGCCGTTCCGGCGCGCCGAGCTGAGCGCGGCCTCGACCACCGCGACGGCCGCGTGGATGTCGGCCGCCGTGACCAGGGGAGTGCGTCCGTGGCGGATGTCGTCGCGGAACTCGGTGAACAGCCGGCGCAGTGCCATCACCCCGGCGGGTCCGCCGACCCGGCGGGAGACGCCGGCGCCGTCCGCACCGCGTACGGACACGGAGGGAGCGTCCTCGTCGGCGAGTACGTGGCCGTGCGAGCCGAGTACGCGCAGGGTGGACGAGACGGGGGCCGGGCCGATGCCGGCCGGTGTGCGGGCCACGGTGGCGGTCGCCACCACTCCGTTGCGCAGGCGGAGCGAGAGCACCGCCGCGTCCTCGACACCGTGGGCGCCGTGCGGGCCGTCGAACAGCGGCGCGTGGGGCGCGGCACTGCTGAAGGCGACGACCTCGTCCACGTCCAGGCCGGTCAGGTGCCGGACCGCCAGGGCCGGATACCACCCGAAGTTCATCAGTTCGCCGCCGCCGGACAGGGCGGGGTCGCAGACGAGTTCGGGGCGCTCGACCGTGGTGCCGTCGAGTCCGCCGGCCGCGAGCCACTCCGCGTCGACGGTCAGGGGCAGGCCGATCGCGCCGGAGTCCACGATGCGCCGGGCCCGTACGAGCTGCGGAGAGTAGAGGCGGTGGACGGCGGTGAGCAGTCCGCGGGAGCGGTCGGCGGCGTCCCACAGGCGCTGCGCGCCACGGGTGTCGGTCGCGGCGGGCTTGTCGACGATGACGTGGCGGTCCGCTTCGAGCGCTCTCAGCGCGAGTTCGACGTGCCGCGTGGGTTCGCTGCACACGAGGGCGATGTCGCAGGAGGCGAGGCCCTGGTCCAGGTCGAGCAGCGGAATGCCCGTCGTGCGGGCGAGGGCGGCACTGTCCTCCGCGAAGGGGCTGTCGGCGGTGTCGGCGCAGCCGATCACCTCCATGCCGGGCAGGGACCGCAGCAGCGGCACGTAGTCACGGGCGTGCCGGACTCCGGATGCGATGAGGATCCTCATGTCAGCAGACCTCCTTGACGTCGACGGGGCGGCCTTCGTCCGCGCTGAGCTGTGCCGCCAGGGCGGCGGCCAGAGCGGCACGTACCTGGTGGGGCGCGGTCAGCGGGGCGGCCACCCCGTCGAGCACGTCGCGCAGGTGCCTGGTCTGCTCCGTCATGGCGCCGTCGATCGAGGCGGGGGCGACCGGCGGCGCGGAGTGCGCTCTCGGCTCGTCCTCACTGCTGTGGTGCAGGGTGCCGGCCGTGCCCGACAGCACGAGCCGGCGGACGAACGTGCCGCGTGCCGCCAGGGCGTAGCACAGTTCGACGGTGGCGAGGGCGCCGCCGGCGAAGCGTACGAGGATCTGGAAGCTGTCGGGGGTCGGCATCCCGGGCGCCCATGTGCGGCAGGGGCGGGCGAAGACGCGGACCGGCTCGTCGTCCATGAGCCAGGTCAGCAGGTCGAGGGCGTGCACGCCGTTGTGGGCGACATGGCCTCCGGAGCGGGCCGGGTTCAGCTGCCAGCCGCGCCAGCCTCCGGGCCAGACGTGCCCGGTGTACCAGGTGAGGTGGGCCAGGCGGGGTGTGCCGATCGCGCCCTCGGTGACCGCCCGGGCGATTTCCAGGTGGACGGGCTGGAAGCGGGCCGTCTGGGCGACGAGCAGGGGCCGGCCGGCGGCCTCCGCGGCCGCGAGGACCCGGTCGACGTCGGCCACCTTCAGCGCGGCGGGCTTCTCCAGGAGGACGGCGCGTCCGGCCTGGAGCGCCGCCACGGAGAACTCGGCATGCGATTCGGGGGAGGTGCACACGGCGGTGACGTCGATGCCGTCGGACCACGCGCTCGCCGGGTCGGTGGACCAGGTGGCTCCCTCGGCGAGAGCCGCCAGCGCGGCGGCCCGCTCGGGGTGCCGGTCGACCACGTGGGCCAGCCGCATCCCCGGGACGCCCGCGAGCGCGGCGACGTGGTCACGGGCGATGGCACCGGCACCGAGGACGGCCACGCGATGGTCGCGCGGCCGCTGTCCGGGGTCCTCCGATTCCTTCTGCCCGGGCTCTTCGGGCCCTTCGGGCTCTCCGGGCACGGCGGCCTCTCCGGGCACGGGGACAGAGCGCACGCACGGCTCCTCACACTCGACTTCTCGCCTTGGAGTTCAGACGTCAGACATCGTATGTCCAAATCGTGAATTCCGGGAGGGGTGCCGTCTGCCGGCCCTCAGGTGGCGGGCCCGATCCACACCATGAGGTGGTCGGCCCGATCCACACCATGAGGCGGAAGGGTTTTTCAGGAAAGGTCACCCATCAGGACCGGCCCGCGTCGCGTACCGGACACGCAGTGCGGACGATGAGGTCATGCGCCCTCAGTCGACGGAAGACGTGCCGCCGTCCCATCACCATGTCCGCCCGGACAGGCGGTACTTCGCCCGGGCCTCGGTCGCCGTGACGTTCGCTCTCGCAGTCGGCGTGCTGACCGGATGCGGCAACAGCGGCGGTGGTTCCACGGTCAGCCCGGGGCCGACTCCTCCCAACACGGCGTCGTTCTCGTCCCAGCCGCTGCCGTCGGCGCTGGCGTCCTCCGCGTCGTCGGCCATCGCCTCCGCCCGTGCCTCGGCGTCGGCGGCGGCCTCGTCCGCGTCCGCGCGTGCCTCGGAGTTCGAGGCGTCGGTGTCGGCCGAGACCGCCCGGCGGGCCGCGGCCGCCGAGAAGGCGCTCAAGGGTGTCAAGGGAGGCGGCAACGCGCGGTCGGAGGTGAGCCTGACCGGAGTGCCCAGGGCGCAGACCGGCGGTGTGCTGGCCTCCCTGGTCACCATCACCAACAAGACCGACCGCAAGGCGTCCTACGCCGTGCAGGTCGACTTCGTGGACGCGCAGGGGCACGTGGTCGAGACCCGCTACGCAGGCGCGGAGAACCTGGAACCCGGCAAGCGTGAGCAGCCCATCGTGTTCAGCCGGAAACCTCCCGAGCCCAAGCTGACGCCCCGGCTGGCCAAGGCCGAGCGCTACTGAGCGGTTCGGTGGTGTGCGGAAACCCGTTCCGCGTTGGGCCGCCCGGGTGGTAACAGCTGTTACCATCGGTGGATGGCGAAGACACAGCTGGGCGTGCGCGTCGATGACGACATCAAGGAACTGGCCGAAGCGCGTGCGAGGGACCGCGGCCTGAGCCTCGGTGACTACATCGCCGGCCTGGTGCGGGAGGACACCAGCGGGCTGCGGCAGCGGGGCCTGGAAGCCGCGCGGCGCTTCCTCGACGAGCACCAGAGTCTCTTCGACGAGACGGAAGAGGCCGATCTCCGCCCCCGGGGAGCGCACGCCGCGTAATGGAACTGCACATCGACGTCCCCTGGATCCTGCAGGTCGCCGAACTCGCGGGAGCGGGGGACCCCGCCCCCGACGACTACGGGGTGCCCGTGGCCGCGGTCGCCTGCCACCGTGCCGAACTGCTGGGAACACCCGTCTACGACGGCCCCTACGCCCGCGCCGCCGCCCTCGTGCACATCCTCGGCCGCTGTCGCTGGCTCGAGCGCTCCAACATGGCCGTGGCCGCGGCGACGGGTGTGATGTACCTGGAGGCCTCCGGCATCCCGGTCAAGCCCACCCGCGAGGACGCCATCGCCCTGCGCGACCTGCTACGCGATCCCGGCTGCACCGCCCAGAGGATCGCCGGCCTGCTGCGCGCCTGGCCGCAGGCCACCTGATCCGCGCTCCCCGGGCAGCCGCACGGCGAGCGCCCTCCCGTACCGGCCGCATCAGACCTGCCGCCCCGCACCGGGCGGCTCTGCCGCCTTCCGGCGCGCTCGGCGCAACGCCGTGGCGCTGAGCGGCCAGAAACGATCCGCCGGCCGGGTGAAGGTGTCAAGGGTTCCAGGCGCACTTTTCCCTGCGGGCGGGCGCTGAATTGAACTAGTTGTTTAAAACGGCCTGTTGACTTCCCTGTGTGTGCTGCCCCACCCTCGTCTCATGGCGTCGACTTCTGATCAGCACACCGACCCCTTCACGCCTCCGCATCCGGAGCAGGCGCGGGCGCGGCGCGTCTACGCGTCCCTGCTCCGGATCGCCGAGCGGCACGCGGCTACCGACGAGCAACGCCGGCGACAGGTCCACCCCTCGGTCGTCGCGCCGCACGAGGCCGTCCGACTCGTGTCGTTCCTGCTCAGCGGGGCGGCGCAGCCGGATGACGGCGAACCGGAGGTGGATCGGGCCGACATCACGGCCGCGTTGAGTCTCGTCCCGCTGGTTCGCGGGGAAATGGACGAACTGGAGACCGGACTGCTCCAGATGGCACGAGGCCGTGGCATGACCTGGCAGGAGATCGCCTTCGGGCTCGGGCTCGGCACCCCGCAGGCGGCCAGGCAGCGGTACGAGCGACTGGCCGGGCGTGCCGCAGCCGACGCGGAGAACCCGGAGTAGAGGAGCCGGCCTCGGGGCTGCCCGGCCTGTTTCCTCGGGTCTGCCGACTCCGCGTCGGGCAGCAGCGGTTCAGCGCACGACGAGCGTGGCCTTATGCGGCGGATTCGGACTGGGTCTCGGCCTTGGGGGCTGCCGTGGGCTCCGGCGGGTTGGGAGCGGTGTAGAAGACGGACGTGCCCTGCTTGCTGCGTTGAGCCTGGCTCCTGGCCACAAGGTTTTCGAGAGTGGTGCGCACGACGTTGGTTTTGATGTCGCGGTCGGAGTGTGCCTGGCCGAGTGCCGTGGCGATTTCCGCCGCGGAGCGCGGCTCGCTCTGTTCGGTCAGGTGGCGGCGGACGAGTTCGGCCAGAGTGGGTTGTGCCTTCTTCGCGGCGGCGTCGTTCTTGGGCGCGGGGCTTTTGGCGGATTGCTTCTTGGCCGTGGGCTGTTTCGCGGTCTCAGTCTTCGCCGTCTTCGCAGTCTTCGCCTTCTTGCGAGGTTCGGCAGTGGCCTTCTTCCGGGGAGAGGGCACGGAGGCGCTGCCGACGGACGCGGGCTCGGGGGCCGCTGCCGCGATGCCAAGTGCCTGCTGCATGCTCACCAGCAGGGTGTGGTCGTGCTGAAGGGCGTCCAACTGTGACTGCAACGCCGTGATTTCCGCCGTGATGCGTTCCTGCTCCTTGACGTTGCGCTCGAGGTCGCTGGTTACCTGGTTGATGTACTGGGACGTCAACTCGGTGGCGGGAAGCGTGGTTTCAGGCATCCTTCTCTCCTTGCTCCGTGCCGGGCGAAGCCTGCGTGCCAGGTGCAGAGAGTCAGGCGGCAGGTACTCCGGCTGGGGGGTCTGGCCCAGTGATGATAGGCCGGGTATATCACTTGTTGACCGCCCACTTCGGCCAGTATGACGTTCAGCCCTTGCCGCGCGAGCGGATTCACGCTCAAGTGGAGGCATTACCAGGCCAAGAAGCATTGCCGCCGAGTGGCTGTGTGGCCGGGCAACCATGTGTGCGCGGGCATTCCCCGAATTCGCGGCCGTCGCCCGGCCGCAACGCGGCTTCCTGGTGCGGGCGGTGCGGTTCATGGCACGCGACGCGGGCATGCGCCACGCCCACGCCGGCGTGCTGTTGTCCAGCACGCCACACGGAAAGTGCGCCCACCTCGACGCCGATGTGCGCGATCCGCGGAAGGTCCTCACCCAGGCGGCCCGGACGCTGGACCTCGACCGGCCGGCCGGAGGACTTCCTCACAGGCCGGAGGGCCGGATCACGCTGCCGTGACCCGGCCCCCGGCCCGAACGTTCCGGGGCGGCGCCGCTCCCCCGCGGTGGCGCCCCGTTCGTGCTCACGCCGCCGCCGGCCGCTCCGCCAGGAGATATCGCGTCCAGGGCCGCACGTCGGCGAACCGCGGCTCGGTGAACCCGACGGCACGGAGCACGTCCGCGTACTGCCGCACGTCGGCGGCGGACAGGGGATCCTCCGGCACCTGCCCGTGCGCGACACCGTGGACCATCATCCCGGCGATGGCGCGGGTCACCCGGGGAGCCACCGGGCCGCTGGGGCCGCCTCACCGGCGGGGTCAGTGTGACGGATCCCGCACCGCGCCCCTTGCGGAAAGGGTGGCCCGCACCCTCACCAGGGCCGATCGTGGACGATATGAACGATCACCGCACGGCACCCGGTGAGGTCCGCCGTTTCTGGGGCCGGCTCGGTCTCACCGGGCTGGTCGACGTCCATACGCACTTCATGCCCGAGCGCGTCCTGCACAAGGTCTGGGACTACTTCGACGCGCAGGGACCGCTGACCGGTGGGCTCGAGTGGCCGATCGCCTACCGGAAGGACGAGGCGGCTCGTACGGCCGCTCTGCGGGAGTTCGGCGTCAGGGCCTTCACCGCGATGCTCTACCCGCACAAACCAGGCATGGCCCGGTGGCTGAACGGATGGGCGGCCGACTTCGCCCGTCGCACCCCCGACTGCCTGCACACCGCCACCCTGTACCCCGAGCCGGACGTCGAGACGTACGTCCGCGAGGCCGTCGAAGCGGGCGCCCGCGTGTTCAAGGCGCATGTACAGGTGGGGGCCTACGACCCGGCCGACGAACTTCTCCAGCAGGCATGGGGGTTGCTCGCCGAGGCGCGGATCCCGGTGGTGATCCACTGCGGCTCGGGGCCCGCCCCCGGCAAGCACACCGGCCCCGAGCCGATCGCCCGGGTGCTGGCGCGGCACCCGGAACTGCGCCTGATCGTCGCGCACATGGGGATGCCCGAGTACGAGGACTTCCTCGGCCTCGCCGAGCGGTACGGGCAGGTGCGGCTGGACACGACGATGGCGTTCACCGACTTCACCGAGGGATTCATGCCGTTCCCGCGCCGGGCCCTGCCCCGGCTCGCGGCGCTCGGCGACCGCGTCCTGCTCGGCTCCGACTTCCCCAACATCCCCTATCCCTACGTACATCAGCTCGACGCCCTGGAGCGGCTGGGGCTCGGACCGGAGTGGCTGCGGGCCGTGTGCCACGACAACGCGGCAGGACTGTTCGGGCTGTGACGCGCAAGCGACGACAGCCCGCGAGCGTATGCCCGTTGCACTCGTGCGGCGCCGTCCGCCAGGGCCGAACAGCCTGATATCGGGGCCGACCGGACCCCTGCGCGTCCCGGCCGGCCTTGACGATGATCAAGAGCATGGGGAGAAGGGAAAGCCACCAGTGATCGCTGTTGTAGGGCACGCCGATCTCAGCGCGTCGACGCTGGCCGTGCTGGAGGAGGAACTGCGTTCCCGTCTGGCCGCCTTCGCCCAGGCGGGAACGTCCGGGCTGGTGCGCGCCGGGAAGGGACTGCCGGTGGCGTTCGGGCGGGCCGCCCGGAAGGCGGAACTGGCCCTGGTGACGGTCCTGCCGTCCTGCAACGGGGTACCCGCGCATGTCGCCGAGCCGGACCGGAAGGCGGCCGGGGAACTCCTGCTGCTGTCCCAGCAGGTGCGGCTGGTGGAGTACGACCCCGGTGACCGCTCCTCGTGTGTGACGGCCGATGAGGGCTTGCTGCGCTCGTGCGCGCGGGTGCTGGCCGTCTGGGACGGCTCCCCTTCCTCGGGGCGGGACGCGACGGCGCACCTGGTGGCCTACGCCCGCAGCCACGGTGTCGACGTCGAGGTGCTCTGGCCGCAGGGGGCGGAGCACGAGACCACCCGCGGGGCGTAGCCCCGACCGCGACGCCCTACAGGCCGCCTCCCCAGGACCGGCGCCGTCCGATGACCGTCACTGCGGCGGCGGCTTCCTCTCCGGCTGGTCCGCCCGCAGATCGGCGAGCAGCTCCGCCTGCCCCGCCAGCACACCCGACAGGATCGAGCGGGCCACCCGCATCAGCTCCGCCACCTCCAGGTTGGCCAGCGAGTAGTACACGTTCGACCCCTCCTTGCGGGTCCGCACCAGGTTCGCCCGCCGCAGCACGGCCAACTGCTGGGACAGGTGCGCCGGTTCGATCCCCACCTCGGGCAGCATCTCCGCGACCGCGTGCTCGCGCTCGCTCAGCAACTCCAGGACGCGGATACGGGCCGGGTGTCCGAGCGTCTTGAAGAACTCGGCCTTCAGTTGGTACAGGGGCGTACTCACCCTGCCGTCCCCTCCCCGGCACGGTACGACCGGAACGGCCGGCCCACTCGGCATCGCATCCACCTACTCGTCAAGAACATGCGCCCTATCCTCGCGTGTCCTGTCGCGCCACTGTCCAGCCGGTGCCGTCGGCTCGGCCGGCAGGACTCCGGCCAGGTGCAGGTGATCGCGTGCGGCGTGGATCGCCTCGGGCGTGTGGGCGTAGTCACGGCCCTCGTGCTGAAGCAGTTCCAAAGCGCCGACGGAGTCGAGCACCTGCCGCTGCTCGGGACGGATCCCGGAGGCCAGGACGAGGATGCCGCGCCGGTTCAGCTTCTCCACCGCGTCCTTCAGGACGAGGGCGCCGGTGGCGTCCATCGTGGACACCCGCGACATCCGCAGGACGACGACCTTCACGTCCGCCACCTCGGTCAGCTCCAACAGGAAGCGGTGCGCGGCGGCGAAGAACAGCGGACCGTCGATGCGGTAGGCGACGATGTGCTCGGCGAGCAGTTGGTGCTCCTCGTCGGTGTGGTCCCCCCGGTCGAGGGACACCTGGTCGAAGCGGGCCTGCTTCGCCACGGCCCGCAGGGCGAGGGCCCCGGCCGTGATCAGGCCGATGATCACCGCGTACACCAGGTCCAGAGCCAGCGTCGCGGCCGCGGTCAGGACGAGGATCACCGCGTCGGACCGGGTGGCCCGGGCCATCGCCTTCAGCGAGCCGACCTCGACCATGCGGATCGCGGTCGCCAGCAGCACGCCGGCCAGCGCCGCCAGCGGGATCTTCGACACCAGGGGAGCCGCCGCGAAGACGATCACCGCGAGGACGGCGGCGTGGGTGAGGGCGGCCAGCCGGGAGCGGGCGCCCGTGCGGACGTTGACGGCGGTGCGTGCGATGGCTCCGGTGGCCGGGACGCCGCCGAACAGCGGGGCGGCGATGTTGGCCAGCCCCTGGCCGAGCAGTTCCCGGTCCGGGTCGTGGCGCTGCCCCACCGTCATCGCGTCGGCGGCGGCCGCGGACATCAGCGACTCCAGCGCGGCCAGCGCGGCCACCGCCACGGCCGGGGCGAGCAGTGAGCCGAGCGCGCCGGGATCGAGGAAGGAGAGGGAAGGCGCGGGCAGTCCCGCGGGCAGGTCGCCGATCGGCTTCGCGCCCAGTCCGGCGACCTGGGCCACGACCGTGGCGGCGATCACGGCGACGACGGAGAACGGCACGGTGGGCCGCCACCGCGCACCGGCGAGCATGAGCACGACGACGGACACCGCGAGCCCCACGGCGGTCCAGTCCGGCGCCTTCACGAACTCCTCGACCGCGTGCCAGGTGATGACGAGGACCTTGTCGCCCTCGGGTTTGGGCACGCCCAGCGCGTTCGGCACCTGCTGCAACCCGATCACTCCGGCGATGCCGAGCGTGAAGCCCTCGATGACGGGCGCCGGCACGTACTGCATGTAGCGCCCGGCCCTGAGCGCGGCGAGGGCGACGAGCATCACGCCGGCCATCAGGCCCACCGTGAGAACGGCGGTCGGACCGTACTGGCCGACGATCGGCACCAGGACCACGGTCATCGCCCCGGTCGGCCCCGACACCTGGAGATTCGACCCGCCGAACACGGCGGCCAGCGCGCCGGCGACCACCGCGGTCGCCAGACCCGCCTCGGCACCGAGCCCGGAAGACACCCCGAAGCCGAGGGCGAGCGGCAGCGCCACGATCGCCACCGTCAGCCCGGCGAGCAGGTCACGGCGCGGATCACGCCGCATCTGGGACAGATCCGCGCGGGAGGGCAGCAAGGAGGTGATCCGTTGATACAGCGGAACCGACACGACTCCTCAGCTTCCCCTCGCACAGCCCCACCGGGGCGAGTCACACGGAAGCTGTTCCCCCGGCTACCTGGGGGCACAGCGAATCCAGCATCTAAGCAATTGCGAAATTTAGCAATCCTGAAATCCGTTTTGTTCTGTTTGTTCCGATGAGGGGTCGTCGCGGGGCGATGGGACACATCAGCCCCACGCTCCGGGAGCCGAGCCGAGCCGAGCCGACAGGGGACCGCCCCGTAGGCTTCTCCCGCCAACTCGGTTCCGGTGAGGGAGGGGGAGAGCATGAACGCCGGCATACAGCGCGGCGCGATCGCCGCCGTACAGGTACTCGGCCTCGCCGTCTGGTTCTCCATGTCCGCGGTGGTTCCCACACTGCGCGGCGAGTGGGGGCTCGACTCCGCCGACGCCGTATGGCTGACCGCGTCGGTCCAGCTCGGGTTCGTCACCGGCGCGCTCACCTCCGCCGCTCTCACCCTCGCCGACCGTCTTCCGCCCCAGCGCCTTCTCGCCGGCGGCGCCGCCGCGGCCGCCGTGTGCACTGTGCTGCTGGCCCTGTCGGTCGATCGGTTCGCCGCGGCCGTTCCGCTCCGCTTCGTGACCGGTGTGTGCCTGGCCGGTGTCTATCCGGTCGGCATGAAACTCATGGCTTCCTGGGCGCACGGCGCCGCACGCGGCAAGTCCATGGGGGTTCTCATCGCCGCCCTGACGCTCGGGTCGACCCTTCCGCACCTCATCGCCGGCGTCGGCTCACTGCCCTGGCGGGGCGTTCTCCTGGTCGCGTCGGCCGCCGGGCTCCTGGCCTCCTGCATCGCGCTGGCCTTCATCCGCGTCGGCCCCCATGCCGCCCCGGCCGCGCCCGCCCGCAACCCCCGCTACGCCCTGACCATGTTCACCCAGCGCGGCCCCCGTTCGGCCAACCTCGGCTACTTCGGGCACATGTGGGAGCTCTACGCCCTGTGGACCTGGATCCCCGCCTTTCTCGCCGCCACGGACAGCGCCGGTCACCTCCCCGGATCGGTCGAGGTCACCGTGTTCCTCACCATGGGGGTCGGCGGCGTCGTCGGCTGTCTGCTCGGCGGCTGGGGCGCCGACCGCTTCGGCCGCCCTCCCGCCGCCATCGCGGCCCTGGTCACCAGCGGTCTGTGCTGTCTGCTCTCCCCACTGCTCATTCACTCCCCGCCGGCCCTCGTGGTCGCGTTCTGCATCCTCTGGGGCGCCGCCGTGATCGCCGACTCCGGAGTGTTCTCCACCGCCCTCAGCGAGGTCGCCGACTCCCGCTACATCGGAACGGCCCTCACGGCCCAGACCGCGATCGGGTTCGCCCTCACCGTCGTCAGCATCCAGCTGATCCCCCTCCTCGCGGACGCCGTCGGCTGGCGCTACGCGTTCCTCCTCCTGGGTCCCGGCCCCTTGGCCGGGGCCCTCGCCATGCGCGCCCTGAGAACCGGAACCGGCCCCACCGAGCGTGCGGGACGAGGGCGTACCGCCCTGCGGCTCTGATCACGCCGCCGCGGGCACCCGAGCACTGCCCGGGCTCACTCCTCCAGGTTCAACGTCCGCACCGGGCGGCGGAATCTGCCCGTGCGGAGGGTGAGGATGCCCACGCCCACCAGTGCCCAGATGACGCCCACGACCTTGGCCGGGGTGTCCAGGCTGACCCACAGGGCCGCGTTCACGACGAACCCGAGGCCCGGCAGCAGCAGTTGCAGGAGGGCGGCAACGGGTCCGCGGGCCTCCGCCCGTCCCGCGCGCCGGTCGCGCACCCAGAATCCGATCACCGCGAGGTTCACCGCGGCGAAGGCGACGTAGGCGCCGAAGTTGATCAGCGAGGCGGCGCTGCCGAGGTCCAGGAAGACGGCGGAGGCGGCGATGAGCCCCACGACGAGCACGTTGAGGGCGGGGACGCCGGTACGCGGATCGACCCGCCCGAAGACCGCGCGCGGCAGCATGCCGTCGCGGCCCATGGCGAACAGCAGCCGTGCCGCGCTCATCTGCTGGGTCAGACCGCACCCGAGCACCGCGGTGAGGTAGCCGCCCACGAACACCGCCTGGAACGCGGCACCGCCGATGTACTTGGCGATCTCCGGCGAGGCGCCCACGATGCTGCCCACGGCCGAGACGTCCGGGAAGAGCGTCTGCATGGCGTAGGTGATGGCCAGGAAGAACACCCCGGCCGCGGCCACGATGAGCAGGATGGCCCGCGGGATGTCCCGGCGCGGCTGCTCGGCCTCCTCGGAGAGGGTGGAGACGGCGTCGAAGCCCAGGAAGGACAGGGCCAGCAGCGAGGCACCGCTGAGCAGAGCGGGCAGCGGCACCGAGGCCGGGTCCCAGCCGGTGGTCCCGAAGGACTGGCCATGGGTGGCGATGGCACGCACGGCGAACACGAGGAACGCGATGGCCACGCCGGCCTGGATGACCACGAGCGCCACGTTCACCTTGGCGGCCAGCTTCACGCCCACCAGGTTCAGTGCCGTGCAGACCACCACGGTGGAGAGCACCCAGACCCACGCCGGGACCCCGGGCAGCACGGCGCCCATGTAGATCGCGGCCAGCAGCGCGTTGAGCATGGGCAGCAGCACGTAGTCCAGCGTGGCGGACCAGCCCACCAGGAAGCCCACGGGCGCCCCGAGCGACTTGCCGGCGTAGGTGTACACGGATCCGGCGGACGTGATGCGGCGGGCCATCCGTGCGTAGCTGAGCGCTGTGAGCCCCACCGCGACGAGGACGGCCAGGTAGGCCAGCGGCACATGGCCGTCGGTCGCCTCGGAGACCAGACCGAAGGTGTCGAACACCGCCAGCGGTGCCATGAAGGCCAGGCCGAGGAAGACGATGTGGCGCAGCTTCAGGCTGCGGCGCAACTGTGGACCGCCCGGGTCGTCCTGGGCCCGGTCGGGGTCGGCGGCGGTCGCGGTGTCCTGCCCGGTGCCGTCGTGTGCGGCGGGCGGTCGGTTCGCCGTGGCCTGTGTCGCGGTGCCCTGGACGGTGTGTGGGGGAAGGCTGCTGTCAGACATGGGCGTGACCGCCTTCGGCGTGCGCGGAGCAGGAGGTGAGCGCACCGTAGTGGCCGGCGGTGGCGCGTGCCGTGGTGGCCTCGTGGACCACCTCGCCGCCCACCCAGGTGACCTCGGCCCGCTGCTGGAGCAGCGCCGCCGGGTCCGCTTCGAGCGCGTAGAGGTCCTCGGACCATGCGACGAGGTCCGCCCTGGCGCCCTCGCGGATGACGCCGTACTCGTCCTCCCGGTGCCAGGCCCAGGCGCCCTCGGCCGTGTAGCCGCGCAACGTGTCGTCGAGCCCCAGACGCTCCGCCGGGGTCCAGGCGTCCTTGCCGTCGAGGCCGGCCCGTGTGAGGGCCGAGTAGAACCCGATCAGGGGGTCCATCTCTCCCACCTGCCAGTCGCTGGAGAGGGCCACATGGGCACCGGAGGCCATGAGCGAGCGCAGTCGCCAGGCGCGATCCCAGCGGGCTTCGCCGATGTTCTCCATCCAGGTGCCGGCCACGAGGTCCGGGGAGCAGTGGCGCGGCTGCATGGCGGCGGTGACGCCCAACTGGGCGAAGCGCGGCAGGTCCTCGGGGGCCAGGCACTCGACGTGCACGATCCCGTGGCGGCGGTCGCGCGTGCCGTTGGTGCGCGCGGCGTGCTCGATCGCGTCCAGGGCCAGGCGGATGCCGCCGTCGCCCGTCGCGTGGGTGTGGGTCTGGAAGCCGAGGCGGTCCAGTTCGGTGACGACCTGGGTGAGCTCGCCGAGCGGTGCGGAGGGGTGGCCGCGGTGCCCGGGCCGGTTGGCGTAGTCGTCGAGCATCCAGGCGTTGTGGGGCTCGATCACGTCGTCGGCGTAGAGCTTGACGGGGCCGAAGGCCAGACGGTCACCGCTGGGGGCGGCGTCGGCCGCCGCGCGCAACCGCTGCCGGAACGCGCCGTCGGACCCCATGGGGTGGAAGAGCGCCGCGATGACGCGGGAGCTGAGGCGTCCCTCGTCCCGGGCGCGCTGGAACAGGTCGATCTCGGCGAGCGGGACCTGCGGTTCCACCACGGTGGTGATGCCGCAGGCGGTGGCCATCTCAAGGCTGCCCAGCAGCTTGCGGTAGCGCCGCTGCGGCGAGTACATGGGGATGTCGCGCTGGAGTCCGGCCAGGCCCGCCGTCGTCATGGCGCTCGTGTAGAAGTCGGTGACCCACCCGGTGGCGCGGCCGTCGGCGTCCCGCTCCGGGCGGCCCCAGGGGATGTCGCCGCCGTCGTCCAGGTGCAGCGCGCGGACGGCGGCGTCGTTGAGCCACACCGAGTGCTGGTCGTAGGTGGTGACGAAGACGGGGCGCGAGGTGATGCCGGCCAGGTCGCGGGCGGCGGGGCGGCGGCCGTGGACCACCGAGTACACGGCGTTCTCGGCGCAGATCCAGGTCAGGTCCGGTCGCGCGTCGGCGAGTTCGGCGATACGGCGGCGGACCTCCTCGAGGGTCTCGGCGCCTTCTAGGCTGACGGCGTCGGGGTCGAAGCCGAGCAGCAGGTGGTTGTGGCTGTCGATGATGCCCGGAGTGAGGAGGCCTCCGTCCAGGCGGCGGTGCTCGCGGGCCGCCGGGGCCTCCGCCTCGTCGCCCACGAACGCGATGCGTCCGCCGGTGATGCCGACGGCGCCGGCCCACGGGCGGGCGCCGTCGAACGTGCGCACACGGGCGCCGGTGATCAGGGTGTCCAGCATGGTCGTCCTTGGTTCTGAGCCGCGCCACGAACGCGCGGCGAAGGTGCGCCGAAACGGCGCGCGCTTTTTTTGCCATCAGCGTCAAAGAATGGTTCGAGTCTCATGAGCGTCTCGGCTACTGTCAAGGGATGGCCCGCCGAAAAAATCAGGACGAACGCCGCGCCCACCTCATCCAGGCGGTCATCGACACGACCGCCGAGACCGGGCTCCGCTCCCTCTCACTCGCGGACGTGGCACGCAAGGCGGGGCTGACCCGAGGGGCCGTCCTGTACTACTACGACGACCTCGACGCGCTGTTGAGCGAGGCCTATCGCGCGGGCATGGAACGCTTCTGCGACCGGCGGGACGCGCTGCGGGACACGATCGAGAACCCGGCGCGACTCCTGGGGGAGACGATCCGCGCCGGTCTCCCGACGGGACCGGACGACGCGCTGATGCGCCTGCTGTACGAGTTCGACGTGCTGGCCGAGAGTTCTCCGCTGCACACCAAGCTGGTCGAGTCGATGTACGAGCGGCAACTGGCCACGTACCGGACCGTGCTGGAGCATGGCGTCGGCGCCGGGGCCTTCAAGCTCATCCTGGACACGCCGACGGCGGCCCTGAACCTGGTGGCGCTGGAGGACGCCTACGGGCTGCACATCGTGGCCGGCAACCGTCAGATCAGCGTGCAGCGGGCCGTCGAGGCGATGTTCGACGCCGCGCGGGCGTTCGGCGCACCGGCTGCGTGAACGCCTCATTCACTGTTGCGTGCCGCCTCGTTGATGGGCCTTGGCCGTCATCCGGAAGGCGGTGTGGGGCGGGTGAGGTCCTCCATGGCGGGTGCTCCGGTGATGGCGGTCAGGGCGCGCTCTAGAGCGTTCGCCAGGTGGCCGGCCTGTTCGCGGGTGTACCAGGCGCGGGGTTGGACGAGGTCCAGGCAGAGCGCCTTGTCGTGACGGCTGACGAAGAGGGTGGGGACGGGGCCGGGCGGGATGGTGAGGACGTGCGGGCGCGTGGCGGTCAGGCCGGGCGGCAGCGCGGGTGGAGTGCTGTAACGCGCGACGTTGCTGACGGCGAGGGTGACGGCCGCGGAGGCCAGCCGGCTCAGCATGTGCGCGGTGGCCAGGTACTCCAGTTCCGCGTGGCCGGCGTCCAGGGCCGTTTGCAGTCGGCGGCCGATCTCTGCGGCGGTGGTGCCCAGGTCGGTCTCGGGGCCGACGGTGACTGTGGCGGAGGCGGTGGAGGCGGCGAAGGCGAACTCGTCCGCCGGCAGCGGAGGACGCAGTCGTGGCCGCAGGTCGACGGGGATGAGACAGGTCAGTTGTTGATGGCCGTCCACGGGGGAGAGGAGGCCGCGGACAGCGGTCATGGCGAGGGCGCAGAGCAGAGAGTTTGCGCTCGCGCCGCGCACCCGCGCATCTCGGGCCAGGGCCTCCGTCTGCTGGGCGGACAGGATGAACCGGTGGCGGTGGGCTCCGTCGGCCGGTCCCGGTCCACCGTCGCGGGCGGCCCGCGGAGCGAGGGCCGCCGGGTGCGATGCGTCCAGCCGTGCCGACCACTGTGCGGCGTAAGCGGTGACGTCGGCGTGACTGTGCCGGGCGAGCAGGCGCTCCTCGACGGGCGCGGGCAGCCCGGCGGTGTCGGGAGCCGACGCCGCGCCGGCTCCCGTGGCCAGTTCCCGGTGGATCCGCCACAACCGCCGGTGCAGCGCCAGCATGCAGGCACCGTCGCTGACGGCGTGCCAGGCCATCAAGGTCAGCGTGTGCCGGCGGGGGCCGTCACGGTGAAGGAGGACGCGCAGCACCCGGTCGCCCGGCCGGAGGAAGTGAGCATCGTGCGGGGCCCATCCGTCGGACGCGAAGCTCAGGCCGACAGGCTCATCAGCGGCGTCGCATCGCAGGACGAGACCGCCGGGTCCTTCGACGATGCGAGCCGACAGGACCGGCATCCGGTGGGACAGCCGCTGGACGGCCTCGTTCAACAACTCGGTGTCCAGGTCCCCGTGGAGTGTCCAGCCGACGACGGTGGGACTGCCGGTCGCGGCCATCGCCGCCTCGCTGGGCGCCAGTACACGCTGCAGACTCAACTCCGCCCCTCTCGTGGACTCACTCGCGCACCGGGCAGGCCGCGCACCGGCCCGCGGAAGCACAGTCGACCACGGGCCTCACTCAAGCGGCAGGGGTCACGACCCGCGCACAGGTGCGCACCGCGGGGAGCCTTCAGAGCCGTGCGGGTGTGGCATGCCGCCTTCGGAGTAATGGGCGGTATGGGTAGTCGCATCGTGTCAGGCTGTGGTCTTCCTTGATCGCGGTCGTGTCGGGAGGCCGGGTGCACCGGGACGACATCGGCCGCCTGGACCTGGACAGGAAGGCCGCCGAGCTGGTGTTCACGACCTCAACCAGGCGCTCATGACGGCCGGGCACGGGGACGAGCCGCAGCGGCCCGGGATCCCTGATGCCGGGCAGCGCCTGAACGAGGAACTGGACCGGATCAGCGAGCGGCTCCAGGAACTGGCCGCGGCCAAGGACCGGCTTCAGGGCCTGCTGCACGCGGTGCTGGCGATCAGCCGGGAGCTGGATCTTTCGTCCGTGCTGTACCGCATCGTCACCACCGCGATGGACCTGGTCGGCGCCCGCTACGGTGCCCTGGGGGTGCTGCACGAGTCCGGCGAGTACCTGGAAGCGTTCATCACCGCCGGACTGTCCGAGGAGGAGCGCGCCGCGCTGGCCGAGGTGGAGTTCCCCCACGGCCGCGGAGTGCTCGGGCTCCTGATCCACCACCCCGAACCGCTGCGCGTCACCGACATCGCGTCCCACGCGGCCTCCGTCGGGTTCCCGCCCGGCCACCCCCACATGCGCACCCTGCTCGGGGTGGCCATCAGCGTCCGCGGCGAGATCTACGGCGACCTCTACCTCTCCGAACGCCACGACGGCCGCCCCTTCGACCGTGCGGACGAGGAAGTCCTCGTCGCCCTCGCCAGCGCCGCGGGCATCGCGATCGAGAACGCCCGCCTGTTCGGCCAGATCCGCGACAGCGCCGAGACCTTCCAGCGCCTGCTCCTGCCCACCCTCCCGGACCTGCGGCCCTTCACCGCCGCCGCGATCTACCAGCCCGCCGCCGAGCCCAACCGTCTGGGCGGAGACTGGTACGACGCGGTCATCCTGCCCGACGGCGCCCTCGGCGTCGTGATCGGAGACGTCGTCGGCCACGACCTCCACGCGGCCGGCGCCATGGCCCAGACCCGCAGCATGCTCCGCGCCCTGCTCTACGACCGCCGCACCCCGGCCAGCGGCATCCTCCGCCAGCTCGACATCACCCTGCACGCCACCACCGAGAACCCCGTCACCACCGCTCTGCTGGCCCGTATCGAACCCGATGGGCACGGTGCCTGGACGCTGCACTGGAGCACCGCAGGCCACCTTCCCCCACTGCTGATCACCCCCGACCGGCGGGCCGAGTACCTGCACGCCGACCCGGGCGTCCCGCTCGGTGTCAGCACCGACCAGGTCCGCCCCGACCACACCCGGGCTCTGCCCGCCGGGGCCGTGGTGATCTTCTTCACCGACGGACTCGTCGAACACCCCGAACACTCCATCGACGAGGGGCTGGACGCCCTGGCCGCACTCGCCACCACGTACGCGGACCAGCCGTTGCAGGACTTCGTGCGTACGCTCGCCGGCCACCACCCCAGCGACGGCCACGACGACATGGCCATCCTCGCCCTGCGCACCCCGCCCCCCGCATGACCCGGCCGCGCCGGCGCCCACCCGCGAAGGGTGCGTCAGCGCGGCGTGGACCGGGCCGCCGGCGCGCTGCCGGTCGACTCCCTGATCTCCAGCCGGGTCGGCAGCACCAACGGCCGCCCCGCGACCGCGTCCGGCCGGTCCATGGCCTTGCGCAACTCCCGCGCGCCGAGGCTGCCCAGTTCGAACGAGGGGAGTCGCACCGTGGTCAGGGACGGTTGCACGATCCGGGACATCGGCTGGTCATCGGCACCGGCCACGGACACCTCCTGCGGAACCCCGACCCCGAGGTCACGCAGCGCCGCCAGCGCGCCGAACGCCTGCAGGTCGGAGCCGCACACCAGCGCGGTCACTCCGGAGTCGCGCCAGGAGGGCCAGTTGCCCGCCACGCTGTCGTAGGCCGCCGTCACATCGATGGGGGAGCGCGCCACCACGACGCCCACCTGCTCCGACGCCTTCCGGGCCTCGTCGGTGAACGCCCTGCGGCGCGCCTCCAGAGTCCGGGTCCGGGTGTCGATGTCGAGGTAGGCGAACCTTCGGTGGCCGAGGCCCGTCAGATGGCGGGCGAGTTCCCTGGCGCTGCCGCCGACGTCCAGGTTCACGCGCGGCAGGTCCTTCTGCCGCCCAGGGGAGTCGAGGATCACCACCGGGCACGTCGGGTTCAGGGACGTCACCAGGTCGCTTTCGACCGTGGAGATGATCAGGCCGTCCACGCCCAGGTCGAGCAGCCGCTGGACGCTCTCCCGGCTGACCGTCTGGCCCAGCGCGGTGACCACGGTGAGGACCTGGTACTCCGGGCTCAGTTCGCTCAGCAGGCCCATCTGCACACTGCTGAAGAACGGGGTCGCGACATCGGGCGCGACGTAACCGACGATGCCGGTCCGGCCGGTGGCGAGGCTGCGGCCCCGGCGGTCGATACGGTATCCGAGCCGCTGCGCGGCCGCGTGGACCCTGTCCCGGGTGGCCTGGTTCGCCCTCCCGGAGTCCTTCCCGTTCAGGACCAGCGACACGATGGAAACCGACACCCCCGCCTCGGCGGCGACATCGGCGCCCGTAACCCGGCGGCGTGCCACGAGTGTCACTCCCTTCCCGCCGGAGGCCGGCGACCAGCCCCTGCGAGCGCCGCGGCCCGGTCCGACCGGGCTCGCCAGCGTCGATGATACGTTCCGCGGCTCCGGCGCCGGGGCCCGGTGAGCACCGCACGCCCGGCGGCGGCCGGGACCGGCCGCCGTCAGACGTGTGCGCACACGAGGACCGGGGTCAGTCCACGATCCTCAGGGCCCGCTCCGGGCAGGTCTCGACGGAGTTCCGGGCCTCCTCCAGCAGTTCGGCCGGGATCTCGTCGACCAGGGCGACGGCGATGCCGTCCTCCCGGAGGTCGTAGATCTTCGGCCAGCCGAAGTAGCACAGACCGTGTCCCTTGCAGAGGGCTTCGTCGACCTGCAGGCGTGGCATGGGTTCTCCTCCTACTGACTGCTGACGTGCTGTTGAGCTGCTGGCTGAGGGGTCAGCGCACGGCCACGCGGACCGACTCCATGCCCCAGATGACGAACGCGGAGTTGCGGCGCGGCTCCTCGACGAGCTCGAGGTCCGGGCACAGGTCCCGGATCGAGGTGAAGGTCTCCTCCAACTCGATGCGGGCCAGTGGGGCGCCCAGGCAGGCGTGCACACCGCCGCCGAAGTTGACGTGGCGGGAGGCGTTCACGCGGCCGACGTCCAGCACCTCCGGGTCGGCGAACAGGCGCGGGTCGCGGTTGGCCGCGCCGTACAGCATCGCGATCTTCGAGCCGAAGGGGATCTTCCGGCCGGCGATCTCGACGTCGTCGGCCAGCACCCAGCGCTCGAACAGCTGCAACGGGGGATCCCAGCGGATGACCTCCTCCACCGCCTGCCGCGGGGCCACCTCCTGCGAGGTCACCCGCGCCCACTGGCCGGGGTGGCGCAGCAGGGCGGTCATGCCGTTGCCAGTGGTGTTGACCGTGGCCTCGTGACCGGCGTTCAGCAGGACGATCACCGTGGACACGATCTCGTCGTCGGTGAGCTTCCTGCCCTCCTCGGTCTCGGCCTGGACCAGTGCGCTCACCAGGGCGTCGTCGGGCTGCCGGCGGCGCAGCGCGATGAGTTCGCGGACGTAGGCGATGAAGGCCGCGGCCGAGTCGTTGGCCCGCTTCGCCTGCTCCTCGGTGGTGTCGAGCTCGTACATCTTCACCATCGCGTGCGCCCAGTCCAGGAACAGCGGGGCCTGCTCCTGGTCGGCTCCGAGCAGTTCGCAGACGATCGACACCGAGTACGGCATCGCGTAGTCGTGCAGCAGGTCGAACTCGCCCTGCTCGACGAGGTCCGAGAGCAGTTTCCGGGAGCGGGCGCGGACCGCGTCACGCATCTGCGTCACACGGCGCGGGGTGAAGGCGGAGGACACCAGCGAGCGGATCCGGGTGTGGTCCGGCTGTTCGAGGTCCAGCAGGCTCCACTTCTCGGCCTGCCAGAAGTCGGCCCACCGGGCGTCGTGCGGCGCGACTCCCATCTCCTCGGGGGTGTACTTGTGGCCGAAGTTCCGGGTGAGACGGGCGTCCCGCTGGCACGCGAACACGTCCTCGTGGCGCGTCACGAGCCAGAGTCCCAGCGACTCCGCCCTGACGACGGGGGTGTTCTCCCGCAGGTGGTTCAGAACCGGGTAGGGGTCCTTCAGGAACTCGGGGTCGGTCGGATCGAAAATCTGCGCGTCCTGCTGCGAACTGCCCATGGTTCTTCCTTTCAACGTCAACGCTCACCGGTGCGCCGGTGCACCGAACACGGCTCCTCGGACGGTCTGCCGGCAGGCCGCTCAGCCGTTGGGCGGCCCCAGCCGCTCGCACTCCTCCGAGATCCTTCTGCGCGAGAGCATCGCGTCCCTCGGGCGGTTGACCGTCGTCGCACCGGTCAGCCGGTCGCCCAGCCGGTGCGTGACGAACAGGGCGCCGTCGCCGTCGTGTTCGACCTCGCTGCGCCCGCCCGCGAGGATGCGGCCGACGTGCTGGATCTTCATGCCCAGCTGGTCGGACCAGAAGTACGGCACATGCGCGAACGGGGTCCGGGCCGCGCCCTGCCCGCGCAGCTCGCCCAGCAGGTTCGCGGCGGCCGTCGCACCCTGCTCGCGGGCGGTGCTCCAGTGCTCGACACGCATCCGGGCGCCGAAGGCGGGGTTGTGCCAGCGCGCCGCGTCACCGGCGGCGTAGACCAGGTCCGCCGAGGTCCGGCAGTAGGCGTCGGCCTCGATGCCGTCGCCCAGTTCCAGGCCGGATCCGGCCAGCCATCCGGTGGCCGGGCGCACCCCCACACCGGCGACGACGATGTCCGCCTCGATCGCCCGGCCGTCGTCCAGGACGACGGTGGAGACCCGCCCGTCGCCCCTGACCTCCGCGACCGAACGCGACGTCAGCAGGGTGACTCCGCTGTCCCGGTGGGCGGCGCACACCCGCTCGGCGGCCACCTCGCCGATCGCCGGGGCGAGCGGCAGCGGAAGCAGCTCGACGACGGTGACGTCGAGCCCCAGCCGGACGGCGGTCGCGGCCACCTCCAGGCCGATGAAGCCGGCGCCGACGAGCACGATCGACCGGGCGGTCCGCAGTGATCCGCGCAGTACGAGCGCGTCCTCGAGGGTGCGCAGCCGGCGCACCCGGGCCTGCTCGTCCGGGAACGGCAGGGGCCTGGACTCCGTCCCCGGGGCCAGGACGACCCCGGACGCCCGCAGCTCCGAACCGTCGCTCAGCCGCAGCACCCGCTGCCCGGAGTCCAGCTCGGTCACCGACGCGCCCAGCGAGAGGGTGATCCCCAGCCGGGACCAGTCCGCGGTCGACTGGAACTGAAGCGCCGGGAGGTCGAGCCCGCCCTGGAGGACCTGCTTGGACAACGGCGGCCGGTCGTAGGGGAGTTGTGCCTCCGCCTCGATCAGCCGGATCTCCCCGTCATAGCCCTTGGTCCGCAGCGCCTGTGCGGCCGCGGTGCCGGCGACGGAGCCGCCCACGACGCATATGCCCGGCCGATCACCCACGTGTTGCTCCAACTCGCCGGCCGACAAGCGCTCGACCGGCATTCCGTGACCCGCCCGGCAGCACTGGACAGACTTCTGACAAATGAGTGGGGCAACGAGCGGAGAAGACGCCCCGGCTCATGCCCCCACGGGGAACCTACGTCCCGGCGGCACATTTAGTCAATCGTTTGACTTGCGTGTCCGCGACGCGGGGCAGCACCTGCGAAATGCTCACCGCATCTCACGGACGACGCTCTTGCTCAGCACGAAGTGCGCACCCTTCACACCGTTGACCACCTGCGTCACCCTGAGGTCGCCGGCCACGCTGAGCAGGGAGTAGGACTCCCGCTGGGACAGCCCCCACCGGCGCCCCATCTCGTAGACGGTCTCCGCGGCGGCGATGCGGACCGCTTCGTCGAGGTTCTCGTGGAAGCCGTGCACCATCACCCCCGTGTCGGTCTCCAGCAGCGGTGTGCGGATGCGCAGGTTCTTGTGCAGGACGAACTGGAGCATCACGTTCAGATGCCCCTCGATCGCGGTTCCCGAGATCTCGCCGTCGCCTTCAGCGAAGTGGGTGTCGCCGGCCCAGAACAGCGCCGACGGAACCTGGACGGGATAGAACATGCGGGTGCCCGGTACGAAGCTGCGGTTGTCGACGTTGCCGCCGAACTCTCCCGGCGGCACCGTGTGGATCCGGCCGCTCTGCGCCAGCGCCACCCCGGCGGTGCCCATGTGGGGGCGCAACGGCACGCTGACGCCGCGCAGCGCGGACTGGCGGGCGACGGTGTGCGGCTCGATGAGCGTGCCGGGGTACGGCGGCTCGTCGGCGTAGGGGTACGCGTACTGGAACAGGCCCTTGGCGGTGCCCTGTTGCCAGTCGGCCTCGTAGACCACCACGTGCTGGTGGGACTCCAGATCCGTGGTCGTGGCGTGGCCGAGCGGGGCGCGCACCGGTCCGTACAGCAGTCCCCAGTTGGCCTGGAAGTTGACGCCGTAGGGCAGACGCGGCTCCGCCTGGAGGAAGCGGCACTCCAGGACGTCCCCGGGCTCGGCGCCGGTGACGGCGATGGGGCCGGTGACGATGTGCGGTCCAGGGCCCCGGTCGTTCTTGTCGATGTTCTCGTACACCTCTCGTACGACCTCGTCCATCATGAGGTCGGGTGCCTCGCCGGCGTGGTGGGTCAGGCACTCCATCGCCACGACGTCGCCGGACCGGATCGTCAGCGCCGGTTCAAGTGCGTTGTCGAAATAGCCCCATTGGCAGGTCTCGGGGGTGGCGGTCAGCTTGTGGTACACGCAGGTCTCCCGTCATCCGGTGGTGTGGCACTCGTACGAGGAAACTGGTGTTGCTGCCTGCTGGCCGCCGTCCATACCAGGACGGCGGGGGACACCCTCGCGCTCTCCGTGGCCCCGAGCGTGGCCCATCTGGCTGTCGTGGTCGTGTACTTGGCGCACGGATGGCAATCGCGGTGCCGACTTCCGCAGTATTGCATACGATATGCGGTAGACCATAGAGCCTTGCGGCGGGCTGCGCGGGTGCGCCCGAGGTCACAGGCCTCGGCGGGCGCGGAGCAATTGGTATACCATTTCTGTCGTGGCTGTGACTTCGAGGCGGAGAACGTCCCCGACGCGCCGGCGTGGGCCCCCGAGCGCAAGCTCCTGATGCGCGGTGGCGAGGTCGTCGCCCGCGATGGTCACGTCCTGCTCCGGACCCGTCCCGCAACACCTTCACCCGAAAGGTTCTCCACGTGCCGTCGGCGTCAGACGCCTCCAGTCACCGGCCGGGCCTGCGCGGCGCGTTGGACTCCCTGCGGGGAAACCGGCCCTTCCAGTGGCTGTGGTTCTCCAACGTGTTCTTCTTCGGCGGTGTGTGGACCCAGACCCTGGTGCTCGGCTGGCTCGCGTTCGAGTTGACGCACTCCGAGTTCCTTGTCGCGGTGTTCACCGCAGCGCGCCTGGCGCCGATGTTCCTCGGTCCGGTGGCCGGCGCGTTCGCCGACCGGCACAACCGCGTCCGGCTGCTCGTCGTCGCCTGCGCCTGGGCCACGGGCGCGGGCACCGCGGTGGCGGCACTGGCCACGGCGGACCTGCTGCCGTACTGGGTACTGGTGGTCGGCGGCCTGGCCATCGGCCTCGCCCAGTCCCCGTCGCAGCCGGCCCGTGCCTCGGTGGTGCTCGAACTCGTGGGGCAGGAGAAACTCTCCAACGCCAACGCGCTCAACGCCATGGCGATGAACATGACACAGGTGATCGGGCCGGGGCTCGGCGGAGCCATGATCGCGGCGATGGGCGCTCCGGCCGCGCTGTGGGTCTCGACCGCCTGGTACGGGCTCTCACTCGTGCTGCTCCTGCCCCTGCGCGGGTACGGGAAGGTCGTCCACGACCAGGCGCAGTCGGTGCGGGCGATGGTCGTCGGCGGACTGCGGATCATCGCGCGCAGTCGGCTCGCGGTGGCGGTGCTCGTCGTCACCCTGGCGGCGAACACCCTGTTGTGGCCGGTGTACCAGGCCTTCATGCCGGTCTTCGCCGAGGAGTCCCTCGGGCTCGACGCCGCGGGACTCGGCGCCCTGCTGACGTGCGGCGGTGTCGGGGGACTGGTCGGTTCACTCGTCATCGCCGGTATGGGTGACTTCCCTTACAAGGGTGGGGTGTTCGTCTTCGGCACCACGGCCTGGGCCGCCCTGTGGGCGGTGTTCGCCCTGTCCCGCACGGTGTCGTTGTCGTTCGCGCTCATGTGCGTCATCGGCCTCACCAGCGCGGCCTTCGGGGTGCTGCAGACCACCCTGTTGCTGCTGACCACCGACCCGGCCGTCCACGGCCGGGCACTGGGACTCCAGGAACTCTGCATCGGCGTCATGCCTGTTGCCACCCTTGTCCTCGGTGCGACGGCGGAGCGGGCAGGGGTGGCCAGGACGGTGTTCTGCGCGGCTCTCCTCCTTGTCTGCGGGCTCGGGGTTCTGGCGCTGCGCGTGCCGGCGCTGCTGACGTTCAGCGGCCGCCGTACTCCATGACGCGTGCGGCGGCACGGAGGCCGCGGAAGCCGGAGACGCCGCTTCAGCTCTCCTGGCCGACGGGTTCGGCGCCGGCGCCGGGCTTCCAGCGCGCGAAGATCGTGCTGCCGCCCCAGTCGCAGACCAGGCCGAGCAGGACACCCACCGCCAGGGAGGCCAGGAGTACCACCCAGTCGTTGTTCTTGATGGCGAAGAGCGAGTAGCAGCCCACGAAGGTGCCCGGGACGAACGACGTCCACTTGAACCGTCCGAGCAGCACGATGCACATGACGAAGAAGCCCACGGAGACCGCGTAGGCGGAGTTGGCGCTGCCCAGCAGGTCCGCGCCCCGGAGCATCAGCCAGGCGCACCCCACGCCCGCGAACGAGGACGAGACGGTGAGCGCCGCCCCGGGAATCAGGCGTATACCGCAGGCGAAGTACGCCGTGCAGCCGGCGAAGCCCGCCCATGCCGAAAGGTCCATCAGGCCCGCGAATCCGCCCCAGAGACCGCAGAGCAGGCCGGTGAACGCCGCCGTGGCAAGCCGGTAGAAGTTCAAACCATTCTCCCCTGAGATGGTGTGAAGGAAGGCGGCGGACCGCCCCGGTGACCGCCGGGCGGTCCGGGGCGGTCCGCCGCGGGGTCAGGCGAGCTTCTCGGCGAGGGCGAGAGCCGCCTTCTCGAAGACCTCGGCGGGCGGGTAGGTGATCCCGGCGCCGATCATGCCGATGCCTGGCTCCTTGTGCGCGATGGCGGTGTTGATGACGGGCAGGATGCCGGTGTCGAGCACCTTGCGGACGTCGATCCCGGTCGGCAGGCCCTGGAAGCCGAGCGAGGGGATCGTGATGTTCGGGTTCTGCGCGGTGGTGATCTCGCCCATGTCCCGCGTGCAGGCGACGGCCTCCTCGACGGTGCCGCCCACGAGCGCCACGATCGCGGGCGCCGCGGCCATGGCGAAGCCGCCGAAGCCGTACGTCTCACTGATGGCGCTGTCACCGATGTCGAGCCCGGAGTCCTCGGGCTTGTAGCCGGCGAACATGGGGCCGATGACCTTCTGCGCCGGGCCGGTCAGCCAGTGGTTGCCCGGCAGCCCGCTGACCCGGATCCCGAACTCGACACCGTTGCGGGCCATCGTCGTCACGATCGTCGAGTCCTCGATGCCGTGCGCGGCGTCCAGCGCCGCCTTGGCCATGGCCAGCCAGGTCGGCCCGGAGAAGTAGTCCGAGCTGGCGATGAAGTCGAAGACCTCCTTCTTCTGCTCGGTCGTGAAACCCGTCTGCAGCAGCGAGGGGGCGAGCGCCTGCAGGAGCAGCAGGGTGCCCGCGATGTTGCGGTTGTGCGCCTCGTCGCCCATGTGCAGCGCCTGGGCCAGCAGCAGGCGCAGGTCGATCGGTCCGCCGATCTCCATGGCCTCCTTCAGCATGGGGCCCAGGACGTCCCGCATCCAGACCAGCCGGTCGATGACGCTCTGGTCGTTGGCGCCCATGCGAAGGATCTTCGCCATCTGCTCGGACAGGTTGGTGTAGGCGTAGTTGCCGTGCGTCTCGTTGTGCAGGATGTGCATGTACATCGACGCCGAGGTGACCCCCGCCATGGAACCCACGCAGTCGTGCTCGTGGCACGGCGAGAAGGTGATGGCGCCGGAGGCGGCGACCTTCTCGGCCTCGGCGAGGTCGGCGGCGAGGCCCTCGAAGACGATCGCGCCGAGCACGGCGCCCTTCATCGGGCCGGACATCCGCTCCCAGGTGATGGGCGGTCCGGCATGGATGATCGTGGTCGGGGTCATGCCGGGGACGACGTCGATCGCCCGGCCGAAGCCCACCAGCATGGGCTTGGCGCTGGTGATCCGCTCGATGGCCTCGGCGTTGGCCGCCTCGATCCGCGCGGCGATGTCCGGCCGGGCCAGGAGGTCGAGCGCGGCGATCACCTCGGGGTCGCCGCCGCCCGGGGGTGTCCAGTCGAGGGTGGTGACCTTCGCGCCCTGGGCGGAGATGTCGTCGTCGAACATCGCCAGGCCGACGTTGACGACGTTCAGTTCGCCGTCGAAGAGCTGGGTGGTGGGGCTGGTCATGCGCGGGTTCCCTCCCGGACGATGGCGCGGGCGTACTGCCCGGTTTCGGTGCTGCTGCGGGTGACGGTGACCCCCGCGGACTCGAGCGCGGCGACCTGCTCGGCCAGCGACGTCTTGTCGAGGTCGGTACCGAGGACGTAGCCGACGATCTCCAGATGACGTCCGGTCGCGGCGGCGATGCTCTTCGCCTCGGCGATCGCCGGCAGCGTGACCCCGACCGGGTCCTCGTGCGCGCCGAACCCGAGGACGAAGTCCATGACGATGACGCCGACCGTCGGGTCCTGCGCCTCCCGCACCAGGCGCTCCAGCCGCGGGGACGGGTCGATCATCGGGTGCGGACGGCCGTTGGTGAACTCGTCGTCACCGAAGTCGAGGAAGGTGTGGCCCCGGCTGGCGTCCGCGGCGTGCAGGACGTGGGCGGGGTCCTTCTGGATGTTGCTCCAGACCTCCTCCCCGGCGTCGAGCAGCGCGTACATCGACTCGTCGCACAGGGTGCCGCCGCAGAACAGCCCGCGGACGTGGCGCTGTTCTGCGTTCAGCTGGGCGCGCACGGCCTCGACGCGGTCGGCGTCGAGACCCGGAACGGCCGACTCCGGGTCGCTGGTCAGGCGTACGGCCTGGACGGCGGCGTCCTGGCTGCTCGCGGCGAAGTGTCCGCCGGCCTCGGTGACGGCCTGCTCGGATCCGCCGATGAAGTACACGACGACGGGCTTGCCCGCGGTGGCGATCTCGGCGAGGACCTTCCGCTCGACCTCCGGGGCCGGCGGCTTGGAGACGAGCAGGATCGCCTCCGTCCGCGGGTCGGCGGCCAGGGCGCGGATGCCGTCGATCATCATGACGCCACCGACCTCGGCGCTCAGATCGCGTCCGCCGGTGCCGATGAGCTGCGAGATTCCGCCGCCGAGGGCGTGGACGCGCACGCTGACTTCCTGCGAGCCGGTGCCGGAGGCCGCGACGATGCCGATCGATCCGGGACGGACCGCGTTGGCGAAGCAGAGGCCGACGTTGTTGATGATCGCGGTTCCGCAGTCCGGACCCATCATCAGCAGGCCCTTGTCATGGGCGAGCGTCTTCAGCGCGATCTCGTCGGCGAGTGCGACGTTGTCGCTGAACATCAGGACGTGCAGGTCGTTCTCCAGCGCCTTGCGGGCCTCGCGGGCCGCGTACGCGCCGTTGACGGCGATGACCGCGAGGTTCGCCGTCGGGTCCGCCTGGGCCGCGGAGGCGATGGTGCGGTGGACGATCTTCGCCTCGCCGCCGGCCGGCGCCTTGCGCACCAGGAGCTCCTCGACCCCGGCGATGACGGTGTCGGCGTCGACGCCGTCGGCCGTCACGATGACGATCATGAGGTCGCCGTTGCCCGCCCCCTCGACCTCCGGCGTGAGGAGGTCGAGGTTCTTCAGCACTGCCTTGTTCATCTCGGTGGCCATCGCGACGAAGGCCTGGTCGACGCCCTCGAACTGGTTCGCCTTCGTCGAGATCGACATCAGGGACACCGAGTCGAAATAGGTGTTCTTCTTGACCACTGCTGTGACGTTCACATGGAACCTCTCAGTTCTGCTTCCAGGCGGAGTCCGGTCAGCAGGCCGGACAGGAGGTCGGTCCCGGAGGTGTGGCCGATGCCGAGCACACGGCAGACCGGGACTCGAAGGTGCTCGGCTTGCTGCGCGGCGTCCCGTCCGTCCGGGACGAGGAGACGGTGCAGAAGGTCGAGCAGGCTCTGGCGGGCACGCCCCCGGAGGGCCTCGCGCAGTGTGATGCGGCTCAGCGGCGTCGTACGGTCCGGGTGACGGTCCAGCACACCGCGGACGGCCTCGACGTACGCGGACAGACGGCTGCCCGGCTGGGCCGCCGGCAGAGCCATCCCGGTCAGGAAGTCGTCACCGGCCGGGGTGAGCCCCGGCCCGAGGCCGAGCAGCTGCGTGATCGCCGACGCCATGCCCGGGAGGTCTCCGGCCCGCACGGCCCGTTCCAGCGCGTTGCGTCCCCGGCGCAGCCGGGCGCCGATCTCGGCGTCGAAGACGTTCACCGGTCCTCGCGGGGTGCGCATGCCCCCGGCCACTCCGTGCGCGTGCAGCAGCTCCGCCAGCACCCGTGCCCGGGCGAGCAGCTCCTGCGTACCGAGTCCCAGCACGATCGATTCGGCATACCATGTGTCGGACTCGTTGAGCGTCACGGAGTGTTTCGCCGGCTCCCCGAAGGTGATCGCATCGGCGGTCAGCGTGACGGGGTCGCCCACGGTGAGGCGCCAGGCCGACCACTCCGCGAGGTCGACACGGATGCTCCAGGGTGCGTCGTCGAGAACGCGCGCGCATAGCGTGATGAGTTCATTGTCGCAGGTCAACAGGTTTACGGCGCGACTGAAGATGGACTCCACGCGTGCTGAGAGAGGGCCGGGCCGCAGACGCGCGGCCAGCTCTTCGTCGATGGAGAGCGCCGGAGCCGAGGTCGGCAGAGCAGGCGATGTCATGACCTCTCCCCGTCGTGCGGGCGTTTCCAGCCGAGGAACCCTGTCGCCCAAAAGGTATACCATCTGGTCTTGCTGTGGAACGTTGGGCATGTTGTCCGCCCAGCGAGTCAAGGAGAGGGGAACGAGCATGCGAGTCGTCGTGGCACTGGGTGGGAACGCCCTGGCGCGTCGTGGAGAGCCGATGACGGCCGACCGGCTGCGCACCAATGTGAAGTCGACCTGCGAGGCCCTGGCAGGCCTCGCCCGCGAGCACGAGGTAGTCATCACACACGGGAACGGGCCGCAGGTCGGCCTGCTCGCGCTGCAGAACCTGGCCTACCAGGACGTCGCCGCCTACCCCCTGGACATCCTGGGGGCGGAGACGCAGGGCATGATCGGCTATGTCATCCAGCAGGAACTGTCCAACGCGCTCGCCGGCGAGCGCGAGGTGGCGGCCGTGCTCACCACGACGGTGGTCGACGAGGAAGACCCGGCTTTCGAGCGGCCGACCAAGCTCATCGGCCCGACCTACTCGGCCCAGGACGCTGCCGAGGCGGCCGCGGAGTACCGGTGGACGATCGCGCGTGACGGCGGTTCCTTCCGCCGTGTCGTGCCCTCGCCCAACCCGCTCCGGGTGGTCCAGGCGCCGGTCGTGCGCCTGCTGTTGGAGAACCAGCGGCTCGTGGTCTGCGTCGGCGGCGGCGGGGTGCCGGTGAGGATCGACGGCAAGGGCCGCGAGATCGGCATGCAGGCCGTGGTCGACAAGGACCTCGCCAGCGCGGCGCTGGCCGCCGAACTGGAGGCCGACACCCTCGTCATGCTGACGGACGGCGACTACGTCAGCGAGAACTGGGGCACCCCGCAGCAGCGGGACATCAAGACCGCGTCCGCCGAAGCCATTTCCCAACTCCCCTTCGCCGAGGGGTCGATGCAGCCCAAGATCGACGCCGCGATCCACGTCGCGAGGGCCGGCGGACGTGCCCTCATCGGGCCGCTGGACCGGCTCGACGACCTGCTGGCCCGCAAGGTCGGCACCGAGATCCGCGCGGACGTCGACGCCGGCATCGTCTACGTGTGACGGGGGCCGCTCCTGCGGCCGCAGCGGTTCCCCGGCCGGCGACGGGCCGTGTGCGGGGACCGCTGTCCCATTGGCAAAGGAAACGGAGGGCCCGCACATGGCCGACACTCCACGCGACAAGATCTCCTCGGCCGGCCGGTGGACGGCCCGCGCGCTGGCGGCGGGCGCCGCGGCGCTGACCCTTGCCGCCTGCTCGGCGACAACGGACTCCGTGCCGCCGAGCAGTACCTCGACGCCTCCGGTTCCGGCCCCGGCGACGAGCCGGTCACCCAGCACCGTGAGCAGTGAGGAAGCGACCGCGCAGCTCCTCGCGGCGGTGGGGGACAACAACACGAGCTCCGCGGCCAGGGCCATCAGGGCCGGCGCGAACCTCGAAGCGCGCGACGGCCAGGGACGGACGCCGCTTGTCGTGGCCACCAAGGCCAACCACGTCAAGCTGGCCCGCCTGCTGCTGGAGTCCGGCGCGGATCCCAACGCGAAGGACAAGATCCAGGACTCCGCCTTCCTGTACGCCGGGGCGGAGGGACTCGACGAGATCCTCAAACTCACCCTCGAGCACGGTGCCGACGTGCGCAGCACCAATCGCTACGGCGGGACCGCTCTGATCCCCGCCGGCGAACACGGACACGTCGAGACCGTCCGGATCCTCCTGGCGGCCGGTGTGCCCGTCAACCACGTCAACAACCTGTCGTGGACCGCCCTGCACGAAGCGATCGTGCTCGGAAACGGCTCCCGGGACCACGTCACGGTGGTCAGGCTGCTCCTCGCGGCGGGCGCGGACCCGTCGATCCCCGACAAACAGGGAGTCCTGCCCCGCGACCTCGCGGCACGGCGCGGCTACCAGGAGATCGTGAAGGAGATCGACCGGGCGTCCTGACAAGGGGAGGCAGCGTGAACGGCAGAGCGAACGGCCTACCATCTACGGAATGTTGAAGCAACAAGGTGACGGTTCCGCCTGCCGGGAAGAGGTACCGGTGTGGCGCGTGCCAGGGATGCGACCCCTGCTGGCCTCGACGGCGCTGGGCTTCGCCGGCCTGGCGTTGCTGATGCCGGTCGCCCCCCTGTGGGCCCTCGAGGGCGGGGCGGACGAACTGGGCGCGGGCCTGGTCAACACCGTGCTGATGCTCTTCACGGTGATCGCCCAGCTGCTGGTCGGGCGGATCCTCCAACGCCTCGGCTGGCAGAGGTCACTGGCCCTCGGCTCGTGCCTGCTCGGACTCCCCGCCCTGGGGCATCTGGCCACCAGCCAGGCGGCAGCCGTCATGGGCCTCGCGGCGGTGCGGGGCCTCGGGTTCGGGATCCTCACCGTGTGCGGTGCCACCGGAGTGGCCGCGCTCGTCGAACCCGCCCGCCGCGGCCGGGCGGTCGGCGCTTACGGGCTCGCCATCGCGGCCCCTCAGTGCCTGCTCATCCCGGTCGCGCCCTGGCTGGCCGAACGCGTCGGATTCTGGCTGGTGTTCACGTGCGCGGCCGTGCCGCTGCTCGCCATCCCGCTGGCACCGCGCGTGGCTCGCGCCCTGCACGACAGCGGCGACATATCCACCGCACCCGCCGAAGCGCGGGACACGAGCCGGCTGCGCCGCGTCCTGATCGGTCCGATCGCGGCGCTGCTCGCCATCACCGCGGCCGGCGGCGCCATCCTCACCTTCACCCCCCGCCTGCTGTCCGACCCGGTCGCCGTCTACCTCGCGCTCCTGGCGTTCACCGCTACGGCCGCGCTGAGCCGATGGGGGTTCGGACACGTCGCGGACCGCAGGGGCGCCGCCCCGGCGATCGCCCCGCTGCTGATCGCCGGCGCTGCCGGGCTCGCCGTGATCGGCGCGGGCACGGCGGGCCGGGCCGGTGCGGCCGGGCCGGTTCTGGTCGTGGCCGGCATGCTCGTCGTGGGCGTCGCCTACGGCGGCCTGCAGAACCTGACGCTGGTGCAGGCCTTCGCCGCCGCCGGCGAGCGGGCCCGCTCCTCCGTCAGCGTCGCCTGGAACGTCGGCTTCGACGCCGGTACCGGGCTCGGCGCCTTCGCCGCGGGAGCGGTCGTCACCGTGAGTTCCTACACGGTCGCGTACGCGGTTCTCGCCGCCGCCACCGCTCTTGTGGGCGCCTGCTGGGCGGGCGCATGGTGGCGGAGTCGCGGCGCGGGACGCTGAGCCTCGTCCCGAACGGCTCGATGGCCCGACGCCCTCACGCGACGGAGAGCCGGGGGCGACGTGCCCGGCCTTACGCGGCGGGAACCGCGGTCGGCGTGCGGCGGGAACCGCGGTCGGCGTGCCCGGCCTTACGCGGCGGGAATCTCGGTCGGTGTGGCCGGCCTTACGCGGCGGGAACCGCGGTCGGCGTGCGGCGGGAACCTCGGTCGGCGTGCCCGGCCTTACGCGGCGGGAACCTCGGTCGGTGCGCCCGGCCTCGTGCGGCGGGACGACCTGGCGCCCGCCAGGGCGGCCGTAGCGGCGGCCGCCAGCAGCAGCACGGCCAGGGGAACCCAGATCGCCGTGGTGAAGCCGTGCACCGCAGCGGCCCGTGTGCCGCCGTGAAACGCCGCGGCGGCACTGGCGGCCACGGTGTTGAAGGCGGCCGAGCCGATGGAACCCCCCATCTGCTGAGCGGAGTTGACCGAGGCCGAGGCGATCCCCGAGTCCTGGGCCGGCACGTCGGCGGTGGCGCTGGTCATGATGGCCAGGAAGCTGCCGCCGTTGCCGACGCTGAACGTGACCAGCGCGGGGAGGACGTTCGCGGCGTAACTGGAGTCCGGCGTCAGCAGCGTGAACTGGAACAGCCCGCAGGCGGCGAGGGAAAGGCCCGCCGTCATCATGACGCGGGGGCCGAACCTGGGCAGCAGGCGCGTGCCGAGCTGGGTGGCGGTCGCGGTGGTGACGACGCTGATGGGCAGGAAGCCCAGTCCGCTCGCCACCGCGGACCAGCCCAGCACGGTCTGCAAGTAGTAGGTGAGGAAGAGCGAGATGGACAGCTGCGCCATCATCAGGGCGCCACCGGCCAGCAGCGCGGCGACGCGGCGGCGGTCGCGCAGCAGCCGCGGCGGCAGCAGCGGGGTGGCGGCACGGGTCTGCCACCAGGCGAACGCCATGAGCAGCGCCATTCCCCCGGCCAGTGCCCCGAGCACGGACGGCGAGGTCCAGCCCTGGGCCTCGGCCCGGCTGCAGCCGTACACCACGGTCGTCAGCCCGCCACAGCCCAGTACGGCCCCGGCGACATCGACACGTCCGGACGGGCGCCGCGCCCGGTCGCGGGGTGTCCATATGCTGCCGAGCAGCGCCAGAAGGGCGATGGGCACATTGACCAGCAGGCACCAGCGCCAGCCCGCCCACTGGGTGAGCAGCCCGCCGAGCACCACTCCGAGGGAGCCTCCGGCGCCGCCGAGAGCGCCGAAGACGGCGATGGCCTTACGACGCTCACGCGGGTCGGTGAAGGTGGTGGCGACCAGGGCGAGCGCCGAGGCGGCGAGCAGGGCCGCGAAGGCGCCTTGCACGGCCCGAGCGGCGAACAGGACCTGAGCGGTGGGCGCGACGCCTCCGGCGGCGGAGGCCAGCGCGAAGCCCAGCAGCCCCGACATGAACACCCGCTTGCGCCCCGCGTGGTCGGCGATGCGCCCGGCGAGCAGGAGCAGCCCGCCGAACGCGACGGTGTACGAGGTGACCACCCACGGCCGGTCCCCGTCCGCCATCCCCAACTGCCTCTGCATGGACGGCAGCGCCACGTTCACGATGGTGCTGTCCAGCAGGATCATCAACTGCGCCAGTCCGAGGACGCACAGCGCCCACCAGCGCCGGGGGTCGGGAAGCTGTGGCTGAGGAACGGGGATCGGGGTCGGTGTGGGCCGCATGCCTTTCTGTATACCAAAAAAGCAGAATGGGATACCAAACGGAGCGGTGTGAGTCCGGTAGTGAGGGTGTCCAGGCCGCGGCGGACTTCGAGGATGTCGCCGTCGTGGGCGTCGTCGGGCCGTTCGGTCGGCTCGCCCCAGGAGGGAAGTCGCCGGCCGGCGGGTCCAACCGATGATCTGTTCCTGTGGCTACCCGCTGACAGTGTCGACGGGAGAGGCTCGCTCAATTTTCTCCCTCCCACCCCTTCTCGAAGTCATCAGATGACTGCTAATTATGTCACCAGAGGCCCGGTAGTGGGCCTCGTCACAGCCCGACCCCTCACGCCCCCGGGTTGTCCCATGCCTCGGCTCCTCTCCGAGGCCTGAGCGTCCTCTGAAGGAGGTCGGCTCCTATGCACAGATCGGATCCTGTCAACCCGGACACCGGCGACATGTCCGCCAACTCGGCCGGCGCTGCGGCGGTTGATGTGGTGGACGACGGTTCGTCTCCAGCGGGTTCGGCGGTCGGCCGGGCGCTGGGCTCGATCGGTTTCAAGCGGCACCGGCACCTGCGAGGCGGTCCTCAACGGCGCCGCGCCCGACGCCACGGCATCGGCACCGGAGTACACCTGCCCTGACCCGGGGCGGACCCAGCGGGCACCGACCCGCATGGGCCGGGCGGCGGTCCGGGGGGACGGATCAACGCCGCCCGACCCGGTGAACGGATCTCATGGCGGCGGCCCGCCCGCCGCCATGAGACCACACACATGGCGAACGGACGCCGCGAGGCATCACCCACCCACACTGCGGCCAGTACAACTCGCTGATCCCGCACGGCCGTCACCACCACTGACCGGGCCGTGCCGCGGACCCCTGACCGGCCGGCGGTCACCAGCGGGTTTCTCCAGGCCTCCACCGCGGCCGAGCGGCCCGTCTCCCGAGGCCACCTCGACGTCAGGCGTCACCGCCAACCACATCGCACCACAACCCGAGTCGTCAGGGGACCCACGGCGGAATGTCGCCATGACGACTGCGACAAAGGAGCAGAAAACAGTGTCAGCGGAGAATCCTCTCAACGACGGCGACGTCGCCGGGAGCGAAGCACAACTCATCGATGCGGCCCTCGCGTTGCACCGCGGCGGAAAGATGGCCGTCGAACCGACCGTGCCGGTGCGGGACAAGGACGACCTGTCCCTGGCCTACACACCGGGCGTGGCCAAGGTGTGCTCCGTGATCGCGGAACAGCCCGAGCTCGTCCACGATTACACCTGGAAGTCCCAGGTGGTGGCGGTGGTCACGGACGGCAGCGCGGTGCTCGGGCTCGGCGACATCGGGCCGGAGGCTTCGCTGCCAGTGATGGAGGGCAAGTCCATCCTCTTCAGGCAGTTCGGCGGGGTGAACGCGGTGCCCATCGCGCTGGACTGCCGGGAGGTCGACGAGATCGTCGAGACCGTCGCCCGGCTCGCGCCGTCCTTCGGCGGGGTGAACCTGGAGGACATCTCCGCCCCCCGCTGCTTCGAGGTCGAGCGCAGGCTTCAGGAGCGCCTGGACATTCCGATCTTCCACGACGACCAGCACGGCACGGCGGTCGTCACGCTCGCCGCACTCCGCAACGCGGCGAAGCTGACGGGGCGTTCGCTCGGCGAGCTGCGAGCCGTGATCTCCGGTGCGGGCGCGGCAGGAGTCGCCATCGCCAGGATCCTGGTCGAGGCCGGCATCGGCGATGTCGCGGTGTGCGACCGCAAGGGCATCATCGGCCACGACCGCGAGGACCTGACCGACGTCAAGCGCGAGATGGCGGGTCTCACCAACAAGGCGGGACTGTCCGGCCCCCTGGCGAACGCACTCAAGGGCGCCGATGTCTTCATCGGCGTCTCGGGCGGCACCGTGCCCGAGCCCGCGGTCGCGTCGATGGCGAAGGACTGCCTGATCTTCGCCATGGCCAACCCGGACCCGGAGATCCACCCGGCTGTGGCGCACCGGTACGCCGCCGTGGTGGCCACCGGCCGCAGCGACTTCCCGAACCAGATCAACAACGTGCTGGCCTTCCCGGGCATCTTCGCGGGCGCCCTTCAGGTGCGCGCCTCGCGGATCACCGAGGGGATGAAGCTGGCGGCAGCCGAGGCGCTGGCCGCGGTCGTGGCCGACGAACTGAGCGCGGACAAGGTGATCCCGTCGCCGTTCGACGAGCGGGTCGCGCCGGCGGTCACCGCGGCGGTCGCCGAGGCGGCCCGCGCGGAGGGCGTCGCCAGGAGGTAGGCCTCCGGCCCGACGAACCACCACTTCGGCTCCACCCCACCAGCCCCACCACATCGGTTTCACACAAACGCACAGGCAGGACAACTGTCCTGGCGTCCGGACGCTACGGCACCTCAGGGCGGTCACGCCGACCGCGGACCACCCGCCGAAGCCCCTCATCGCGAACACGTCGATCAGAACGCTGCTAGCCCTCATCATCCCGACGCCGTGATCCACACCGCGCCGGGGTTTGGCCCGACCTTCACGGAGCCTCACATGAGCATGGAAAGCTACGACACCACGGCACCCTCGCAGGGGGGCCTCTCCGCGGTGATGGAGCGCATCGGCTGGACCCGCGCCCACTGGGCAGTGGTGATCATGGTCCTCGCCGGGATGTTCTTCGACGCGCTGGAGCAGGACACCACCGGAGCGATCACCGAAGGCCTCAAGGCCAGTTTCGGGATGGACACATCCGATCTGGCGTTCCTGAACACCATCATGATCATCGGCGGTCTCGTCGGCCGGCTCGGCACCGGATACCTTGCCGACCGCAAGGGCCGGCGGTACGCGCTCTCGTTCAACCTGTTGCTGTACACCCTCGGCGGACTCCTCAGCGCCGCGGCGCCGAACCAGTTCCTGCTCGAGGTGTCACGGTTCATCGTGGGGATCGGACTCGGTGGCGAGTTCACCGTCGGCCTGGCGCTCGTGGCCGAGATGGTCTCCACGAAGTACCGGGGCACGGTGGCCGCGTCGCTGAACATCGGCTCCGGCGGCGTGGGCAACTTCGTCGCCTTCGGCCTCTTCCTGGTCGTCCTCGGCCCCCTCAACGACACGCTCGGCGGCACCTCGATGAGCTGGCGCTGGCTCTACGTGCTCCTCGCCGTGCCCGCGCTGCTGGTCGTCTTCATCCGCAGATACATGCCCGAGTCCCCGCGGTTCCTGCTGTCGAAGGGCCGAGTGGACGAGGCCAACGCGGCCCTGACCGTCATGGCCTCGGGCCGGCTGACCCGCACGCCGCAGGGCCCTCCGACGCCGTACCTCACCGAGGCGGACGTCCCGGACGTCGTCGGCGAGTCGGTGCCGCTCAAGTCGTTGCTCTCCAGCACCTCGCTGAAGCGCACCGCCGCGATCGGGGCCGCGTCCTGGATGTCCTTCGGCGGCCAGATCACCCTGCTCGTGCTGATGCCCACGATCCTGGTCTCCCAGGGCTACAGCATCAGCGACAGCCTGGCGTTCACGATGACGATGAACTTCGGCAGCCTGCTCGGTGCCTGTGCCGCGGCCTACTGCGCGCAGCGGCTCGGCCGGCGGACCACGGTCATCGGGGCCGCCGTACTCGGCTGCGCGGCAGCCGTGGCGTTCGCGCTCTTCGCGAAGGGCGTCGCGCTGATCCTGATCCTCGGGGCCACCTTCCAGTTCTTCGCGCTGCTGCTCAACAGCACGCTCGCGGCCTGGTCGCCCGAGGTCTACCCGACCGAGGTCCGCGCACTGGGCACCTCGATCGTCAACGGCATCGGCAACGTCTCCGGCGCGGTGATGCCCCTGATCGCGGTTCCGGTCCTTCACGCCTACGGCATGTCCGGCGTCTTCCTGATGCTCGCCTCGATGTACGTCGTGCTGGCGATCTCGGCCCGGTTCGCACCGGAGACGTACCGGCTGTCGCTGGAGCAGATCAACCGCAGCCAGGTCTGACCCATGTGAGCCCACCGCGCTCGACGCCGCTGGAGCCACAACAAGGAAGGAAAGAGATGAGACAGTACAGCGTCCCGGTCGACTACCGTCGCATGGAGTCGCTCCTGCGCGACTTCGAACCCAGCTTCGAGTTCGAACCGGCCGAGCAGATCACCGAAGGCGAGTACGCCGACCGCATCGAACGGATCCGGCGGGACGCCACTGTCGCCGGATACGACGCGACTCTGGTGCACAGCAGTCTGGTGGGCTGGTACCACACGTCCAACCCGTTCCTGCGCTACATCTGCGACTGGATGCGCGAGGGAGTGCTGGTCATACCGACCGACGCCGACCAGCCGCTCGAACTGCTGTCGTTCTGGACCGAGTCGGCCGTCGTACCGCCGGGTGGCGAACCGCTGCTGGTGGGTGAGATCTGGCAGATCTCACCGTTCGGCCGCGAGAGCGTCAACCGGCCCGGTTCGCCCCTCGGCAAGACGGTGGAGGCCTGCGCCGCGGTCCTCCGCCGTCTCGGAGCCGAGGGCGGCCGGATCGGCACCGTGGGCGACGACACCGCACGGACCTTCTGGACCGCGCTCGGCGAGGCCATGCCGACGACCGGCTTCCAGGACGCGACCGACATCGTGCTCAGGATGCAGCGCGTCCGCTCGGCTGCCGAGATCGCGATCATCAGGTCGGCCGGCCAGCTGATCGACATCGGTTACGAGGCCGCCTGCCACGTCACCCGCCCGGGCGTCACCGACTACGAGGTCTACGCGGCCTTCTCCTACGCGCAGATGGCCAGAGGCGGGGAGACCGGCGACGGCTACCAGATCGGCGTCAACCGGTACGGGACGCACTGCGGAAAGCCCTACGGCCACGTCGTACAGAACGGAGACCTGCTCAACCTCTACATCTCCAACGTCACCTATCTCGGCTACTGCGCCCAGGCCGCCCGGATGATGGTGATCGGCTCCGCCACGGCGAAGCAGGAGGAAGTGCTCGAGATGACGGTCGACGCCGTTCGCCGTGCCGAGCAACTCATCAAGCCGGGCGTCAAGTTCAGCGACCTCCACGACGCGGCGTTCGACGCCTACGTCGAGCGCGGCTACCTGGCCTCCAAGGAGACCAGGACGATGCCGTTCAACTGGGAGGCCATGCCGGACGGTTCCCCCCGGCGCGTGCGGCGCGAATACGTGCCGGACGCGGACTGGGAGGCCCAGGGCCGCCGGCTGATGCACGTCTATCCCGCGGCTCCGGGGCCGCACAACCCGAACCTCGGTCACGCCATCGGGATGCCGAAGCTGCCGCAGTACAACGTGGCGTCCCACAACACCGACCGGATGGAACCGGGGATGGTCTTCGTCCTCCACGCGCAGTGGGTCGACCCGCTCGTCGCTGGCTCCAACCTCGGTGACCTCTACGTCGTGACGAACGATGGCTTCGAGAACCTCACCTGCCGCACCAGTGTCGAACCGTACCGGGTCACCGCGTAGTTCGGCCCGCCACTCCCCGCACACCAACAACCAACACGGAGCGAATCAGTGGAAATCCTGAACGTCAGCGCGACCGCCCACGGCTCCAACTACCTGCCCGAGTACGTCGCCCGCGAGCACGGCATCTTCGCCGACCACGGGCTGAAGGTTCCCTCCCAGCCGCGCAGCCCGTGGGACGGTGTCATGCACGACCTCGCGGACGGCACCGCGGACGTCGCGCTCGGCGGCCTGTGGGTGCCGGCGATGTACGCGGGCAACGGCCGTGACTTCGTGGCGGTCTGCCAGCTGAACGACCGCTTCCCGATGAGCATCGTGACCCGGGAACCGATCGCGGGCTTCGAGCTGTCCTGGTTCACCGGCAAGACCGTTCTCGCGCCGGGGCAGGGAGGCACCGCGCCGGCGGAGTTCACCCGAGGACTGATGCGTGAGGCCGGGCTCGATCCGTGGCGGACGCGCTTCGCGCACGACCTGTCCACGCAGATGCTGCGTGAGCTGTTCCTCGGCGGGCTGGGCGACGCGTTCATCGCCGACCTCGGCACCGCCACCGAACTGGAGCACGCCGGTCAGGGCCACATCGTCTACCGGCACGCGGAGCGCGGCGGGCGGATGCCGAACAGCGTCTACTACGTCCTGCGGGAACGTCTGGAGGAACTCACCCCGAAGCTCATCCCGTTCGTCCGGTCGATCGACCGGGCCATGGGTCTGCTGCGTACCGGGGAAGCCGGCGACCTGGGTTCGCTGTTCAGCAGCGAGTGGCCCGGAGCGGACCCCAAGGTCCTCGCCGAGGTCACCGCGGAACTGGTGGAGAACGGGACCTGGGCCACGGTCCGGGTGGACCGTGACGCCTGCGACCGGTGGACAGGGATCCTGCACGACGCCGGACTGACGTCGGCGCCGGTCGCCTACGAGTCGATCGTGGACACCCGGGCGATGGACGCGGTCGCGTAAGAAGCAGCCGGATCCGGGGGCGGGGGGCTGTGCCGGGCCGGCCGCGGCCGGGACGGCGGACGGCACCGCCGGGTGCGGAACGGACGTTCCGCACCCGGCGGTCGTCGGTGCGTTCTCTGTGTGGTGTCGGCCGTTTCACGGTCCTGCTCCTGTGCGACCCAGCCGGGCGGCGGGCTGCCCGGTCCGGGTGGATACCCTGACCACCGTCAACGACGAAGCAGGACAACAGGGGTGGGGCGGGACACTGTGGTGACGGGCAAGGAACCAGGCAGGGCGTTCGCTGGAATCGCCGGCGGGACGCCGGCCGGAGCGGATCGCCCTGGTGCGGCGAGTTCCGGGAACGCCCCGACAAGGGCCGGGCGGTGAGAACCGACGGCGAACATCCGCCGGGCGGCGCCTTTGCCGGACCGGACCCCACGGACGCGTCCCTGCTCACCCAACTCGGCCTGAGCCCCCGGGAGAGCGCCGTCTACCGGCTCCTTGTCGACCGGCCCGACAGTGATCCCGACGCGCTGGCAGACCTGTCGACGGGGCGGCCCGCCGAGGTGGCGCGCGCCCTCGACATCCTGGTCGAGCGCGGCCTGGCCAACGCCGACCGCACCGACGAGAGCCCCCCGCGCTACCGCGCCGCCTCGCCGGTGCTCGCCCTCGGCCCGCTCCTCGAATCCCGCCGCACCGCCCTGCACCGCGTCGAATCCCTCGTCGCCGACCTCGCCGAGCGGCACCGCTCCGCCCAGGCCCATGCCACGGGCGCGCCCATCGAGGTGCTGTCGGGTGCCGCGGCGATCCGGCGCAGACTCCTGCTGATGCAGGGCCAGGCCGTCGGCGAGGTGTGCACCATGCTGCCGCTGCGACGGGTGCCCGCGGTCCTCACCTTCGAGGACAACCACAACGAGGTCGAGCACGAGATGGCCCGGCGCGGGGTCGTCATGCGCAGCGTCATCGAGCGTGACTGGCTCGAAAGTCCCGAAACCGCTTCCGCGTTGGCCTCCTACGTGGCCGAGGGCCAGCACATCGTCGTCGCCGACAAGGTGCCCGTCAAGCTGATCATCGTCGACAGGCGCATCGCCCTGCTGCCCCTCGACCCGGAGCGCGAGGGCGAACCCGTGGCGCTCGTCGTGCACCGCACCGGGCTGCTCACCGCGCTCGGTTCGCTCTTCGACGAGTACTTCGAGAAGGGCTGGCGGCTGCGCGCCTCCGGCACCGGCACCGGCCCGGAGGGTCCCGGCAAGTCCCCGCTCGACGCCGTCGACCGGCAGATCGTCGCCCTGCTGCACGTCGGCCTCACCGACGCGGCCATCGCCCGCCAGCTCGGCATGGGCCACCGTACCGTCCAACGCCGCCTGCACGCCCTCATGGTGGAGGTCGGCGCCGCCACCCGCTTCCAACTGGGCTGGCACGCCGCCCGGTCCGGCTGGCTGGACGAGACATCCGCGAATCCACCGGAATCCCACCACGGTTGAGGCGCGTTTGCGCCACGGCATATTTGCGTCGGGGCTGATCCCTTGTACGCGGAACGGGCCGTACCGAACCATCGAGCTCACCGAACGCGTGGGACCGTGCACCCCGCGTACAGGTGCGATTTCACGTATCCGTGCAAGATGGAGAGGTTCCCGTGTTCCCCATGAGGACAAGAGGTCTCCGCCGGGCTCTGGCCACCGGAGTGGTCGTCGCGGCCACCGGAGCGTCGCTGCTGGTCACACCGGCCTGGGCCGAGGACGGGGCACCGCAGCCCGCGAACGTCACCGCCGACCGGGTACCGGTGGCGCCGGCCATGACCGAGGGCCTGGACAAGGCCACCCGCAAGGGGACGCCCGCCGAGGCGGCCCGCGCGCACCTCAAGGCCCATCAGGACAAGTACAGGGTCCCGGTCTCCGACCTGCAGACTCTGAAGACCACCAAGGTCGGCAAGCAGTCCACGGTCCGCTTCCGGCAGAAGCACGACGGGGTGCCGGTCTTCGGCGCCGAGTACGCGGTGCAGACCGAGCCGGCCGACGGCGGCCAGAAGGTCCTCTCCGCCACCGGCACGCTGTACACCGGCCTCACCGTCTCCACCACCCCGAAGGTCACCGAGGCCACCGCCAGGCAGCGGATGTTCTCGCTGGACTCGCGCCTGGGCACCGTCCGGGGCGCCAAGACCGCCGAGCACGGCCTCGTCGTCCTGCCCAACTCCCATGGCGGCACGCTGACCTGGCACTTCACCGTGACCGGCGCCCGGGCTGACGGCAGCCCGGTGCGCCAGGAGCTGTATGTCGACGCGAACGTCGGCGGCATCACCCTGTCGTACAACAACATCGACGCGGCCGACGCCGCGCCCGTGACGGCGACGGGCGTGCGCGTGGACGGCAGCGAGGTGCAGCTGAACGCCAACCAGGAGGCGGACGGCTCGTACACCCTGGCCGACTCCACCCGCGACATGTACGCGCGGACCGGCGGCCAGATACGCACCTACGACGCTCAGCGCAAGAACTACACGCTCGTCGCGGGTGGCCCGGTCACCGACGACGTCCCGCTGGTGAAGTCCTCCACCGGCCGCTTCGACGGCGCGAACATCACCTCCGGCGCGGTCGACGCCCACGTCAACGCCGCCAAGGTCTACGAATACCTCAAGAACCAGCTCGGCCGCGACGGCGTCGACGGCAAGGGCGGCAGCATCCACTCGGTCGTCAACGTCGCCAGCAACGGCAAGGACTATGCCAACGCCTTCTGGGACGGCTCCAAGATGGTGTACGGCCACATGAACGGCGTGCCGCTGTCGGTGGGCCTGGACGTGGTCGGCCACGAGATGACGCACGGCGTGACCGAGCACGCCGCCGGACTCGTCTACCTCAACCAGTCGGGCGCCCTCAACGAGGCCATCTCCGACTACTTCGGCAACGCCATGGAGACCGCCGACAAGGGCATCGCCATGAGCGACCCCACGTCCGGCCTCGTCGGCGAGTACCTCTGCAACGGCACCAAGCCGCTCGCGGACTGCGCCCTGCGCGACCTGAACGACGGCCGCAACGCGCAGAAGGACTTCCTGCCCATCACGCTCGACATCGACAACGGGGGAGTGCACTCCAACTCCACCATCGTCGGCGGCGCGCTGTGGGACATCCGCAAGAACATCGACACCAAGCTCGCGGACCAGATCGTCTACCGGGCCGCGGAGAACTACCTCACCCCGCTGTCCGGCTTCAGCGACATGCGCAACGCGGTCACCCTCGCCGCCAAGTCCATGAAGGTCTCCACGGCCGACCTCGCCGCGATCGACAAGGCCTTCGACGCCCACGGCATCGAGCAGGGCTGGGAGCGCAAGGGCGGCACGCACGACGCCACCACCATCGGCGCCAACGTCCTGCCCGCCTACGAGGTCTACGGCGGCGTCGACGAGCAGGCCGCCCAGATCAAGGGCGACGTCTACGCCATCAGCCACGGCGATGCCATCGCCTGGGACCAGGGCGGCGCCGCGTTCGGCATCACCGTGGGCCGCTTCTCCAAGCACCCGCAGCACGAGCTGGCCCAGAAGGACGCCTACCTGCTCGACCCGTCCCTCGACAGCGACCGCGTCGTCTTCACCCGGATCGCCGCCGACGGCGTCGGCATCTACCAGTCCGGCGACAAGGGTCAGGGTGAGATCAAGAAGCTGGTCGACGAGCCGGGCGTGGACGAGACCGAGCCGGTCACCGAGAACGGCGCCCTCGCCTACATCCGCACCACCTCCGACGGCGAGCAGGACGTCATGCTCCGCAAGGCCGACGGCACCACGGTCAACGTGACGCCCGAGCCCGGCACCCAGGCCTCCCACCTCGCTATGAAGAACGGCACCATCGCCTGGGCCGGCGGCGACGGCACCTACCTCTACCTCTACAACATCGCCACCGGTACCACGCAGAACAAGCGGATCGGCGGCTTCCTGTTCAACTACATCTCGGACATCCAGCTCACCTCGGACCGCGTCTTCTACCGTGTGACGAACGGCTTCCTGATCCCGAGCACCACGCTGGGCTCGGCGCCGGTCAACGACGTGACCCAGATGGCGAACCTGCGCTACCCGTCGAGCCTCTACGCCGCCCAGTTCTCCGTGAACGACAACTACCTGGCGTACTCGACGTACAGCATCTGGGGCGCCCTCGGCTCCTGGGACGGCCCCACCAAGGTGAAGGTCGCCAAGACCTCCGATGTGCTGGCCGGCCTGAACGACTTCAGCCGCGTCTCCTGCTCCTCCGGCTCGCAACTGGCCCCGTCCCTCGGTGACGGCCGACGCGTCGTCTGGCTGGACACCACGGCCGCCACGACGGACGTCGTGACCCGCGAGACGTTCGCCAACACCTGCGCCTAGCCTCTGTGGCAGTACGGCGCTGAGGGCGGCCACCGCTGCGAGCGGTGGCCGCCCGCGTCATGCCGATCGTCCGGTCGGGGAGGCGCCTGACCGCTGCCGCGTCGGCCCGCGCGCGTGGGCCGGCCCAGGAGGACTCCGGCCAGGACGAGTACCAGCCCGCACAGTTGCTGGACCGTCAGCACTTCCCCGGCGACCGCAGTGCCGAGCAGTACACCCGTGACGGGGTTGAGCAGTCCGATCAGTCCCACTGTTCCCGCGGGCAGGTGCCGCAACCCGGTGAACCAGGCGGTGAAGGCCAGAGCGGTGGAGACCAGGGCGACGTAGCCGAACGCCAGGAGCGCCGGTGTGTGGAGCGCGGGCGGAGGGCCCTCCGCGACCGCGGCGACCGGCAGCAGGAACAGGCCTCCGGCGGTGAGCTGCCAGGCGGTCGAGGCGAGCACGTCGGCGCTGGCGCTCCACCGCTTGGCCAGGATGTGGCCGAAGGCCGACACGAGCATGGCGGCGGCCGAGGCGAGGATCCCGGGCACGCTCATCCCTCCCACCCCCGTGAGCAGCATGAGACAGACCCCGCCGAGCCCGATCGCGGCGCCGGCCAGGTGTGAGATGCCGGGCCGCTCGGAGACCAGGGCCCAGGCGATGAGCATCATCGCCAGCGGGGACACCGCCATGACGGTCGAGGCGACGCTCGTCGGGAGCAGCTGGGAGGCGGCGTAGACGAGCACGAAGAACACGCTCACGTTGAGCAGCCCGAGCAGGGCGGACCGCCACCACCAGGCGCCGCGTGGCCGCTGCCGGCACAGGGCCAGCAGGGCGAGGCCGGCGGGCAGTGCCCGCAGGGCGGCCCCGAAGAGCGGGCGGTCGGCCGGCAGGAACTCGCGGGTGACGAAGTAGTTGGTACCCCAGGCCACCGGAGCGACCGCGGTCAGTGCCACCCAGCGAAGATTAGTTTCCATGGAAGGCAATATAGCTTCCATGGAAGCTAGTATGGTGTCCATGGACGATCCGCAACCGCTGGACCGCGTGGCCCGCATCCAGGCCGACTGGCGCCGCGAACGGCCCGACGTCGACGTCACCCCGCAAGGAGTGATCGGCCGGCTGCACCGCCTGGCCGGCCGGCTCACCGAGGAGCTCTGTCTCGTCTACGGCCGCTACGGTCTCGGCGAGGGAGAGTTCGACGTCCTGTGCGCACTGCGCCGCGCCGGCGAGCCCTACGAAAGGGCCCCCGGTGAACTCGCCGCGTACACCATGGTCACCACCGGCGCGATCACGAAGAGAGTCGACCGTCTCGAACAGGCCGGACTCGTCACCCGCCGCCGTTCCGGCGACGACCAGCGTGGCCGGATCGTCGCCCTCACCCGCGCCGGGCGCGAGCTGATCGACCGCGCCTTCACCGACCACATGCGCAACGAACGCCGGCTGCTGGATCTGCTGACGCCCACCGAGGCCGAGGCACTCGAAACGCTGCTCACCACCTGGCTCGCCCGCATGGAGGATCCGCGCCCTTCCGGCGACGGCGAATGACCCGCCGCGTCCCGGACGGCCGGTGGTGTCCGCCGGCTCGGGCATCGGAATGTCTCCGGGCGGCCTGGACCGACCGTCGTGCCCGCTCCGGGGCTGGAACCGGATCAACGGTGACACCGTCGAAGGGCCGACTGAGCTACGGGGAGGCCCCTTCATGACGAGAATCCGCACGCACCTGCTCGTCGCGTCCGCTGGGCTTGTCCTCGCCGCGGTCGGCTGCGGGACAGGGTCGGCACCGACCGCCGAAGGGGCTCCCCAGGTAGAGCCGGTCCGATGGTCCGAACCGGACCGGTACTCCTTCCGGCTTCTCTCCGAGTCCGGAGAACGGGGTGACCTCGGGGACTACCGGATCACGGTGGAGAACGGCAAGGTCGTCAAGGCGATCGGCCTCGACGAGTCGGCGCGGCGTACCGTCAAGGACAATCCACACAACGTCCCGACCCTGGGCGGTCTCCTCACCCAGGTCCAGGAGGCGCGCGCAGATCACGCCGAAGTCGCGCACACGGTATTCGCCGCAGACGGCCACCCCACCGAGGTCCACATCGACTGGCGGAAGAACGCCGTCGACGACGAGGCCGACTACTACGTCACTGAATACCGCGAACTCCCCTGACCGTGTGTGACGAGGTCCCGGGGCCCCGCCGTGGGCCTTCGGCCGTTCCTGGTCCGACACGGACCGGGGATTCTCGCCGGGCGAGCTGTTCCCCTCGTCCTCCTGGAGGGTGATCCGGGCTATTGCTCGCGTTTCGGCTCCGCGCCCGGTGGTGGCCCGGGCTTCCGAGAGCCGTCCCTGCGTATCCCGGACGGTGCCTTCCCGGCCATCAGGCTCCCTGAGTGCGAGCCATGGATGACGGGGACGCTGGTCTGTGCGGAGCCGTCCCGGCGGCATGACGCGGTCGGCCTCCGTGACCTCAACGCACAGTGACCCGAGCGCCGATACGCCCCTTGTGAAATGACGCGCCGTTCGGATGCCGGTCCAGGCGGCGCGGTGTCGCCGGGCTCAGTGGCTGGCAGAACGAGTACGCGTCCGCGAGGTCGAGGACGACGAGGGCAGGCGCCTGCCGCGGACCCTCCGCAGGGGTACTGGGGCGGCGATGACCTGGCGGCGGGCACGGATGGTGCCGCTGTCCGCCCTCGCGCACGCTCCCGCCGTCTCTGCTCGCACGCAACACACGTACCGTCCGGCCCCGTTGACCGCCCCGCGAAGGGAACCTACTCTGAGCGGCGCAACTCAGTAAGCGCTTTCCATGTCCCGTAGGCAGTTTTCTCACTCGCACCGGGAGCGCCATGAGTCCACTGGTCCGCAGCACTCGGTCCCCCCTTCCCGTCCTCGCTGTACTCCTCGCCCTCCTTCTCGCCTGGGCCGTGGCCGCGTCGCCACCGGCGCACGCCGACCCGCAGTTCCGGGTCCTGGTCTTCTCCAAGGTGACCAACTTCCGTCACGACTCGATCCCCGCCGGTGTCGAGGCGATCAAGAAGATGGGAGCGGAGAACAACTTCGAGGTCGAGGCGACCGACGACTCGGCTGCCTTCACCGACGCCAACCTCTCCCGCTTCCAGGCGATCGTGTTCAACAACACCAACTCCACGCCGGAGTCCGGCGACCTGCTCGACGCCGACCAGCGCGCCGCTCTCCAGACGTACATCCGCGGCGGTGGCGGCTGGGTCGGCCTGCACTCGGCCTCCGCCAGCGAGCGCGACTGGGACTGGTACGGCGACCTGGTCGGCGCGGTCTTCGACCAGCACCCGGCCGTCCAGACCGGCCGGATCAAGGTGCTCGACCAGGCGCACCCCTCCACCGAGGGACTCCCCGACCTGTGGGAGCGCACCGAGGAGTGGTACAACTGGCGCCTCAACCCCACCGGCAAGGTCCACACGCTCGCGCAGATCAAGCAACGTGACGGCATCACCGGCCTGACCCAGGGCGTCGACCATCCGTGGTCCTGGTGCCAGAACTACGACGGCGGCCGGTCCTGGTTCACCGCCGGCGGCCACGACCCCTCCGCCTTCTCCGAGCCGCTGTTCGTCAAGCACCTCCTCGGCGGCATCGAGTGGGCGGCCGGGGCCAGGCCGGGCGACTGCTCCGCCACCAAGACCGGCAGTTTCCAGCGCAGCCCGCTGGTCACCGACGGCCTGGCGGACCCGTTCGAGCTGGCCGTCGCGCCCGACCGCAGGGTCTTCTTCATCGAGCGCACCGGCAAGCTGAAGGTCGTCGACCAGGAGAACCTGAAGGTCACCACCGCCCTGGACTTCGAGTACACCCCCGAGATGACCAGCCAGTCCGACGGACTGCTCGGCCTCACCCTGGACCGCCACTTCGCCGACAACAACCGGCTGTACCTGCTCTACTCGGACAAGACCGAGAAGCACCTCAACCTCTCCCGCTTCACCGTGTCCGGCTCCACCGTCGACCCGGCGTCCGAGAAGCGGCTGCTGACGATACCGACCTGGCGCGGCGAGGGCCGGGCCAACTCGCACATGGCGGGCTCACTCGCCATGGACACCAAGGGCAACCTGTACGCGGCGACGGGCGACAACACCGACCCGTTCGAGTCCGATGCCTTCGCCCCGATCGACGAGCGCGAGGGCCGCCGCGCCTGGGACGCGCAGGGCACCGCGGGCAACACCAACGACCTGCGTGGCAAGGTCCTGCGGATCCACCCGGAGGACGACGGTACCTACACCGTGCCCGAAGGCAACCTCTTCGCGCCCGGGACGGACAAGACCCGCCCCGAGATCTACGTGATGGGGATGCGCAACCCGTTCCGGATCACGATCGATCCGCACGACGACGCGCTGATGATCGGCGACTACGGTCCGGACGCCAAGGCGGAGGTGCCCGACCGCGGCCCCGAGGGCACGGTCGAGTTCAACCGGGTCACCAAGGCCGGCAACCTCGGCTGGCCGTACTGCATCGGCGACAACATCCCGTTCAACGACTACGACTTCGCGACGAAGACGTCCGGCCCGAAGTTCGACTGCGGCGCGCTCGTGAACGACTCGCCGAACAACACCGGCCTGCGCGAACTGCCGCCCGCCCAGCCGGCGGTGGTGTCGTACGCGTACTCCGCCTCGAAGGACTTCCCCGAGCTCGGCGCGGGCGGCGGCGGCCCGATGGGCGGGCCCGTCTACGCGTACGACAAGGACAACCCGTACAAGGCCAAGTTCCCCGCCTACTTCGACAAGAAGTGGTTCACCTACGAGCTGACGCGTCAGTGGTTCAAGACCTTCTCGTTCCAGCAGCAGGACCAGTCCTTCGAGAACTCCCGCTTCCCGGACGCCGAGAAGGGCGACCTGCTGTCGATCAACTCCGTCTTCGCCGACATGAAGTGGAACCAGCCCTTCGAGGCGGAGTTCGGCCCCGACGGCGCCCTCTACGTGATCGACTTCGGTCTCGGCAGCGGAACCGGGCGCGGCGGCAGCAACGAGGGGTCGGGCATCTACCGCATCGACTACGTCCAGGACGGACGGCTGCCGACCGCGAAGGCGGCGGCCGGCCCGGACAACGGTCCCGCGCCGCTGACGGTGAAGTTCTCCAGCGAGGGGTCGGGCGTGCCGGACGGGAAGCCCGTGACATACGCCTGGGACTTCGACGGGAACGGGACCGTCGACTCGACCGAGGCCAACCCCACGCACACCTACCGCGACAAGGGCGTGTTCACCGCCCGCCTCACGGTCACCGGTCCCGGAGGGCTGGAGGCCGCGGCGGTGAGGGAGATCACCGTCGGCAACACCCGGCCCGAGGTGACGATCCAACAGCCGCCGAACGGAGGGATGTTCGCCTTCGGTGACACCATTCCCTTCCGGGTCAAGGTCAAGGACCCGGAGGACGGCACGATCGACTGCGAGCGTGTGGTCGTGCAGTCCCAGCTCGGCCACGACACGCACCTGCACCCGCTGGACAACTACACCGGGTGCGAGGGCGAGATCGTGACCGACACCGGTGACAGCCACGGCCCGGGCCAGAACCTGTACGCCGGGATCAGCGCGCAGTACGAGGACAAGGGCGCCCCGGGAGCACCGGCCCTCACCGGCTCCGCGGCGCTGACGCTGCGTCCCACGTTCCGCGAGGCGGAGCACTACACCGCCACCGGCGGCGCCAACGGCGGCGCGCAGATCGGGGACCGGGCCGACGCCTCCGGCGGCAAGCGGCTCGTCGAGATCGAGGACGGCGACTGGATCAGCCTCGACCCGGTTCACCTGAAGGGCATCGACTCGGTGACCGTCGGTGCGGCGTCCGGCGGCATCGGCGGTGACGTGGAGTTCCGGGCGGGCTCGCCCACCGGCAAGCTCCTCGGCACGGCCCACATCCCGAGCACCGGTGGCTGGGGCAACCTCGTCTCGCCGACGGTTGATCTGGCCGACCCGGGCGGGACGACGAAGCTGTACGTCGTCTTCCGCAACCCGGAGTGGACGGCCGACAAGGCGGACCTGCTGGCTCTGGACTGGCTGCACTTCAACGGTCCCGGCGTCCAGCGGCGGCCCGCGGGCAGCGTGGCGGTCACGGCCTCGCCGTCGCAGGGCGCCGCGCCGCTGGCCATGTCGCTCAAGGGCACGGCGAGCCTTCAGGCCGGGCGGACCGTGAAGTCCTACCACTGGGACTTCGGTGACGGCAGCAAGACGGCGGACACGGCGACGGTCCAGCACACCTACGCCCGCAAGGGCAGCTACACCGCCCACCTCACCGTCACCGACGACAAGGGACACACGACAACAGGAGCGGTCCGGATCAGCGTGAGCTGACGGTCCGGAGCGTGCGGCCCGTACGGCCCCCGCCGCACAGGCCGGTGGCCGGGCTCGAAGGAGCCCGGCCACCGCGCAAGGCCACACGGCAACCAACCTTCTTCGCTCCCCACCAACCCACCGCTCATCGGAGGCGACAGCACATGGACGGCGCACAACGGCACGCAACGCGCACCATGGGATCGACGTCCGCGCACGCGCCCGGACCCGGCCGGCGGTTGTTCCTCGGCGGCCTGCTCGGCGCCGCGGCGGCAGCGGCGACGGCCGGCACGGCGAGGGCGGCGACCGGCCCCGCCGCGAGCGCCTCGGCCGGGACCGGGCAGACGCGGCGGATCCCGCCGAGCGCGATCGGCATGCACCTGTACACCATGCGCGACCCGCTGGCGCGGGACTTCGAGGGCACCCTCGAGGAGTTGGCGGCCATCGGCTACGCGACCGTCGGAGTGAGCGGCCGCCACGGGCACAGCGCCGCCGACATACGGCGGATGCTGGACGCGACGGGCCTGAAGGCGGTCCTCGAACACGTCGGATACGAAACGGTCACCGGCAGCGGTCTGCCACAGGCCCTGGAGGACATCCGTACGCTCGGCGGGAAGTGGATCGTCGTACCGAGCCTGCCGAACTCCCTGCTCTCCCCGGATGGCTACCGGGAGGCCGCGCGCAAGCTGAACCAGGCGGGGCTGACGGCCCGCGGGGCCGGGCTGAAGGTGCTCTTCCACAATCACGAGCCGGACCACAGGACGGTCAACGGGCAGACGCTGTACGACATCCTGCTCGCGGAGACCGATCCGCACCTCGTCGGCTTCGAACTGGACCTGTACTGGGCGGCGAAGGGCGGTGCCAAGGACCCGGCCGACTACTTCACCGAGAACCGGCACCGCTTCCCTGCCCTGCACGTCAAGGACATGGCCCCGGACGGCGACTTCGCCGACGTCGGCTCCGGCGTCCTGGACTTCCCCCACATGTTCGGCTCGGCGCGACGAGGCGGCGTCAAGCAGTGGCTGGTCGAACACGACAACCCGGCCGACCCCTTCGCCTCGGCCCGCACCAGCTACGAGTACCTGCGGAACGTGCGCTTCTGACCCGCGGCCCGCGACCCCGTGGCCTGTCCGGTCCAACTCCCGGCAGACCACGGGGCGTCGCCGTTCCGGCGGCAGAGGGTTCGCTTCCCCGCCCGGCTGCGAGACGGAGCCCGGCGACGGGCCGGTGTCGCCGCGGCCGGTGCCCGCTCGTCGTACGACCGGCCGGCCGTCCTCACGGCCGAAGAGCCCGTCGGCGCGGGCCGGCGGGACGACGAGCGCGGCCGGGGTGCCACGGCTGGTCTCACCACGGCGTGGATTCCGCGGTGCGCCGGACCTTGGCCCCAGCGGTCCCGAGGGCTGCTCGCCGCGAGAGCCGGGCCGGAACCGAAGCCGGCTCCGGCCCGGGCGGCTCGGTCCACACCTGCGGCGCGTGCGCCGGAACGGATCGGCTCACCCCGCTCGTCGACGACGACCCGGCCGGGGACCGCAAGCCGTCACGCCCGCTCCGGACCGGGCCGCCCGCGCGGCCGCGGGCGGTACACCGCCGACGGCCCGTGCATACGTGCCGCACCGGTCCGGCCTGCCCGTCGCGTCCCCCGTCGCACAAGGGGCGGTGCCTTCGGCAGCCGAGGCCGAAGGCACCGCCGGGTCGTGCCGGGGCGGACGCCCGGCGCCCCTCAGTCGGCCGCCGAGGCCGCGCCCAGCAGGGTTCGGACACGGGCCGCGGCGCGGCGGAACTCCGGGCGGCTCATGGTGTCGGTGTAGTCACGTTCCGGCGGCAGACCGACGTCGATGACCTCGGTGATCGTGCCGGGCCGTGCGCTCATCACCGCCACGCGGTCCGCCAGGTAGGCCGCTTCGGAGATCGAGTGGGTGACCAGCAGGACGGTGGTGCCGGTCTCCCGCCAGATGCGGTTCAGTTCGACGTTCATCTGCTCGCGGGTGAGCGCGTCGAGGGCGCCGAAGGGCTCGTCCATGAGCAGCACCGGTGGCTCGTGCAGCAGCGCTCGGCACAGCGCCACGCGCTGCTGCATGCCGCCGGACAGTTCGTGCGGGTAGGCGTCCTCGAAGCCGGTCAGGCCGGTCATCTCGATGAGCTCGGCGGCACGGGCGCGGGCCCGGTCGGCGGACATCTTCCGCATCTCGGCCTGGAGAAGGATGTTCCGCCGGACCGTGCGCCATTCGAGCAGCGCGGCACGCTGGAAGACGTACCCGATGTCGGGGCGGGGCGCGGTGACGTCCTCGCCGTGCAGCCGGACGGCGCCCGAGGACGGCCGCAGCAGGCCCGCGACGAGCTTGAGCAGGGTCGACTTGCCGCACCCGGACGGTCCGACGATGGCGACGAACTCACCTGGCGCGACGTCGAGCGAGACTTCCCGCAAGGCGGTGACGTCCCTCTTCTTCGTACGGAACCGCACCTGCACCGCGTCGAGTTCGACGGCCGTGGACGACTCGGCGGCGGACGGCTGCCGACCGGCGTCCGCCCGCGGCGTGCGGATGGTCTTCTCTGCCACAGTCATCCCTTCGGGGCCGCGCTGGTGTCCCAGTACTCCGAGACCGGCTTGGCGTTGCGGACCATGCCGACCTGGGCGAAGAGGTCGACGGTCTTCTGCCAGTCCGCCTCGGTGTTGACGCCCGGGGCCCTGCCCTGGGTGGCGTCGGTGTGCAGCAGGGTCAGCGTGGTGGCGAACTGGTCGGACAGAACCTTCTCGGGGGGCAGTTGGCCGGATGCGCCCGCCATCGAGGCGACGGCGGGACCCGGACTCTTCTCCGCCGCGGCCCACGCCTCGCTGGTGGCCTGGGCCATGCGCTTGGCCAGGTCGGGGTCGCTCGTGAGGGTGCGCTGCCCGGCGATCAGGCCGTTGGAGTAGAAGTTGAGCCCATGCTCGGAGAAGCGCAGGTAGGAGACCTTCTTGCCGGCCTTGTTCTGCATGGTGGGGCCCTGGTCGCTGGCGTATCCGAGCAGCGCGTCGGTCTGGCCGGAGATCACCGCGGCGATCTTGCCGGCCGGGTCGGTGTTCTGGATCTTCACGTCGGACTCGGCGATCCCGTTCTTCTCGAGGAAGACCGGGAAGGTCCTGGACAGGGCGTCACCGGCGGTTCCCGCGATCGTCCTGCCCTTGATGTCCGAAGGTTTGTCGATGCCCTTGTCGGCGAAGAACTGCACGGACGCCGGGGTGGTTTGAAGGAACACGCCCAGGCTCTTGACCTTGACTCCCTGGTCCACGCCCGCGAGGACGGCCGGGGTGTCCGCCCAGCCGAAGTCGGTCTGCCCGGCGGCAGTGGCCTGCACGGTCTTCTGCGAGCCCTGTCCGGCCCGGATCTGGAGGTCGATGCCGTGCTTCTCGTAGATCTTCTGCTGCTTGCCGTAGTAGAACGGCGCGTGCTCGCCGTAGGGATACCAGTTCAGCGTGAGCGTGACCTTGTCGAGTTCCTTGCCCGACGCGCTCGTGGTCTTGTCCGAGCCCTCGCCGCCGCAGGCGGTGGCGAACAGCAGCAGCGGGACGAGGACGGTGGGCAGTCTGCGCAGGTGCATGGTTCGGCCCTTCTCGGAGCGGGAGCGGGAAGTTGCCTCAGTACGCGGTGCTGACGGCGTCGCCCCGGCGGCTGGCGTGCCAGGGGAGCAGGAGCTTCTCGGCGATTTCCACGATCACGAAGAGGACGACACCGATCAGCGACATCACCAGGAGTCCGGCGAAGAGCATCGGGGTGTCGAGATTGCCGTTGGCCTGGAGGATCACATAGCCGAGACCTTCGTTGGCACCGACGAACTCGCCGACGACCGCACCGGTGACCGCCAGCGTGACGGCCACCTTCAGACCGGAGAACAGGTGCGGGAACGACGCCGGGAAGCGGATCTTGGCGAAGGTCTGCAGCGCGCTCGCGCCCATGGTCTGGGAGAGCTGGATCATTTCGGGGTCCACCGACTTCAGGCCGGTCACCATGGAGATGACCACCGGGAAGAAGGCGATGAGCACGGCGATGAGGATCTTCGGCGCGATACCGAAGCCCAGCCACACCACGAACAGCGGCGCGATGGCGATCTTCGGGATCACCTGGGCGAACAGCAGGATGGGATACAGCGTCCTCTCGACGGTCGACGAGTAGACCATCGCCACGGCCGCGAGGACGCCGACGCCGACCGCGATCACAAAGCCCAGCAGTGTCTCGTACGTGGTCACCCAGCTGTGGTGCCAGAGGTATCCGCTCTTGGTGGCCATCAGGTCCAGGGTCGCGCCCGGCGACGGCACCAGGTAGGACTCGACCAGGTCGGCGGCCGAGACGGCCCACCAGGCGACGAGGCAGACGAGGAGCAGGGCGAACGGCCGCCATGCCCGCTCCACCGCCTCGCCGAGCCGTTCGGCCGCGCCGCGCTGCGCGCGCTCCTTGACTCCCGCCGGGGGAGCGGGAGTTCGGCGGATGGCGCTCTGGCTCATGAGTGAACTCCTCTGACGTCGGGTTGTGCCGGGAAGGAGTCGCAGGGGGTTGGTGAAACGCCTGGTAGTATCGGAAACCGCTTCCAGAAAGCGCTTTCTGCTATGCTCTGCCACGTTAGGGACAGCGCGTACGAATGGTCAATAGGGCGTCAAGAGGTTTCCGGACCTCGGCGCGCCCGTGGCCCTGTGCGATCTGGGGGTGCCGTGAACCGACCCGTAAGCCGAGACAACGCGCCTGTACCCGAACGGCCCGAACGGGCACGGGCGCACGTGACCCTGGACTCCGTCGCCCGTACCGCCGGGGTCTCCGCGGCCACCGCCTCGCGGGCACTCAACGGCACCGCACGGGTGCGCGAGGACCTGCGCGAACGCGTACTGCTCGCCGCGGAGCACCTCGGCTACATCCCCAACGCCCATGCGCAGGCGCTCGCGAGCGCCCAGAGTTCCGTCGTCGGCGTCATCTGCCACGACGTCGGCGACCCGTACTTCTCCGCCATCGCCAGTGGCGTGATGCGCGCCGCCGCCGCTCGGCACCTCATGGTGATGCTGGCGAGCACCTTCCGCGAACCCGCCCGTGAGGTCGCCTACGTCTCGACGCTGCGCGCCCACCGCGCCCGCGCCATCCTGCTCATCGGCTCCGGCTTCGAGGACGCGGACTGGGAGCGGTCGATGGCCGCGGAACTCGGGCCGTACGTGTCCGGCGGCGGCCGGGTCGCCGTCGTCAGCCGCCACCGCAGCCTGCGGGTGGACACCGTGCTGCCGGAGAACCGGGCCGGGGCGGCGGAACTGGCCAGGGCCCTGATCGGTCTGGGGCACCGGGAGTTCGCGGTGCTGACCGGGCCGCCGTCACTGACGACGGTCGCCGACCGGCTGCGCGGCTTCCGCGACGCGCTGGCCGAGCATTCGATCCGGCTGGCCGCCGACCAGGTGGTCGAGGGCGCGTTCACCCGTGAGGGCGGGTACGCCGCGACCGCCGAACTGCTCGCCCGGGGCCTCAGGGCGAGTTGCGTCTTCGCCGTCACGGACGTGATGGCCGTGGGAGCGTTGGCGGCACTGCGCGAAAGCGGGCTCCGGGTACCGGAGGACCTGTCGCTCGCGGGCTTCGACGACGTACCGATCGTCCGGGACCTCACCCCGCCGCTGACCACGGTCGCGCTGCCGCTCGCACGGATGGGGGAGACCGTCCTGGACCTGGCGCTGCGCGAGCCGCGGGGGCGGCGCTCGCGCGTGGAGCGCATCGCGGGCGAGGTCCTGCTGCGGGGCAGCACAGCCCCCTGGCGGGGTCGCACGGTGCCGCCGGGACGGGGGTGACGTCGCGCGCCCGGACGCCCACCGGCTCCTGGGCCGCCCAACGGCTGCTGGGCCGCCGACCGGCTCCTGGGCCGCGCACGGACTCCCGAGCCGCCCACCGACTGCCCGGTCGCACGTCGGCCCCGGCTCGTAATGGCAAACCACTTCAGTCACTGCAGACGGAAGGACCGCCCATGACACCGCTTCGGCTCCCGCTCGGCGACCTGACCATCGACCGCGTCACCACGTACGCCGTCGCCCTGCCCACCCGGCGCTCCTTCGGAGTCTCCGGCGGCGCGGTGGCCGTGGCCGGCCGGCCCAGCATCCGCGTCCTGGTACGGGTCGACGCCGACGGTGTGCACGGCTGGGGCGAGGCGACGCCGATCCCCGCGTGGACCTACGAGACCGCGGAGTCGATCGTCACGACCGTCGACCGCTACCTCGCGCCGGCGATCCTCGGGCGTCCGGCCTGGGACCTCGGCGGCGTGGACGCCGCGTTCGACCGGGCCGTCAACCGGGGCTTCACCATCGGCGCCCCGCTGGCCAAGGGAGCGGTCGACGTCGCGCTGCACGACCTGCTCGGCCGGGCGGCCGGCGTGCCGCTGGGGAAGCTGTGGGGGCAGCGGCGCCGGGAGACGATCGAGCTGGGCTGGGTCGTCTCCGGCCAGTCGCCGGCGGAGGTCGGCGACAGCGTGGCGGAGGGCGTGGACGAGGGCTACCGGGCGTTCAAGGTGAAGGTGGGGCTGCACGACGAGGAGACGGACGCGGCCGTGGTGGCGGCCGTTCGCGAACACGCCCCGGCCGGAGCCCCGTTGTGGGTGGACGCCAACCAGGCGTACACCGTGCCGGCCGCGCTGCGCATGTCCGCCCGCCTGGCCGGCCTCGGGGTGACCGCCTTCGAACAGCCGCTGCCCGCCAACGACATCGCCGGACTGCGCAGGCTCCGGGACTCCTCACCGATCCCGGTCGCGCTCGACGAGAGCCTGCGCCATCCCACCGACCTGGCGACGTTCGTCCGCCTCGAAGCCGTCGACATCGCCATCGCCAAGGTGCAGCGCAGCGGCGGGCTCACGCTCTCTCGGCGGCTGTGCGCGCTGGCCGAGGACTGCGGCGTGCAGCTCATGGGGTCGGGGCTCACCGACTCGGACGTGGGCCTCGCCGCCTCGCTGCACCTCTTCGCGGCCTACGGGCTCGACACACCCGTTGACCTGAACGGCCGTCAGTTCGTCGAATCGCCCTACGCGGGGCCGACGGTGACGATCGAGAACGGGACGGCGCGCGTACCCGACGGTCCGGGGCTCGGCGTCGAGGTCGACGACACCGCGGTGCGGAAGCTGGCTGTGGACGTCCTCGAACAGAGGCCGTGAGCAGGATCAGGGCGCGGGACCCCTTCGCGGCTTCATCACGGGCGCGGCCGGTGGAGCCGGTCCCGCCCGCGCCGCGTCCAGTACCCGCGCCCCCCGATCGACGACGATCAGGAGCAGGAGTTGGACCTCGAGGACCTGACCCGCGAACAGGTCTTCGACTGGCGGGTGCGGGCCATGAAGGACCCGCAGTGGGTGTTCGGCCACATCGACCGGTACGGCGAGAGCTCAGCCAGGTGCCTGTTCACCAGGCGGCTGGTGTACCAGGTGCAGCACTAGCCGGCCTCGTGCGCCTGGACCTCGGCCACATGTCTTGGGTGCAGGCATGAGCGGCGGCGGGATGTGCGGCGTCGACCTGGCCCGGGCTGCGCTGCCGACCATCCGGATCTGTGGGTGGTGGGACGCGGGACCTCGATGCCGACGGGGTTCGGGCAGAGGGGCGGGATGATGCCGGACAGCCGCGGACTGGTCACCCTTCAGGCCGGTGGCCGGGCTGGACGAGACCGCACTCGTAGGCGAAGACGACGGTCTGGACCCGGTCGCGCAGGCCGAGCTTGGCGAGGATGCGGGTCACGTGGGTCTTGACCGTCGGCTCGCTCAGGAAGAGTGCCGTGCCGATCTCCGCGTTGGAGCGGCCGCGGGCGATGAGACCGAGTACCTCGCGCTCGCGCGGGGTCAGCTTCTCCAGCCCGGTAGGCCGGTCCGAACCGGGGCGCGGACGGCGTACGTACTCCTCGATCATCCGCCGGGTGATCTCCGGGGCCAGTAGCGCCTCGCCCGCGGCGACGGTGCGGACGGCCCCGGCGAGTTCGCGCGGCGGTGCGCTCTTGAGCAGAAAACCGCTCGCCCCGGCGCGCAGCGCCTGGTAGACGTACTCGTCCTCGTCGAAGGTGGTGAGGATGAGTACCCGGGCCTGGCAGCGCCCGCCCCGCAGCAGGCGGCGGGTCGCCTCGATCCCGTCCATGCGCGGCATCCGGATGTCCATGAGTATGACGTCGGGCAGCAGGGTCAGCGCGCTGTCGACCGCCTCCGCGCCGTCGGCCGCCTCGCCGACGACCTCGATGTCCTCCTGACCGCCCAGAATGGAGCGGAAGCCGCCGCGGACCAGGGCCTGGTCGTCCACGAGCAGGACCCGGATCATCGGGGTGCCGCCTGCAGCGGCAGGCTCGCGGTCACGGCGAAGCCGCCGTCGCCGGAGTGCCCGGTCTCCAGGGTGCCGCCGTAGAGGCCGACTCGCTCACGCATTCCCAGCAGTCCGTGGCCGATCCTCTTCGAAGCCGACCCCAGGGATGCGCCCGTGCGTCCGGTGTCCCGCACGCTGACCTGTACGGACTGTTCGTCATAGTGCAGCACCACATGAGCCGTGGTGGGCGCGGCGTGCTTGAGCGCGTTGGTGAGTGCCTCCTGCACGACCCGGTAGACGGTCAGGTCCATGCCAGGCGGCAGAGGGCGGGCCGGACCCTCCATGGTGAGTTCGACCGGCAGGCCGACGCCGGCCATGTGCTCGATGAGCTCGGCCAGGTTCGCGGTGCCCGGCTGCGGCTTGAGCGCGAGCCGCGTCGCTTCCCCGCGCAGCAGGCCGAGCATCCGGCCCAGTTCGCCGACCGCCTGCCGGCCGGTCTCCTGAACCGAGCGCAGCGGCGCGTGCGCCTTGGAGGGATCGCGGTCGAGCAGGTCTTCGGCGGCGCCCGCCTGGACGACCATGACGCTGACGCAGTGGGCGACGATGTCGTGCAGTTCGCGGGCTATGCGGGCGCGCTCCTCGGCGAGCGCGACATGGATCGCCTCTTCGCGCTCGGCCTCCAGCCGCTGGACCCGGGCCTGGTCGTCGGAGTGACTACGGGCCCGGGCGCGCAGCACCCGGCCGGCGACGAAGACGATGGCGATCGGCACCGCGGCGAACGGGATGTTGCTGACGGTGCCGGCGTCCGGGTTGCGCAGCATCACGAGGACGACGGTGGAGACGGTCGCCGCGACGCCGAGCCACGCGGGCACGCGTTCACCGTGCCGGGCCACCGAGTAGGTGGCGAGCAGCAGTGGCAGGAAGTCGCCCCACAGGGTGAACGTCAGCGGGGTGGCCAGCATCGGTCCGGCGATCGCGACCGCGACGACCACGGCCGTGGCGAGCGGGGCCAGCCTTCGCAGCGCCAGCACCAGCGTCGCCACGAGGGTGGACACGACCAGGGGCGGCATGGGGCCGTACCGGGTCGAGTTGTCGAGATCGAAGACGATGTCGAGCAGGGCGAAGCCGGTGATCGCGAGCGCGAGCAGAACGTCGGGCAGCAGCTCCGCCGGCCTGCGCCGCAGACGCGCCAGTGCCTCCGACTCCTCTTGCGCCGGCGACGGGGCGCGCGCCGTCTTCAGCATCACATCCGCAAGCTACCGGCGAGTTGAGCCGGGCGGCGTCATCCGAACGTCGTATTCGTCTTGTGAGAATCGCGACCAGCGAACGACCCGGTGCCGACCGGGGTACGACGACGCCCCGGGTCCGCCGGGCCGACGCTGAACGGCGCGCCGCCGAGTGGCGGCACAACGCAGGAGGAGACCATGACCGTGAACCTCAAGCGCCTGGCCGGCTGGGCGCTCATCGTCGGCACGATCGTCGCGGCGTTCGGCTACCTCGCCGCAAACCTCCTCGCGCCGGGCAGCGGCGACGAGGTCTTCCGCTATCGCCTCTGGCCGCTGTTCGAGGGGATCGCGGTCGGTGGGGACGTCATCATCGCGCTGGGGCTGCCCGTGATCCTGACCTTCGCGGGACGGGCACCGAAGCTGCACGTCGTCGGCTACGCCGGCATCTTCGCCGCGCTGGTGATGCTGAACATCGGCGAGGGAGTCATCGAGGGGTTCGTCAAGCCGTACCTGGTCGACCACGGCGGCATCCCCACCGAGCAGCCCTCCGGTTTCGCCGTCTTCGAGGGCGTCGCGCTGCTGTGCCTGCTCGTCGGCGCGATCTGCCTCGGCATTGCCGTGCTGCGTGCCCGGACGCTGCCGTGGTGGATCGGCGTCGCACTGCTCGTCTCGTGCCTGCTCGGCGCGCTCGGGCTGCCGGGACGGTGGTTCATCCTTCCCGACGACGTGTTCTTTGCCGCGCTGTTCGCCATCGGCGTCCACGCCGTTCGCGGGCGCAGTGAGGTTGCCACGGCGAGTGTGGTCGAGTCGGCCGCGGTCTGACCCGGATCCACAGATGGTGGAGGCTGATCGCCCCTTGCTCCGGTGGGCTTCCCGGGCCCTCGGGGTTCAGGACCGCACGAACAGCCGGAAGTCGAAGGCGTACCGGGACGCGCGGTACAAGTGAGCCCTGTGCTCGACCGCTCGTCCCGTGTCGTCGCATGCCATGCGCTGCATGGTGAGTAGGGCTGCCCCGTCCTCCTCATCGAGGTGGGCGGCTTCCTCGGCTGATTCCGACTGCCCGGACGAATCCGCCCAAAAGGGCTCCGCCGTCCACGAGATGAAGCGCCCCGGCCGCGGCGCCGCCGGGTCGCTGGCCATCGCTGAGGAACTGCGGCACTGCGACGTCCAGACCGGGGCGCGACGCACCATGCCGACGTGCACCTCTTCCGCGGCGCTTCAGCACCGCACCGAGCCGAGAGCGGCGGCTTTCGCAGGGACCCGCTACATCGCAGTCGGCGTCGGGTCATACCGGCTGGACGCCGCCCTGCAATTGCTCGACGGCGTGGACCAGGGGCGCGAGCACGGGCTCGGTGGCCGCCTGGTCGAGGGCCTCGCGCAGGGCGGCGTCGCGGGTGGGGCGGGCCTCCTCCAGCAGACGCAGGCCGTCGTCGGTGACCTCGGTGCAGATGCCGCGGCGGTCGACGGGGCACAGGTGGCGCGAGGGCGCCCCGTGCTCCTCCAGCCGGGTCACCTGCCGCGTGGTGGCGCTCCGGCTCCGACCAGCCACTCACTCTACCTGCGTTTGCCACTAGCCAGCGTGTGCAATTATTGTTTGCGCACGTAAGACGCTTGCGCAATCTGATTTTGTACGTCAAAGGACCCTCGTCATGCCGCTCGCACTGCTGGCCCTGGCCATAGGGGCCTTCGGAATCGGCACCACGGAATTCGTGATCATGGGGCTGCTGCCCCAGGTCGGCGCGGACCTCGGCGTGTCCGTACCGACGGCCGGCTTCCTGGTCACCGGCTATGCCCTCGGCGTCATGATCGGCGCACCGATCATGACCGTCCTCGGCACCAGGATCTCCCGCAAGAACATGCTCATGCTGCTCATGGGCCTGTTCATCCTCGGCAACTTCATCTCCGCCGTCGCCCCGGTCTTCGCCGTCATGCTGATCGGCCGCGTGGTGGCCTCGCTGGCCCATGGCGCCTTCTTCGGCATCGGCTCCGTCGTCGCCGCCGAACTGGTGGCCCCCGAGAGGAAGGCCGGCGCCATCTCCATGATGTTCACCGGCCTGACCGTGGCCAACGTCGTCGGCGTACCCCTGGGCACGTATGTGGGCCAGAACGCCGGCTGGCGCGTGACCTTCCTGCTCGTCGCCGCCCTCGGCGTACTCGGCCTGGCCGGCGTGGCCAAGCTCGTACCCGACCTGCCCAAGCCGGAGGGAACGCGGCTGCGGCACGAGGTCGCCGCCTTCAGGAACACCCAGGTCATCTTGGCCATGGCCATGACGGTCCTCGGCTTCGGAGGCGTGTTCGCCGCGATCACCTACATCGCTCCGATGATGACCGAGGTCGGCGGCTTCGCCGGATCCTCCGTCACCTGGCTGATGGTGGTCTTCGGGCTCGGCATGGTGGCAGGCAACCTGATCGGCGGCCGTTTCGCGGACCGCAAGCTCATGCCCATGCTCTACACCGCGCTGGGCGGCCTGGCACTGGTCCTGCTGCTGTTCACCTTCCTGGCCTCCAGCAAGACGGCGTCCGTCGTGGCCGTCTTCCTCATCGGCGCTCTCGGCTTCGCCACCGTCCCGCCGCTCCAGAAGCGCGTCCTCGACCACGCCCACGGCGCGCCGACGCTGGCCTCGGCGGCCAACATCGGCGCCTTCAACCTGGGCAACGCCCTGTCCGCCTGGGTCGGCGGCCTGGTGATCTCCGCCGGCCTCGGCTACACCGCGCCCAACGCCGTCGGGGCCGTACTGGCCGCCGCCGCTCTGGTCCTGGCCGTCATCTCGCACCGGCTCGAACCGCGGCCCACCCGCATCACCGCGGTTCCCGCCCCGGCGAACCCCGACCTCGCCGCGGCCACGGACCCTACGGCCGCCCACCCCGCCGCTCCCGCAGCCGCGCGAGCCGTCCGCTCCTGATCCCCCCACCCAGCAGTACCGAGGAAAGGAACCCCTCATGACTTCCGTGCCGAACGTGACGCTCAACAACGGTGTGATCATGCCCCAGTTGGGCTTCGGTGTCTTCCAGGTCCCCGACGAGGAGACCACCGCCGCGGTCACCAGCGCCTTGGAGGCCGGCTACCGCAGCATCGACACCGCGGCGGTCTACGGCAACGAGCATGGCGTCGGCAAGGCCATCGCCGCCTCCGGCCTGCCCCGCGAGGAGCTCTTCGTCACGACCAAGCTGTGGAACGAGGACCAGGGCCACGACCGGGCCCTGGCCGCGTTCGACGCCTCCCTGGACAGGCTCGGCCTCGACCACGTCGACCTCTACCTCATCCACTGGCCCACCCCGGCCCGTGACCTGTACGTGGAGACCTACAAGGCGCTGGAGAAGATCCTCGCCGACGGGCGTGCCCGCGCCATCGGCGTCTCGAACTTCCAGATCCCCCACCTGCGGCGGCTCATGGAGCACACCGGCATCACCCCGGCGGTCAACCAGGTGGAGCTGCACCCCGGCCTCCAGCAGACCGCGCTGCGCGCCTTCCACGCCGAGCACGGGATCGCCACCGAGGCCTGGAGCCCCCTGGCCCAGGGCGCGGTCCTCGGGGACGAGGCGATCGTGCGAGTCGCCGAGGCGTATGGCGTAACCCCGGCGCAGGTCGTGCTGCGCTGGCACCTCCAGACCGGCAACATCGTGATCCCCAAGTCCGTCACCCCCGACCGCATCCGGCAGAACCTCGACGTCTTCGGCTTCGAGCTCACCGACACCGACATGGCCGCCCTCACGGACCTCGACCGCGGTCTGCGCACCGGCCCGGACCCCGACACCCTCAACTGACCCCGTACGTCCCCGGGTACCCGTCCGCCGCGGACGGGGACCCGGGGACCCGGGTGGCACCGACACCGCCGCAGCAGCTTCACAGCCTCAACGACGGGAACGCGTCATGCAGATCGATCTCTCCGGCCGCACTGCCCTGGTCACCGGCTCCACCCAGGGCATCGGCCACGCCATCGCCACCGGCCTCGCCCGCGCGGGCGCCCGCGTCGTCGTCAACGGCCGCGGCGAGGAGCGCGTCGCGGCGGCCGTCCGCACCGTACGCGCCGACTCCGGCAGCGACGACGTCACCGGCGCCGCGGGCGACCTGGCGACGGAGCAGGGCGCCGCCGCCGTACTGGAGGCCGTGCTCGCGGTCGACATCCTCGTCAACAACCTCGGCATCTTCGGCTCCGCCGCTCCTCTTGAGATCGACGACGCCGAGTGGCGCCGCTTCTTCGAGGTCAACGTCCTCTCCGCCGTCCGGCTCATCCGCGCCTTCCTGCCCGGCATGAAGGAACGGGGCTGGGGGCGCGTCCTCAACCTCGCCAGCGACGCGGCCGTGGTCATCCCCGCCGAGATGATCCACTACGGCATGACGAAGACCTCGCTGCTCGCCGTCACCCGTGGGTTCGCCAAGGACGCCGCCGGGACCGGCGTCACCGTCAACTCCGTCATCGCCGGACCGACCCACACCGGCGGCGTCGAGCGATTCGTCCGCGAGCTCGTCGGCGACGAGCTGCCCTGGGACGAGGCGCAGCACGAGTTCATGGTCAAGCACCGCGCCCAGTCCCTGCTGCAGCGGCTCATCGAGCCCGAGGAGATCGCCAACATGGTCGTCTACCTCGCCTCGCCCCACGCCTCCGCCACCACCGGAGGTGCCCTGCGGGTCGACGGCGGCTACGTCGACTCCATCCTGCCCTGAGCCCGGCGCCCGGGCGTGATCAAGCCTGTGGCCTCGGTGCCACGTCCGGGGCGAGGACGGGCTCGACGGGTTCCAGCAGCACCGGGAGCTCCACACGGGGCTCGTCCATGAGAACCCGAAAAAGTTCCGACGACGATGTCGAGAACCCGTGACCGGCTCCGTCCCCGGGGTGAATGCGACGACAATGGGTCGCATCAGCACCGAGGAGAACCACCATGGCGAAGTACCTGCTGCTCAAGCACTACCGAGGCGCTCCGGCCGCGGTCAACGACGTGCCGATGGACCAGTGGACGCCGCAGGAGATCTCGGCCCACGTGCAGTACATGAACGACTTCGCGGCCCGACTCGAGAAGACCGGCGAGTTCGTCGACGGTCAGGCGCTCGCCCCCGAGGGGGCGTGGGTCCGGTACGACGGTGAGGGGCGCCCGCCGGTCACCGACGGCCCGTTCGCCGAGACCAAGGACCTCATCGCCGGCTGGATGGTGATCGACGTCGACAGCTACGAGCGCGCCGTCGAGCTGGCCGGAGAACTGTCGGCCGCCCCCGGAGCGGGCGGGAAGCCGATCCACGAGTGGCTCGAGGTGCGCCCGTTCCTGACCGCGCCGCCCACCATCACGGAGTGACCTCACCAGTGAACGAGGCCCTGCTCCGGAGCCTCACGCCGAGCGTGCTCGGGATCCTCGTCCGCCGCGGAGCCGACTTCGCGGCGGCCGAGGACGCCGTGCAGGACGCGCTGGTCGAGGCCGTCCGCGTCTGGCCGGCCGGCCCTCCGAGGGACCCCAAGGGCTGGCTGGTCACCGTGGCCTGGCGCCGCTTCCTCGACGCGACCCGCGCGGACGCCGCCCGCCGCCGACGGGAGGACCTCGTCGACGAGGAGCCGGCACCCGGGCCCGCGCCCGCGGTGGACGACACGCTCCAGCTCTACTTCCTGTGCGCCCACCCGTCGCTGACGCCGTCGTCGGCGGTCGCGCTCACGCTGCGCGCCGTCGGCGGGCTGACCACCCGGCAGATCGCCCAGGCCTACCTGGTGCCCGAGGCGACCATGGCGCAGCGCATCAGCCGCGCCAAGCGCACCGTCTCCCGCGTACGATTCGACCAGCCCGGCGACGTCGCCACCGTGCTGCGCGTCCTCTACCTGGTCTTCAACGAGGGCTACTCCGGCGACGTCGACCTCGCCGCCGAGGCCATCCGGCTCACCCGGCAGCTCGCGACCGCGATCGACCACCCCGAGGTGGCGGGGCTGCTCGCCCTCATGCTGCTCCACCACGCCCGGCGCGCCGGGCGCACCGCGCCCGACGGCAGCCTGGTACCGCTCGCCGAGCAGGACCGCGGCCGGTGGGACACCGAGTCCATCGCCGAGGGCATCGAGATCCTGCAGACGGCCCTCGCTCGCGACCGGCTGGGCGAGTTCCAGGCCCAGGCCGCCATCGCCGCACTCCACGCCGACGCGCCCACCGCCGAGGAGACCGACTGGGTCCAGATCGTCGAGTGGTACGACGAGCTCACGCACCTGACCGACAGTCCGGTCGTCCGGCTCAACCGCGCTGTCGCCGTCGGTGAGGCCGACGGTCCGCGCGCCGGCCTCGCGGCACTCGCGGCGCTGGACGACTCACTGCCCCGCCACGCGGCGGTCGCGGCGTACCTGCACGAACGCGACGGCGACCTGACAACGGCGGCCCGGCTGTACGCCGAGGCGGCCCACAAGGCCCCCAACCTCGCCGAACGCGACCACCTGACACGCCAGGCCGCCCGGCTCAACGCGCGCCGGTGAGCAAGCGCTGCACGCAGTGCCGGTGGTCGACCTGTGAATCAGCCCGTGCGGGGCGGGCATGGGGGGGATGTGTCACCATCGCCGGGTGAGTACCACGCCGGCCTCGACGTCCGACGCCCAGCTTTCGCAGGTGCGGCGGCTCCGTCTGGCCAAGGACGCCATGGACCGTGATTGGGCCGAACCCATCGACCTGGACGCGCTCGCCGCACACGCCGGGTACTCGCGTTACCACTTCGTCCGCGTCTTCCGGGATGTGTACGGGCAGACGCCGGGGCAGTATCTGAGCCGCCGCCGCATCGAGCGCGCGGAGGACCTGCTGCGCACCGCCGACCTGTCGGTCACCGAGATCTGCACGCTGGTGGGCTTCACCAGCCTGGGATCCTTCTCGTCGAGCTTCAAGAAGCACACCGGCCTCACCCCGAGTGAGTACCGTGCCCGGCATATCGGGCGGGGAGCGGCGCTGATTCCCGGGTGTTATGCGCTGCTCTGGCACGGAAGTTTCAAGGGACTAGTGGAGCGCGGCACCGAAGAGCGCAACTTTGGAGAAGCCCCGTGAGGCGGCGGTGACTACGTTGGTTGCGACGCGTGGGTGAGTGGCGCCCCGCCGAGCACAGGGAGTCAACCATGATCAAGGGTTTGTCGATCGCCAACGTCTGGGTCCTCGACCACGACCGGGCCAGGGCGTTCTACACCGAGAAGCTGGGGCTCGAGGTCCGTGTCGACATGACGATGGGCGAGGCCGGGATGCGCTGGCTCACCGTCGGCGCCAAAGACCAGCCGGATCTCGAACTCACGCTGATGGTCCCGGGCCCGCCCGCGCTCGACCCCGAGTCCGCCGAGGAACTGAAGAAGCTGATCGCCAAGGGCGTACTGGGCGCGGGCGTATTCGCCACCGACGACATCCATGCCGACTACCGGGCGATGAAGGCGCGCGGCGTGGAGTTCCTGCAGGAGCCGCAGGAACGGCCGTACGGCACCGAGGCCATCTTCCGTGACGATTCCGGCAACTGGTTCTCCTTCACCCAGCGCCGCGAGCAGCTCGATCTCGACAAGGATTGGGGCTGCTGACACATGAGCCGCAGACCGTGATCTTCAAGTCCGGATTTCGGCTTGCCACGGGGATGGCCAGGAGCGGGCGATAGCACTGATACGGCCGAGGACTCCGCCGACCTCTTGTTCTTGACCCGACACCTCAAGCGGGCCGCTGCGGCCGCCTCTGGTCTCATATCCTCCCCGTGACCACTCGGACGCGGTGGCCCAGCGCCCGTCCGAAGAGGGCGGTGAAGTTCGGGTCAAGGGGCGGCCAGTTGTCGAACTGGAAGCCCAGGTGGGCGAAGGCGAAGTAGTCGCGGGTCCACTCCCAGTCGGGAAGCGGCGCGCGATGGGCGCAAGCCGGGCAGTCGAGGTCGGCGGCCCCCGTGGCGCACCAGGTGTCGATGACCGCGCCGGACCAAGCGGAGGTGGCGCTCTGACAGCGAGGGCAGACCGCGGAAGGGGAATCGCCCTGACCGGCGACGAAGACCGTACGCCCCGTGATGACCCGCAGCTCGTCGCCCGGCTCCTCCTCCAACTCCTTGATCCTGGCACGCCAGTCCCAAGAAACTGGATCGGCGGCCTCCCTCCACCGCGGTCCGGCCAGATGGGCCACACCGCCCCGCCACGGCACCGGGCGGATGAACCCTTCCGCCTCCAGCCAGCTCCTGCCGCGTCGGCTCCACGCGACGGCCTCTTCCGCTGAGGCGTCCAAGTCCACGATGGTCTGTCGGTAGGTGCCCACAGCCTTCCTTCCGGCAGGGTGCGTCGACATCACTGCTGCCAAACGTTAGGTGATCCAACGGTCACCTCTGACGTGATCGGTGCTGGCATCCTGCGGTTTCGCGTTCGGCGCGGCAAAGGAATTAGAGTCCGCCTCGGCAGCCCCACGGAACGTCCGGGCTGCGAATGTCAGCTACGCCCGCATTGCCCCTATGTTGCTTTCTTCTACGTCACATGTCCCGGTCCGGTCGCGACGGTCGCCGAGGGCGGATGAAGTCATCCGCGTGAGCCGCCGTGAGGTGTGGACTTCCGGCGTTGCGGGAGCTTCTGAGTCAGACCTGCACGGAATGCGCCGCACGCACAGGCACACGCAAAGAAGGCAGGGTCGCGCAGCCCCTTCATGTCCACTTCGCCGCACCAACCAACGGAGCATGTGATGACGCCCGCGAGAACCGCGCAGGACCCGGCCTCCCGAACCGCCGGCGGCTTCTTCGCCCGCCCGGCGAAAGCGGCGTTGGCGGACGCGCTGCGGAACGCCTCGTACGAGATCCTGCCGTTCAAAAGCGCGGAGGAGAAGGTACTGGCCCATGTCCCGAAGGACGTGGCACTCACGGTGACGACGACCGAGGCCAAAGGCCTGGGGCCCACGATCGGGCTGGCCGCTCGGCTCAGCGGGCACGGCTACAGCGTCGCCCCACACATAGCGGCGCGCCTGGTGCGTGATGAGGCACACCTCGCCGACATCGTGTCGCGACTGCGGGACTCCGGTGTCGATCGGCTCTTCGTCATCGCCGGCGACGCCCCCGAACCGGCCGGTTCCTTCCCGGACGCACTGAGCCTGCTTGAGGGCCTTCAGCCCGTCGGGCGGACTTTCGCGTCCATCGGGATCGGCGGCTACCCCGAGGGGCACGGCAGAATCAGCGACGAGCTGATCGAGAAGGCGCTCCGGGCCAAGGCGCCTTACGCGAGCCATGTCATCACCCAGTTGTGCTTCGATGCCGACACCACGATCCGTTGGGCACGCATAGCGCAGGCATTCGGGGTCGATCTGCCCGTCCGGGTCGGCATTCCCGGCGCGATCAGCCGCCAGAAGCTGATCCGTGTCTCGGCCGGGCTCGGCCTGGGCCAGTCGGCCCGCTTCCTGAAGAAGCAGCAGAACATGCTCTGGCGCTTCTTCCTGCCCGGGGGCTACAGCCCGAACAAGCTGATCGAGCGGCTGACGCCCGCCTTCGGCATGTCCGGCAACCGCCTGCAGGGCTTCCACGTGTTCACGTTCAACGACCTCGACAGCACCGAGGCCTGGCGGCAGGCCTGGCTGGCCCGTCTGTCCTGACTCGGGTCGCACATCCCACCGGATTCGGCGCGCAGGGCCCTCATGCGGGTCGAGTTCGCCCACGCCGACGGCACGGTCCTCGACCTGGACGCCCTGCGGCGGAGGGCCGGGCTTGTCGCCGACGAATCCGACATGACCTGGCGGCTCACCGACAGCGCGCGCCGGCCGTCGGCCCTCATCATGGTGAGTAAGTTCGCGCACTGCCTGAGCGACCTGTTGTTCCGTAACTCGATCGGTGAACTCGACCTCGACGTCGTGGCCGTGGTGCCCCACCACCCCGACCTCGGCCGGATCCGCGTGACTGGCGGCCACGGGCGAAATGTCGAGGGGCGTTCACCTGCCTGCCCGCTTGATCGCGTATTGATAACGGGTCTAGTCCATCGCGCGGGACTGGTGTCCCGTGTCCCGCGCGACAGCCGAAAGGAAAGACCGTGGAACGCAGATCCCTGCTGGGCGCCACCGCAGGAGCCCTGGTGCTCGGAGGCCTCGCCCAGGTGCCCGCCGAGGCCGCGCCGGCCGTCGGCGGTAACGGTGGCGGTGGCGGGCTTGTCACCACGTTCAACGTCATCAGCGACATTCAGGGCGACCTCGGCGACTTCGCCGAAGCGCTCAAGGACATCAGGGCCACCAACCCGCACTCCTCGGGCATGGCCGTCGCCGGGGACATCACCCCGCGCGGCTACGACTTCGAATACGCCGAGGTGCGGAAGATCCTGGACCAGGGCCCGAAGCCGCGTGAGGTCGCCTGGGCCATCGGCAACCACGAGTTCTACGTCCCCAAGTGGGCCGACCCGGACACCCTCGCCCAGAGCACCTGGCCCAACGGCACCACCGAGGAATCCCTCTTCCGCAGCTTCTACAACTTCGCCAAACGGTCCACGATCTATGCCGAGACGACGTTCGGCGGCATCCCGGTCCTGACCATCGGCACCGAGCGCTACATGAAGTACCACGACAACTCCCTGTGGGACGAGGTGTGGATCAGCGAGGCGCAGTTCCAGTGGCTCGAGGACCGACTGCAGTACTGGTCACGGCGCCGCAAGCCGGTCATGGTGATCACCCACCATCCGCTGCCCAACACCGTCTCCGGTACCCGCAGCAAGATCTACACGAGCGACTACCTCCAGCCCGACCGCCTCCTCGGTCTCCTCGGGCGTTACCGCGATGTGTTCCTCTTCAGCGGTCACACCCACTGGGACCTGACCCTGTCCGACTGGTACGTGCGCCGGATCGTGCCCGGCACCGCCAACCTCGACGGCTTCTCGGTGGTCAACACCGGTGCGGTGCAGACCGGTTTCGCCGACAACGGTCAGGGCGGCGAGGTCACGGTCCCCGGTCACTTCAACCAGGGACTCCAGGTGGACGTGTACCGCGACCGCGTCGTCATCAAGGCACGTGACTTCGCGACCGGCAGCTGGATGAAGCAGATCACCGTCCCGCTTGCCACACGGATCTGACCCCGGACCGGGCAACGCCGCCAGGGCCCGGCGACGTTGCCCGGCCGCGGTTCACACGTGCTCACCGATGACCGAAGCGGTCAGTTCCGACCACGCCTCACTGCTGTCGCCGGCGATACAGGCGAGGACGTCATGTGCCGCGCTCTGGGCTGGAGTGCGGATTTGGCATCGAGGCGACTGGTCCATGACAATTTTCAGATGATCGATCGAGTCAGCTTGGCTGTATCGGCTTTGGGTGCTCTGGTCTGCCTCATGCTCGTCATCGGTGCGTCGCGGGCGTATCTGGCTGGAGATGAGCCGGCATGGTTGGTCGCGCTGGCATGCCTGCTGCAAGTCACCACCGTCTGGCAGTTGGTCCGCGACATCCGCCGCCGCCGACCGCGAAGCGAGGCGGAGTGACGTCTCGTACGGGGCAGTTGGCCCGCTGACCGTCAGTTCCCGAGCAACTGGGCATCAGTGACGGTCAGCTGCGCACGCAGTGAGCCCACGGCGACTTATGAGCGGGCGATGTCAAAGACCTTGTGTAAGCGGTTGATATGTCCCTAGCATCCTCTCAACTTTCGCTGAGAGAGGGACAAAGATGAACTCCGCTCAAGGAAAGTCACACGGTCGCCGTCAATTCCTCCGTGGAGCAGCGGTCTCCGCCGCCGTTCTGGCCGTCGGATCGCAGGCCTGGTCGGCGCAGGCGGCTCCGTCTCCCGGAGCGGGCAGACGAGTTCCGGCAGGCCGTATCGGTCTCCAGCTCTACACCGTGCGCGACATGCTCGCCGTCGATCCCGAGGGCACACTCGAGATGATCGCCGACGCGGGCTACGCCGAGATCGAGCCCGCCTACACCTACGGCGGCCGCACTGCCGAGCAGTTCCGGAGGATCGCCGATGCGAACGGGCTGCGGGTGATCGGCAGTCACCACAATCCCGGCGACTTCCGGGGCGCCCGCGCGCAGCAGACCTTCGACAACGCCGTGGCGCTCGGACAGGAGTACGTCGGCGTCTCCTACATGGACGGTGCGCAGACCGCCCAGGGCTACCGCGCGATGGCGCGGGAGATGAACCAGTGGGGCGAGGCTGCCCGGGCCCGTGGACTGCGCTGGTACGCCCACCTGCACGACAACGAGTTCCACGCGGATCCGCAGACCGGCCAGACTCTCTTCGACGTATGGCTGGAGGAGACCGACCCGGATCTGGTCTGGTTCGAGATGGACCTCTACTGGATCCTGCGGGCAGGCGCGGACCCGGCCCCCTACCTCAGGTCGTACGAGAAGCGGTTCCCGATGCTGCACGTCAAGGACGGCGCACCGTGGAACAACATCGAGACCGACCTGGGAGAGGGCGAGATCGACTTCGCGGGCATCTTCGCCAACCTGCGGCAACTGCCCCATCACCACTACATCATCGAGAGGGACCAGCAGCCCGACCCGGTCCGCACCGCCCACGTGTCCTACGACTACTTCCGCACGATCCGCGTAGGCCCTCCGGGCAACGGCCACGGCCCCGGCGGAGTCGCTCAGAGGTCCTGACAAAGGCTCTCCGTGAGCCGTTCCTGCAGTTCGGCCCGGACGCGGCCGACCTGCAGGAGGACGAGGGAGGCAGCCTCGCCCGTCAGGTGAGCGCGGGAGCGTTCCCGGCCGGCGGTACCCGGAAAGTTGCGGCGGATCCATCCGGCGAGGAGTTCGGTCTGCCCGACGTCCTCGGAGAAGTGGCAGCGGAACCGGGGGTTCGGTGTGAGCCGAGCACGCGGGGAGTCGCGCCCCGCCCTCGTCAGGTGAACCAAGGCGAGGGCACAGTGGCTGTGGCACTGCCGACGAAGGCGCGGCAGTCGGTGACCCGGTGGCGGCGTATGCCGTGGTGGCGGGCCAGCGCGCGGGCGGCTCCGTGCAGGGTGCGGTAGGCGCCGGTCTCGCGGGCGCTGCCCACCGGGACGGCGACCCAGCGGGCAGTATGGCCGCCGTGGTGCCGTCGGGCCCGGCCGAGGAGCCGTCCGTCGCAGGCGACGACCTGGATGACCGGGTGTCCGGGGAACAGCGGGGTACAGGCCAGGCCGTACACCCGGGCCAACCGTTTCACGGCCTGCTCCTCGCAGATGTGCCATTTCGCGTTGAGGACGGTGATCTGGGCCATGCGGACCGCGGCGACCGCCTCGCGATCGAGTTCTGTCATTGCGGGGCTCCAGTCGATCGCGGTCGTCAGCCGCGGACCAGGCGGCGGTGGGTGACCCGGTGCGGCCGGGCCGCCTCCGGACCCAGCCGCTCGAGCTTGTTGGCCTCGTAGTCGGCGAAGTTGCCCTCGAACCAGAACCAGTGGGCGCCGCCCTCCCAGGCGAGGACGTGGGTGGCGATGCGGTCGAGGAACCAGCGGTCGTGCGCGGTGATGAACGCGCACCCCGGGAAGTCGAGCAGGGCGTTCTCCAGTGACGCCAGCGTCTCCACGTCGAGGTCGTTGGTCGGCTCGTCCAGCAGCAGCAGGTTCCCGCCCTGCTTGAGGGTGAGCGCGAGGTTGAGCCGGTTGCGTTCGCCGCCGGACATCACACCCACCGGTTTTTGCTGGTCGGCGCCCTTGAAGCCGAAGGCGGCGACGTAGGCGCGTGAGGGCATGTCGATGCTGCCGACGTGGATGTGGTCCAGGCCGCCCGAGACGGCTTCCCACACCGCCTTGCCGGGGTCCAGTCCAGCGCGGTTCTGGTCGACGTAGGAGATCTGCACCGTGTCGCCGATCCGCAGTGTGCCCCTGTCGGGCCGCTCCTCGCCGACGATCATCCGGAACAGGGTCGTCTTGCCGACGCCGTTGGGGCCGAGCACCCCGACCAGGCCGCCGCGCGGCAGGGAGAACGACAGGTCCTCCATCAGCAGCCGGTCGCCGTAGCCCTTGGCGACGTGGTCGGCCTCCAGGACCAGACTGCCCAGGCGCGGACCGGGCGGGATCTGGATCTGCTCGAAGTCCAGCCTGCGCGTCCTGGCAGCCTCGTTCGCCAGTTCCTCGTAACGCTGCACGCGTGCCTTGGACCTGGCCTGCCGCCCCTTGGCGCCGGAGCGTATCCACGCCAGCTCCTCGGCCAGCCGCTTCTGGCGTCTGGCGTCCTTGCGGCCCTCGACCCGCAGGCGGGCCGCCTTGGCCTGGAGGTAGGTGGAGTAGTTGCCTTCGTAGGGGTAGGCGTGGCCGCGGTCGATCTCCAGAATCCACTGGGCGACGTTGTCCAGGAAGTAGCGGTCGTGGGTGACGGCGACGACCGTGCCGGGGTAGTCCGCGAGGTGCTGTTCCAGCCAGGCCACGGATTCGGCGTCCAGGTGGTTGGTGGGCTCGTCCAGCAGGAGCAGGTCGGGCTGGGACAGCAGCAGCCGGCACAGCGCGACGCGGCGCCGCTCACCGCCGGAGAGTTCGCGCACGGGGGAGTCGGGCGGAGCGCAGCGCAGGGCGTCCATGGCCTGCTCCAGGCGGGAGTCGAGGTCCCAGGCACCGGCGTGGTCCAGGGCTTCCTGAAGGCCGCCGAGTTCGTGCAGAAGCCGCTGCGTCTCGTCGCCCCCGGTCTCGCCGAGGCGGCCGGTGACCTCCTCGTAGCGACGCAGCATGCCGCGGATCTCCGCCACGCCCTGATCGACATTGCCCTGGACGGCGGTGGTGTCGTCGAGCCGTGGTTCCTGCTCCAGGATGCCGACGCTGGTCCCGGGCGCTGGGAACGCCTCACCGTGGGTCGGCCGCTCGAGGCCGGCCATGATCCGCAGAACGGTCGACTTGCCCATGCCGTTCGGCCCGACCACGCCGATCTTGGCGCCGGGGAGGAAGGCGAGGGTGATGTCGTCGAGAATGACCTTGTCACCATGGGCCATGCGGGCCTTGCGCATCGTGTACACGTACATCCCCGATGCCTCCGTGGCCGGGCCGCCGGGCGGCGGCTGGTGTTCCCAGAGGCCATCAGCACGGGACGTGCGGTCGAGGGCGAGCCTCATCGCCCACCTCCATGGTGCGCCGGAGCACCGCCTACTGCCAGACGCCTGCCGTGGCCGATCGCGTCCTGCCCGTCTGCCGCCGTACAGGCTGCCGAGGCGGAAGCACGTGGCGCAGCGCGCGGCCGGTGTGGCTGTGCTCCACGGTGACCACGTGTTCGGGGGTGCCCTCGGTGACGACCCGGCCGCCGGCCATGCCCCCTTCGGGGCCGAGGTCGATGACCCAGTCCGCGGTCTTGATCACGTCCAGGTTGTGTTCGATGACGACGGCCGTGTTGCCCTTGTCGACCAGGTGGCCGAGCACATCGAGGAGCTTGGCGATGTCGTGGACATGCAGGCCGGTGGTGGGCTCGTCGAGGATGTACAGCGTGTGGCCGGTGAACCGCTTGTGCAGTTCGGCGGCGAGCTTGACGCGTTGGGCCTCGCCGCCCGACAGGGTCGGAGCGGGCTGGCCGAGGCGTACGTAGCCGAGGCCCACGTCGACCAGAGTGCGCAGGTGCCGGTGGATCGAGGTACTGGGGTGGAAGAACTCGGCGGCCTGCTCGATCGGCATGTCCAGCACTTCGGCGACGTTCCTGCCCTTGTAGCGCACCTCGAGGGTTTCACGGTTGTAGCGGGTGCCGTGACAGACCTCGCAGGGGACGTACACGTCGGGCAGGAAGTTCATCTCGATACGGAGGGTGCCCTCACCCGCGCACGCCTCGCAGCGGCCGCCCTTGACGTTGAAGGAGAACCGTCCGGCCTGCCAGCCGCGGACCTTCGCCTCGGTGGTGGCGGCGAACAGCTTGCGGATGGGGTCCCACACACCGGTGTAGGTGGCCGGGTTGGAGCGCGGGGTACGGCCGATCGGTGACTGGTCGACGTGGACGACGGCGTCCACCAGATCGGCGCCGAGCAGCCTGCGGTGATGCCCCGGTACGGTCCGGCCGCCGTGCAGGTGACGGGCGAGGGCCGGGTGGAGGATGTCGTTCACGAGCGTGGACTTGCCGGAGCCGGACACGCCGGTGACCGCGATCAGGCAGCCGAGCGGGAAGGATACGTCGATGCCGCACAGGTTGTGCTCCCGGGCACCGACCACCGTCAGCTGCCGGTCGGGCGAGGCCGGGCGGCGTACCGGAGGAACGCGGATCTGCCTGTGCCCGGACAGGTAGGCCCCGGTCAGCGACCGTTCGTCCGCCAGGAGTTGGGGGAGCGGGCCACTGTGCACGACGTGGCCTCCGTGCTCGCCGGCACCGGGGCCGAGGTCGACGATCCAGTCGGCGGCCCGGATCGTGTCCTCGTCGTGCTCGACGACGATCAACGTGTTGTCCAGGTCGCGCAGTCTCAGCAGGGTGTCCAGCAGGCGCTGGTGGTCGCGTGCGTGGAGCCCGATGGTCGGCTCGTCCAGCACGTACAGCATCCCGGTCAGGCCGGAGCCGATCTGTGTGGCCAGCCGGGTGCGCTGCGCCTCCCCGCCCGACAGGGTGGCCGCGGCCCGGTCCAGCGCCAGGTAGTCCAGGCCGACGGAGAGCAGGAAGCCCAATCGCGCCTGAAGCTCCTTCAGGACCCGGCCGACGATCAGGCGCCGGCGACGGTCCAGCACGAGTCCGGCCAGGAAGTCCGCGCAGTCCCGTACGGACAGGGCCGCCACCTGGGCGATGGACCGCTCGCCCAGCTCGCGGTGTTCGAGGGTGACCGCGAGGATCTCCGGCTTGAGCCGGGTGCCCTGGCAGGCGGGACAGGGGGCCTCCCGCAGGTAGCCCTCGTACCGCCTGCGGCCGTAGGCCGAGTCCGAGTCGGCCTCGGCGACGTGGCGTTCCAGGAACGGGATCACACCTTCGTACCGCGTCCAGTAGCTGCGCTCCCGGCCGAACCGGTTGTGGTAGCTGATGTGGACCGGCTCGTCCGTGCCGTACAGCACCACCGTGCGCTGCCCGGCCGACAGCCTTCGCCATGGTGTGTCCAGCGGCAGGTCGCAGGCGACGGCCACGGACTCCAGCAGCCGTTGGAAGTATTCGGTCTGCCGGCCCGCCCACGGCGCGATCGCCCCGTCGGCCAGGGACAGCGTGTCGTCCGGCACCACCAGGTCCTGGTCGACCTCGGTGCGTACGCCCAGTCCGGTGCAGCGCGGGCAGGCCCCGTAGGGCGAGTTGAAGGAGAACGTCCGCGGCTCCAGCTCCGTCACCGTCAGCGAATGACCGTTGGGACAGGCCAGATACTCGCTGAAGATCCGTTCCCGGACCGCCGACTCCTCCGGCTCGTCGAGGAACTCGACGATCACCTGCCCCTCGGCCAGCCGCAGGCCGGTTGCCACCGAATCGGTGAGGCGGCGTGCGACGCCCGGCTTGACGGCCAGCCGGTCGACCACGCACTCGATGCGGTGCCGGCGCTGCTTCGTCAGGGCCGGCGTCTCGGTGAGCCGGTGCACCGCTCCGTCGACCCGCACCCGTGAGAAGCCCTGGCCGCGCAGGTTGCTGAACAGTTCGTTGTACTCGCCCTTGCGGCCGCGTACCAAAGGGGCGAGGATCTGGAAGCGGGTGCCGACGGGCAGGGGCGAGGATCTGGTCGACGATCTGCTGCGGGGTCCGCCGGTCGACGCGCGCGCCGCAGGTAGGGCAGTGCGGGACGCCCGCACGGGCGTACAACAACCGCAGGTGGTCGTAAACCTCGGTGATCGTACCTACCGTGGAGCGCGGGTTGCGGGTGGTGGTCTTCTGGTCGATCGACACCGCGGGGGACAGGCCTTCGATGAAGTCCACGTCCGGCCGGTCGAGTTGGCCGAGGAACTGGCGCGCGTACGCGGACAGGGACTCGACGTAGCGCCGCTGCCCCTCCGCGAAGATCGTGTCGAAGGCCAGGCTGGACTTGCCGGAGCCGGACAGGCCGGTGAAGACGATCAGGCTGTCGCGGGGCAGGTCGAGATCGATGTTGCGCAGGTTGTGCTCCCGCGCCCCGTGGACCACCAGCCGGTCGGGCATTTCCGCCTCCTTGTGCCGATCGCCTCGCCCCGGTGGGTTACCGAGGAGACGCCGCGCACGGCGTGGACCTCGCGGACGTCGGTGCGCGGCGTCTGCCGGCCAGAGGCCCGAGCAGGGCGACCGGGGCGCCCCCGGCGGTTGGCCGGGGCAGGGCGGAGTGGCGGACGATGCGCGGGCCGTTGATCACAACGACGGGTCCGTCCGGCGGCTCGGCGGGCGGCGAAGTGCCCCTGCTTCGGGTGGTGGGTGCGGTCATTCCACGCCTCCCCACCTGTCGGCAGGGACCGTCGGCGGCGACGTGGCCGCGGTTGGCGGTGGGCCCCACCACCGTCCGTCTCCTGTTCACCGTACGAGCGGTCTTCGCAGACTTCCAGTAGAGGGCCGGCACGGCCCAGCGCCGGGACCGCCGATGCCGTGCGCTGGGTCGCCGGGGTTGCCCCCTACCGGGGCCACCGCTGCGGTCACACGGCTGGATGGGCCGTTCCGTCTCGCGCCGTGCCCTTCACGTATGCCTCATAGCCTTCGTCCTCCAGCCGGTCGGCGAGTTCGGGGCCTCCGGAGTCGGCGATGCGACCGTCGGCGAAGACGTGGACGTGGTCGGGGCGGACGTAGCGCAGGATGCGCGTGTAGTGCGTGATCAGCAGGGTGGCGACCTGTCCCGTGACGCGGACGCGGTTGACGCCCTCGGCGACGACGCGCAGCGCGTCGACGTCCAGACCGGAGTCGGTCTCGTCCAGGATCGCGATCTTCGGCTTGAGCAGTTCGAGCTGGAGGATCTCGTGGCGCTTCTTCTCCCCTCCGGAGAAGCCCTCGTTGACGTTGCGCTCGGCGAAGGCGGGATCGATCTGGAGGCGTTCCATCGCCTCGCGCACCTCCTTGAGCCAGGCGCGCAGCCTGGGGGCCTCGCCGCGGACGGCGGTGGCGGCGGAGCGCAGGAAGTTGGACATGGATACGCCGGGGACCTCCACGGGGTACTGCATCGCGAGGAAGATCCCGGCCCGCGCCCGCTCGTCGACCTTCATCGCCAGGACGTCCTCGCCGTCCAGGGTGACGCTGCCGGAGGTGACCAGATATTTCGGGTGCCCGGCGAGCGCGTAGGCGAGGGTGGTCTTGCCGGAGCCGTTGGGGCCCATGATGGCGTGGGTCTCGCCCTGCCGTACGGCCAGGTCGACACCATGCAGGATCTCGCGAGGCCCTGCGTCGGTGTGGACCGAACAGTGCAGGTCGCGGATGTCGAGGGTGGCCATGGGCACCTCACCTGCCTCACCTTGTTCACAACCTGGAATGGCATGGGCGGCGCGCAGCCCGCTCATCCACCGTGGCGCAGCCGCGGCTGTCCGGCTACAGCGCGGGTGGCCGCGTGCCACACGCAGGTGATGCCCGCGGAGGGTCGTGCCTACGACGACTCGACGGGAGGATGCGCGCATGGCGACGGCCGCCCGCCGGGACCGGACTCCAGGGGCGGCCGTGGGAGGCTCCGGGGCGGTGACTGACCGCCCGGAAGCCGGGTGGGTCAGACGTGCCCGAAGAACATGCTGCCGGGTGCGTCCGGGTCGTTCGAGAGGAAGTGCTCACGCACCGCGCGGATGAATTCGTAGCGCGAGATCGCACCGTCCCCGTCGACGTCCAGCTTGGTGAAGCTGTCCATCGCGTCGGGCGCGTCGCTCTTCCAGACGTCCCTCAGGAAGCGGGCGAACTCGTCCTTGCTGATCTCGTTGTCGCCGTTGACGTCGATGACGTCGAAGATCGCATGGCCGCCGCCCTCGGTCACGTTGAGGCGGCTGGTGTCGATGACCGCGAGACGGTTGGCCGTGACGAACTGCTCCTTCGTGAGCCGGTCCCCGTCCACACCCGCGTGACGCAGCAGCTCCAGCCAGTAGATCTGGCAGAAGATCTGGAGTGCCCTGGCCCGGCGGTCGTCCTTGTCGAGCCGGTAGGCCTGGATGTAGCGGTCCGCGAGTTTCTGGTAGTCCGACCAGTCGAGATAGCCGTCGTGGTTCGCGTCGATGCTGTCGAATTGACGCTCCAGCTTGGTGGTGATGATGTCCTGCACCGTCGTGGTCATGGGCCGAACCCTTTCCGTGATCTTGTCTCGCGGCCTCCTCAGCATGAGGCAGGCCTCCTGAAGGAACGCGGAACCACGCAGGTCACCACCCGATTTGGTGATCATCCGCGGATGCTGGTCAGGGCGCCGACAAGGTCGTGCCGGGCTTCTCGGAGCCGGCCGGCCGGTTCCCCGTCGCGGGCCCGGGCCTGCTCCAGCGCGCTTTGGCGGCACTGGTTTCCGGCGGTGAGTTCGTCGACGCGGGCGCCGAGGCCGGCGGCACCGGACCGGTCGAGTGGTCGGCCCGAGCTGCGCCGGACGGCGTACGTCAGCGGGGCTGGGCTTGCGGACGGTCTTCCGGTCAGCACGGCGGTCACCAGCCCGATGGCGTAGTGGTTCGCGCCCTGCGCATGCATCGGCTCTTCTTCCCGGCACACCGCGGCGGCAGGGGTAGCAACCGGGTCGGCCATCGGTCCGGAGCCAGGGCTCCCGGGGTCGTGGCTGTCGGCCTCCGACACATCGCCCTGCGTGTGCACTGGCCCACCGACGTCGTCGGCGGACGGAGGGTCGGGTACGGCCGGCTGACCGCCCCGCAGGTGGTGCGCACGGCAAGTCGCGCGGCCCTGTGGTCCACGATTCCTCAGGCGGTCCAAGGACAGTTCCTTTGACGGGATCCAGGCCCGCGTCCCACCATGGTGGAAGGCGATGAGGCTCGCCTTCGATCGCGGACGTGCACCGCTGATGGCCTCTGCCCGGTACCTGATCCGCAAGGACTGGAGGTCGCCATGATGGAGGTCACCGTGCAGGTGGAAGCGACCGTGGGCTCCCGCGTCGCACCAGACCACGAGCCGGGGCCGGCAGCCGGGCCGTCGGCCCACCCTGTGCTCGACGGGTTTCCGGTCGGAGAGGGGTTCGTCGGCGACAGCCTGACCCCGAACGGGGAACCGGCCGACGTGCTGGTCCTGATGGAGGAACCGGCGCTGCCGGGCACCGTACGGGCCCGGCCGGTCGCCCTGCTCCACGCCAGCGTGGACGGACAGCCCGTCGACGAAGTCGTCTGCGTGACAGCCCGCGACCCGCGCTTCGAGGAGATCACGGACCTGCCGGGACTGCAGGCCTGGCACTGCGACGACGCAGCTTTGGAGGCCTTGCTGCGACGGCTGGGACATGGCCGCGCCTGGCAGGTCGTCCGCTGCGAGGGAGCAGCCGGCGCCGAGGAGTTCCTGTCGGACGCCCACCACACCTACGAGCGTCTGACCGGCTGCATCGACTGAACCGCATCGGCTGGGCGCGACCCGCTCCCCCCGATGGCGTCGCCGAGGCCGACGAGGAAAAGGGCCCGCCGGACGGACTCCCCCCACGGGAAAGCCGCCCGGCGGACCGGTCAGGATGTGATCGTGATCAGCGCACGGCGTACGCGTCGGTCACGGTCTGGATGACGGAGTTGCCGTTGGAGTCCGTCAGTTCGGTCTTCAGCGTGACCGGCTTGCCGGCCGCGCCCGCGTGGTTCACGGTCGCGGTCCAGCGGTCACCGCTCTGCGAGGTGGTGCCCTCGGTCCAGGTCGCACCACCGTCGTACGAGTACGAGACCTTGGCGGCTACCAACTCGCCGGGTGTGTAGCCCGCGTGACCGGTGACGCTCAGGCCGATCGTTTGACCGTCCTTCGCCGGAAGGGTCTTGAGCCCGTCCGTGTCCAGGTCGTAGCCCGGGAAAAGCAGCGGAACGCCCTGGGAGTAGGCGTTCTCGTCCCGGTGCGAGCGGAACTTCCAGACCGTCTCGGTGTGGGTGGACCGCTTCCACACGGCGGCGGGCTGCCCGAACTTCATGGTCTCCATGGTGAGTTCGTACGCGGCGTCCTCGGCCGGGACGGTGAAGACCCCGGACGGCCAACCGGTCTCGCCGATCACCTTGCCGCCGCTGGTGAGCTTCATGCCGCCGATGTCCCCGAAGGAGCCCTGGATGCCCATGTGCTCGGTGTCGCCCCAGAAGGCGGGTGCCACGCCGATCAGGTTGTCCTGCCGTTCGGCGGCCAGCTGGAGCTTCCCGTCGGCGTCGCGCGGGGCGGCGGGGGCCGGGATGCCCCGGTACCAGTTCTCCGCCCGCTTCGAGCCGGCGGTGTACGTGCGCGCCTGGTCGGCCATGAGCTCGCCCCAGGGGAAGCTGGAGGAGAGGTAGCGGGTCCAAGCGGTGTCGCCCGCCGAGTAGTACTCGGTGCGCTTGCCGGGGACGGCGACGGAGTCGGTGGCGGCGGAGAACACCCCGCCGTACGGCCGTCCCATGATCATCGTGTCCATGTAGTCCGCCGCGGCGCCCATCGCCTCGTAGGTCGCGGTGACCGTGCCGAGCTTCTTGTCCCGGACCTGGTAGGTGCGGTCCGAGGTGACCGGGCCGGTCTCGGGGAAGGCGAGGTTGTAGACGAACGGGCTGACGGCGGTGGCCTTCCAGCGCAGCGTCACCGGGCCCTTGGCCAGGGCGGCCTTCAGCTGAGCGGCCTCGTCCGCCTCGATGCCGAGCGAGGGCACCGGCGCCTGGCCGAAGCCGATCGACGGCTGCCAGGGGCCCGCGGCGCGGCGGTGGGCGATGACCGCCTTCGCGCCCGCGGCCTTCGCGTCACGTGCCAGGTTGTACAGGTAGCCGTCGTCGCCGGCCTCGACCAGCACGATCTTCCCGGCGACGCCCGCGGCCCTCAGCTCATCGGGGGTGCCGGTGCCCGCGTCGACCAGCGCGGCCTCGCCCGTTCCGTCGAGGTTGACGGAACCGGTGCTCGCCACCCTCGGGTGCAGTTCGGCACCGCCGACGACCGACAACTGCTCGATCTGCGGGGCGTACGCGCGCCAGAGGCTGGCGAACTCGAAGTCGCCGTCGCGCGCCTTGCCCTGCACGTCCGCCAGGTAGGTCCGGACGCTCCGGTTGCCGGTGATGGAGCCGGAGTGCAGCCAGGTCCCGTCCCAGGTACGGCCGAAGGACAGGGTCGTGGAGCGGCTCTCGGAGGCGCGGTCCGCGGTCTCCACCTGGAGCCGGTGCGCCTTGCGGGCGTCGAGCACCAGGGTGGTGTCCTTGGCGACGTCGACCTGGGGCCGGGCGAGGTAGCCGACGGACTCGGTCATGCTGCCCGTGGCGTCCGCGGCGTCCTGCGTGATGACGAAGCCGGAGACGAAGTACGCGCCGGGGCGGACCTGGTAGACCTGCTCGGCCGCACCGTCGTTGTAGCGGCGCTCACCGCTGGAGGCATCGGTGCCGATGACGTCCAGCGAGGAGGAGCCCGTGGCGGGCTTGCCGGCGCGGTCGATCAGCTTGACGCGCAGGGTGACGGTCTCCGGCTCGACGTACAGGGAGAACGGGGTGGAGACCTTCACACCGTCCGGGCCGGTGGCGAGTACGCGCCCGGTGACGTCGCCGTACTGGGCGGCCTTCAGGTTCGCGGCCGGGTCGATGCGCAGCGGGACCTTCACGGTGGCCCCGGCCGGGACGGTGACGGTGTTCGCGTCGAGCGCGGCGACGGGGGAGCGGACCTCGGAGCCGTCGTTGCCGGTGACGCCCTGGACCTTCAGCGACAGCTTCACCGGCTTGGTACCGGAGTTGGTGTAGGGGAGGTCGACGGTGGTGCGGTCGCCCTTGTTCTGCGGCCATGCGAAGGTGCCGGCCTGGACGGCGGGAGCGCCCACGACGGTGGTGTCGATGGCGGCCTTCACGTCGAGACGGCCGGCGCCGGTCTCGCGCACATCGCCGGGGATGTCGCTCTTCGCGGACGACACCAGAGCGGTCTTGACCTGCTGCGCGGTCCAGTCCGGGTGACGCTGCTTCACGAGGGCGGCGGCTCCCGCCACATGCGGGGTGGCCATCGACGTACCGGACATCGACTGGTAGGCGTAGAGGCCCCGGCCGCCCGCGGCCGCGGCGGAGATACCGACGCCGGGGGCGGCGATCTCCGGCTTGAGGGTGTGCGCGCCGACCACGGGCCCGAGGCTGGAGAACCAGGCGGTGGAGTCGTCGCGGTCGACGGCGCCGACGGTCAGCACGCTCGGGGCGCAGCCGGGCGAGGAGACGGTGTTGAGGGTCGGGCCCGAATTGCCTGCCGCGACGACGAACAGCGTGTCCTTGCTCCGGGCGAGTTTCTCGGCGGCGACGCTCATCGGGTCGGTGCAGTCGGTCGGCTCCGGGCTGCCGAGGCTCATGGAGACGACGTCGGCCTTCTGGTCGACGGCCCACTGCATTCCGGCGATGATCCAGGATTCGGCGCCGTAGCCACTGTCGTTGAGGACCTTGCCGTTGAGCAGATCGGCGTCGGGGGCGACACCCTTCTTCTTGCCGTCGCTCGCGGCACCGGAGCCGCCGACGGTGGAGATGGTGTGGGTGCCGTGGCCCTGCCGGTCGTCGGTGCTGCTGGAGTCGGTGAAGTTCTCCGAGGCGGTGATCCGGCCCTTGAGGTCGGGGTGTTCCGCGTCGGCGCCCGTGTCGAGGACGGCGACCTTGGTGCCCTTGCCCGTGTATCCGGCGGCCCAGGCGAGATCGGCGCCGATCTGCTTGGTGGACCGGTCGAGGGTGGCCTGGACCTTGCGGTCGAGCCAGATCTTCTTCAGACCGGAGGCGGAACGGGAACGGGTGTTGGTGATGTCCGCCCAGAAGTCGGCGGTCTTCGCCTTGTCCGTCTTCAGCGCGACGCCGTCGATGGCGTCCAGTTCGGGGCCGCGCTTCGCGCCGCGCGGCGTGGCGGGCGCGGTGCGGCCCGCGGCGTCGCCGTAGACGGCGATCAGCGGCAGCGCGGTGGTGTGCGCGTCGTCGTAGCCCTGCCGGATGAGTCCCGTGACATTGAAGAGTTCCTCATCGACCTTGCCCGCGGCCAGCACCCGAGCGGCGGTGTCGGGGTAGACGTAGAGGTCCTTGCCGGACTGCCGGGTCTGCAGGAGGGGCACGGAGCCGTCCTCGCGGGGCAGTGCGGTGACCGACGCGGCCCCCGAACCGTCCGTGCGCACCAGGACCTTGTCGCCGGTGACCAGGGTGACGGTGACCGGTGTGCCTGCCTTGGCAGCGGTCGTGCTGCCGGTCAGTGGTCTCTTCGCGGTCGGGTCGTCCTGCGGCGCAGCCGCGGACGGTGCGATCGCGGTGACGGCCAGGACGGCGGCGGTGGCCGCCCCCAGCGCCGTGCGCGATATCGGATGCATCGCTCTCCCTAAGTAAAACCGGTTAACTCTGAACCAACAGCGGCATTCCGGAAGTTGTCGGTACCGCCGTGGCGCCACATTGGCAGAGCGACGGGTGATGCAGGGATGATGACCACGGCGGGTTTACGCCGTGGCCGCTTTTCGCCGCGGCCGGAAGTCCGAGGACACCGACGACGTGCGGAGTCAGGACTTCCGGGAGGGGAGCGAGGGATGCTGGGAGCCATAGGTCTCGACGAGATACAGGAGTCGGTGTACCGCGCCCTCGTGGCGGTGGGCGCCGCGGAGGTCTCCGACCTCGCCCACCGGCTGGCGCTCCCCGAGCCGGACACCGAACGGGCCCTGCGCCGGCTGGAACAGACCGGTCTGGCCGCCCAGTCCTCGTCCCGCGTCGACCGTTGGGTGGCGGCGCTGCCCGCGGTGGCGCTGGGAGCCCTGCTGACCCAGCAACGCCATGAACTGGAGCAGGCCGAACTGGCGGCGGCGATGCTCGCCGAGGAGTACCGGGCGGAGGCGACCGATTCCGCCGTGCACGACCTGGTCGAGGTGGTGACGGGTGCGAGCGCGGTGGCACACCGCTTCTTCCAGTTGCAACTGGGGGCGACGAGCGAGGTGTGCGCCCTGGTCACCGGGAAGCCGGTCGCGGTGAGCGGTATGGAGAACGAGGCCGAGGAGCGGGCCGCCACGCGCGGGGTGTCGTACCGGGTGGTGGTGGAGCGCGAGGTGCTCTCACTGCCGTCCGGGATCATGGAGTTGTCGGCGGCCCTGAGCCGTGACGAGCACTGCCGGGTCGTCGACCGGGTGCCCACCAAGCTGGTCGTCGCCGACGGGGCCCTGGCGATGGTGCCTCTGACCGGCCGGGGCGCGGAGCCCGCGGCCCTGGTCGTCCACGCCTCCGGACTGCTGGAGTCCCTGATGGGTCTGTTCGAGGCGGTGTGGCGGGAGGCGATGCCGATCCGGCTCGGCGGGAGCGGCCGGCCGGAGGAGGAGGAGTCCAACGGGCCGGACGCCATGGACCTGGAGGTCCTGTCGCTGCTGCTGGCCGGGTTGACGGACGCGAGCGTGGCGAAGCAACTGGACCTGGGTCTGCGGACCGTGCAGCGGCGGGTGAAGGGCCTGATGGAACTGACCGGAGTGTCGACCCGGCTCCAACTGGGCTGGCACGCGTACGAACGGGGCTGGGTGGCCCGGGAGCCCCAACTCTGACCCGCGGCCGCCCGGGAAGCCACGCGGCTGCGGCTGGGCGCGGGCCGTGGCTCGGGTGCTGCTTTCTGATCACGTGTAGTCGCCCAGTACCTGTGGCGCGCTTGGTCGGCGGCACGGCAGTCAGGCGCGTTCAAACAGCGCGATCGAAATGATCCACATATGATGATGCGCGCCGAGGCCCGGCGAAACAGACGCCGAACTCCTCAAGGTCCACCGGTGAGGCCTGACAGGACCTCAAGACCCACGAGCAGCACCGGAGGAACCGCGATGACCGGCTCTCGACTGGCCAAAGCACTTGTGGCCGTCCTCTCCTTCACCACCCTGGCGCTGCTCGTCCTCTATGCGGTGGGGTTGACGGCCGCGGACTCCACTCTGGGAAGCACGGCCCGGTCAGCCGTCGGCGGGCTCCTCGCCGCCGCAACCCTGGGCCTGCTCAGATACCTGACCGGACTTGCTCGTGCCGACCGTCGGAGCAGTGACGGCAGTTGAACTGACGGAGCTTGCGGCAGGCCGCGTGGCCGAATGGCCGGCCGGAACTGCCGATGCTTGGCTGCCGACGGGAACACCCCTCCCGAGCCCTGCCGCTCCACAAGTTGACCAGACCCTCGATCTCGGTTGAAGAAGCCGTCTGCGATGACCCGGTCGGGTCCCGGCCCGAACACCGGACGCGGACGAGCCCGGCTCCCGGGACGCCAGAGCGTCAGCGTGCCGCCGCACCCGGGGTAGCCCCGTACCCGATCGTGCCGGTGCTTCTGCCGTGCCATCCTCAAATGTTCCGCCGCGCCTGAACATTTGGGTAAGTGCCGGAAAGGCGGCCATAGATGTGGCATCGCGATCGAGGTGTAACGCGACCGCGTCGGCAAGACGCAGAAGAAAAGAGAAGCGGGCGACACCCCGGACTGAATTTCAATGCTCCGGGCGACCGCGCCAACACAATACCTCCCCAGATCGGAATTTCTTGTGAGCAACACAGATCCGGCTTCCGGATACCCCGCGTACCACCGGCCCACAGGCCCGGACGGCTCCGTGCGCCGTCAGGCGGCTGGACGGCGCGCGGCGCTGACGGTCTGCACGATCGCCGACACCGCGGCAGGTCTGCTGGCCCTGTGGATCCTGTTGTTCCTGCTCGACGCGAACCAGGCGAATGTATTCGTCAAGTTCGTGCAGGGAACGGCGGACTGGCTGGCCTGGTGGTCGCAAGATATCTTCACCATGGACACGGAGAGCCTACGCGTCGTCCTTAATTATGGTCTTCCCGCAGTGATGTATTTGCTGATCGGACACGGAATCGCAGCCCGGCTCAACCGGGCCTGAAAGCGCAGGGATCGACTGTGACCCCCAGTCCCACTGAACAGATCCAATTGCTGATCTACGACGATCTGATACGCGAACGTGGTGACGTCGTCGCCGAGGCTCAACTGGCAGCAGAACACACGCAGCATCAGGCGATGGAACTGCTCGGCAGACAGGACGCGCCCTCTTCGACCTATCACCGGTAGTTGATTCTGGGCAGGTCACCAGGTCACCAGGTCACCAGGTCAGGAGGTGCGGCCGGCGGCGTCCTGGGGTTCCCGGAACGCCCCTGGGTCGCCCCGCTCTGATGCGGTCACGGACCGGCGACACAAGCGAAACCGCCTGACAAGCGACTCCTGGCGCTGGGGGCAGCGCCAGGAGTCGCGTTCTGCGCGCGGTGGTCAGGGTGAGGAGGAGTCGCCGGTGCTCACCTCACGGGTCACAGGTACTTCTTCAACTCCCGCCGTGCCAGCGACCGCTGGTGGACCTCGTCCGGCCCGTCGGCGATCATCAGCGTGCGCGCGCCCGCGTACAGCTCGGCGAGCGGGAGGTCCTGGCTGAAACCGCCCGCGCCGTGCAGCTGGATCGCCCGGTCGAGGATGCCGACCACGGCGCGGGGTGTGGCGATCTTGATGGCCTGGATCTCGGTGTGCGCCCCCTTGTTACCGACGGTGTCCATCAGCCAGGCCGTCTTCAGCACCAGCAGCCGCAGCTGCTCGACGGTGACCCGCGCGTCCGCGATCCAGTTGTGGACCACGCCCTGCTGGGCCAGTGCCTTGCCGAAGGCGGTGCGGGAGACGGCTCGCCGGCACATCAGCTCGATCGCCCGCTCGGCCATGCCGATGAGCCGCATGCAGTGGTGGATGCGCCCCGGTCCGAGCCGGGCCTGGGCGATGGCGAAGCCGCTTCCCTCCTCGCCGATCAGGTGGGAGGCGGGCACGCGCGCGTGGTCGAACACCACCTCGGCGTGGCCGCCGTGGGAGTGGTCCTCGTACCCGAAGACCCGCATCGCGCGCCGGACGGTGACGCCGGGCGTGTCGCGCGGCACGAGGACCATGGACTGCTGGCGGCGGATGTCCGGGCCGTCCGGGTCGGTCTTGCCCATCACGATGAAGATCTTGCAGTCCGGATTCATCGCGCCGGAGATGTACCACTTGCGCCCCGTGATGACGTACTCGTCCGAACCGTCGGAGGCGCGCTCGATGCGCGTGGTGACGTTGGTGGCGTCCGAGGAGGCCACCTCCGGCTCGGTCATCGCGAACGCCGAACGGATCTCGCCCGCGAGCAACGGCCGCAGCCACTGTTTCTTCTGCCACTCGTCGCCGAACTGCGCGAGCACCTCCATGTTGCCCGTGTCGGGCGCCGCGCAGTTCAGCACGGTGGGTGCCAGGTGCGGGGAGCGGCCGGTGATCTCGGCGAGCGGGGCGTACTGGAGGTTGGTCAGCCCGGCGCCGTACTCGGCGTCCGGCAGGAAGAGGTTCCACAGGCCCTGCCTGCGCGCCTCCGCCTTCAGCTCCTCCACCACCGCCGGGGTGTCCCACGGGGAGGACAGCGCGGCCCGCTGCTCCTCGGCCACCGCTTCGGCCGGGTACACGTACTCGTCCATGAAGGCCAGGAGCTTGGCACGCAGCTCCTCGGTGCGCGCGTCGAACGCGAAGTCCATGTCCGGTCAGCCTTTCTGAAGAGTCGTCAGTCCGTGGTCGAGGAAGACGGGGACGAGGTCGCCGATGCGGTCGAAGCCCCGCCCGACCGTCTGGCCGAGCGTGTACCGGTAGTGGATGCCCTCCAGGATCACGGCGAGCTTGAACCAGGCGAACGCCGTGTACCAGGACACGGCCGAAACGTCCCGCCCCGAGCGCGCGGCGTACCGCTCGACCAGCTCCGCCGCGGACGGGTGCCCCGGGGCCTCGGCGGTGGTGGACACCGGCGAGTCGGGCATGCCCAGCGGCGTGCTGTACATCACCAGCAGGCCCAGGTCGGTCAGCGGGTCGCCGAGCGTGGACATCTCCCAGTCGAGGACCGCCGTGATCCGGTCGTCCGGTCCGAGCAGCACGTTGTCGAGGCGGTAGTCGCCGTGCACGACGGCCGGGGCTGGGGAGACGGGCAGCGCGCGCCCGAGCGCCGCGTGCAGCTCGTCGACGCCGGCCAGTTCGCGGTTGCGGGAGGCCGCCAGCTGCTTGCCCCAGCGTCGCAGCTGCCGCTCCAGGAAGCCCTCGGGGCGGCCGAAGCCCTCGAGGCCCACTTCGGCCGGATTCACGGCGTGCAGCTCGACGAGGGTGTCCACCAGCGACAGCACCGCGTTCCGAGTGCGCTCCTCGCCCAGCGGGGCGAGCTGGTCCGCGGTGCGGTACGGGGTGCCCTCGACGAACTCCATCACGTAGAACGGCGCGCCGAGCACGTCCTCGTCCTCGCACAGCAGCACCGGGCGCGGCACCGGCACCTCCGTCGGGTGCAGGGCGCTGATCACCCGGTGCTCGCGACCCATGTCGTGCGCGGTGGCCAGGACATGGCCCAGCGGGGGGCGCCGCACGACCCACCGCGAGGCGCCGTCCGAGACCGTGTACGTGAGGTTCGACCGTCCGCCCTCGATCAGCCGGCCGGTCAGCGGGCCCCGCACCAGACCTGACCGCTCCCGGTCGAGCAGTCCGCGCAGCCGGTCGAGATCGAGTCCGGGCGGGTGGTCGGGGCTCATCATTGCTCCTGGGAGACGAGACGACAGCACGTGACCGACCATCATGCCGACTGGTCGGTATGTCGTCCAGTGCCTGTATGCCAAAGTGACCCGTGTCTCGGTCGTCGGTCCAAGGAGGACTCCGGAAGACCAGGCGGCGTTACGTGGTCGTAGCCGTGGTCGCCCGCCACTCCGCCTCGCCGGACCTCAGCCGCCCCGGAGTGGACGAGGCCGGGCCTCGTCCGCCTCGGTGGCCGAGGCGATCAACTGGTCGACCAGGGCGATCAGAACGTCCCGGCACGACTCGCGGTCACGCGCGTCGCACAGCAGTACCTGGGCGTGTGCGGGCAGCGCCAGGGACTCCCGGATCTCGTCCGGCGGGTAGGGGTGCCGTCCATGGAAGCCGTTGACACCGACGACGAAGGGGATGCCCCGGTTCTCGAAGAAGTCGATGGCGGCGAAGCTGGTCTCCGGCCGGCGGACGTCGATCAGGACGACGGCGCCGAGCGCGCCCACGGCCAGGTCGTTCCACATGAACCAGAACCGCTGCTGACCGGGTGTGCCGAAGAGGTACAGCACGAGATCCGAGCTGACCGTGATCCGGCCGAAGTCCAGGGCCACGGTGGTGGCTTGCTTGTGCTCGATGCCGTGGAGGTCGTCGACGTCCAGGCCCGCGGCGGTCAGGGGTTCCTCGGTGCGCAGCGGGGCGATCTCGCTGACCGACCCGACCATGGTGGTCTTGCCGACCCCGAAACCCCCGGCGATCAGGATCTTCGCTGTGTCGGGGGCTGAAGACGACCGAGCGGTGGTGTCAGAGCCGGCCAAGGCCGTCCCTCACTTTCTGCAGAAGGTCCAGGTCCGGGGTGCGGGAGACCGGGGACGGCCGGTTGACGGTGATCCGTCCGGCCTCCAGCAGATCGCAGAGCATGATCACCACCACGCTCACCGGAAGATCGAGATGGGCGGCGAGCTCCGCCACGGTGATCGGCTCCGCGCACCGCTTCAGGATCCGTGCGTGTTCGGGCTGGAGCCGGACGGCCCGCTCGGGCTGCGGATCCACTGCCGTCACCATCGTGATGAGGGTGAAGCCGGCGCGGCTGGGACGGGTCCGTCCACCGGTCAGGGTGAACGGCCGAACGAGCCGGCCCGCCGCGTCGCCTCCGTTCACCTCACTCGCCGTTGCCGGACGCGTCGGCACCCGGACGCGGGGGCGCACTCAGGTGCTCGCCGATCTTCTTCACCAGCATGTTCATCTGGTACGCCACCACACCGACGTCGGCGCCGGGGCCGGTGAGAACGACGAGATGGGCGCCCGGTCCGGCCGAGGTGAGAATCAGATAGGTGTGGGCCAGTTCGATGAGCGCCTGCCGCACCGGGCCGCCGCCGAAGTCCATGCTGACGCCCTTGCTGAGGCTCATCAGGCCGGACGCGGTCGCCGCCAGCCGCTCGGCGTCGTCACGCGGGAATCCGGTGGACTTGCTGACGACCAGTCCGTCCTCGGAGAGCACGACGGCGTGGTTGACGTCGGCGACCCGTTCCACGAGACCGGTCAGCAGCTGGTCGAGCTGCGTGTGCGTGGCGGGGGTGGGGCGTGTCATATGGCTGTCCTTCATGTGCGGTCGGCGGGCGAAGTCGAGGGTGGATGTCCCCCCGGCTCGAACACGGTCGAGGCCTTGGGGGTGGCGGTGCCTGCGGCGGGAACGCGCGCATCGGAGCCGTCCGGTCCGGAGCCGTCCGGTGTGGCGCCGTCCGTTGCGGCGGCCTCCTTCGGGTCGTCGGCCCTTTCCTGGGTGTCGTCGTGGGTGTCGTCGTGCCGGGCCTCGCGTGTGCCGCGCTGGAAGCCGGCCAGTGAGGAGGCGGCGCGTTCGGCGGTGAAGTCGTCGAGGGGGTCGTCCTCGACGACGGGTACGGCCTCTCCGCGCAGCTCGGCGGCCACACTGGTCTGCGGCACCCGGCGCGGCAGCGGGGAGAGCCCCGGCTCACGTGTCCGTTCCGCCCCGTGTCCGCTGTCACCCGCACGGGAGGCGTTCGGCCCCGCGGACGGCTTCCTCCGCCGGGCGTCGACGGCGGGGGTCGAGCCCTTCCCGGTCCGTTCCGGACGCCCCGGTCCGGGCACCCGCACGGGCTCGGACGGCTGCGGCCGCGTCTGCGGGGAGCCGGCGGCCTCGGGCACCACGATGTCGTGCGGGACGAGCACGATCGCGGTGGTCCCGCCGTAAGGCGAGGAGCGCAGGGTCACGGTGATGCCGTGCCGGGTGGCCAGGCGGGCGATGACGAACATACCGAGCCGCAGGTCGTCGGCGAGCGCCACCACGTCGAACTGCGGGGACACGGCCAGATGAGCGTTGAGCTGGGCGTAGTCCTCCTCGGACATACCGAGGCCGCGGTCCTCGACCTCGATGACGAGGCCCTTGGCCACCATCGCGGCCCGCACTCCGACGGGGCTCGGGGCGGCGGAGTACGCGGTCGCGTTGTCGATGAGCTCGGCCAGCAGATGGATGACGTCGGCCACCGCGGGCGGGGCGACGTACACCTCCTCGTCGGTGTGCACCTCCACCCTCTGGTACTCGGCGACCTCGCCGACGGCGCCGCGCAGGATGTCGATCAGCGCGACCGGTTCGGTCCAGCTGCGCCGTGGCTGCTCGCCGCTGATGATGACCAGGTTCTCCTCGTAGCGGCGCAACTGGCTCGCCGTGGAGTCCAGTTCGTACAGGCCCTGGAGGACCTCCGGGTCCTGGTGCCGCCGTTCCAGCGCGTCGAGCTTGCTGAGCTGAAGGTTGATCAGGTTCTGGCTCTGCCGGGCGATTCCGAGGATCACCTTCTGGAAACCGCGGCGGGTGTCGGCGAGTTCGACCGCGGTGTGTACGGCCGTACGCTGCGCGGTGTTGAAGGCCTGGGCGACCTGGCCGAGTTCGTCGGTGCCGTAGTCCAGCGGCGGCGTCGCGGAGTCCACGTCCACCTTCTCGCCCCGCTCCAGCCGGGCCACCACGTCGGGCAGCCGCTCCTCCGCCAGGCGGAGCGTGGCGATCCTCAGCCCCAGCAGCCGCCGGGACAGGGACCGGGTGATCCGCCAGGACATGCCGACGCACAGGACCAGGGCGGCCAGGCCGGCCGCGCTCAGGACGGCGGACTTCAGCAGCAGCCCGTGCGCTCGGTCGGCACTGCGGTCGAGCAGCGCGACCGTCTGCTGCCGGATCAGCGTCGAGTACTGGACGGACAACTTGTCGATCGCGGCGCCCCATCTCGCGCGCGCGTCAGGCAGCGCGAACCCGCGCGCGCCGGTGGCCTTGCCCCGGGCCGAGAGCACCTGGTCCTCGACGGCTTCCAGCGTCCGCCACTCCGCCGACTGCAGGATCCGCTCGGTCTGCGTCTTCGTGCTGCCCTGGAGCGAGGGGACGATCTGGTCCTCGACGAGCCAGCGGCGGGTGTGGACCAGTTGGGCGAACCTGTCCCACGCCTCCTGGTCCATGCGTTGGGACGACCACGCCAGGGTGAGCTGCGCGTCCTCCTGGGAGACCAGCTCCGCGGCGTGCTCCAGCGCCACGAGCGGACCGGCCTGGGAGGTGAGGTCGCCGTCGTCGACCTGCGAGAGCTCCTGGAAGGCATGGATCTGGTCGTCGATGATCGCGGTGTACTGGTCCAGGGCCTGTTCACCGGTGATGTCCGTCGGTTTGTCCACCTGGCCCCGGTAGTACTCCAGGCTGCCCACCGACGCGACGACCGAGTACATCCGGTTCTTGATGCGGGCGGGGGCCTGCCTGATCGAGTCGGCCTGGCCGACCAGCTCGGCGACCGCCTTGTCCGTGGTCAGGCGCTGCGCGTCCAAGGCGGCCCGGGAGCCGTGCGGGGACGCCAGCCACGCCGCCGACAGCCCGCGCTCCTGCTGGAGGGCGAGCGCCGCGTCGGTGCCCATGGCGCCGGTCGACCTGCTCAGCGCTGTCTGTGAGCGCAGCCGGAGACCCTCGGAGAACATCTGGGTCGTGGTCACACCCCACATGGCGGCGAGCGCGACGGTGGGGACCAGGGCCAGGAGGACCAGTGAGAGCCGTATCGAACCGAGACGGCGCCGGGAACCTGTCGGTGTCCGTGGAGACATCATCGTCCTAGAGCGATCTGCGGGAAGACGGGGAAGGGAAGAACGAGCGGGCGGGGTGACGGCGCGTCCGGTACGGGCCGGGAGACGCGTGGGACGCCGTCGGCGCAGGTGACGGGCGGACGGGAGAAGGACTGTGTCGTCATGTCACCGGCGCCCCGTACACGGCATGTCCTCAGCGCGTGCCGCCGGCGGCCAGCTTGGCCACCGACGCGACGTTCGTCTTGGTCACGAAGGCAGGACCGGTGAGCACCGGAGCGACGCCGCCACCGCTCACATTGCCGTTGGACCTGTAGAGCCAGAGCGCGTCCACGGCCAGATAGCCCTGGAGGTAGGGCTGCTGGTCCACCGCGAACTGCACATCTCCGTCCTGAACCGCCTTGACCAGTTCCTTGTTCAGGTCGAAGGTGGCGATGTGCGCCCTGCTGCCTGCCTTGTGCACCGACTTGACCGCGGCCAGCGCGAACTGCGCTCCGTTGGTGACCACTTCGTCGATGTCGTGGTCCAACCGCAGTCGGGCCGCGACCGACTCGGTCAGGGCGTCCATGTCGGTGCCGTCGCTGTAGAGCATGTCGGTCCTGCCGCCGAAGGCCTTCTTCACACCGGCGCAGCGCGCCTCCAGCGAGATGTTGCCCCGCTCGTGGATGACGCACAGGGCGTGCTTGGCCCCCAGGTCGTCCAGCTTGTCCCCGACGGCCCGGCCCGCGACGCTCTCGTCCTGGCCGAAGTACTGCAGCACACCGCTGGAACGCCAGGACCCGATACCGGAGTTGAGCCCGACCACGGCTATGCCCGCCGCCTTGGCCTCCGCGATCGGCCCCTTCATCGCATCCGGCTTGGCCAGCGTCAGCGCGATGCCGTCGACCCCCTCCCGGATCGCGTCCCGCACCAACTTCGCCTGCCCGGCGGCATCGGCGTCGCTCGCGTAGGTCAACTCGACGCCGTCCTTGGCCGCGGCCACCTCGGCGCCCTTGCGGACCAGTTGCCAGAAGGCGTCTCCCTCGGCCCCATGGGTGACCATGGCGACCTTGAGCCCGGATGCACCGGATACCCGCGCGCTTGATTCGGACTGCGCGTCTCCGGAGCCGGAGCAGCCGGAAATGAGCAGGCAGACGGCGACGGCGGCCGTCAGCGCGGTGCCGGGGGCGGATCTGCGGTACTTGTGCGAAGGAGGAGTCTTCATGAGGGTGCGGCACCTCACTGTGCAGCCGAGCATGGAGCAAACGGGGGGAGGGACTGGGGCGGAGGGCCGACGGACGTACGACCGGGCGGGTGGCTCTCGTTGAGCCGGAGCCAACCGCGTGTGACGCCCGGTAGTCAAGTGATCGGCGTCCTGTCGTGGCTTGTTGCTGCCGCATTGTGATCATCTGCCTTTTACGGCGGCACGATGGAGGCCCGGTACGTCCCGCACGCCGGGCGCCTGCGCGTGAGCGGCCATCCGGCGAGGTGAGCGCGCTGGTGCGAGGAGGGCGGCGGAGGAACCGGAGTCCGGCGGGGCCCGGTTGACCTTGCCGGTCCTTTTGTCGCGCGTCTATAGTTCGGCACCCGGCGCGGACGCCGGTTCCGCCGCTCGACGCCACCGTCGAGGACGCCGTCGACCCGGCCCTGTCCGACCCGTACGAGCTGGAAGCGGCGATGCGCCAGTGCGCCCGCCCGCGCCGGCTGCGGGCCGTCACCGGGCCGGCCCGTCACCGGTCGGAGAGTTCCGCGAGTCTGCGGGCGAGCATGGCCCGTTCTGGTTCGTTGCCGACGAGGTCGAGGGCGACCCGGTAGGCAGCGGCGGCCTCGGAGGTGCGGCCCAGCCTTCTCAGCAGGTCGGCCCGCGCTGCGGGAAGCAGGTGGTAGCCGCGCAGTTCCTCGGCCTCGGTGAGGGCGTCCAGCAGGGCAAGCCCCGCCTCGGGGCCGTCGCGCATGGCGACGGCCACGGCCCGGTTCAGCGCGACCAGCGGGAATGGCTCGATCTGAAGCAGCACGTCGTAGAGCGCGACGATCTGCGGCCAGTCGGTCGCCTCGAAGCCGGTCGCCTCGTCGTGCAGTGCCGCGATCGCCGCTTGCACCGCGTACGGTCCGACACCGGGACCCGTCAGGGCCGGTACGACGAGCCGTCGCCCCTCGGCGATGAGGCCGGCGTCCCACAGAGCGCGGTCCTGGTCTTCGAGCAGCACCTGGCCTCCCGCGGCGTCGGTCCTGGCCGCGCGCCGCGCGTCGGTGAGGAGGAGCAGCGCGAGCAGCCCCGTCACCTCTCGTTCTCCGGGAAGCAGCCGGTGCAGGATACGGGCGAGCCGGATGGCTTCGTCGGCCAGATCGGGGCGGACGAGGTCGTCGCCGGAGCTGGCGGCGTACCCCTCGGTGAAGACGAGGTAGACGACCCGGAGCACGCTGGGCAGCCGCGCGGGCAGTTCGTCCGGTCCCGGGACGCGGAACGGGATGCGCGCACTGCGGATCTTGCGTTTCGCGCGCACGATGCGCTGGGCCATCGTCGCGGTGGGCACCAGGAATGCCCGGGCGACCTCGGGTGTGGTCAGGCCGGCGAGAAAGCGCAGCGTCAGCGCGGTCTGTGCCTCCGGAGAGAGCGCGGGGTGGCAGCAGGTGAAGAACAGTTGCAGCCGCTCGTCGGGGATGTCGTCGAAGCCGGGCTCGGCGGGTACCACGGCGGCGGCCCGGTCGCTCTCCACCTGGAGCACCGCCAGCCGCTCCGCGTACGCGCGGTCGCGCCGGATCCGGTCGATGGCCTTGCGGCGTGCCGTGGTGAGCAACCAGGCCAGTGGCTTGTCCGGCACTCCGTCGACCGGCCACCGCTCCAGCGCGGCCTCGATCGCGTCGGAGGCGGTCTCCTCGGCAAGATCGAGATCTCCGAACCGTGCCGCGAGCAGGGCGAGCAGCCGGCTCCGGTCCTCGCGGAACACCGCCTCCACGGAGCGGGCCGCTCGCCGCTCGTTCACGACTGATCCGGCTCCCAGACCGTGCGGACCTCGACGGTGCCGTACCGGGCCCCGGGGCACCGGGCCGCCCAGTCGAGCGCCGTGTCGAGGTCGGGAACATCGATCAGGTAATAGCCGCCGACGATCTCCCGGGTCTCGGCGAACGGTCCGTCGGTCACGACGCGCTCCCCATTCACGCGGACGCGTACGGTGGTCGCGTTCGAGAGGTCCAGGGCGTTGCCGTCCAGCTTGACGCCGGCATCGGAGACGGCCTTCTCGAACGCCATGAACTCTTCCACGGTCGGTCCCTCGGCCGGTCGTTCCTCGGTGGAGTCGGGCGACAGGGTGTTGATCAGCAGCAGGTACTTCACGGGGCGCTCCTCGTGCCTGGGGTTGGTTGCGCGGATACGCGGAGATGACGAATGGCCGCGGGCGGAATCGACAGGACGACGGGAGAAATCTTGTCAGGGCGCCCCAGGCCCTGCCTCGTGACCGGGCGTGCTCTTCGGTCACCTCTTCGGTCACCGTGGCCGAAGAGCACGCCCGGTCACGCCGAGATCAGTGCGCGCCGCCCGCGCGGGGGCCGTCAGGTGCCGACGACGACGCCGTTGCTGATCACCGCGCTCGGCGTCCTCACTGCTGTGATGTCCTCCAGCGGATTGCCGGCGAGCAGCACCGCGTCCCCACGGAAGCCCTGCGCCAGCCGCCCCGCGCTGCCGCTCAGTCCGGTCAGCCGCGCCGCCGCCGTCGTGGCGGTGCGGATGGCGTCCAGGGCCGGCAGGCCGGCCTGCTGCATCAGCACCACCTCGCCGCCGATCGGATCGATCTGTCCCCCGGCGGAGTCGGTGCCCGCCGCCAGCGGAACGCCCATGTCGTGCGCCGCGCGCACGGCTTGCCGCAGTACGGGGAGGAACTCGCGCCCGCGCGCGGCGAGTACGGGGTCGTCGGATTCGGCCAGCCCGGCGATGGCGGTCAGGGTGGGCGTGAAGTACGTGCCGCGGCGCCGCATTTCGTGCAGCGTGTCCTCGGCGACGAAGACCCCGTGCTCCAGACTGCGGATGCCCGCCAGGACGGCGTCTCGGCAGCCTTGTTCGCTGTAGCTGTGGCAGAGGACGCCGGCGCCGCGGCGCCGCGCCGCCGCCACTACCGTGGCGAGTTGGTCACGGTTGTACACCTGGCGCAGCGGGTCCTGGTCCGGCAGGCCCGCACGGTCGTTGACCCGCGTCTTGATGACGTCCGCACCCCGGTTCAGGTTCACGTCGACCACCCGGCGCAGCGCCTCGGACGAGCGGACGCTGTCCTTGAGGCGGGCCAGCGGGGCGAGGTCGGGGTCGGCCAGGATCGTGTCGCCGAGGTCGGGGGTGACGAAGAGGCCGGCGGCCCGCGTCCGCGGCGCCCGGTCCGGGGCCCACCGGGCCAGTTCGCGCACGGCGATGTCCTGGTAGAAGGTGGTGGACCCGCTGCGCACGCTGGTCGCCCCCTGACGCAGGGCCGTTCCGGCCTCGGTGAGGGAGTTGATGTGGATGTGCGCGTCGACCAGGCCGGGGAGCACCCATCGGCCGTGGGCGCCGACCACGCTCACGCCCGCTCGCAGCGCCGCGCGGGCGCGCCGGGTGGCGTCCCGGCTGCCCGCGGCCCGCACGGTGCCGTCCACGATGACGACCACGGAGTCGGCGGTCACCTCCCCGGTCAGCGGATCGAGGAGGGTGCCGCCGTCGATGACGAGGGTGCCTCCGGACGGCGCCGGGCCGGTGCCGGGTGCCTTCCGGTCCGGCGTGGGCGTACGGTCGGCCGCCTCGGCGGTGCCGGCGAGCAGGGATCCGCCCGCCAGTGCCATCGCGGTGGCGAGGACGCCGCGCCGGGCGACGTGCGAGGGCGGCGGCTGATGGTGGTCCAGACACATGGTGATGGCCTCTCAGTGGTGGGGACGGGGGGAGGCGGGGTGTGGGGAAGGGTGGGAGCCGGCCGCGCGACGGCGGGGCTTCCAGCCGGGTCGGGGAACCGCGTCCAGGAGGGCTTTGGTGTACTCCTCCTGCGGGGCGTGCAGCAGTTGCCGGGTCGGTCCGCGCTCGACCACGCGGCCGGCGGACATCACGATCGCCGTGTCGCTGATCTGGTTCACGACCGCCAGGTCGTGCGAGATGAACACGTAGCTGATGCCGCTGCGTCCGCGGATGTCGGTGAGCAGGTTGAGGATCTGCGCCTGCACGGAGACGTCCAGCGCCGCGACCGCCTCGTCCAGCACCAGAACCCGCGGTTCGACGGCGATCGCACGGGCGATGGCGACGCGTTGCCGCTGCCCGCCGGAGAGCTGGCGGGGCAGCATCGTGGCGTGCCGGTCGCTCAGCCCCACGGCCTCCAGCAGTTCCAGGGACCGGCCGCGCCGCTCGCTCGCGCTCAGCGGGAAGTGCAGGGCGAGGCTGGTCTCGATGACGTCCCCGATGCGCTGCAACGGGTCCAGTGACGAGTACGGGTCCTGGAAGACCATCTGGATCTCCCGGGCCCGGCGGCGCCGTTCGGCCGAGCCGGTTCGGCCCGTCCGCGGTCGTCCGCAGACGCTGATCGTGCCGGCCGTGGGGGTTTCCAGACCCAGCAGCATGCGGGCGACGGTGGTCTTGCCCGAGCCGGACTCGCCCACGACGGCCAGTGACTCACCGCGGGCGAGGGTGAAGGACAGGTCGTCGACGGCGACCGCGCCCTTCCCGAAGACCTTGCGCAGACCTTCCGCCCTGACCAGGATCTCGGTCACGGTTCCTCCGCTCGTATGCAGGCGACGTGGGCGTTGCCCACCGCGCGCAGCGCCGGGCGGGCGGTGGAGCACTCCGGTGTGGCGACCGCGCAGCGGGGTGCGAAGGCGCAGCCTTCGCCCGCCTCGAAGGCGGCGACCGCCCGGCCGGGGACGACGGGCAGCGGATGGACGACCTGGTCGATACTCGGTCGGGATGTCAACAGGCCACTGCTGTAGGGATGCAGGGGGGATCCGGTGAGCGCCTCGGCGGACTGCACCTCCACGATCCGTCCGGCGTACATGACGCCGATGCGGTCGCAGGTCGCCGCGGCGAGTTCGAGGTCGTGGGTGATCAGCAACATGGCCATACCGCGGTCCCGGCGCAGTTCGTCCAGGATGGCCATCACCTCCGACTGGGTGGTCACGTCCAGAGCGGTCGTGGGCTCGTCCGCGAGCACCAGGTCGGGTTCCACGGCCAGCACCGACGCGATCATGACGCGCTGGAGCAGTCCGCCGGACAACTCGTGCGGATGCTGCCGCATCCGGCGTTCGCCGTCGGTGATGCCGACATCGGCGAGGAGACGGACGGCCTTGGCGTGTGCCTCCTTCGGGGGCACCGACAGGTTGGAGACCAGCGCCTCGGTGAGGAAGTCACCGATGCTGCGGACCGGGTTGATGTGCGCCCGGGGGTCCTGGAAGATCATCGCGATCCGCCGCGACCGCAGGGCGCGCAGCTCCCGCGCCCCGAGATCGAGAACCGGTGTGCCGTCGAACTGGATCCGGCCGCTCAGCCGTGCGCCGGGCGGGGTCAGCCGAAGGACGGACCGCGCGGTCATCGACTTGCCCGAGCCGGATTCACCGACGAGGCCGACGGCTTCGCCCGGGGCGACGGTGAGGCCGACGTCGTCGACGAGTGTCCGCCATTGCCCGCGGCCGGCCGGAACCTCCAGCCGCAACTGGTCCAGGACCAGGAGATCGTTGCTCATCGCGCACTCCCTTGCTCAGCACCCATCCGGTCGCCGAGCACCGTCACCGCGACCACCACGATCACGATCAGCACGCCCGCGCTGATGGCCTCCATCGGCTGGCCGCGCATCGCGCCGTCCAGTCCGCTCTTGACCATCAGGCCCCAGTCGGCGGCCGGCGGCTGAACGCCGAGTCCGAGGAACGAGATCGCGGCCAGGTCGATGATCGCGAAGCCGAGGGCCGACACCGACTGGGCGACGATCAGCGGGCGCAGGTTGGGCAGCAGGTGGCGCCCGCAGATGGCGACGGCCGATCTGCCCTGGAGCCAGGCGGCCGAGACGTAGGGGAGGCCGCGTTCCCGCAGCGCGGCGCTGCGGACGACGCGGGCCACGTACGGCGTGTACGCCACGGCCAGGCCGATGACCACTCCCGTCATACCGGGACCGACCACGGCCACGGTCACCAGGGCGAACACGATGCCGGGCACCGCGAACAGCACGTCGAGCAGCCGGGAGATGACGGCGTCGACCCGGCCTCCGGACCACGCGGCGACGATCGCGAGTGTGGTGCCCACCACGGTGGACAGCGCGATGGTGACCAGCGGGCCCAGCAGCGTCGTACGGGCCCCGAACATCAGCCGCGACAGAATGTCCCGGCCGAGCGCGTCACCACCGAGCAGGTGGCTGCCGGTGCTTCCGGACAGCGCGTTGAAGAGGTCGGGCCGATTCGGATCGTAGGGCGCCAGCAGCGGCGCACAGGCGCTGACCACGGCGACGACCGCGAGAACTGCCAGTGCGGTGAGGCCCGTCGGGCCCAGGCGTGCCTTCATGACGCCTCCCCGGGAGACAGACGGGGGTCGATGAGCGAGTAGCACAGGTCGACCACCAGGTTGACGATGACGAACGCAAAGACCAGGACGAGAACGACGCCCTGCACCACGGCGAAGTCCCGCTGGAGAATGGCCCGTACGAGCAGCGAGCCGAGACCGTCCAGCGCGAAGATGTTCTCGACGACCACGGAGCCCGCGATCAGTCCGGCCACGGTGAGGCCCATGACGGTCACGACCGGGATCGACGCGTTGCGCAGCACGTGCCGGCGGACGATGTGGGACTCGGAGAATCCGCGGCTGCGTGCCGTCTCCACGTGTTCGCGGCTCAACTCCGCGCCCACCGAGGCGCGGGTGATGCGGGCCAGGAAGCCGGCGCTGCCGAGGCTGAGGGCGATGGCGGGCAACGTCAGGTGATACAGCCGGTCGTCCAGGCCCGATCCCGGGCCGAAGACCGGGAACCAGCCCAGCCCCAGGGCGAAGACGACGACCAGCACCACGCCCACGACGAAGGTGGGAGTGGCCAGGAAGACGCTGTTGACCACGGAGACGGCCGCGTCGACCGGGCCCCGGCGCAGCGCTCCGAGCAGTCCGAGGGCGATGCCCATCACGACGATGATCACCGTGGCGTACAGCACCAGCAGCCCCGTCGTCGCCAGCCGGGTGGACATCAGGGCGGACACGTCCTGTCGGTAGACCAGGGACTGACCGAAGTCACCGTGCAGCGCGTCGCCCAGCCAGCTGAAGTAGCGGACCAGGAACGGCTCGTCGAGGTGGTACTGATGACGGATCGCCGCGATCTGCTCGGGGCTGCCGCTGCGGTTGCCCAGCAGGAACGCCATCGGTCCGCCGGGAACCGTGTAGAGCAGCCCGTACACCAGGAACGAGGCCACGAGGAGGACCGCCGCGAGCGCGGCCAGCCGTCGCGCCAGGAATGTCAGCCACTTCATCGCGCACCGATCCCGGCGGCCCAGGGGTAGTACAGGTACGAGAACGAGGCGACCGCTCCGGTGATCCGCTTGTTCATGTAGAGGATGACGGGCAGGGAGGAGATCGGCGTCCAGGGCACGTCCCTGCTGACGGCGGTCTGGATTCCGCCGACCAGCTCGGCCCGCTGCTGCGGGTCGTAGGCGGCCTGGGCCTGTCTGACGGCGCCGTCCACCGATGCGTAGTCGTCGAAGTTGGACCGGCCGCCCTTGGTGAACACGCGGTAGACGTCGAGGGGATCGGGCATGTTGCCGTACCAGGTGCTCAGGAAGGCGTCGATGCCTTCGCGGGCCTTGGGGTCGCTGTAGAGGTTGCCGTACTGCTCGACCGGGATGACCTTGATCCTGACGTCGAGCCCGAGGTCCTCGCCGGCGGCCTTGATGATGCTCGCTGTCTGTTCGTGCACCGCCGAACTTCCCTGGATGCCGATGGTGAGGGGGCGGGACGGCTTGCCGGCGGCCTTCAGGAGCCGCTTGGCGCGGGCGAGGTCGGGCTTCGCCGCGGGCAGAGCGTCGTGTGCGGCGCGGAAGGTGTCCGCGGCGTAGCCCCAGTAGTCGGAGTTGGCCAACGTGCTCTCCGGGGCCGCGGCCCCCTGGAAGATCACCCGGGCGATTCCCGGGCGGTCGAGGGAGGCCGACAGTGCCTCACGCACGCGTGGGTCGGCGTACGGGCCGGACTTGGCGGCGCCGAGCAGGGCCCAGAAGGTGAGGGAGCGGCCGAGGGTGACCGAGCCGGTGGGGGAGTCGACGAGTTGACTGAGTCCGGCAGGGGGGAGGTAGAAGTACTGCCCGTCGACCTCGCCGGACCGCAGTGCGTTGACCGCGGTGGTCTCGTCGGCGATGAACCGGAACACCAACGTCTTTGATTTCGCCTTGAGTTCGGCGTTCCAGTAGTCGTCATTGCGAGTCAGCCGAAGGGAGTCGCCGGACTTCCAGCCGGCGAACGTGAAGGGTCCGGTGCACATGACTCCGCCTGTGGGAGAGCCGAGGTTCTTTCCGGCCTTGTCCAGGAACGATTTCTCCACGACGGCGCCGGCGGCGGTCGCCATGGCCTGGTTGAAGAGCACGTCGGGCTGCTTGAGGTCCACCGTGACCTGGTACGGCCCGGTCGCCTTGATGGAGGCGACGGTCTCGAAGTAGTCGCTCCACCAGGTGCCGAGCGTCGGGTCGAGGTGGCGGTTGAGGCTGGCCGCCACGTCGTCGGCGGTCATCTGCTCGCCGTCCCAGAACCTGACGTCCTTGCGCAGCGTGTAGACCCACCGGGTCGGGGTCGGATTCTCCGCCTTCACGGCCAGACCGGGGCGGATCTTCAGGTCGGGGGTGAGCCGCATCAGACTCTCGCACATGTTCGCGAGCGCGGTGTTCTCGGCGTAGTTGAAGGAGCGGATCGGGTCCAGCGTCTGTGGCTCGTAGGGCAGGTTCCAGGTGATCCGGTCCACGCCGTGGGTGGCCGACGCGGTGGTGGTGGCGAGGTCCGCCGTCGTGAGCGCCGCTCCTTGCCCGCCCGGCGCGGTGTTGCCGCAGGCGGTCAGGGCGAGCGCGAGTCCGCCGGTGAGCAGGGCCGGCCTGCGGCGCTTCACCGGGTGGTCCTCTCGAGGCGCCCGTCACGGGCGACGACGTTCCCGGCCCGGACGACCATCGCGGGCAGCGGCCGGTCGACGAGTACCTGCGCGACGGACTCCCCGGCCAGCAGAACGAAGTCGGCGGGGTCGCCGATCCGCAGGTCGGACCGTTCCAGGCCCATGACGTCCGCGCCGCCGTGCGCCGCCACGGCGTAGCACGCCGCCAGTTCCTCGTCGGTGCGGGCATCGGTGCGGTACGCGAGCAGATGCGCCCGCGTGAACATGTCGCCGTCGCCGAACGGGGTCCAGGCGTCCCGCACGCCGTCCGAACCGGCGCCGACCCGCACGCCCCGTTCCACCAGCGGCCGGAAGGGCACGACCGGCTCGCTGCCGAGCGCGCACGTGATCACCGCCACGTCCGCGTCGGCCAGGAACTCGGCGGTGCGCTCCAACTCGGTGGCGTCGCAGTCGGACAGGCAGAACGCGTGGCTGATCGTGACCTTTCCCCGCATGCCGGCGGCCAGGGTACGGCGGGCGATCTCGGCGATCTGGTCCAGGCCCGCTCGGCCGCGGTCGTGCAGGTGGATGTCGATCGGTGCGCCGGTGCGCTCGGCGATGCCGAACAGGACGTCCAGATGCCCGTCGAGGTCACCGTCGATGCCGACCGGATCCAGGCCGCCGACGATGTCGGCGCCCTCCTTGACGGCCTGCTCCAGCAGCTCGGCGGTGCCGGGCTCGGTGAGGAGGCCGAGCTGGGGGAAGGCCACCACCTGCAGGTCCATCGCCGACGCGAACGGAGCGGCGGCGGCGCGGATTCCGTGCAGGTGGGAGAGCCCGTGGACCGGTGCGACATCGACGTGCGCGCGCATCGCCCGGGTGCCGCGGCCGACCGCCCGGGCGATCAGGGCGCCGGCGCGTTCGTGCACCGGAGAGGTCATGGCGCGCTGGGTGGCGACGTCGTTCGTGATCAGTTCGCGGAGCGTGTCGGCGGGTTCGCGGCTCAGCCACGGCCGGCCCCAGGCCGACTTGTCGGGATGGATGTGCGCGTCGACGGGGGAAGGCAGGGCAAGGGCACCGCCGCCGTCGACGACGACGCAGTTCCCGGGCCGCGTCGCGGGATCGATGGCCGCGATGCGGCCGTCGGTCACCAGCACGTCGTGAGGATCTCCGCCATGAGGGCGAATGTGGGTGAACAGGGCGTGGGTCATGCCAGCGGCCCCCTTCGAGTCGGTGAAAGGGCTGGAACTCCGTCCCGGGAGAGTCATATGGTTATCAAGTCATCTGATGATCAGGGAAGAGGGTTGCATGAAACCCGTCGCACGAATGTCGATCGTCGACGCTGTGATCAACGAGTTGCGGGCAGAACTCGCGCGAGGCACATGGCAGGTGGGCGACCGGATACCGCCGGAGGACCAGCTCGCCGCGACCCTCGCCGTGAGCCGGCTGTCCATCCGCGAGGCGGTCCGGGTGCTCGTCCACGCGGGACTGCTCACCACGCGTCAAGGCGACGGCACCTACGTCATCGCCACCGACGAGGGCCAGGTCGCACTGCGCCGGCACTTCGACCGGGCGAGGACCGCCGACATCCTCGTTGTCCGCCGCGGCCTGGACATAGTCGCCGCCCGCCTCGCCAGCACGACGCGCACCGATGACGACCTCGCCGTGATCCGCGAAGCCATGGAACGCAGGGAATCCGCAGGCCGGGCCCGGGACCTGGACGCCTTCACCGATGCCGACGTCGACTTCCACCTGCGCATCGCCGAGGCGTCCCACAACCCGGTGCTCAGCGACCTCTACCGGAACATGAGCGACGTCCTGTGGGAGACCGTCAAGGCGAACCAGTGCATGGACGACGCCGGAGACGACCCGTTCCACACGGCACTGTTCGAAGCCGTACGCGCCGGCGACCCGGTCGCCGCGACCGCCGCGGCGCTCGCCATCCTGGACGACTACCCGGAGGCAGAGGCGTGACCACCGCCGATCAGCCGATGCGCGACGCCGACCTGGTCGTCACCATGGGACTCCTTGGGGGACCTGCCCTGCGGCCTGGCCGACGGTGATACGCAACCCGGCGTGTCAGCCCCCGTCATCCCTCAGTGCCTTGCTCGGTGATGCGGGGGATTCCTAGTCTCGGTGCCATGACTTCGCTGCCCCCTGCCGCTGCCGCGGCCCCCGAGTCCCGTCGTACCGTGACCGCTGCCGTCGTCCAGGCGGCCGCCCCGCTGTTCGACACACAGGCCGCGCTGAACCGCGCCACGGAGCTCGTCCGGGAGGCCGTCAGCGACCGAGGCGCAGAGGTCGTCGTCCTGCCCGAGGCGTTCCTCGGCGGCTATCCCAAGGGCCTGGACTTCGACATCACCGTCGGCAGCCGCACCTCGGCCGGCCGCGAACTGTTCCGCCGCTACCACGCCGCCGCCATCGACGTCCCCGGCCCCGAGACCGACACCCTGGCCGCCCTCACCCGGGACCTCGGCTGCCACGCCGTCGTCGGCGCCGTCGAACGCCAGGGCGGCACCCTCTACTGCGTCGCCCTCTTCTTCGGCCCCGACGGCTACCTGGGCCTGCACCGCAAGCTCATGCCGACCGCCGCCGAACGCTACCTGTGGGGTCAGGGCGACGGTTCCACCCTCCCGGTGGTCGACACCGGCACGGCCCGCCTCGGCGCGGCCATCTGCTGGGAGAACTACATGCCGCTGTTCCGCACGGCCATGTACGCCAAGGGCATCGACCTGTGGTGCGCTCCGACCGTGGACGACCGCGACGCCTGGCAGGCCAGCATGCGGCACATCGCCCTGGAGGGCCGCTGCTTCGTCCTCAGTGCCGGCCAGTACCTGCGCCGCGAAGCCCTGCCCGCCGACCTCCACCCCGTCCAGGGCGACGCCCCCGACACCGTCCTGATCGGTGGCGGCTCCGTCATCGTCTCCCCGCTCGGCGAGGTCCTCGCAGGCCCGCTGCGCGGCAGCGAGGGCATCCTGACCGCCGAACTCGACCTCGACGACCTCACACGTGCCCGCTTCGACTTCGATCCCACCGGCCACTACGCGCGCCCCGACGTCTTCACGCTCCACGTCGACGAGTCCGCCCGCACCGCCGTCACCAGTACGGGCGCCGCCGCCCGGTCGGCAAGGACCGACTAGGGCCTCTCGTTTGGATCAGGCCGGGCTCGCGGGGTCTGGCACCGTTCCCCCAAGCTCTTCGAGCAGGGGGTACCCTCAGCCGCGTTGTCGTCGGTCGGCAGGGCTCCGCCCTGCCGCCCTCCTCCGCCGTGCGATGCACGGCACCGGACCCCGCTCCCTGATCCGGCCTGATCCAGACGAAAGACCCTAGCCGATGCGTGCTCCCGTGCCGCTGACCCGGACGCGCGGGTCACCCGCGCGCAGTGTCACCGTGAGTTCGCCGGGGCGGCCCATGTCCTCGCCCTGATGCAGGGTCAGTACGGCGTCCTCGGGGACCAGGCCGAGCTCACGGGCGTACGCACCGAACGCGGCGGCCGCGGCGCCGGTCGCCGGGTCCTCGACGACGCCGCCGACGGGGAACGGGTCACGGACATGGAAGACGGTGGCCGACTCCCGCCACACCAACTGGACCGTGGTCAGGTCCAAGCGGTGCATCAGGGCTTCGAGGCGTGCGAAGTCGTACGCGAGATCCGCCAGGCGCGCGCGAGTCGCCGCCGCGAGTACGAGATGGCGGGCGCCGGCGAACGCGATGCGGGGCGGGAAGGCCGGGTCGAGATCGGCGGCCGGCCAGCCGAGGGCCGCGAGCGCCTCCGCGAGGTCGGTGTCGGCGATGTCCTCGATGTGCGGCTCGACACTGGTGAGTGTGGCCCTCACAGTCCCGCCCTCCGCCGTCACCTCCACCGGCACGGTGCCGGCGCGCGTCGCGAACACCAGCTCCCCGGGGCCCATCCGTTCGGCGAGCGCGACGGCGGTCGCGATGGTGGCGTGCCCGCAGAACGGCACCTCGGCCTTGGGGCTGAAGTAGCGGATGCCGTACGCCCAACCCTCCTGGCCACCGAGGCCCTCCGGGGGCGCGGTCAGGAACGCGGACTCCGAGTATCCGAGGTCGGCGGCGATGGCCAGCATGTCGCCGTCGTCCAGGGCGGTGGCGTCCAGAACGACGCCGGCGGGGTTTCCGCCGTCGGGGGCGCTGGAGAAGGCGGTGTATCGCAGCACCTCGGGCCGCGGCGCATTCGTCGTCATGTGCGCGGCAACGCGGGCGGGTCCGCGGCTATTCCAGGGCCTGGGTGGAGGAGCGGATGCGGCCCCACCGTGCGCGTGGCCGCGGGCCCGGAAGGAGGGGTTCAGCTGAAGGTGCGGCGGTACGTCTGTGGGCTGACACCCGTCGTCCGCTTGAAGCGGTCGCGGAACGCCGTGGGCGAGCCGAACCCGACCCGTCCCGCGATCCGCTCCACCGGGTGCCGTGTGGTCTCCAGGAGGTGCTGGGCCTGCCGGATGCGCGCCCGGTGCAGCCATTGCAGCGGGGTGGTGCCGGTCTGCTCGCGGAAGCGACGCATGAGGGTGCGGGTGCTGACGCCCGCGTGCGCGGCCATGTCGGCGAGGGTCAGGTTCCGGCCCAGAGTTTCCTGGAGCCAGGTGAGCAGGGGCTCGAAGGAGGATCCCTGCGGTGTGGGCGCGTGGTCGTGGACGATGAACTGCGCCTGCCCGCCCTCCCGTTCCAGCGGCATGACGGAGAGCCGGGCCGCGTCGGCGGCCACCGCCGAGCCGTAGTCGCCGCGGATCATGTGCAGACACAGGTCGAGGCCTGCGGCGGCGCCCGCGGAGGTGAGGAACTGGCCGTTGTCGACGTACAGCACGTCGGGGTCGACCGTCACCTTCGGATGCAGTGCGGCCAGCAGGTCCGCCGCGATCCAGTGCGTCGTGGCGCGCAGCCAGTCGAGGAGTCCGGTGGCGGCCAGCGGGAAGGTGCCCGTGCAGATGGACGCGATCCGGGTGCCGTCCGCGGCGGCCGCCAGCAGCGCGTCGTGGACGGCGGGCGTGAGCGGTGCGGTGGGGGCGGCCGTGCCCGGCACGATGACCGTGTCCGCGCCGTCGAGCCCGTCGAGTCCGCGGTGCGCGCGGAGGGTGAACGTGCCGGCGTCGACCTCGGGTCGCTCGGCGCACACGCGGACCTGGTAACCGGGACGCCCGTCGGGAAGCCGCGTACGGGAGAAGACCTCGATCGGCGTGGACAGGTCGAAGGGGATCACCTGATCCAGCGCCAGGACGGCGATGGTGTGCATGGCGAGAACATACCGTGCCGCCGTATTCCCGCCATCGTCGATACGTGTCACCACCACGTCGGGCGCTCTGCGGCAGCACTTCTCGCCCTGCGCGCGGCGGCCGCGCTCGACCCCGGGCGTGCGGCAGCGTTCCGTTTGGTCAGCCGTCGACCGCGGCGGGGGCCGCGACGTACTGCTCGTCGGTTACGGGTTCGAGCCAGGCGGTGCCGTCGCCATCACCGTCGCCGACGACGATGGCGATGTGACCGATGGCCAGGCGGCCCGGTGCGGTGGGGGCCTTGATCAGGTTGAGGCAGACGTCGCCAGTGAAGCGTTCGCCGGGGCCCGTCGACGTGACCACCTCCACCTGAGCGCTGGGCGGGTAGGTGGTCTGAAACATGCCCGGATGCGGGGTCCTGGAGGTGATGCGGGATTCTGGAGGTATGGAGATCGAGCTTTTCGTGGTGCCAGGATGCCCCAACCAGAGGCTTGCCGAGGAGCAGCTGCGGGAGGCCCTGGACGGCGTCGGACTGTCCGGCGAAACCTTCACCACCAGGGTGATCACGGATCAAGGTGAGGCCGAGCGGTCGGGTTTCACTGGCTCCCCGACGATCCTGATCGACGGCCGCGATCCGTTCGCCGAGCCGGGCTCCTCGCCCTCGGTGGCGTGCCGGATCTACCGCACCCCGCATGGCTTGGCTGGTGCGCCCGGGGTCGACCGGCTCCGGCACGCCCTGCGAGCGGCTGCCGGCAAGGGCGGGGGAGTGTAGGCGCGGTCACCGTTGGGCCGGTGGTCGGCGCTCCGGCGTCGCGGTATGGAGTCCAAGGGCCTCGTCGGAGGCGGCCGGTCATGATGCGCGCTGCATGGAACGGCACCGTGCTCGCGGAGGCCGTCCCGGTGCGGGGCTCACCGAGCCTGCGCATGCGGGTGTTCGGTATGGCCGGATATGTTCGTACATGTGGACGAGATGGCTCAGCGTATCGACCCGGCGACCGACCGGACGGCCGCCGCACGCCTGCTGGGGTGCACACCTGAAGAGGTCGGTTACTGCCCGCGCTGTCAGGGACTGACCCGGCGATACGGGAAACATGCGCAGATCATCTGCCCGGCCTGCCGGGCGGCCGAGCCCCCGTCAGCGGGGGGCGCCTCCCGCTGACCACAGCGATCACTCGACCGGGCCGGAACGTCGTGAAGCGCACGCCCTCCCCGTCTGCGAGCGGTGAGCCGAGGTCCCGCTCCGGCTTTCCGCTGCCGAGGCTTCCCCCGAGGCCTTGTGCTCCAGGCACGTGAACAGCTGGAGGCACGAATGAACTCCACCCATGCAGCCAAAGCCTCCCTGAGAGGACTGGGAGCATGCTGTGCTGTCGCCAACGCGGTGCTGCACACACTCCTCATTCCTGATCACCTTGAGGAAAAGTTCTACATCGGCGTCCTGTTCGCCGTAGGCAGCGCCGTCATGCTTGCCGTCGCTCTGGCGCTCGTCCTCATGAAACGTTCCCTGGCCGCTTGGCTGACCGGGGCACTCGTCAGCCTCGGCATGATCACCGGCTTTCTGCTGTCGCGCACCGTCGGTCTGCCGGACGGCTATCACGAACCCGGCTGGGAGCCCCCTTACGGCGTACTTTCTCTGCTCGTTGAAGGACTCTTCGTCATCGCATTCCTTGCCTGGCTCCGTGACACGGCAGCTCACAGCACCGTGTCCGGGCTGCCGCACCGGGCGGACAGCGAGCCGGTCCCGCTGGGGCGAGGCAGAGCAAAACGCCGGTGAAGTCCCACGTCAGCCGCATCATGACCAAGCTGTAGGTGCGGGACCGGGCGCAACTGGTCGACGGTGTCGTCAGAAGCGCGTGGCGATCTGTGAAGGCGTTGTTCGCGGTCCCGTCATCTGCGGGCGTTACCTTGCCCCCGCGGCGCACTCGATCACCAGGCACGGTGGACCGGTGTGTCCATCGCCCTTTCCGGATCGGCTCCTTGGACTCCGTACCTTCATGTCTTGGTTTGAATCCCTCATCCTCGGACTCGTCCAGGGGCTGACCGAGTTCCTTCCCGTCTCCTCCAGTGCGCATCTGCGGTTGACGGCGGCCTTCTCCGGGTGGCAGGACCCCGGCGCCGCCTTCACGGCGATCACCCAGATCGGCACGGAGGCGGCGGTGCTGATCTACTTCCGCAAGGACATCGGCCGGATCCTGTCGGCCTGGTCCCGTTCGCTGGGGAGCAGGGCGATGCGCCGTGATCCGGACGCCCGCATGGGCTGGCTGGTGATCGTCGGATCGATACCGATCGGGGTGCTCGGGCTGACTCTCAAGGACCAGATCGAGGGGCCGTTCCGTGATCTGCGGGTGACCGCGACCATGCTGGTCGTCGTGGGCGTGGTCATCGGTGTCGCCGACCGGCTGGCGGCGCGTGACGAGAGGGGCGGCCGGCACCGGGCGCCCCAGCAGGGCAAGGTGCTGCGGGACCTGGGCGTCAAGGACGGCCTCATCTACGGTTGTTGCCAGGCCATGGCCCTGATCCCGGGTGTCTCCCGCTCGGGCGCCACCATCAGCGGTGGGCTGTTCATGGGCTACCGGCGTGAGGCGGCGGCCCGTTACTCCTTCCTGCTGGCCATTCCCGCCGTACTGGCCTCCGGTGTCTTCGAGTTGAAGGACGCGATGGAGAGCGACCACGTGGCGTGGGGGCCGACGCTGTTCGCCACGGGGGTCGCCTTCGTCTCCGGGTACGCCGTCATCGCCTGGTTCATGAAGTACATCTCCACGAAGAGCTTCATGCCGTTCGTCTGGTACCGGATCGTCCTCGGCATCGTCATCATCGGGCTGGTCATGGCCGGTGTCCTCAGCCCGCACGCGGCCGAATCGGCGGGCTGACCGCAGGACGGCGCCGGTCTCCGCCGAGTGACCGACAGCCCGGTGCGGGTCCTGCGGTTCTGCCGACGGCAGAGGCCTCTTGGCTCGGTCGGGACATGCTGATTGAGTGCCGTCATGGAGCGCATGGAGATCCTGGTCCTCGGTGGTACGGCCTGGCTGGGCCGTGAAGTTTCCCGGCAGGCACTCGGTCGTGGCCACCGGGTGACGTGCCTGGCGCGTGGTGACAGCGGGCCCGTCGCGGAAGGCGCGCGTCTGGTGACCGCGGACCGGCGCGACCCCGCCGCGTACGCGTCTCTGCCCGACCGGGAATGGGACGCTGTGCTCGAGGTGTCCTGGCAACCCGGCTTCGTACGGGGAGCTGTTGCGGCCCTGGGCGCGCGGGCACGTCACTGGATCTATGTCTCCTCGATCAGCGCGTACGCCTCCCATGGCGAGCCCGGCGCGGACGAGTCCGCCGCCCTGTTGGCCGCCACAGAACACGAAGAGGTCGGTCGTGAGCTGTACGGCGAGGCCAAGTCCGCCTGCGAAACGCTCACCCGGACAGTCCTGGCCGACCGGCTCCTGGTCGCGCGTGCCGGACTCATCGGCGGGCCCGGTGACCACAGCGATCGTTCCGGCTACTGGGTCGCCCGCGCCGCCCGTGCCCCGCAGGCGCCGCTGCTCGTCCCCGACACCCCGAAGGCACCGACGCAGACCATCGACGTGCGCGACCTGGCGACGTGGCTCCTCGATACGGCGGAACGCCGAACCACGGGCACATACAACGCGGTCGGCCCGATGGTGCCCTTCGCCGAGTGGATCGCGCTGTCTCGGAGCGTCGGCGGGCACACCGGACCGGTCGTCTCCGTCGCGTCCGAACAACTCCTCGCGCACGGAGTGACCGAGTACATGGGCGTCGACTCACTGCCCATGTGGGTGGTCGAACCGGGCTGGGAGGGCTGGGCGGCACGCGACGCATCCGCCGCCACCGCCGCGGGCCTGCGCCACCGTTCCCGCACCGACCTCCTCGCCGACACGCTGCGCTGGGAACGCGAGCAGGGACTCCACCGGTCGCGCCGCGCCGGACTCGCCACGGACACAGAGCGCGCACTTCTGGCGGCCTTGGGATAAGAGACCGTCCTGGAGCACTCAGTGGTCTTGCCCGGCCGCCTCGACACCAGGGTTCAGGAGGTGTTCCGCGGGGCTGCCCGGCGGGCGCGGGGCGACTGCGGTTGCCGCCTTCCGCATCGCGCCGCCGGGCGCGCCCGGGGGAGACGCCTGCGGAACGCCACGCCGATCGTCAGGGCATCGCACGCATCCGGCTGATCTCGCTGGTCTGCTGTGCGATCACTTCGTTCGCCATCTCCTCGACCTGTACGTTGTTGCCGTCCGAGAGCGCCGATGTGGCCATGATGATCGCGCCGTTGTGGTGCATGATCATGAGTTTCAGGAACAGCTCGTCGAAGGCCGTGCCCCGCGCCGCGCGCAGCTGCTTCAGCTGTGCCTCGGTCGCCATGCCGGGCATCGTGGCATGGTCGTGGTTGTGCCCCGAGCCGGCGCCGCCACTCGTGCGCCGTGCCCCGCCGTGGTTCTTCAACCACCCCTTCATGGCGTCGATTTCAGGCCCTTGACCTGCGGCGATACGTGAGGCGATCCGCTTCACGCCGCTCGACTTCGCCTGGTGTTCGGCGAGTTCGGTCATTTCGAGGGCCTGGCCGTGGTGGATGATCATCATCTGGACGTACTCGAAGTCCGCCCCGTTGGGGGACCCGTCGGGGATCTCCTTCGCGGCGTCCTCGGCGGACAGGGTCCGGGCGGGCTCACCGGGCTTGCCGGGCGCGATCACCGAGGGGCCGGGCGCGCTGCTCTTCGCCGGGGCGTCCGTGCCCGAGTCGCACCCGCTGACAGTGAGGGCGACAAGGGCGAGAGCGGTGACCCCCAGCCACTTGGCACGATCAAAGACATTCACGGTGAGTGTGTTGCCATCCTTTGATCTGTACATGAAAAAATACGATACTGCCGTTGTCCGTGAACCGTTCCCTTGTGAACGGAGACCAGGGAGGAAACAGTGAACCTGTTGCACAGTCCCCGAACACGGCCCAGACACCTCGGGGTTGTGGCAGCCGCCACCGGCCTGCTGGCGGCGCTGCTCACGGCAGCACCGGCCATGGCGACGCCCGACCCCGGCGACGCCACCGCCGCGACTCAGCGTGTGTCGAAGAGCGAGGAGGCCGAGACCAGAACGGCCATCGCCAAGGGTGAGATACCGGCGCAGGACGAGATCGTCCACTCCGACAACATCCAACACCTCGCCAACGTCCCCAAGGACGCCCTGACGGACCTGAACTCCGACCTGGCCTTCCAGGGCAAGTACGCGTTCGCCGGCAACTACGACGGCTTCCGCATCTTCGACGTCAGCAACCCGAAGGCTCCCAAGACGGTCTCCCAGGTGCTGTGCCCGGGGTCGCAGAACGACATATCCGTCTCCGGGAACCTGCTGTTCCTGTCGACCGACTCCTCACGCAGCGACAACTCCTGCTCGAGCACGCCGCAGCCCGCGACTGAGAAGTCGTCGTGGGAGGGCATGAAGGTCTTCGACATCAGCAACAAGAAGAACCCGAAGTACGTCGCGGCTGTCGAGACCAACTGCGGCTCGCACACGCACTCCATCGTTCCCCATGGCCGCAACGTCTACATCTACGTGTCCTCGTACTCCCCGAGCCCCTCGTTCCCCGACTGTCAGCCCCCGCACGACGGCATCTCGATCGTCAAGGTGCCGCGCGACGCTCCCCAGAAGGCCGCGCTCGTCAACTTCGCGGTGCTCTTCCCGGGTGACGGCCCCGACGGGGGCGGCAACCCCGGCGCGCCCACCAACCCGGGTGTCTCCAAGACGACCGGCTGCCACGACATCACCGTGCTGCCGTCGAAGGACCTGGCCGCCGGTGCCTGCATGGGCGACGGCATCCTGATGTCCATCAAGGACCCGGAGCACCCGAAGGTCATCGACCAGGTCCAGGACAACGTCAACTTCGCGTTCTGGCACTCGGCGACCTTCAACCAGACCGCGAAGAAGGTCGTCTTCACCGACGAGCTCGGCGGCGGAGGCGCCGCGACCTGCAACGAGGCCATCGGCCCGAACCGCGGAGCCGACGGCATCTACGACATCGTCGGCAAGGGCGACAACCGCAAGCTCGTCTTCCGCGGTTACTTCAAGATCCCCCGGCACCAGGCGGACACCGAGAACTGCGTCGCCCACAACGGCTCGCTGATTCCGGTCAAGGGCCGCGACATCATGGTCCAGGCCTGGTACCAGGGCGGCGTCTCGGTCTGGGACTTCACCGACTCGACGAAGCCGAAGGAGATCGGGTACTTCGAGCGCGGCCCGCTCACCACGGACCGGCTGACCGTGGGCGGCTCCTGGTCCGCGTACTACTACAACGGCTACATCTACTCGAACGACATCGCCAAGGGCTTCGATGTGCTCAAGCTCAACGACCGGCGCACCGACCCGGCCCGAAAGGTCCACCTGGACCAGCTGAACGTCCAGAGCCAGCCGGAGTACTTCGACTGACCCGGCAAACGCCCGCCGGGCTCCGGGTCAGCGAACCACCCGGAAACGTCGGCTAGGGTCTTTCGTTTGGATCAGGCCGGATCAGGGAGCGGGGTCTGGTGCCGTGGATCGCACGGCGGAGGAGGGCGGCAGGGCGGAGCCCTGCCAACCGACGACAACGCGGCTGGGGGTACCCCCTGCTCGAAGAGCTTGGGGGAGCGGTGCCAGGGCCCGCGAGCCCGGCATGATCCAAACGAGAGGCCCTGGCGCTCAAGCGCCAAGGCACCGGTCCCGCCGGGCGGCTCGTCGCCCGGCGGGACACCCGACTCCCGGTCCGTCGCCGAGCGGTGGACAACCCCTGCCCTGGACCGCAGCCGCTGCCCGGCGATCCGAGCGCCGTGCGGCAGCATCCCGCCCAGCCGGTCGAGCTCGGCGTGGACCCAGTCCGGAGCAGTCCGCAGCGGCCCGGAACGGTTCGGAGCGGCGTCCCACCGGCCCGCATGCTCATCCGGTCAGCCGGTGCGGGCGGCGACCCACGTCCGGTGGGCCGACAGCACCCTCTCCCAGAGCGCGGAACGCTCCTCCTCGCCGACGTCGGTGAGGGTGAGCCCGAAGACCTCCGCGAGGGCTCCGAACCAGGCGGCTTCGGTGGTCAGTTCCCGCTCCGACCGCCCGTCACCGTCGGTCCGGACCAGTACGCAGCCGCGGAGCTCGTCCGTGCTCTCCGCGTCCCTGCGGATCGCGGAGACGACCCGGACAAACCCCGAATCCGGCGAGGTGGACAACTCCCGGTGCTGTGCCGCGAAGTCGTCCGGCCCGGCGGTCGCCATGGTGAAGTCCATCCCGGCGAAGGAGCCACGGGGGTCGTGGTCGAAGCGCCACCCGCCGGGCTCGACCGCCGAGGGCGAGAGCCGATAGGCGAAGGGCCCCTGTCGGTACTCCCCGGAACGGAGCGGCAGCGGCTCGTACAAGGCATCACCGAGCCCGACGTCGACAAACCAGGTCTCGCCCTCGCAGACCACCGTGAGGGCCAGATGGTTGGCGTTCGCTCCGGGAGGCCGGGCGGTTCGACTGCCCTGGACTCCGCCGCGGTGCCGTGTCACGGCGTACCCCAGGGCGTGGAGCAGGGTGGCGAAGGCTCCGTTGAGGTGGAAGCAGTAGCCGCCGCGCCCTCGGAGGATCCGGGCCACCGACTCCTCGGGATCCACCGTGGTCGCCCGCCCCAGATGGATCTCCAGCGTCTCGTACGGCACCCGGGCCACATGCGCGGCGTGCAGCGCCCGCAGCCCCGCCACTGACGGCGCGTCGGGAGCCGCGACACCCAGTCGCTCCAGATAGCGGCCGACATCCACCTTCGACATGCCCTGAACTCTAGTCAGCATCGATGACATCCAGTCAACTTCGGTTGAATCACGGATCGGTCGGAACGCTCGGCACGCGCGCACGGGTGGCGCCGGCGTTGAAGATTTCTTGCAACCCATTACCAAGCGTTTACTGAGCAGATACCTTTCTCCTTGCCGGTGGCAGGGCGGCGGAGCGATCCGGCCGTCCCTGCCTGCCCCGGCGTACCGCCACACGCCGTTCGGCCTGTTTTCGGCCATTACGCCCATTTCTCATGGACTGCCGGAAGGAAGCGTCTTGAACGCTCGGAACCGCCGCACCACGGTAGCCGCCGTATCCGCCGCAGGGCTCATAGCGCCGCTGCTGCTGATCGGATCAGGCACCGCCTCCGCCCACAGCGACCCTGCCAAGGAGGCTGCCAAGCTCGCACAGAAGCTCGTCAAGAAGAGCAACGCCGAGGATGCGTACGAGCATCTGAAGAAGTTCCAGCGGATCGCTGACAAGAACGGGAACACCCGGGTGGCCGGGTCGGAGGGGCACCGGCAGTCGGCCGAGTACGTCGAGGGCCTACTGCGGAAGGCCGGGTACTCGGTGACCCGGAACGAGTTCGACTACCAGTTCAGCCAGACGCTGGCGGAGAGCCTGCGGGTGGTGTCGCCGCAGCAGCAGGACGTCCCGTTGATCGCCATGACGTACTCCGCCAACAGTCCCACCGGCGGCATCACCGCCCCGGTCGCGGCGGTGCCGGTCGACGACACCACCGGCTGCGAGCCGGGGGACTACGCGTCCGGGACGTTCACCGGCAAGATCGCGCTGATCAAGCGCGGCGGCTGCACCTTTGCGGAGAAGCAGGCGGCCGCCGCCGGTGCGGGCGCGGTCGGCGCGATCATCTACAACAACACCGACGGCGCGCTCAACGGCACCCTGGGAGACCCGAACGTCGCGAAGATCCCGACCGGTGGCGTCACGCAGGCGGACGGTGAGGCCTTGGCGGCCAAGGCCGCTTCCGGCGCAGTGACCGTCAACCTGGAGATCCGCACCTTCGCGGAGATGCGGCGCACCTACAACGTCATCGCCGAGACCAAGAGCGGCGACGCCGGCAACGTGGTGATGTTCGGCGCCCACCTGGACTCGGTGGCGGCCGGCCCGGGCATCAACGACAACGGCTCCGGCTCCGCCGGCATCCTCGATGTGGCGCTGAACCTCGCCCACGAGAAGGTCAAGAACAAGGTGCGTTTCGCCTGGTGGTCGGCTGAGGAGTTCGGCCTGCTGGGCTCGGAGGCGTACGTCGACGGCCTCTCGGCGGCGGACCGCGCGAAGGTCAAGCTGTACCTGAACTTCGACATGATCGCCTCGCCGAACTACGCCCAGTTCGTCTACGACGGTGACGACTCCGACCAGGTCGGTGCCGGGCCCGGCCCGGAGGGCTCGGCGCAGCTGGAGCGGCAGATCACCGACTACCTGGACAGCCGGCGCATCCCGCACGAGGGCACCGACTTCACCGGCCGGTCGGACTACGGGCCGTTCATCGAGGTGGGTATCCCCTCGGGCGGCACCTTCACCGGCGCCGAGGGCATCAAGACGGCCGCGCAGGCAAAGACGTACGGCGGTAAGGCCGGTGTCGCGTACGACGCCTGCTACCACGCCGCTTGCGACACCCTGAAGAACATCAACATGAAGGCGTTCGACGTCAACATCGACGTCATCGCCAACGCGGTGGGCCAGTACGCCTGGGACACCAGCATCCTGAGCAAGCCGGTGGCGCCGCAGAACACCAAGGGCTCGGCGGGCAGCGGTGGTGGCCTGCACGAGGGCCACGACCACGAGGTCACCGAGTAACTCCCGCTCCACACAGGGGGAGGGCCGGGCTGCCCGGTCCTCCCCTTGCCGTCCAGGCAGACACCGTGAACGTTGTCCAGCAGCCGTGCCTGTTGTCGTGCTCGGTCGCGGCAAACGGAACCGGCCCGCTTACTTCCCGCACAGCAGGGCGTATCCCGGAGAGCGCTGTGGCACGATCGGCTGCCATGTCGTTTCTCTCCGCGTGGCCGTCAACAACCCCTCGCCGTCTGCTCGTTGCTCTGCTCGCGCTGCTCGTCGGAGCCGGTGCCGGTGTTGCCGACGCAGCCCCCGGACGTACGGCCGGGGCCAAGAGCGCCCAGGCCGCGACACCCGATCACCCGCGCTACGACGTGACCCTGCGCGCCGACGCCGACGGCACCCACTGGAAGGGCCGCCAGCGCGTGTCGTTCCGCAACGCCGCCGACCGGCCCCTGCGCGAGGTGTACCTGCGGCTGTGGGGCAACGGCGTGGACGCCTGCGGCACTCCCAGCAGCCCTTCCCCCGTCACCGTGTCCCGGGTACGCGGCGGCACGGCAGGGGGGCTCAGCGTCGACTGCACGGCGCTGCGTATCACCCTGCCCGCACCTCTCGCGCGCGGCCGGCGCGCGACTGTCTCCTTCGACGTGTCCCTCACCGTGCCCGGGCGCAACGACCGCTTCGGCCGTGAGGGTGCGTTCCGTTTCCTCGGCAACGCGCTGCCCGTGCTGGCCGTGCACGACGCGGCGGGATGGCACCTCGACCCGTACGTGTCGACCGGCGAGAGCTTCTACACCCTGGCCGGCGACTTCCAGGTCACGCTCGACCACCCGTCGGCCCTCAAGGTCCCGGCGACCGGCCGCACCCGCACCAGCCCCGGCACGCAGGGGCGCACTCTCACGCGCAGCCTCGCGCACCGGGTACGGGACTTCGCGTGGGCGGCGGGCCCGTTCCGCACCGCGGACCAGACCACTCCCGGCGGCGTGCGGGTCAGATCGTACTGGGCACCCGACACGCCGGCCGAGGGCGTGCGGCTCGCCCGCCAGGACGGCGCCGCCGCCGTCGACCGGTTCAGCACGGAGTACGGCCGCTACCCGTACGGCGAGCTCGACCTGGTGATGACCCCGCAGTTCGGCGGCGGCATGGAATACCCCGGCCTGGTCCTGCTCGGCACCACCGAGGAAGGCAACGCCGTCGTCCACGAACTGGCCCACCAGTGGTGGTACGGCATCGTCGGCAACGACCAATACCGTGCGCCCTGGCTGGACGAGAGCTTCGCCCAGTATGCCAACTTCCGCTTCTACGGCTTGGACACCCGTGACTGCTGGGACCCGGACGAGTGGCCCGACCGGAACGCCGCGCTCACCAGCTCGATGGCCTACTGGTCGACACACCCCGGCACATACCACCTCATCTACACCGCCGGTCCCTGTGCCCTGGCAGACCTGGAGCGCACCATCGGCTCCGCCACCATGGCACGACTCCTCAAGCGCTACGCCCACGACCACTGGTACGGCGTCTCCACCACCGCCGACTTCAAGAAGACCGCCCAGTCCATGACCGGCAAGGACCTGACGTCGTTCTGGACGACCCACCGCATCCGGTGAACACCTTGACCCACCCGCGGCGAGACCTCCTCGCCTCCGCGCCTGTACGCCCGCCACGCCGAGCGGAAGGGGTCAGGCGGCGGCGTCGGGGTGGGCGGGGCTCAGATAGTGCACCGCGGTCCGCTCGGCGTGCGGGACGAGCAGGCCCTGCAGTTCGTCCGCCGCGACCTTGAGGATGTCGCCGTCCCGGGTGGCGTGGAGGGTTTCCAGGACGAAGGCGACGTGGACGGAGTGCTCGGTGACGCGGGTGCGGTGGGCGTCGCGGTGGTTCCAGTGGCGGGTGAGGACGCCGGCGGCGTCGGCGTAGATGATCTCGCCGGGCCTGGGGTGTTCGACGGTGCCGGGTTCGCCGAGCGGGGTGAACTCCTCGCTTCCGTCGGCGTAGCGGATGTCGACGCCGCCGGTGACGTGGTCGAGGTCGAAGGCCCCGGCCGGCAGCCCGTGGCGGACGGAGACGGAGTTGTAGGAGTCGACCGCCGGGTTGATACGGGGCAGCACGCCCTTCTTGGTCATACGCCGGCCGAGGGCGTCGACACTGGGGCGGATGCGGCGGGGGTTGGTGCCGAAGGAACGGTACGCGGTGTGCCACGCCTCGATGCGCGGGTCGTTCTCGTCGGCGGGCTGCCATATGCCGAGGGCGAGTTGCTGCTCCAGGTCTTCGAGAGCGGTGGTGGTGTCGGGCCAGGGTTCATGGCCGAGCAGGCCGGTGGCGGTGACCAGGGCGACGAGGGTGTCCGGGAAGGCGTCGGTGACGGCGGGGTTGATGCGGAAGGCGGTCATGTGCGAGGTCCTCCTCTCGTGTGTGTGCCGGCGGCGGGCTTCAGGGCTTCCAGGGGCCGATGCGGTCCAGGCGGCGCAGCTGCTGGCGTGCGGCTGGTCCGTCCAGACCCCGGCCGCGCGCGGTGAGTCGGCCGGCGACGGCGGTGCGGTGCTCGACGGGTTTGTGGTCGTCGTACTTGAACTTGGCCCGCACCTCGGTGACCTCCAGGCGCAGTCCGCGGATGCCGGGGAGCATCCGCCCGTAGGGCGGCTGGTCGACGTCGATGGGGGCGTGGTCGCCGTCGGGCTGGAAGTGGGCCAACTGGCGGCGCAGCAGGTCGGCCTTGGCCTCGGGGGCGTCGACGATGTGGGCGCGGCAGGTGAACTGGACGGCCGCGTAGTAGCTGGTGGGCACGCCGTCGGTCGGCGGGATGCCGGGCTTGGCGCGCCAGGGTCCGGGGACGAAGGCGTAGTCGCCGATGACGGTGAAGGTGACGTGCGGGTCGTGCTCGATCGCCTTCCAGACCGGGTTGGGCCGGGCGAGGTGGATCAGCAGTTGGCCGTTGTCGGTGGTGAAGTGGGTGGGGACGACGGCGGGCGCCTGGCCGGGCAGGCCGTTGACGCTGAGCTGGCCGAAGTCGTGGCCGTCGGCGATCCAGGTCTGCCATTCGGCATCGTCCAGGCCGGCATCCCAGGGCTGGATGAACATGTGATTCTCCTTGGTGGCGGTAGAACGGACAGGGCGGTTCAGGTGAGGGCGAGGAGGCTGACCGCGACGGCGGCGGTGCCCAGGCCGACGAGCTGGCCACGGTGGACGCGTTCGGCGAGCACGGCGCGGGCGAGCAGCACCGTGCCCGCCGGATACAGGGCGGTGATCACGGCGACGACGGTGAGGTCCCCGTTGCGCGCGGCGAGCAGGAACAGCAGGTTCGCCAGCGAGTCCAGCACGCCCGCGGCCGCGGAGATCGCGTAGGCGGGCTTCTCCGGGCCCAGCCGGCGGCGCATCACCGCGGCCGCGGCCAGGGTGACGGCCGAGGAGACCGCTCTGCCGATGATCAGAGGGGCCACACCGCTGTCGGAGGGCGCCTGGTGCAGGAAGACGAGCTGAAGGGCGATGGCGGCACCCGCGCCGAAGGCCAGCAGCAGCGCCGTCCGGGACGGACGCGACGAGCTTGCTCCGTGCCCGGCGCTCACCATGACCACCGCCACCAGCGCCAGCGGCAGACCCGCAAGCCCGGCCACGCCCAGGCGCTCGCCCTGGAGCAGTCCGACCGCGACCGGAAGCGCGGCGGAGACCAGCGCGGTGATGGGCGAGAGCACGTTCATCGGGCCGATCGCGAGGGTCTTGTACAGCAGGGCGAACGCGGCGGCGGACGCGACCCCGGAGGCTGCGCCCCACCCGACGCTCGCCCAGGTGAACGTGGCGCCCAGGACGGGCCACAGCAGCAGCTCGACGGCGAGACTGGCCGGCGCCGCGACCAGTACGGTGCGCAGCACATGCGCCTTACGGGCACCGAGGCCTCCGAGGAAGTCGGCGCATCCGTAGGCGAGAGAGCTGCCCAGGGCCAGCAGCAGAGCGAGCACGGCACTTCCCTAACTTTCACAATGGAACGACCCGACCGTACAATGAAACGACCGCCTGTTGTCAACCAAATGACCGGACGGTCCATTCCAGTGCTCCACTCGTCAGGACGGTGATCAAGTGCCCGAGGCAGAAGCAGCCCTGCGCACGCTCGCGCACAACGTCAGAGCCGCACGCACACGAGCGGGCCTGTCCCTGGACGAACTGGGGCGCCGGGCCAAGGTCAGCAAGGGTGCTCTGGTCGGGCTGGAGAAAGCCCAGGGCAACCCGAACTTCGCCACCCTGGTCCGCCTCGCCGACACTCTCGGCATCTCGGTGTCCGCACTGATGGAAGGACCGGCCGAAGGCCGCGTCCGCGTGGTGTCCGCCGACGCCGTCATGCCCCTGTGGGCCGGGGAGCAGGGCAGCGAGGCCCGGCTCATGCTGACCACCTCGGGACCGGCTCCGGTCGAGGTCTGGCGCTGGAAACTGGAGCCCGGCGAGGAATATCCCAGCCACCCCCACCAGGCCGGCGTCGTGGAAACCGTCAGCGTCACGTCCGGCCGGATGACACTGATCGTCGACGGCGCCGAGCATCCCGTCGAGGCCGGACAGACCGCCACCTTCGACGCTGACACCACCCACACCTACCGTGGCTCGGGCACCGAGACCTGCCACCTCATCATGACCGTTCACATCCCGCCCGGCCCCGGCTCCACAACCTGACCGGCCCGGACCGGAAGTCCGCCCGCGCCCGCGGCGACGCAGGCCCCCGCGCACTCCGATCCGGAGTCCAGGACACGGTCTTCATCCCGCCGACGCCACCGCGCATTCCGGTCGGCGGCGGACCGACGCTGGGTGGGCATGCCGGTCCTGCCGGGCGCGCTGTTCACCGTGCTCGCCGTGGCGGCGTCCGTACTCGGACACCGCCACGCCGTCGACGGGCAGCGGCTGAACCACGCCGTCGAACACTTCCGTAAAGGCGCCTGAGAGAATGACGGAGTGACTATTCGTCCTTGAGGTGGCACGCGCCCGCTCAAGGTTGCACGCGCCCGCGTCGACCCCTTCCTGGGCCGAGCCATACAAAATTCTTTGCCGCCCCCTATCGGTTTCTGTATGGGAGTGGGAGGGGAAGTCCGGAGCAGGTTTCGCGGAGCGATGAGGAATTGACGTGACCTGCATCACATGAGGGTTGGATCTCGCCTTGTTTCACTCTTCCACCGCGAACTGAAGCGGCTGGTCAGAGACGCTCTTCGGATTGCATTGCGGTTTCCTGGAGCAACACCGGCCGACGCGCAGACGGCACATCAAGGCTTCTGGCACCTATTGCTCTGCGTCAAAAGGTCATGCGAGTCTTCCCGGCAATTCGATGCCTCAGGCTGTTTCGGACCCGGATCGCGGCTCGACGAATGAGCGCTTCCGGCTACTGCAATCTCGCAACGCCCCTATTGCGCACTGTCCATGGCAGTCCACAACCTCAACCAGCCCACTCCACACCAAGGCGGATGATCATGTGCAACCTGTGCGGTCCTGAATCTCCTGCCGATGCCGGAAGCGGGGTTGCTCGGCGCTCCGTGCTGACCGCCCTCGGTATCTCTCCGGTGGTCCTCAGCCTCCCCGGCGCGACAGCGGCGGCGGCGGAAACCCGTACCCAGTCCTCGGGCCGGGGACCCGGAAAGGGCTCGCCGAGTGCGCTCGAACTGGTGCTGCTGGGCACCAAGGCGGGCCCTCCGATCGACCCGCTGCGGGCTGGGATCTCCACCGCGCTCGTCGTCGACGGCGCGACGTACGTGATCGACTGCGGGCGCTCGGCCGCCACCCAGTACGTGCGGTCCGGCCTCACGCTGGCGTCCCTGAGCGGTATTTTCATCACGCATCTCCACGCCGACCACGTCGCCGACTACTACAACTTCTTCCTGCTCGGGGGCAGCGTCCCCAACCAGGAGCACGACAACCTCACCCGCCCTGTCCCCGTCTACGGTCCCGGACCGGCCGGCGGGCTCCCGCCGAAGTTCGGTGGGGGACAGGCACCCACGGTCAACCCGGACAGCCCGACGCCGGGCCTGAAGGCACTGACCGACGACTGCCACGCGGCGTACGCCTACAGCACGAACGTCTTCCTGCGTGACATGGGTATCCAGGACATCCGGGCCCTTGCCGATGTGCACGAGATCGAACTTCCGAGGGTCGGTGCCACGTACGAGAACACCGCGCCCGCGATGAAGCCGTTCGTCGTGATGGAGGACGACCGCGTCAAGGTCTCCGCGATCCTGGTGCCGCACGGACCGGTGTTCCCCTCCTTCGCCTTCCGCTTCGACACCGACCACGGCTCGGTCACGTTCTCCGGCGACACGACGTACAGCGACAACCTGATCGCCCTGGCCAAGGGCTCGGACGTGCTGGTCCACGAGGCGATCAGCGTCGAGGGGCTCGACGCCCCGGCGGTCTTCGTGGACCACTTGCTGCAATCCCACGTCGAGGTCCAGAAGGTCGGTCCGATCGCACAGCGGGCTGACGTCGACATGCTCGTGCTCTCGCACATCTCCGAGGTCGCCCACAACCCGATCGACGCGCGGAAGTGGAAGAAGTGGGCACAGCGGGGGTACGGCGGCAAGGTGGTCGTCGGCGAGGACCTTCAGCGGATCAAGCTGGCCTGATCCGGCCTGCCGAGGTCATCGGCCTCCCACGACTTCCGACTCGTCGGGCCCGGCCCGGTGCGACCGTTGATCGGACGCACCGGGCCGGGCGGCACAGGGGCTCAGATGATCGGGGTGGACACCGTGCCGATACCGTCGATGGTCACCTCGACCAGGTCCCCGGGCTTCAGATACCTCTGCGGCGTGCGAGCCCTCCCCACACCACCGGGGGTGCCGGTGAGAATCAGGTCTCCGGGGTGCAGGGGCACCATGGTCGACACGTACGCGACCAAGTGAGCCGGAGTGAACAACAGGTCCGCGATCCTGTGCTCCTGGACCGGGGTGCCGTTGAGAGTGGTGCGGAGAACGGCGGTCGCGGGATCGAACTCGTCGGGCGTGGTCAGGACCGGGCCGACCGGAGTGGAACGTGCCCAGATCTTGCCCTGCAGCCACTCCGTCGTGCGGTACTGCCATCCCCGCATGGAGATGTCGTTGGCCACCGTGAAACCGGCGATGTACTGGCCCGCCTCTTCCTCACGCACCTTGTACGCGGTCCGTCCGATGACGACGGCGAGTTCCCCCTCCCAGTCCATCTCCGGATCCTCCGCCACGGCCGGCACCGCGTCAGCGGGGCCGGTCAAGGTGTCGGCGAACTTCGCGAAGAGGGTGGGATGGGCCGGGAGTTCCCGGCCCATTTCCTGAATGTGGCTCGTGTAGTTGAGGCCGGCGCACAGCACCTTCGAGGGACGCGGTACGACGGTCCGCACATCGACGTCCCCCCTGCGGTGCCGGCGCCCGGTGGCGTTCCTCGCGATCCGCTGCCAGTCCTCGTCCGCCAGCAGGGAACCGACGTCGGCATGACCGGGGAGTTCGGTGAACTCATCATCTTCCAGGCGGGCTGCGCATGTCCCCTGGCGGGTGCGCACGGTTGCCAGTCTCACTTCATTCCTTTCCTGTTGCGCCGACGCCGTTGCCCGCGCCGGAACTCGCGCTCGGTCCGACGCCTCGGACGCCGACGGACGCCGGCTCGGGAATCACCAGATCGAAGAACCCCCAGTGCGACCCGGCGGGCAGGGTGCCCGACAGCATCCGGCCGCACTTCTGCGTCACGATGTGCGAAGAGCCCCGGTGCTGGCTTCCGGCGTGGCTGTCGCGGAAGAACCGCTGCAACGTGCCGTTCCGCATGACCTGCGCGCCCGCGAAACGGTGCACGAGCTGACTGATCTCCAGCGCGGTCCGGGTGGCCAGGCTGCAGGCGAGCCGTGACATCGTCTCCTGCTCGTCGTTCAGCTGAGCTCCCGTCGCGAGGGTCGACTCGTTGTCGCGCCAGGTCTCACGCAGCAGGGCCATCGTGCCCCGGACATGCGAGAAGTGACGTGCGAACTCCGCGAAGAACTCGTCGCTGGTGACCGGGGAGCCCTCGGAAGGGTCCTTGCGCCGGGTCAGGTCGCGCAGCTCGTCGAGCATGCGCCGCCCGACACCCTGGGACCAGGCCGCCTGGTGCAGGCCGGCCAGCAGGGCAGGGCTCACCCGGCTCATACAGCGTCCTCGTCGGGCGTTCTCCGGGCCGATGCCGAAGACGTACTTGTCCTCGACCAGCACTTCCTCGGCCCGGTAGTCGAGGCTTGCGGTCGCGCGCAGCCCCAGCATGTCCCAGTTGTCACTGATCCGCATGGCCGTCCGGGGAACAAGGCAGACCAGCCGTTCTCCCGTGCCCTCGACCGTCACCGCCAGATTGAGGTGGGTGGCCATCGACACCCCTGGGGCGAACTTCCAGACACCGCTCACCCGGTAGCCGCCGTCCTCCCGTACGGCCCGGCCGGTGAAGGCGGTCGACTGTCCCGCCACCAGCGGGTACGTGTCGTCGGCGAAGAGCTCGCCGACCGCCTCGTCACTCAAGTAGGCGGCCGCTGTCGCCGTTTCACTCGTCAGGGCGCGCACCAGCCATCCCAGCGAGGCGTCGGCGTGCGACAGCTTCTCGATCACCTCCAGGATCTGCAGGGGGGAAGCCTCCAGGCCACCGAGTTCGGCCGGCACCATCAGCTGGAAGACGCCGCTGTCGCGCAGTGCGTCCTGTACCACCGGTGTCGGCCGCCTCAGACGTTCGCTGTCCTCGGCCTCGCTCTGCAGGAGTGGGTAGATGTCCGTCAACTCCGCGAGCAGGCCGCCCGTTTCCTCGTTCACCTGCGTATCGACCGTCATCGTCGGCCCCTCTCGGACTGTGCACCCTCACCGGCGCCGCGCTCGGCGTTCTCGGCCAGAGCGCCCCACTGACCGCGGTAGAAGAGCAGGGGCCGGGTGTCGTCCTGCTGGCCGTAGGACAGCACACGCCCCAGCACGAGGACGTGGTCGCCGCCGTCGTACCCCGCCCACGGCGTGCACTGGAAGTACGCCAGCGAGCCGTTGATCCGTGGCGCCACGTCGTCGCCGACCCACTCGATGCGGTGGGTGTCCTGCGGCTTGCCCGCGAACTGCAGCGCGGTGGCGAGTTGGTTGTCCCCGAGCACGTTGACCGCGAAGGGCCGCTCGAGCAGGTAGGTCAGTGCGCGCGAGCTCCGCTGCATGGAGACGAGCACCAGGGGTGGGTCCAGGGACACCGAGGTGAAGGAGTTCACGGTGACCCCGTAGTAGCTGTCGCCGGACTGATAGGTGAGGACGACGACTCCGGTGGCGAAGTTCCCCAGCGTGTTGCGCAGCTGACGAGGATCGGCGAGCGGTGGTACCGCCGCGCTCGACGCGAGGGTCCTGGCGTCAGCGGCTTTCTCGTAGATCTCCGAGTCCCACATGATCTCGGTCATCCCGAATCCTCCTGGATGAATCGTGGGTCCCGTCCTGGGACAGGGCCGGGGTAGGGGGGCCGGCAGCCGCGTACCGTGGGCCGTGGCTGCCGGCTGCGGGGTCAATGGGCCTCTTCGAGGGCTTCCTCGCCCGCGACGAACGTGGTGCCGGTGCCTTCGGGCAGCCAGTTCCGCAGCACCGGGTAGACGGCGAGCGCCAGCACGAAGGACACCAGGAAACCGAGGGCGAAGACGTCCGTGGCCATCAGGACGATCCCGACCGCGGCGGACAGGACCAGCGTGACGACTCCGGCCCAGTTCCACTTCTCGACCCGGTGGGTGGCGCTGTCGAACCGCGCCCGGCGCACCAGGTAGTAGTCCGCGATCATCACGCCGCACATGCCGAGCGTCATGGCGCCCAGGTACGCCAGGTACTGGGTGAACTTCTCCAGGATTCCGGCGGCGATCATCACCAGGGCGATGATGTTGCCGACGACCACCATCGCCGCCCGGCCCGGCTTTCTGCCGGTGAGGGAGTCGATCAGGTTGACCAGTGAGAGCGATCCGGAGTAGGCGTTGATCGCCTGCGCCTTGGCCTGGGCCGCGTAGATGGTGACGAAGCCCATCCAGCCCGCGAAGATGACGAAGAAGGCACCTGTGTTCTGCATGACGTACGTGTTGCCCGCGACAGCGGCCGCCTCCGGGCTCATGCCCTTGTCGTGGGCCAGCAGGTAGCCGATGACCTGGGGCATGCCGCCGATCACGACGAGGGAGCCCAGCACGGTCATGACGATGTTCTGGGTGACCGGGCCGGCCACGGCCAGGACCGTCACGTCACGCCGCGTGCGGCAGTAACGGGCGAAGTCCGTCGTGACCAGAGCGATGGTTCCCGCCGTGGCGCCCATGACCGAGACCGCGGACTCGAATCGCGGCCACAGGCCTCCGGGGACGACTCCCGCGTAGGCGAAGACGTCCATGGGGTCGGCGCCCTGGATCACATAGATGTCCACGATCATGTAGATCGTGACGAGCAGTGTGACGGCGATCAGGACGCCGGTGGCTCGCAGGGCGAGTTTGATGCCGAAGACGGCGAGCGCGATCCACAGCAGCGTCATGCCGCCGTAGATCAGGACGCGCCAGCCCCACGAATCGGGCAGGCCGAACATCAACAGCGTGCCCTGGTACAGGAGGGCGGCCTCGACGGCGAGGAAGCCGAGAATCATGAACGCGAAGACGACGGAGCCGATCGCCGAGCCCTTGAAGCCGAATCCGAAGAACCGGGAGGTGATGGTGCTCGACATACCGGTTTCGAAGGCCATCCGCCCCAGGGCCTTGCCGAGACCCACCGCGAAGGCCGCGACGAGGACACCGACGATCAGGCCCACGGTGAAGCCGGCGAGTACCACGGTGAAGCCGGCGATGGCGAAGACGACGAGGGCGGTGGCGACGCTGACCGGGCTGAGGGCGAGTTGGTAGCCGCTCCTGCGCTCCGCCAACGGCACGCTGACCAGGGCATGGTCTTCCGCCGCAGCCGCCAGTGCCGAATCAGCCGGTCTGGGATTCCTGGTGTATGAAGACACGGTGGTTCCTGTCCTTGTGAGAAATGCGGCGCCTGCGGCGGAACTTCCATGGCCGGACCCGCCCGATGTGGCCGCGAGGGATCAGTCCGCGCTGCAACCCGCTACGGCGATGGCCTCGATTTCGAGGAGGATCTCCGGCTTGGCGAGGGCGGAGACCTCGACCAGCGTGCAGGCGGGGAAGTCGCCGGAGAAGAACTCCTGACGGGCCTTCCACACCTCGGCGTTGTCACCGATGTCCGTGACGTAGATGGTCATTTTGACGATGTCGTCCATGACCGCGCCGGCCGCCTCGACCAGGTCCTTGATCTTCTGGAAGACGACCTTGGCCTGTTCGTAGGAGGTCTCGCCGAGGACGGTCTCCCTGTCCTGCCCGCGGGCGGTCATTCCGGAGACCATGATGAGTTCGTCGATCCTCAGGCAGTTCGACCACATCTTGTCCGCCGGCTCCCGCACGGCGGCGGAGTGGATACGCTGCTTCTTCATCGCTGTTGTCCTCACAGGTCGATGCGGTTGTCCCACGCGGACGTTCCGCCCCAGTTCACGCATACGCTCTGGCGGCGCATGAATCCCTTCCAGGCGTCCGAACCGGCTGTACGACCACCGCCGGTCTCCTTTTCGCCGCCGAAGGCGGAACCGACGTCGGCACCCGTCGTGCCCATGTTGACGCGCACGATTCCGCAGTCACTGCCCCGAGCCGACAGGAACGTCTCGATGTTGGTCAGGTTCGTGCTGTGCATGCCCGAGGCGAGACCCTGGGCGACACCGTTGTGGATCTCGATGGCCTCCTCGAGATCGTCGTAGGTCAGCACGGAGACGATGGGCACGAAGGTCTCCGACTGGGCGATCTCGAAGTGCGGTTCGACACCTGTGACGATGGCCGGCTCGACGTACAGACCCGGGCGGTCGATCACGTTGCCGCCGTACGCCACGGTGGCGCCCTCACGTTCGGCACCGGCGAGGACCTGCTTGTAGTCCTCCACCGCACGCCGGTCGATCAGCGGGCCGACCACGGTGTCCGGGTCGCGCGGGTCACCGATGGCGATCTGGTCGAAGGCCTTCTTCAGCAACTCGACCAACTCGTCCGCGATGCTCGCGTGCGCGATGACACGGCGGGTGCTCGTGCAGCGCTGGCCGGTCGTGCCGACCACGCCGAACGTCAGTGCCTTGGCGGCGAGTTCCAGGTCGGCGGTCTCGTCGACGATGCAGCCGTTGTTGCCCGAGCACTCCAGCTGGTACCGGCGGCCCAGCGTCGAGCCGACGATCTCGGCGACCTTGCGCCCCACCGGCGTGGACCCGGTGAACGAGATCATGGCGACACGGGTGTCGGAGACCATCTTCTCGGCGACGGCGTTGTCGTCGGGGATGAACAGGGAGAACACCCCCTCGCAACCCATCTCCGCCGCCGCCTTGTTGACCAGCTTCTGCACGGCGATGGCGGTCAACGGCACCTTGGGGCTCGGCTTCCAGATCACCGTGTTGCCGGCGATCGCCGAAAGGAACCCGTTCTGCGCCCAGACGGCGGCCGGGAAGTTGTACGCGCTGATCAGCCCGACGACGCCCAGCGGCAGCCACTGGTCGTACATGCGGTGCTCGGCACGCTGGGACTGCTGGGTGAAGCCGTACAGCATCCGCGCCTGGCCGGCGGCCAGCGTCGACATGTCGACCGCCTCGCGGAGCTCGCCCTTGGCCTCCATCGTCGACTTGCCGGTGTCCAGCGAGACGACAGCGGCCAGACTTTCCAGATTCTCCTCGATCAACTGGCCGATCCGGCGCACGAATTCACCTCGCCGCGGCGGCGGCACCATCCGCCACTTCTTCTGTGTCTCGACGGCGGCGGCCACGAGCGTCTCGTAGTCCTGTGCGTCCGAGGCCGCGATCCGGCCCACGACCTCGCCGTCTGCGGGACACTGCGCCTCGATGACCGGGCGGCACTCGACGGCTCCCCAGCCGAGCGAGTCCGCGTAGGTGCCGGAATGCACCTGGTCCAGGCCGAATTCAGCCAGCACCTTGCCGGCGTCGAACAGAGTCTTGGTGGTTTCGCTCATCATCGCCTTCCATCAACGTCGCGAGTTCGGCAGGAATACGTCGGACGGGTCCGCACCTCACCCCTTGGCAAGGAAGTCGCCGATCGTCTCGTCCGTGTGGTACTCGGGCTTCTCGTAGTAGTGCGGGCCGTCGTAGATCTCGATCAGCACGCTGCGCTCGTGCGCCAGGGTCGGACCGTGCGGATGGTCCTTCGGGTTCATGTAGAACGACCCGGGACGCAGCCGGAGACCGGAGTCGGTGTACTCGTAGTCGCCCTCGAGGCAGTACATGAACTGGTTCGAGGCGTGCGTGTGCTTGGTCGGGATGGTGCCGCCCCGCTGGTACTCGAGGAGGGCGATGCTGGCGCCGGTGTCGGGGTTCTTGTGGAGGAAGTACTGACGGAACCCGTAGTCGGGATAGTCGATCCAGTCCTCGTCCTTGAGGTCGGCGGCATGGATCAGGACCTCGAGCGACTTCATGGTCGCGGGGTTGATGTCCACTGTTCACTCCCATCCGGGGCGGCCTGCTGCCACCCACGTCTCGTATTCCTGGCGGCTCTCGGGTGTGGCGGGGAACAGACCGAAGAGGGACCGGCCCCGCTCGAGTTCACGAGCCGCGAACTCCTCGTACGCGGTGGCGTCGGCGGCTTCCGCGGCGACCTCCGGGGCCAGTGCACGGGGAATGACCACGACGCCGTCGCCGTCACCGAGCAGCACATCGCCGGGGTAGACCGCCACTCCGCCGCATCCGACGGGTTCGTCGAGTGCGACCGGATGCAGGGCGATGGGGGTCGCTCGGGGCGCGTTGTCCCGCTGATAGCACGGCAGGCCCGTCCCCCTGATGGCCTCCGAGTCCCGGTAGCCGCCGTCGGTGACCACGCCGGACACACCGCGGTGCTTCAGCCGCGCCGCCATCATGTCGCCCATGGACGCGGCAGCCGTGCAGCCGAACGCGTCGATCACGAGCACCGCGCCGGGCGGGCACTCCTCGATCGCCCGCCGGTGCAGGTTGTCGCTGCTCGAGTAGGTGGCGAGGCTGTCGAGATCCTCGCGTGCGGGGATGAACCTCAAGGTGTAGGCGGGGCCCACCAGCGGTGGCTGGCCGGCCGCCAGCGGCCGCACACCGGCCATGACCGTGTTCCGCAGGCCGCGCCGGAGCAGCATGTTGGCCACGGTGGCCGAGCCCGCCCGCGTCAGCTGCGCCCGGAGCGGTCCGGGCAGGGGTCCGGCGAGGTCCGCGCTCGCTGCGGCGGTCACTGGAAGAACTCCAGGGGCGGGCGGTTCCCCCACTGGGTGGTGTCACTGGCGGTGCCGTTGAACTTGGTCGGCCGGTGGGTGTGGTCGACGATGTCGCCGTCGGTGTAGTGCTCGATGCGGAAGCCGAAGGGGTCCTTCCAGTAGTCGAAGATCTGGCTGCCGAGCAGGTGGCGGCCGACTCCGACGTCGAGGGAGTATCCCTGCTGGATGAGGTAGTCGTGCGACGACATGACGGCGTCCATGTCGGTGACCTCGAACGCGCTGTGGTGGATTCCCGCCCAGTCCGACTGCAGGACGAGCATGAAGTGGTGGTCCACGAGCTGCTCGCCCAGGTCCAGCCGGACGAAGGTGCCGACGACAGGCCCCTCCTCGCCCGGCGGCACGAAGTGGTCGGAGGGAAGGAAGTTGAAGCGTTCGTTGAGCCAGGCCATGGTCTCGTCGTGGTTCTTCACATGAAGCACGAAGTGACCCAGGCGGGCGATGGTGCACGGCGCGACGGGCTGGCGGACGGCGGCGTTCACCCGGTTCTTGTCGCGGATGTTGTTCATCGCGAAGGGTTCCCGGTCCGGGATCGGCTCGGCCTTGCGTCGGCCCTGGACCGCCCGGATCTCGAAGCCGTCGGGCGTGGTCATCGCGACCTCGTGGCCGCCGCCGGGCTCCGTCGACTCGCGGACCGGGGACGACCCCGGCATCGCGGCGAGCTCGACGAGGTCGTCGTAGGTGGCGACCTCGATCGATGCGCCGACGAAGCGCTGTTTGCCGGCCTTGCGGGTCACATGGATGTGATGCTGGGTGCCCGTACCTCGCATGTACAGGGTCCGGTCGTCGCTGCCCTCGGCCGGCACCATGCCGAAGGCGGTCAGGAACTTCTCCATCACCTCGAGATCCGGTGCCTCGTAGGTGACTTGGGCAGCATCGATAGCCGTAGCCACGGGTCCTCCTGGGGTGGGTGAGAGCACGGCGACGCGTACGCTCCGGCGTCGCCGAACGGCCGGGGCTCCCTCTCGGCAGGGAGCCGCACGGGGCCGTCAGCCCTTGAGAATGCTGACGTCGTCGGGGTTGCGCAGGTCCGGAACCGTCCAGCCGTTCAGGTCGTACTCGTCCATGGCGCTCTGCGCGAATTCCTTGCAGTAGTCGAGCAGACCACTGCCCCGTGCGCCGAACAGGTTGGTCTGACGCGTCACGTCGTTGCTGCCGATGTAGTTGATCTCGTACAGCTCGTGACGGGCTCCGAACTCCGTACCGATGGAGTCCCAGAGCATCTTCATGACCTTGACGCGCTCCTCGGCGTCGATGCCCCCGGTACCGCGCAGGTAGGTGTCCAGATAGCCCCGGATCTCCGCGGTCTTGAAGTCGTTGGCGTGGGAGTTGAGGTAGATCAGTCCACTGGCCACGACCTGCTCGATGATGTTCTTGATCTTCGGCATGGCCAGCTGGTTCATCACGCGGTAGGCGCCGGCGAACTGCGGGTCGGGCTGGATCATGCCGCCCTTCCACGGCACCGCGCTCTTCGCCATCGCGTCCGACAGCGCCCAGAAGGTGTTGCGCCAGGCGATGACCTCGCCGAGCTGGGACATGACGCCGTGGAACGAGCCGGCCCCGGTGACATCGAGGGCGCGCGACAGCATGCCGACGAGGAAGTCCATCTTGACGGCGAACCGGGTGCACCCGTGCAGGGAGGCGCGCTCCAGGTAGCCCGAGTGGATGTTGTACTTGTTCGCCTGTTCCAGGTCGTTGTGGATGAACGTGTTCTCCCAGGGGATGAACACGTTGTCGAGGACCAGGATCGCGTCGTTCTCGTCCAGTCGGCTCGACAGCGGGTAGTCGAACGGGCTGCCCAGCACCGAGGCCCGGTACTCGTTCGAGGTGCGGCAGAGCAGCTTCACGCCGGGAGCGTTGGTGGGCGTGATGAACACCGGGGAGAAGGCCGGGTCCTGCACGGCGACCTGGCCCACGTGACCGACGAAGGTGTGGTGCGTCAGGGCGGACCCGGTGGCCACCACCTTGGCGCCGGTGACGTAGAAGCCCGCGTCCGTCTCCTTGGTGACCCGGATGAACACGTCCTTGCCCGCGTCCGGCCCGAGGCCGCGGTCCACCGGCGGGTTCATGATGGCGTGGTTGATGTACCAGGTCTTCTCCTGGGCCTTGCGGTACCAGTTGCGCGCGTTGTCCTCGAACCCCCGATAGAACTCGGCGTTGGCGCCGAGCGTGCCGAGGAAACAGCCCTTGTAGTCGGGAGAGCGACCCATCCAGCCCCAGGTGATCCGCTGCCACTCGGCGATGGCGTCGCGGGAGGCCACCTGCTCCTCGACGCTCTTGGGCGCCTGGTAGAAGCGGTGGGTGAAACCTCCCCACTCCGTGGGCGCGGTGAGGATGTCCTTGCGCGCGGGGTCGTGCAGGGCGTCGTACATGCGAGCGATCATGCGAGCGGAGTTGCGGAAGGCGGGGTGTTCGGCGACATTCTCCACCCGCTCCCCGTAGATCCAGACCTCGCGGCCGTCGTTGAGGCTTTCGAGATATTCATCTCCGGTAAAGGGGAGATGCTCACGGCCGGCAGGGCTCTGTGCCGACTGATTCGTGTTTCCCGCCGTCATTGACCGGCCCCTTCTTGTCGTTCACGGAACCGGGCCGAGCCATCGGTTCGTGCAGTCAAGGCGCGGGCAGCAATCGCACGAGGCGTTTTCTCTCATCGATACGGCCCGCGCCGTCGAATTGCCGGGAAGACTGACACGGCCGCACGACACGGGCAATAGAAAGCGGAAGGGCCCAACGAGGCTCGAGTGCGTCGGCCACCGACCTCCGGTCCGATCGGCGCTCGAGCCAGAAACTGCCTCTGAGCAGGCATTTCAAGTGCTGGCACGGGTTCCGTCGCAGGGCGGATACCGGCTCGCATGTGGTGCACGTCACATGGATTCGGTGGTCGATCGCGGGGATGTGTTCTTGATTTCACCCTCCCTTTCCATATAGGGCGCAGCAGGGGGGTGCATAGTCCCGCGTATGGCTGCTCTCACCGTCCGAGCGCGCGGCGATGCTCGGCAACGGTCCGAGTGGCCTGGAGCCAGCGATCCATGAGCGGGGTAATCTCTCCTCCGCGCTTCCACACCAGGGTCGCCTGCATGGACCGGAGCCATTCCGGGGGGTCGAGAAGCGCCACAGAATCACTCGATCCGGCAATGCGCTCGGTCACGAGCGCGACACCCAGCCCGGCGGCAACGAAGGCTACTGCCGTCTGCGGCGTGGAAACCTCGATGGCCTCGAAGGAGTCGTCGCCCGACAAGGCTTTCTCCGCGGCGTCCGGCATACCCCAGAACGCGGAAAGCCGGGACGGCAGGATCCACCGTCCCCAGCCCTTGCCGTCAGGACGGGATTCCATGGCGCGATACCTTGGCACAGCGAGCTTGACGTTGATGTCGATAATGGGGCACCAGTCACAGCCCTCGGCAACGAATCTGGCGAATTGCGCGGATCCGAACGGGACGCAGCCCATGTCCAGATCGCCGGACAGAACACCCTGAACAATGAGGTCGGGAGTGACATCGGCCAGCGTGACGCGCGCCTTGGGGGCCTGATCGAGGAACTCCGCCAGTACGTCCGCGATGATTTCGTTGATGACCATGGGTTCCACACCGATGTGCAGATCGCCGATTGCGCCGCCTCCCATCAATTTCAGCGTTTCCACGACTCGGTTCCGGTCCGCTATCAGACGTTCGCCCCTGGAGAGGAGGTGGAGGCCGGCCTGGGTGGGGTGCACGCCTTTCGCGGTGCGCTCGAGGAGGCTCACTCCGAGCTCGCGCTCCAGCTTCGCGATGGCGTGACTCAGCGGCGGCTGCGTCATGTGCAGATTCTTGGCGGCCTGTGAAACCGAGCCGGCCTCGACGACGGCTTCGAAGTACTCGAGTTGGCGAAAATCCATGCCCTCTGAATGTCACGACTTCTGCGGAATGTCAACAGATGGGCAACCGGCTAGGGGAAGGCAGTGGTCGTACGAAGTCGTGGGAGCGGCGCTCTTACGTTCGGGTCGCGTCCGGCCCGCTACGGCGTGCCGCCGGCCGAAACGGCCCGGGCCGGTCCGACCGCCGCCGTTATGGAACCCGCCGTGCCGTGAGCGCCACGGCGGGCGCGCGGGGCACCGTCGGCGTGTGTCGCGCGATGGGCGTTGAGCCACCGGAGGTTCTCATCGGTGACGAAGCGCTGTCGGGGGTCGCCCGGAGAGAGTCACGACGGGGGAGGACCGAAGGACCTTGCCCAAACTGTCCAGCGCTTTCTCGCGTCGCCGTTGCCGACCCTCCTCGTTCGCCTCTACGGCCCGGAATGATCAAGATCGGTAGCTGTTCCCCGGGCGACGGTAAGAGGCAGGCCGCCTGCGCTCGCTCGAAGCCACGCCGGGTAGGCCGTTCGGCAGGCGGAGCCTCACCCGGTCATGCGACAGAGCACCCGACCTGAGGTGCGCCTCCTACCTCGGGGGAGACACCGTTCATGTGACCCTGGTCGTGCCGTCGGGCGACGCCGTCCATCCGCGGCAGCTTCGCGACGCGGTATCCGTCTTCGTGGCCGTCGGTGAAGCCGGGAGCGGGGGCGTCCCGGGAGGCGCCCCCGCTGTGATGGTGCGGCTTCCCGGCGACGGCACGGAACCGCGCGCCGGGCCGGGGCGGGTCGTGAAGGCGCGGCCTCGTCAGGCCGAGCGGGTGGTCTCCTCGTGGAGCACGGGGTGGGCGAAGGGGAGGCCGGCGGTGTAGCGGGCGAGTTCGTCCGCGGCGGCTGCCGCCATTCGGTGGAGTTCGCCGCCGAGGGAGCCGGCGACGTGCGGGGTGAGGAGGACGTTGGGCAGGTCGTACAACGGGGAGTCGGCGGGCAGGACTTCGGGGACCGTGACGTCGAGAACCGCGTTGAGGCGGCCGGTGAGGAGTTCGTCGACCAGGGCGTCCTGGTCGACGAGGGAGCCACGGGAGGTGTTCACCAAGGTCGCGTCGTCGCGGAACAGGGCGAGCCGGCGGCGGTCGATGAGGTGCCGGGTGGCGGGGAGTTCGGGGGCGTGGACGGTGACCACGTCGCTGGCCGCGCACAGCTCGTCCAGCTCCACCGGGCGGGCGCCGAGGAGTTGGGCCTCCGCCGCGTCCACGTACGGATCGTGCAGGAGCAGGTCGAGATCGTGCGGGCGGAGGAGTTCCAGAACGCGGCGGCCGATGCGTGAGGCGCCGACGACGCCGACCGTACGCCGGTAGTTCCCGACGTGGGGGTAGGCGGCCAGCCAGTCGTGCTCGACGCCGCGCCGGGCGCGGTAGTCGTCCCGCATGCGCAGCAGCTGCTTGTTGGCGAGGAGGATCACCGCCACGGTGTACTCGGCGACGGGCAGGGCGTTGGCCCCGGCCGCCGAGGTGACCTGGATCCCGCGCCGCCAGCAGGCGTCGGTGATGTGGTGCTTGACCGATCCGGCGGCGTGGATGACGGCTCGCAGCGCGGGCGCCCGGGCGAGGGCGTCCTCGTCCAGCGGCGGGCAGCCCCAGCTGCTGACGATGACCTCGGTCTCGCGCAGGGCAGCGGCGGCCCGCGGGTCGCCGAAGTCGTCGACGACGAGGGCCGGGTCGAGGTCGGCGAGCGCGGTGAGCCGGTCCAGGGTGGCGCGGTCGATCAGCCGGCCGGCCAGATCGGCGTGCATGGCCAGCAGGGTGCGCGGACGGCGCCGTCCGGAGGCGGCCGGGTTCGGCGACGCGGCTGGTGCGGTCGGGGGGTTGGACACTCGGTTCTCCGGTACGGGTGTGGCAGGGGAGGACGTCACTTGACGCTTCCCGCGGTCAGGCCGGCCTTCCAGTGGCGCTGCAGGGCGACGAAGGCGATGACCAGCGGGACGATGCCGAGCAGGGAGCCGGTGACGACCAGCGGGTAGTACTCGGGGAAGGCGTGGGTCTGGGTGTTCCAGCTGTACAGGCCGAGACTGAGGGGGAACAGCCGGTTGTCGGACAGCATCACCAGGGGCAGGAAGAAGTTGTTCCAGATGGCGGTGAACTGGAACAGGAAGACGGTGACGAGTCCGGGCATCACCATCCGCAGCCCCACCGACCAGAACGTCCGCAGCTCGCCGGCGCCGTCCATGCGGGCGGCCTCCAGCACTTCGCCCGGTACGTATCCGGCGCAGAAGACGCGCGCCAGGTAGACGCCGAAGGGATTGACGAGGCTGGGGACGAACACGGCCCAGAAGGTGTTGACGACGCCCAGCCTGGAGGCCAGCAGGTACATCGGCAGCGCGAGCGCGGTGGTGGGCACCAGCACGCCGAGCAGGACGAGCCCGAACAGCTTCTCCTTGCCGGGGAAGCTGTAGACGTGGAAGGCGTATCCCGCGCAGACGCACACGAGCGCGCACAGCAGGGCGCCGATCCCGGCGTACAGCAGGGAGTTGACGTACCAGCGGAAGTAGATGCCGTCGCCGGCCGTGGCCAGGGCGTGGAGGTTGGCGCCGAGGTGCCAGGTGGAGGGGGTGAGGGTACGGCCGCCGAGCAGGTCGCCGGTGTTCTTGGCGGCGGCGGTGAGCAGCCAGGCGAGCGGCAGCAGGGTGTAGGCGGTGGCCAGTACCAGGGCGCCGTTGACGGCGGACCTGGACAGCGACGAGGGACGGCCCTTCACGCGTGCGGCGCCGCGCTGTGCGGTGGCGGTGGTCATGCGGCGGCCTCCGTGGCGGGCCGGGGCCTGTCCTCGCCCCGGGCGCGGGTGGCCCGGGTGACGACGAAGGAGAGCGCGGCGGCGGCCAGCGCCAGCAGGACCGAGGAGGCCGCGGCCAGGCCGTAGTCGTGCCGCTCGAAGGCCGCGGTGTAGGCGTACATGTTGGGGGACCAGGTGGAGACGACGCTGGGGGTGGTGCCGTGCAGGATCATCGGCTCGGTGAACAGCTGGAGGGAGCCGATGACGGTGAACAGGCCGACGACCGCGAGCGAGGAGCGGATCAGCGGGATCTTGACGCTGAGCGCCGTGCGCAGCGGCCCGGCACCGTCGACCACCGCGGCCTCCAGGACCTCGCGCGGGATGGCCTGCAACGCGGCGAAGAAGATCACCATGTTGTAGCCGGTCCACTCCCACACCGCCATGTTGACGACGGCCGGCAGCGGGTGGCCCAGCAGGTCGGCGTCGGCGCCGAGCGAGTTCAGGGCGCCGATCACCGGGCTGATGCCCGGCGTGTAGAGGTAGATCCAGACCAGGGTGGCGATGGTGCCCGGCACCGCGTGCGGCAGGAACAGGGCGAGCTGGAAGAACCGGCGGGCCTTGACCAGGGCGGAGTCCAGCAGCAGGGCCAGCACCAGCGCCAGGATCATCATCAGCGGGATGTAGAGCAGGCAGTACTGCGCCAGGTTGAGGAAGCCGCCGCGGAAGGCCGCGTCGCCCAGCGCCCGGGTGTAGTTCCCGAGGCCCGTGAAGACGGTCTCGCTGCCGCCGAAGCCGAGGCCGGAGCGGTGCTCGGCGTAGAGGCTGAGGTAGACGGCGTAGCCGACCGGCACCAGCGTGGCGCCGGTGAAGAGCACGAAGAACGGCGCGAGCAGCACGGCGGGCGCCCCGTACCGCCGCCGCCGGACGGCAGCGGTACGCGAGGGCGCGGCGGAGGCCGTGCGGGTGGCCGTGGGAGCGGTCGGGGTCACGGCGCGGAGACCTTCAGACCGCGGTTCTTCAGCTCGGAGACGGTGTCCTTCTGAGCGGCCGCGAGGGCCTGGGCGATGGTGCCGGATCCGGAGGAGAGCTTGCCGAAGGAGTCCTTCAGGGAGTTGTTGGTGACGCCCATCGCCGGACCCCAGGTCCACTTCTGCTCGATGGACCCGGCGGCGCTCTTGTAGACACCGTAGATGTCCTGCCCGCCGTAGAAGCCGGCCTTGAACGCCTTCGCGGCCACCGGCACCAGCGCGGGGTCGGCCGGGAAGGCGGAGGAGTCGCCGGAGGAGATCCGGGCCTGGATGCCCTGGGCGGTGGTAGTGGCCCACGTGGCGAACTCGACGGCGGCCTCCGCCTTCTTGCTGTCCTTGGAGACGGCGAAGGTGGTGCCGCCGAGCATGCCGCTCGCGGGGGTGCCGTTCCAGGACGGCAGCGGAGCCACGGCCCACTTTCCGGCCTGGTCCTTCGGAAGGGTGCCCTTCAGCACGCCCCCGCCCCAGGACGCCCCCAGGTAGCCGGCCGTCTGGCCCTTCTGCAGCGAGGCGGTCCACTGCTGGCTGAACGAGGGCTCGACCCGGACCAGGTCGTCGTTGATCATCTTCTGCCAGTAGTCGGCGACCTTCTTCGTCTCGGGCGCCTCCAGGCTCACCTGCCAGGTGTCCCCGGCGGTGCCGAACCACTGCGCGCCCGCCTGCCAGGCCATCGCCTCGAAGGTGGTCGGGTCGTCGGGGAAGAACGTGGCGATACGGCTGCCGGGTTCCGCCTTCTTCAGCTTCTCGGCGGCCGTGCGGAACTCGTCCCAGGTCGTGGGCACTTCGATGCCCGCCTTGTCGAACAGGTCCTTGCGGTAGTAGAAGGCCTGCGGGGCGGCGTCCAGCGGCAGCGCGTACGTGGCACCGCCGAGAGTGGTCAGCTGCACCGCCTGCGGCAGGTACTTCGCCTTCAGGTCGGCGCCGACGTACTTGCCGATGTCCTGGACGGCCCCCTGGCTGACGAAGTCCGGCAGCTGCGGGTACTCGACGTTGAACACGTCGGGGGCGTTGTGGGCCTTGACCGCGTTGGAGAGCTTCGCATAGCCGCCGGCCGAACCGGAGGGGATCTCCTCGTAGCTGACGTGCACGTCCTTGTGGGAGGCGTTGAAAGCATCCACCACCTGCTGGGTGCCCTTCGCCCAGCCCCAGAACGTGATGTCGACGGGCTTGCCCGAGCCGGACGCCGGGCTGTCGTCGTCGCTGCCGCAGGCGGCGAGGAGGGTGGCGGACAGCGCGGCGGCGGTGAGCGCGGCGGCGGCGCGGAGGGCTGTGCGACTGCGGGTGGGGGCAGCGGACATGGCTCGGCTCCTGGGAGACGGGACGGGTGAAGTGTGCCCGGTGCGGAGCCGGCGGCGGCGAGGCCGGCCGGGCTCCGGGGCTGTCGGGCCCGGGTACCGCACATCTTGGGAACGCTTCAGATCGAAGTCAATACCTTTCGATCGAACGATCTCATATGATCAGGAGGGCGGGGGGTGAGGAACTTGGATATTCTGCGGATTTGTGGCGTTGGCGAGGTGTGGGCGCCCCCTGTTCAGATCATTCGATCGATTGCATTGACGATCGATCGGGCGACTTCTAGATTCGGCACCCCGAGCAAGGAGCCCCGCCATGCCGCGCACGTCCCTCCCACCCGAGGACCGCTCGCTCAGCCCGTACACGGGCTGGACCCGCGCCCACTGGGAGGCCGTCGCGGACAGGCTGCTCACCGCGGCGTTGCGGCACGCCGGGCCCGACCACGCCCTGATCGCGCTGCCCGGCCCGCGCCCGAGCTGGTCCGGCCCGCGGTCGGACGCGCTGGAGGGCTACGCCCGCACCTTCCTGCTGGCCGCCCTCCGAGTCGCGGGCGCCGGCGGGCAGGACCCGCAGCGACTGCTGGACCGGTACGCCGAGGGGCTGGCCGCGGGAACGCGGTGCCCCACCGGGGAAAGGGAACTGACCGGTCGTGATCCGGTCGCCTGGCCGGCGGTCACCGACCGGGGACAGGCCATGGTGGAGGCGGCCTCCGTCGCACTCGCCCTCCGTCTGACCCGGCCCTGGCTGTGGGACCGCCTCCCCGCACGGACCCGCACCCGCGCCGCCGACTGGCTCGCGGGCGCGCTGCGCCACACCCCCGTCGACAACAACTGGTGGCTCTTCCAGGTCACCGTCGGAGGATTCCTCGCCGAGACCGGCCACCACACCGAGGCCGCCGAACGCGCCGTCGCCCAGGGGCTGTCCAGGATCGAGCAGTGGTACCTGGGCGACGGCTGGTACACCGACGGACGGCCGCGCGCCGTCGACCACTACAACGGGTGGGCCTTCCACCTCTACCCCGTCCTGCACGCCCACCTGACGGACGACGGGCGGCTGCTCGACCGCTACGGCACCCGGCTCGCCGCCCACCTCGGGCAGTACGCGCACACCTTCGGCGGCGACGGCGCCCCGCTGCACCAGGGCCGTTCGCTCATCTACCGGTTCGCCTCCGCCGCCGCACCGTGGGCCGGCGCCCTGACCGGCCACACCCCGCTGAGTCCGGGCACCACACGACGGCTGGCCTCCGGCACCCTGCGCCACTTCCTCGACCACGGCGCCGTGGACGGCGACGGCCTGCTCACGCTCGGCTGGTTCGGTTCCTGGCCTGCGCTGGTGCAGCCGTACTCGGGCCCCGCCTCGCCGTACTGGGCGAGCAAGGGCTTCCTCGGCCTGCTGCTGCCGCCCGGCCACCCCGTGTGGACGGCCGTGGAGGAACCCGCGCCGGCCGAGCGCGGCGACGCCGTGGTCCCGGTGCGCGGAGCGGGCTGGCTGATCCAGTCCACGGCCGCCGACGGACTCGTACGCGTGCACAACCACGGCAGCGACAACCAGCCGGCCGACGAGGTCCTGCCGGACGACCCGCTGTACGCGCGCCTGGCGTACTCCACCGCCACCGGACCGGCCTTCGAGGGCACCGCCGACAACCACTTCGCGCTGCTGGACGGCGGCGAGGCGAGCGAGCGCGGCCCGATCGTCCCGCTCGGCACGGGACCCGGTTGGGCGGCCTCCGCCCACCGGCCCCGCCTCGGAGGGGCCGCACTGCCGGGCGTCGGCGTCACCTCCCTGGTGCTCGCCGCCGGAGCCGAGGAGATCCACGCGCACCTGGTCACCGGCGCCTCCGGCGGGACCGGGGTACGGCACACGGGATGGGCCGTGGCCGGGAGCGCGGTGGAGACGGCTGTGACCGGCGGCGGAGCACGGGTACGGGTCACCGGGTCCGCGCTGGTCTCCGAGGCAGTCGCCCTGCACGGCCTGGACGCCGCCACGACCGAGCCCGTGCCTGCGGGCACCGCGTTCGGGCCCGCGGCCGCGGTCCCGGTGCTGACCGGCACGGTCACGGGGGAGGAGTGCCTGTTCGTCTCGGCGGTCCGGCTGAGCGGAGCCGGGACCGCGCCGCCGGCCGCGCGGGTCGCGGTGGAGGCCGCACCGACGGGTCCCCGGCTGCGCGTCCACTGGCCGGACGGCAGCCGCAGCGAGGCCCTCATCCGCGCGGACGGGGTGACCGTCACCTCCGACGAGGACTGATCAAATTAATGAGCAATAGATCAGTAATGTATCGAACGCTAGACTCGTGTTGAGTCAGATCAGGGAGAAGGGGACCGTCATGTCGATCGCGGCTGACGAGCGCCGGACGCGGATCCTCGAGATCGTGCGCAAGCTCGGCACGGTTCGGGTGACAGACCTCGCGGCCCGTCTGGACCTTCCGGCGGTCACCGTGCGCCGGGACGTGGCGACCCTGGCCGAGACAGGCCTGTTGCGCCGCTCGCACGGCTCGGTCTCGGTACCGGACGAGCGAGCAGGCGCCGAGGCCGACGCCCGCACTCTCGGCCTGATCGTGCCCACGGTGAGCCACACCGTCAGCCAGTACTTCGACGAGGTGATCGCCGGGGCGCGCGCCGCAGCCGCCGACGCCGGAGCCCACCTGGTGCTCGGCATCTCGTCCTACGACCCCGGCGCGGACCGCGGCCAAGCGGAACAACTGCTCAAGTCGGGCGCCGAGGGACTCATGCTCACACCCAACTGGATGTCCACGAGCAACCCGGACGACCGCCTCTGGCTCAACGAACTGCCGGTCCCGACCGTGCTCGTCGAACGCCGGGCCGCCGTCGGCACGGCTGCCGCGGAACTCGACTCGGTCAGCTCCGACCACCATCACGGCGTGCTGCTCGCCCTGCGTCACCTGGCCGCGCTCGGCCATGACACCGTCGCCCTCGCCGCCCGCCGCGACACCTGGACGGCGCTGAAAGTACGCAGCGGTTACGCCGAAGGCTGCGCCACCCTCGGCCTGACACCGCAGCCGGTGATCGACATCGACGATCCCGCCACGGCCCCCGAGCGGGTGGCGGGCCAACTGGCCGAGGCCGTCGGCCGGGGCGTGCGAGCCGCGCTCGTGCACAACGACCAGGACGCCATCCAGCTTCCGGCACTGCTGCGCGCACGCGGCCTGTCCGTCCCCGAGGACCTGGCGCTGATCAGCTACGACGACGTCTTCGCGGCCCTCGGTGCCCCGCCGCTGACCGCCGTGGCCCCGCCCAAGCGGGCCGTCGGCGCCGCCGCCGTCGACCTGCTGCTGAGGCGGCTGCGGCACGGCTCGGCCCTCCCGATCCACCGGCTGGAACTGCTCCCCGAACTGAAGGTACGTGCCTCCTGCGGCCGTCAGGGCACCGCCTGAGCGCCTGCATCACCCGGAGCACATGACTTCTGAGGTCAGACCGTCCGCTGCCCCGGCGAGCTCACGCGACGTGGGAGAGCCCGCCGGGTCTGTGGGCTGCGGGTCAGCCGATCCGGCCCGCGAAGCGGTAGCGGAAGCCGTCGGCCGCGGTGACGACCACGTCGTAGTAGCCGTCCTGGTCGGTCGGCCATTCCACGACCGCGGGCTTGCCCTGACCGACGTACACCGTCCTGTGGCCGCCCTCGTAGTCGTTGGCCGCCAGGGCGAAGCGGACCTGGTCGCGTCCACCGCTGGACAACTGGAGCCGCAGCGTACGGTGTCCGGGCACGAGTTCGGCCTCGACCTGCGGGACGGCGCCGGCGTTCCGGCCGCCCGGGACGACGCTTCCGGCGAAGGACCGCACGAACCGGTCGGGGCCGTAGACGCTGAAGGCGTACTTCCCGTCCGTCGTCGCGGTGTCCCACACGTAGCGCTTGGCGCCGTCCTTGGTGACGGTGAACGGCGTCGCCTCGAAGTCGCGGTAGGCGTCCGGGAACACCTGCATGCTCACACCCCGCGCACCCTCGTTGGTGAGGGTCGCGGTGACCTTGCCGCTGGAGCGGTCGACGGCCACGGTGGCGTGCTGCTGGTAGGGCACGGGCCTCGCCTTCAGCCGGCCGGACGGCGGCACCGGCATCGACTGCTGCCCCGTGGCCGGTATCGCCTTGGCGATCGACGGCAGCGTCCGGTCGTGCTCCGCGGCAGCGACCAGTACATCGACCGACGGCAGCTCGGGCAGTGAAGTGTCGGCCGAGGAGAAGTCGATCGCCGAGGTCAGGTCACCGCACACCGTCCGGCGCCATTCGCTGACGTTCTCACAGAGCGCCGGCTTGCCCAGGCTCGTGGTCCAGTGCTCCAGGAACTGGACGAGCGAGGTGTGGTCGAACACCTCCGAGGACACCCAGCCGCCGCGCGTCCACGGCGAGACCAGGATCATCGGCACCCGAGCGCCCGGACCGATCGGCAGCCCCTGCACGAATTCGCCCTCCGTGCCGGGCTCCGGCAGCGGCGCCTGCACATGGTCGAAGTAGCCGTCGTTCTCGTCGAAGGTGAGGATCAGCAGAGTGGACTTCCACAGTTCCTCGTTCTCGTGCAGCGCCCGGATGACCCGGTCGGCGTACACGGCGCCGTAGTCGGGAGCGCCGGCCGGGTGCTCCGACCACAGGTACGGGGCGACGACCCAGGAGACCTCCGGCAGCGGGCGCTCCGCGCCGGGCTTGCAGGCGTCGATGAAGTCCTTGAGGACGTAGTCGACGTTCTGGTTGGAGTTGGGCCCGGTCGGCTTGGTGTGAGTCCGCAGCACGTTGCCGCGCGCGAGCAGCCCGTCGGGGGAGGTGTCGGCACCGGACTGCGCCGGGTTGAACGACGCGAAGGAACGTACGGTGTTGTCGGTGTAGTCACCGAGCCAGTTGCTGTCGGTGTCGTTGTTGACGTAGATCTGCCAGGACACCCCGGCCTTCTGGAGGGCCTCGGGGTAGGTCTCCCAGGTGTACCGGTAGCCGTAGTCCCCGCCGTTGTTGATGGCCGGTCCTTGGTTCGCGCCGGTCGGGTCGATGCCGCCGGACCACATGTAGATGCGGTTGGGGCTGGTGCTGGTGGCGATCGAACAGTGGTTGTGGTCGCAGACCGTGTATGCGGACGCCAGGGCGTACTGCCAGGGAATGTCCTCGCCCGTGAAGTAGCCCATGGTCTGCTCGCCCTTGGCGGCGACCCAGCCGTTGTTCTTGCCCGTCGCCCAGGCGTTGTGGCCGTCCGACCAGCCATGCGGCAGGCCACCCGCGTTCTGCGCGTTGTACTTGCCCGTCTCCAGACGGAAGGGCAGCAGATGGCCGCCGTCGGTCCGCTTGGCGTCCGGCTGCTGGAAGACGGTGGTGCCGTCCGGGTACCGCAGGGCCTGCTTGTCGCCGAAGCCGCGGACACCCGGGAGCATGCCGAAGTAGTGGTCGAAGGAACGGTTCTCCTGCATCAGGATCACCACGTGCTTGAGATCGGCGATCGTGCCGGTGAATCCGGTGGCGACCGCTGCCGAATCGGCCGGCGCGGCCGCGGCCTTGCCGGTGCCCGCCGTGGTGAGGCCGGTGGTCGCCACGGCCGTCGCCGTCGCCGCGGCCGCCTGCAGCAGCCGGCGCCGGCTCATGCCCGAGCGGAAGAGGGACGCGGGAACGCCTCGCGGGATGCGGCCGGTTGTGCCGGCCAGCGAGCCGTCGGGGTTGGTCTCGGGAAGGTGTTCGGTGGGCTCGTCGGCATGCGACATGCGAATGATCCTCTCGATGTGGCACTCGGACCGGAGCACGGCAGCAGCACGGGCCGGCGGCCCCCTCGGGGCAGGGGTGACCGGTAGCGGCAGCCATCGGACGCACAGCGGGAAGGTCCGAGATCGCGGTGGGAACGAGCGGGTGGAGGTCCGCCTGCGGTGGGGGAGCGTGGTGGCGGCAACTGATCGATGGCGCCTGCAGCTTTCCGACAGCCCGGCCAACCTGGCAAGACACATTGCCGACTTGTCTCGCATTGTTCACTCCCGCCCGGGCGGGAACGGTGTGTGGACGCCTCAGGTATGTCGCCCGTACACCGGGTGGAGAGAAGACGCAGGTTGCCGGACGTCACGAGTTCATCGCCGGGCTCCGCCCCCGCGCCGCCCATGGCGGACTCGCCTGGAGAGCCTGCTGTGCCTGCGAACCGGCCCGCGAGCCCGCCCTTCCGGGTCTGCGGACCCGTGGGCTCTGCGCCCTCCGGGGGTCAGCGGACCGGCGGTCCCTGGTACGCGCCGGCGGCGGGGTGTTGCTTCGGGATCGGGAAGCCGAAGTAGTCGTGGCGGCCCGAGTCCGGCACGGGCACGCCCAGGCCGAGTGCGGAGGATTCCCTGGCGACGCGGAATGAGCCGGGGTCGGAGGTGTCGGAGCCCGCCAGGGAGGCGATCAGCTTCGGGTCCGCGGTGCTGCCGCCGGGGTTCGTGCCGCTCCCGTCGGTGTTGGCGGGCACGCCGCCCGGGATGCCGTACAGGACGTTGCGGTCGAAGTGCAGGTCCGGCGTCGGGTTCTTGAAGCGGTAGGAGTCGGCGGTGGTGTCCCCCGGACCCGCGAAGACGTTGTTGCGGATCGTCAGTTCGTGCCGGGTGGTGGCAGGCGAACCGGCGTCGTCCTGCACCAGGTAGGTGGGGACGGCTTCCTTGTTGAGGAAGGTGTTGTTGTAGATCTGCGTGTTCAGGATCGGGCCCCAGCAGTTCTGCAGCAGCCGGGCGCCGTCGTTGTGGCTGATGTTGTAGCGGGCGACGACATCGACGGTCTTCGCGCCGCTGTACGGGCAGTTCAGCAGGAAGCCGCCCTTGTTGTCATGGCTGTAGTTGTACTGGAACACGGTGTGGTTGGAGGCGCCGTCGGCGTCGAAGGACATGCCGTCCAGGCTGTTGCCGCCGCCGGACACCTCGTTGTACTGGATGAGGGTGTCGTCGGTGTTGAAGGTCCAGATGCCGGCGTTGGCGACTTTGGAGCGCAGCTGGAAGCCGTCCACCCGGTTGTGCTCGACGACCGCCCCCGAGGTGGTGTCGAGCTTCATCGCGTCACCGGCGATCGACGTCAGCGTGTTGTGGTCGATGCGGACACGGGTGCTCGGCGTCCACGGGCCCGGGTAGACCTTGGGGTCCTGCTGGTCGCCCACCAGGTCACGACGGGAGAACGTCGACTTGAAGTAGATGCCCTCCCGGTCCACGTCCCGGATGTGGTTCCCCGTGATCCGCACGTCGTCGAAGGCGCTCGCGGTCGTCGTGCCGGCGACGTCGATCTGGATGCCGCTGGAGCCGGTGAGGGTCTTGAAGTCGCCGCCGCGCACCGCGTGCACGTCCAGGCCGGAGAGCACGTAGTGGTGGCCGATGCCGTGGTCGGCCAGTTCCAGCCGGACGCCGTTGCGCTCGGTGCCGGGCGTGCCGCCCGAGTTGGTGATCTCCAGGTCGCGGACCTCGACGTACTCCATGTTGCGCAGCAGCACTGTGTCGTGCAGGCCACCGCCCTCCAGATGCGGCAGCGCACCGGTGCCGTAGGCGCCGATCCGGATGGGCGCGGCGGCGGAGCCGGCGCCGGCCGGGGCGAGGGTGCCGGTGCAGGTCGTGTCGCGCGCGATGCGCAACTGGTCGCCAGGGCCGTAGCGATGGGCTCCGGCCTGAGCCAGGGAGGTCCAGGGGTGCGCGTGACTGCCGTCGCCCGGTCCGCCGTCCGCGGAGCAGTCGAGGTAGTAGCGATGTCCGTGCGGGGCACTGTCGGCGAGGGCGGGGGACGCGGTGGCGGTGGCGGCCAGCGCGACTCCCACCGCGCAGGTGAGCACGGCGCCGAGACGGGCGCCGGAGGGGCGGTGGGGCATGTGGGTCCTCTCTGAGGAGGGAGCGGCATGGGGTGGGGCAGGCCACGCGCGCGTCGTGCGACGGGTCTCCGCCCCGAGTGGTGCCTCCCCGTAGGGTGGCCGACTGACTGATCTCGGTCAAGCCATATGGACACCTCGATCGCCGTTTGATCGAACGACCGCATCTCCGCCTGCATCCGATCACTCGATCAGTTCCCTCTGGCCCTCAAGAACCGTTCGTCGCACGATGGATACCGCTTACCGCATACGGTCGACCGGATGGTGTTCAACCAGGTGCGGGGTTCGTACCGTCCGGGATCATGAGTCCTCCTGTTGCTCCCCCGGGATGGAGTCGCTGGCTGGTTCCGCCCGCCGCTCTGTCCGTCCACCTCTCCATCGGCCAGGCCTACGCCTGGAGCGTGTTCAAACCGCCCTTGGAGTCCGCCCTCCACCTCGACGGCACCGAAAGCGCGCTGCCGTTCCAACTGGCCATCGTGATGCTCGGTCTGTCCGCCGCGTTCGGCGGCACGCTCGTGGAGCGCAACGGACCGCGCTGGGCGATGACCGTCGCCCTGGTCTGCTTCTCCTCCGGTTTCCTGCTGGCCGCCCTGGGGGCGCAGACCGAGCAGTACTGGCTGATCGTCTTCGGCTACGGGTTCGTCGGCGGCATCGGACTGGGCATCGGTTACATCTCGCCCGTCTCCACCTTGATCAAGTGGTTCCCGGACCGGCCCGGCATGGCCACCGGCATCGCCATCATGGGCTTCGGCGGCGGCGCGCTGATCGCCTCGCCCTGGTCGGCGCAGATGCTGGACTCGTTCGGCACCGATCACTCGGGCATCGCCCGCGCCTTCCTCGTGCACGGGCTGGTGTACGCCGTCTTCATGTCCCTGGGTGTCCTGTTGGTGAGGGTTCCGCCCGCCAGGAAGCCGGCCGAGGCCGGGCCGAGTGCCCTTGCCGGCGCCCAGGTCTCCGCCCGCAGTGCCGTGCGCACCCCGCAGTTCTGGTGCCTGTGGCTCGTGCTCTGCATGAACGTGACCGCCGGCATCGGCATCCTCGAGAAGGCCGCTCCGATGATCACGGACTTCTTCGCGGACAGCTCCACCCCGGTGTCGGCGTTCGCGGCCGCCGGCTTCGTCGCCCTGCTGTCGGCGGCCAACATGGCGGGCCGCATCGGCTGGTCCTCGACCTCGGACCTGATCGGACGCAAGAACATCTACCGCGTCTACCTGGGCGTCGGCGCGCTCATGTACCTGCTCATCGCGTCGTTCGGCGACTCGTCCAAGCCGCTGTTCATCCTGTGCGCACTCGTGATCCTCTCCTTCTACGGGGGCGGGTTCGCGACGATCCCCGCTTATCTGAAGGACCTGTTCGGGAGCTACGAGGTCGGCGCGATCCACGGCCGGCTGCTCACCGCGTGGTCGACCGCCGGCGTCCTCGGCCCGCTGATCGTGAACTGGATCGCCGACCGCCAGGAGGAGGCTGGCAAGCACGGGTCGTCCCTCTACGGTCTGTCCTTCATGATCATGATCGGACTGCTCGTCATCGGGTTCATCGCCAACGAGTTCGTACGGCCCGTCCATCCCCGCCACCACATTCCCGCACCGAAGGAGGCCGCCGATGGCCGACGCGAGCAGCCCGCCTGACCGGCGAGCACTGATCACCCTCTCCTGGCTGTGGGTGGGGGCGCCCCTGTGCTACGGCCTCTACGAACTCGTCCTGAAGGCCAAGCAGCTCTTCACCGGGTGAGACCACCGGCGCCGTACGGGAGGTGCCTGGGCGCCCGAGAGCCGGCGCGACGCCGGCCATACGGGCGTCCCACTCCAAAAGGACCGAGCCGGCTTGCGTTCGAGCGAGCCTCCCAGTGACCGAGGCGAGGCATCCGGACGACCGCAGTTCCTCCGTCCAGGTCCACCCTTGTCCTGTTCGGCGGTGCCCCGTCATCCTCGTTGTCGGGCATGACCAGTGCCGACTGCCGCTCCTTCAGCTCGTTCTGCTTGCCCGGCGAAAGACTCGCGTGGAGCTGCTCGAACCCGGTCGCCGAAATCTGGCCCTGTCGCGCGCCGTTCCGCCACGGCAACACCCCGGCCCGCCCCGCGCGCAACAGCAGCTGGTCGACAAAGGCGACCAAGGTCAGGGCAACGACCAGCCCGGGCAGGGTCATGAAGAAGACGAATGCCATACGGCCATTGTGTGGGGAGCGGAGTTGCCACGCTCGACGTTCGATGGCACGGGCCCAGTATTCGCCGTCACAGGACGTCACGCGCCGACACCTCGTCGCTTGCGATCACCCACCAGCATCATCAGATCGAGTTAAACAACTTGGCTAATAACAAGGCTAAATGATGCTAGCGTCGGGGTGGAGGTATGGAGATGGCAACCGAGGAAGAGCTGTTCGCGTCGGTCGACGCGCTGCTGGAGGAGGAGCCACAGCTCCCGCCTCCGTCTGAGCGCGCCCGGCTGCGTGAGGCCGCCGGGATCACACAGGCCCGCCTCGCGGTCGCGTTGAAGACGTCGACGCAGACGGTCAAGAACTGGGAGAACGGCCGCTCCGAGCCGAAGGAGCCGCGCCTGTCCGCCTACCAGCGGCTGCTGAAGGGCTGGGCGGCGAAGCACTCCGCCCACCCGGCCCACCCCGCCAGCAGCGCCACTCCCACTGCCACGCCCGCCCCGGCCTCCTCGCCCCAGTCGGCACCGTTTCCGGAGGCGTTCTTCGCCCCGGCCGAGCCCGAGGCGGAGACCACCGCACCAATGCAGGCACCCGCTGCCCCAGCCGCGCCGGAACGTCCGGCCGTCCGCCGCCCGGTCACATCGTCACGCCGCCCGGTCGCCAAGAAGACCACCCAGCCCGCGCTGGACCCGCGGTTCCCGCACGGGCCGCTCGCCGTGCTCGACGGTGACGGCTCCGCCTACGGCGTGAACGGGATCGTCTGCGACTGTCCGGCGACCACCATCCCTCAGTTGGTGGAGTGGACGCTGCGCGAGTCCGGGCTCGGTGCGCCGAAGCTGCATCGCAACGGGAAGGAAAGCGACCCGCTGATCGTGCTCACCGCGGCGGCCGCCGTGAAGCTCGGGCTGCCGGAGCGTCTGGAGGGCCACGAGCAGCGCCGCTCCCTGCGTCTGCCCGACGACCATCCCGTGGTCAAACAGGTCACCCGCGCGAAGTGGAAGCTGACGCAGCGCGGGTTCGGGCCGTGGGCGCGGATCTACCGCCCCGCGCAGGCCGGGCAGCGGCAGTGCGTGCAGCTCGCCGTCCTGTCGTGGGACGCGCTCGACACCCGGGCCTGGCCGGGAGTCACGGACATGGAGCCTGCCGACATCGCACGCGTCCTGGGCATCTACGCCCAGCGCGTGATCACCCCTCGCGGCTCTACGGCCGTGTCCGGGCTGGAGCTGATGACTGCGCTGCGCCCGCCCACGAGGGCAGTGCAGGACCGCGCGACCGGTAACTGGGTCTCCGGCCACAACCCCGGGTCGCTCGGGACGGAGCCGGTCGACCCGGCGCCGCCGGAGGCCACCCAGGAGCACCCCGTCGTCGTCAACTCCGGCTGGGAGGGCGGCTTCCTGGATGAGGAGGCGTACCAGTGGGCGCGCGACCTCGACCTGCTCACCGGCGAGGAGGCAGCCCTTCCGTGGGTGGTCGGCCTGGACCTGAACACCGCCTTCCTGGCGGCCTCGTCCCGCCTGATGGTCGGCCTGTCCGGCCCGGAGCACGTCCAGCATCCGCACTTCGACAAGCGCATCCCCGGCGCATGGTTCGTGGACTTGTCCCACATCGAGCTGGACCCGCGCCTGCCCTCGCCGTTCACCCCCTCTGGCCTCCGGCCCACGGGACCCGCCTGGTACCAGACCCACACCGTCGCCTACGCCCAGGAGCTCGGCCACAACGTCCGGCCCACCGAGGCGTTCCTGAGGCGCGAGACCGGCGCGTACCTGGACCCGTGGCACGACCGGCTCAGGACCGCCTACGTCGACACCCTCGCCGACCTGGGCGTCACCAAGGACCTCAGCGACACCGAATTCCTTGCGGCAATGGAGCGGCACAAGCAGGCCGACCCCGGTTCGGCGGCCGTCCTCGCGGCCATCAAGGCGACCGTCAAGGGCGGTGTGGGCAAGCTGCGCGAGCGCCCGCAGGGACGGCACTACAAGGACGGCGACCGCTGGCCGGCCCTGGAACGCCCGACCTGGCGACCGGACCTCCGCGCCGCCGTCATCAGCAAGGCCCGGGTCAACATGCACCGCAAGATGCTCAGGATGGCGGAGTTCACCGGCCTGTACCCGCTCGCGGTGCTGTCCGACTGCGTCGTCTACCCCTCGCCGGGCCGCAGCCCGCTGGACTTCCTGCCCTACAGCACCAGCGGCAAGCCGATCCCCGGCGCCTTCCGTCTCGGATCCACTCCGGGCCTGGCCAAGGTCGAAGGAGTGCGGGAGATGGCGTGGGCGGTCGACCTGATGGAGCAGGGCCTCAACCCCGCCCGGCACATCAAGGGTGGCGACGCCGTCCTGGACGAAGGCGAATAGGCCGTGGCAGACACGAGCGTCGTCGCCCCGCACCTCGAAGCCGACACCGGTCTGGAGCGGACGCTGAACCACTCCAACGGCAAGGACTATGCCTCCGAAGGGAACTGACGCTGTGGGAGAGATCGAGGACGCGATCGAGCGTGCCGAGCGGGAGGCTTTCACGCGGAAGCCGCCCACGACGTTGAAGGGCCAGATCGGTTTCCTGCTCAAGCAGTTGAAGTCCGCGCAGGCCGTCGCCGCGGAACTCGGCGTCACCGCCGACTCCGTCAACCGCTACCGGCGTGGCGCCCGCAAGCACCCGCCGAAGGAGATCCAGCAGAAGATCGACGCGGCCGTGCGGTCGCGCTGGCAGCCGCAGGTCCGCAAGCGGCGGCGCAAGCAGGCCGCCGCCACCGGCGGGATTACGGTGGAGACGCGGGCGCGCTTCGGGTACACCGCGCCGGTGGGCACGACCGACGACGGACGCTTCCGCCGCCTCACCGTGCACCTCCCCCCGTCGTACGCGCAGCGTCTGTTCGACGCCCGCGAAACGGGAGCCGGCGACCCGCAGATGCGCCACATCATCGCCGAAGGATTCAAAGAGGTCTATTTCCAGGACGGCGGAGTACGCGCCTTGGGACTGTCGGACGTGGCGATCAACGAAATTGATTACCTCGACCTGGATTTCTGAAGTGCTTCGTCATCCGACCAGTGGAGGTCGCTTCCGTCCACCGCTTCCTGTGTGATCTCACCGAGCTGGGAAGGTGAGCCGCAGAACGATCTCGCCGTCGTCGATCTCCCCGGTGGGCTCGAACCCGAACTTCTGGTAGAAGGGCCACGGTTCGCCGTCGCCGGGGTCGTAGCTGGTCAGCAGTTCGGTGGCGCCGTCCGTGCGAACCAGGTCGGCGATCTGTGTGAGCACCTCCCTGCCGATCCCTCGCTTCTGGTATCGCTTGTCGATGAGCAGGCGCCAGAGGAAGTGCCGCCCTTTGAAAAGACCGGTCGGCGGCTTCCAGGACAGCATCACGAAGCCCACTGGCTCGTCGCCACGGTATACGGCGCGGTACCAGGGATTGGCCTCCGGCGTCTTTGCCGCCTGCTTGAGCGACTTGGACACGGAGGCGACGAACTGCTTCTGGTCACGGCGGACGCGGAGGGCACGAACGACATCCCGGTTGTCGTCGGTGATCTCCCGTAGGTGCACGCCTGGGGACCTCATGCCACACCCTTCCTGCATCCGGCAACTGCGCCGTCCGGGCCGACGGGGAGAGCCGCCACTGAGCGGCATTCCCCTGTGTGTACGCGGTATCAGGGAGGCCCGGCCGGGCGTCTTCGCAGCGTATGCGTCACAGGCGATCCGGGGCGGGACCGGCACGCCGGAGCGTGACCGCGCCCGGGGCTGCTCCTGGCCAAGAGCTGTCCGGTCGCGGCGGACAAGTGTTTCCCGGAGCCACGGACGGCTCCGGGAAACACTCGGTCAGAGGCTCAGAGGCTCAGGGCACGATCCGCAGGAGCTTGTTCGGCGAGCCGGTGCCCGGGCTGGTGACCACGCCCGAGGTGGCGCCGTTCACCAGAGCCGTGGAGACCTGCGCCGGGGTGGCCGAGGTGTGGCTCGCGAGGTAGATCGCGGCCGCGCCCGCTACGTGCGGCGTCGCCATCGACGTACCTGAGATGGTGTTGGTGGCGGTGTCGCTGGTGTTCCAGCCCGCCGTGATCGAGGAGCCGGGGGCGAAGAGGTCGAGGACCGAGCCGTAGTTGGAGTAGCTGGCCCTGGCGTCCGTACTGGTGGTGGCGCCGACGGTGATCGCCTCCGTGACCCGTGCGGGGGACGAGGTGGAGGCGTCTGCGCTGGAGTTGCCCGCGGCGATCGCGTAGGTCACGCCGCTGGCGATCGAGTTGCGTACGGCCGTGTCCAGGGAGGCGGAGGCCCCGCCGCCCAGCGACATGTTGGCGACCGAGGGACCGGTGTGGTTCTTGGTGACCCAGTCGACCCCGGCTATGACACCGGCGGTGGTGCCCGAGCCGCTGGAGTCGAGCACGCGGACCGCCACGATCCTGGCGTTCTTGGCGACGCCGTAGGTCGAGCCCGCGATGGTGGTGGCGACATGGGTGCCATGACCGTTGCCGTCCGACGGTGTGCCGCCGCTGACGGCGTCGTAGCCGTAGGAGGCCCGCCCGCTGATCTGGCTGTGCGTGATGCGGACACCGGTGTCGATGACGTACGCGGTCACGCCGCTGCCCGCCGAGTCCGGATAGGTGTAGGTGCCGGAGAGCGGCAGTGACGCCTGGTCGATCCGGTCCAGGCCCCAGGGCGCGTTGGTCTGGGTGGTGTTGTTGAGGTGGACCGTCTGGTCCTGCTCCACCGCGGCGATCGCCGGGTCGGCAGCGAGCCTCCTGGCCTCGGTCGCCGAGAGGTGCGCGGTGTAGCCGTTCAGCGCGCTGCCGAACGTCTTCTTCACGCTGCCGCCGTACTTGGTGATCAGGCCCTTGCCCTGGCTCGAAGCGGACGTGAAGCCCGCGTTCTTCTTGAGGGTGACGATGTAGCTGTCCTTGACCGCCGTGGGTGAGCCGGCGGCGAGCACTCTGCCCTCCGCCGGGGCGGCCTGGGCGGGAAGCGCGGTGAGTCCGCCCAGGAGAGCGGCGGTTGTGACGCCAGTGAGGGCGGCGAAGCGGATCTTCCTGCTACGCGGTGGTGCCATGTGAGGGAGTCCTCCTCAGGCAGGCGCGCCGGGGTGTGGCGCGCGTTGTGGGGGGTGCGCACGCCAAGGCGCACTCGCCCCTGGAGCGTTGCGTTCCGCCCAGGGACGAGATAAGCGTGTGGCAAACGAGCCGCAGAGGCAAGGGAGTTGAGGGGCTGTCACATAGGTGTCATGTCCATGAAATCTACGTGCCGTCCGAGGCGGTCGCCGACGGGGCCGGGGCTGCGGCGAGCGCCCCGGCCGCCGTCGACGGTCAGCGTTCCGACCGACCGTGCCGGCCGCGGCCTTTTCTTCAACTCCGGTGCGCGTGTGCTCCGTTGACGCCCTTTATGCACAGCACTACCGTTTGAGAGCGCTCTCACACCGCGTCCGCCCAAGCCCCCTGTACCTGTACCGCACCGGGCGGGATCACGACCCAGACAGGGAAACCCCTCCGGCGAGTCCGAGCCTTTGCCGTCGCGCGGGAGCGGGCTGACCTGTCGCGCGTGGAATGTCATGCACAGGACACCAACCCCCATAGGACGGCGGGAGTGACGACCGTGGCGAGACGCCCAACCCCCTGGAGGTTCCCCCTTCCCCGACCGCGGCAGGCCCTGCGGCGCCTGATGGCCTGCGGCGCGGCGCTGGTGGCGGCCGCCGCCGTGCTGGTCGTGGACGGCGCGGTGCCGAGCCGCGCCGCCACCGCGGCCTGGGCCCCCAAGCCCGCGCCGATGACGACGCCCTGGACCAACCAGGTCCCGGTCGACGCTCCGCTGCCGGAATACCCCCGGCCCCAGCTCACCCGCCCCGACTGGCTCAACCTCAACGGCATCTGGGACTTCGCGGTCACCTCCCGCGACGCCGGGCAGCCCGCCGCCTTCGGTGAACAGATCCGGGTCCCCTTCGTCCCCGAGTCCGCCCTCTCCGGCATCCAGCGCAAGATCACCCAGAACGACCGGCTCTGGTACCGGCGCACCTTCACGGTGCCCCCGGGCTGGAGCGGCCGACGGGTCCAGCTCAACTTCGGCGCCTCCGACTGGGAGACCACCGTCCGGGTGAACGGACAGCAGGCCGGGTCCGTCCACCGCGGTGGCTACGACGCCTTCTCCTACGACATCACCCCCCTGCTCAACGGCGGCACCAACACGATCGTCGTCTCCGCGTACGACCCGACCGAGACCGGCGGCCAGGCCATCGGCAAGCAGCGCATCCAGGACATCACCCCGCACGCCGGGCACAGCATCGTCTACACCGCCTCGTCGGGGATCTGGCAGACCGTCTGGCTGGAGCCCACCGCGGCGGCCCGCATCACCCGGCTCGACATGGTGCCGCGCCTGGAGGACAACACCCTGCGGGTGACCGTGCGCGCCGCCGGAGCCGACGGGGCGAGCGTCAAGGTCACCGTCTCCTCCGGCGCAACGCCCGTCGGCAGCGCCACCGGCACGGTCGGCGCCGAGTTCGCGGTGCCGGTGCCCGCCGCCCACCTGTGGACGCCCGAGGACCCCTTCCTCTACGACGTCACCGCCGAGCTGACCGGCAGCGCCGACGGCGACCGGGTCGGCAGTTACACCGGTATGCGGTCCATCGCCGTCAAGGACGTGAACGGCGTGCGCCGGCCGGTCCTCAACGGCCGGTTCGTCTTCCAGACGGGCACCCTGGACCAGGGCTTCTGGCCGGACGGCATCCAGACCGCGCCCACGGACGACGCCCTCCGGTTCGACCTCCAGAAACACAAGGATCTCGGCTTCAACATGGTCCGCAAGCACATCAAGGTCGAACCGCAGCGCTGGTTCTACTGGGCGGACCGGCTCGGGCTGCTGGTGTGGCAGGACATGCCCTCCATGGACAGCTCCAAGAGCCCGGACGGTGCGGCCCGTACCCAGTGGGAGAGCGAGTACCGCGCGATCATCGACCAGCACCGCAGTTCCCCCTCGCTCATTCAGTGGGTGGACCAGAACGAGGGCTGGGGCCAGTACGACCAGGCCCGCATCGCCGACATGGTCAAGGCCTACGACCCCTCCCGCCTGGTCGACAACATGAGCGGCGTCAACTGCTGCGCCGCCCAGGACGGCGGCAACGGCGACGTCATCGACAACCACAACTACGTCGGCCCCGGCAACACCCCGACCGAACCGGTGCGCGCCTCGGTGCTCGGCGAGTACGGCGGCCTCGGCTACCGGGTTTCCGGCCACGAGTGGTACCCCGGCGGCGGCTGGGGCTACGAGGACCAGCCGAGCCAGGCCGCCCTCAACGACCGGCTGGTCGGGCTGCTGGACGGCATGCGGGAGAACTCCATGCCCGCGGCCGGGCTCTCGGCGGCCGTCTACACGCAGATCACCGACGTCGAGAACGAGACCAACGGCCTGATGACGTACGACCGGCAGGTCGTCAAGGTCGACCAGGCCCGCGTCCGCGCCGCCAACCAGGCGCTCATCGCGGCCTCCCGCACGGTGGGCCCGCCGGTCGGGCTGCCGGTGGGGCAGTACGTGTCGATCCGCGTCACCACCAGCGGCTACACCAACCGCTACATCAGGCACTACGACGGGCTCGGCTACACGGAGGTGGTGGACGCGGCCGGCGGGACCGTGCTCAAGCAGGACGCCACCTGGAAGGTGACACCGGGGCTGGCGAACAAGCTCTGCTACTCCTTCGAGTCCCGCAACTACCCGGGCGAGTACCTGCGCCACCGCGACTTCCGCGTCCGGCGCGAGGGCGGTGGCGACACCGTCCACCGGGAGGACGCCACCTGGTGCCCCGTCCGGAACGGCAGCGGCATCCGGCTGGCGGCGTCCAACTTCCCCGGGCAATACCTGCGGCACATCAACGCCGAACTGTGGCTGGCCCAGGCCGGCGGCTCGCACGCCTGGGACAACCCGGCCACCTTCACCGAGGACACCACCTGGGCGATCGAGGCGCCCTGGGCCCCCTGAGCCCGGCCACCGCCCCGACGCGAAGAGGACGGACCCGACATGTCAGTACGTCAACATCGCATACTGAGCGGGCTGGTGGCCCTGGTGCTCGCCCTGTCCGGGCTGCTCGCCCTGCCCTCCCAAGCGCGGGCCGCGACGCCGGTGTGCGCGCTGGCCTGCGACACTCTCGACCCCTCCAAGGCGGCCCAGGAGACCTTCCCGGTTCCCGACCGGAACATCAACGGCCGGATCCTGCGGCTGCACGTCTCCGAGGCCGACAGCATGGCCTGGGCCAGCATCGACAACGGTGTCACCGGTGACGCGGTCTGGCTGGACCGCTCCTGGGACCGGGGCGCCACCTGGGAGGGACTGCTGGGCAAGGCCGCCATCCCCGGCACCTGGACCGGCACACGCACCCTCATGTACAACGTCACCGACCCGGTGGGACACCGGCGCGGCTGGATCCGGGCCTGCGGCGACGCGAACGCGGTCACCTGCACCGACTGGTTCCGCCCGCAGGTCTGCGACGGAGCCTCCTGCGACGGCGCCGACCCGGCCACCGCGGCCGGCGACGAGCAGCCGGTGCCGGCGACGACCCTGTTCGGGCGTGCCATCAGCCTGCACATGGACCAGCGGGGCGGCATGGCCTGGGGCGTCATCGGCAACGGCGGCGCGGGCGACGAGATCTGGCTGGACCGCTCCTGGGACGAGGGCGCGACCTGGTCCGAGGGCTCCTCCCTGGGCCGCACCTCGGTGCCGTCGGGGCGGACGGGCACCCGGACGGCCATGTTCGCCACCCGCGACCCGCGCGGCCTGCTCTACGGCGGGGCGGTCCGCGCCTGCGGCCGTGAGGCGGCGCACCAGGAGGGCAGTTGCACGGCGTGGGCCAGGCCGGTGCCCACCCGGGCCGGCGCGACGGCCGATGCGCTCATGGCCTCGTATCAGACCAACGAGGGCTGGTGGCGGAGCAGTTGGTGGAACTCGGCGGTGGCGCTCACCGCGCTGGTGGACTTCGCTCAGCGCACCGGGCGGCACGACTACGACTGGGCCGTCGCGCGCACCTTCGAACAGAACAACGGCGTCTTCCCGGCGGGAGGGCGCAGCTCGGACCCGGTCGAGGGGCACTTCGTCAGCCGGGCCGTCGACGACGCGGCGTGGTGGGCGGTGGCCTGGGTGGCGGCCTACGACTACACCCATGAGCGGCGCTATCTGGACGAGGCGGTCACCATCACCTCCTACGTCCAGCAGTACTGGGACCCGGGAACCTGCGGCGGCGGTGTCTGGTGGGACCGGGAGCGCACCTACAAGAACGCGGTGACCAACGGCTTGTACCTGTGGCTGGCGACGGCGCTGCACCAGCGGCTCACCGGTGACACGCTGTGGGGCGGCCGGGCGCGCACGGCGGCCGGCTGGTACCTGAACAGCGGGCTGATCAACGCCTCCGGTCTCGTCAACGACGGGCTGACCACCGGCTGCGCCAACAACGGCCAGACCGTGTGGAGTTACAACCAGGGTCTGGCGATCGGCGCCTTCACCCAGCTGTGGCGCAGCACCGGCGAGGCCCGGTACCTGACGACCGCGCAGCGCCTGGCCGACGCCGCGCTGTCGGCGCCGGAGCTGACGCGCGACGGGGTGCTGACCGAGTCCTGCGACACCGGCACCCGCGCGTGCGACGACAACCAGAAGCAGTTCAAGGGCATCTTCGTCCGGCACCTGGCCGACCTGGCGGACGCCACCGGCTCGGTGGCCTACCGGGCGTACATCGCCAGGCAGGCCGACTCCCTGTGGCGCACCGACCGGGATCCGCTGAACCGGCTCGGCCAGCGCTGGGCGGGCACCAGCCCGAACCAGTCGGACTGGCGTACCCAGGCCGGCGCCCTGGAGGCGCTCACCGCGGCGCAGTAGGGCCCGCCCGACGACCGCTGACACACCGTGGCCGTGCGGCCGTCCCACCCGGGACGGGCCGCACCGGCCGCTGTTTCGTGCCGCCCCGCCAGCCGTCGGGCGCGGGTGCTGCCGTCCGGTCAGTCGGGGAGTCGGTCGAGGACCCACTCCCCGATTTCGGCCGTCATGGCAGCGTGCGGGCCGTTGTCCGCCGAGAGCAGGAAATCGTCGAGACCGGACTCGTCCGGGGGCAGTTCGTCGATGTTGGCACAGAGGTCCCCCTGCCGGTCCAGGTCGCGGACGGCGACGGTGCTGACGGAGGGTACGCAGCACACGGCCCGGTGGGACATGTCGATGTTCTCGCCCGGCCGTCTGCCCGGTCCTTAATCGCCTTTCGTGCCCTGCCGAGCGGGAGCTAGTGTTCGCGCAGCGAGTGAATCACGAGGAGCGAAGACATGGTCGGTCGTCCGAGCGCGCGTTGACGTGGGAGGCCGTGAGCGGCCTGTCATCGCGTGCTGCCTTTGATGCGCGGTACAGCGAGCCTGCCTTTCCCGCTGCCTGAAATGGTCGGTGCACCCGTCGTGCGCCCGTTGGCGGGTCTCGTCTTCGGTTGTCCAAGGGGTCCCTGTGCCGTCCTCTTCCTCCGCTGTATCCGATTCCGGTCGACCCGTTCCGTCAAGCCTGTGGCGGGACGGCGACTTCCGCAGGCTCTGGGCGGGCCAGACGGCCTCCCAACTGGGCGAGCACACAAGTCTGGTGGTTCTGCCGCTCTTCGCCGTCCTGACGCTCGACGCCGGCGCCGGCCAGTTGGGCGCCCTGCGCGCGGTGGGGCAGGCGCCGATCCTGCTGCTGTCGCTCTTCGCCGGCGCGTGGGTGGACAGGTGGCGGACCCGCACGCTGATGGTGCTGACGGACGCCGGCCGGGCCCTGGCGCTGGGCGCCGCCGCCGTGGCCGGCCTCCTCGGTGGGCTCGGCCTGCCGGCGCTGCTCGTGGTTGCCTTCGCCGTCGGGGCTCTGTCCGTGTTCTTCGACGTGGCGTACCAGGCGTCTTTGGTACGGCTGGTGAAACGGGATCAGTTGGTGCGGGCCAACAGCGCGCTGGAGGGCAGTCGGTCCGCGGCGCAGATCGGCGGTCCCGCCCTCGGCGGTGCGTTGGTGTCTGTGCTGTCGGCGCCGATCGCCGCCGCCTCCAGCGCAGTGTTCTTCGCGCTGTCGTTCCTGTCGATCCGACGGATCGGTCGCCGCGAATCCACCCCGGAGCGCTCGGAACGTCCTCCTCGGGTCTGGCGGCGGATCCATGAGGGCCTCCGCTTCGTCGCCGGCGACACCTCACTGCGGACCGTGTGCCTCGCATCAGCCGCCTTCCAGTTCTTCTTCGCGGCTGTGATGACCGTCTATCTGCTGTTCCTGCCCCGGGACCTGCACCTGTCGGGCACCGCCGTCGGGCTGGCACTCGCGGCGACGGGGCCGGGCGCGCTCCTGGGCTCGCTGCTGGCCGCCCGCGTGCCGAGCCGCTTCGGACACGGCGCTGTGCTTGTGTCCGCGGCGGCACTCGGCGACGGCGTGTTCCTGTTTGTGCCCGCGCTGCACGGCTCCTCCGTGGTGACGGTTCCGGCGCTCCTTACGGTCAACTTCGTCTTCGGGACCTTCAGCCAGCTGGTGAATGTCACGATCATGGCCGTCCGGCAGACCGTCACTCCGGACGGGATGCAGGGCCGCGCGGCCGCGACGATCAACTTTGTCGGCATGGGGCTGACCCCGCTCGGCTCGCTGCTCGGCGGCCTTCTCGCGGAAGTGTGGGGGACGCGCACCAGCCTCCTGGTGACAGCCGCAGGCATGCTGCTGTCGCCGGCACTGATGGCCCTGTCCCCACTCGCCCGCCTGGGACGGACACTTCCCGCTCCGCCGGAGACTCCGGTCCCGTCCGGGTGACGGCTTCTGTCGCAGCGGGTCATTCCAGGCTCTGCGCCGCGACGTACCGGCAGCCGGCGACGCCGGCTCACAGGAGGGCGTCGAGGGTGATCGGCAGTTCGCGGAGGCGTTTTCCGGTGGCGTGGTGGACGGCGTTGGAGATCGCGGGCGCGATGCCCACCAGGCCGACCTCGCCCACCCCCTTGGTGCCGGTCGCGGTGCCGCGGTCCGGCTCGCCGACGAAGACCACGTCGAGCTCGGGTACGTCGGCGTTCACGGCGACCAGGTAGTCGGCGAACGTACCGTTGGCGACGCGCCCGGTGCGCGGGTCGGTGACGGTGTCCTCGTACAGGGCCATGCCGATGCCGCCGACCGTCCCGCCGATGATCTGGCTCCTGGCCGTCTTCGCGTTGAGGATGCGGCCGCCGTCGATCGCGGAGACCACCCGCGCGACCCGGACGAGGCCGAGGTCCGCGTCGACCCGGACCTCCACGAACTTCGCGCCGTACGCGCCGGCGAGGGACATGCCCAGCTCGGTGGCGACCGGGGGAGTGCTGGTCCCGTTCGCCGTGAGTTCGGACAGCCCGCGCCGGGCGAGGATGTCGACGTACGACTCCCCGCGGTCCGGGCGGCCCGCGAGGTGGACCCGCCCTCCGGTGGACTCCACGTCGTCCGGGGACGCGCCCAGCAGGGGCGAGTCGGCGTCGCCACGCGCGAGTTCCACGACGGAGCGCACCAGCCGCCGGCAGGCGTCGTGCACGGCGTTGCCCAGCGCACCGGTCAGGCCGGAGCCGCCCGCCATCATCGAGTTGGGCATGTCCGAGTCGCCCAGGTCGAAGCGGACCAGGTCCAGGGGCAGGCCCAGTTCCTCGGCGGCCAGTTGGGTCATCACGGTGTACGTGCCGGTGCCGATGTCGGTCGCCGCACTGCGCACCAACGCGCTGCCGTCGCTGTTGACGGTGGCCTGCGCCGCGCAGGGCTGCGCGAAGTACGGGAACAGCGCGCTCGCCATGCCGTAACCGACGAGCCAGTTCCCGTCGCGCATGGAGCGCGGCTCGGGGTTCCGGTCGGACCAGCCGAAGCGCCGGGCGCCCACCTCGTAGCACTCCAGGAGCGCCTTGCCGGACCAGGGCAGCCCGTTGCGCGGATCGACGTCCGTATGATTCCGCAGCCGCAACTCCAGGGGGTCCATGCGCAGGCTGCAGGCCAGTTCGTCGAGCGCCGACTCCAGCGCGAAGTTTCCCTGCGCCTCGGCCGGGGCGCGCATGGACGTCGGCACGGCGACGTTGATCCGCGCCTGCCGGTCCCGCGTGATCACGTTGGGGCACCGGTAGGCGAAGGCGGTTGCCGAGGCGAACGGCTCGAAGTCGTCGCCCTCCATGCTCAGGGAGCTGAGGCTGCGGTGGTCGAGGGCGACCAGTTCGCCGTCGCGCGTGGCACCGACACCGAGCCACTGCACACCGCTGGGGCGGTGCCCGACCGAGGTGAACATCTGCGGTCGCGTCAGGACCAGCTTGACCGGGCGGTTGAGCGCCCGGGCAGCCATGGCGGTCAGGATCACGTGCGGCCATACGCGCAGTCCGGCGCCGAAGCCCCCGCCGACATAGGGCACCAGGACCCGTACCGAGCTCTCGGGGATACCGAAGACCATGGCGAGGGTGGTGCGGACCATCGACGGCCACTGGCTGGTGTCGTGGACGGTGAGGGTGTCGCCCTCCCACACGGCGAGGGTGGCGAACAGCCCGAGCGGGTTGTGGGTGTTGTCCGCCGTGGTGTACGTGGCCCGGAGGGTCACCTCCGCGGTCTCCAGCGCCGCGGCGTCGCCGCGCGAGTGGTCCATCCCCCACGGGTCGACGAGTTGCTCGGCCCGGGGGTCCTGGAGGTCCAGCAGCGGCTCCGAGGCCTCGTAGTCGGCCCGCACCAGGCGTGCCGCGGCGGCGGCCTGCTCCGGGGTCTCGGCCACCACGAAGGCGATGTGCTGTCCGTGGTGGATGATCCGGTCGCTCCGCAGCGGTGCGGGCGTCGGCTCACCGAGCACCGTCGTCGGTCCCGCCGCGACCTCCGGGGCGTTCTCGTGGGTGAGTACGGAGATCACGCCCGGGGAGCTCTCGGCGGCCTCGGTGTGCACGCGGACGATCCGGCCCGCGGCGATGGTGCTCTGCACCACGGCACCGTAGGCCTGGCCGGGGACGCTGAAGTCCATGGGGTACGGGGCGGTGCCGGTGACCTTGCGCGGGCCGTCGACCCGGTTGATGCCCGCGCCGACCAGCGGCCTGCTCTCGACGGTGCTCATGCGCTCACTCCTGACACTGTCTCCAGCTGGCGCACCAGTGTGCGTCGGGCGAGCGGCACCTTGAACGCCGTACCCGGGACGGTCCAGGCGTCGCGCATCGTGGCCTCGGCCGCCTCCTGGAACGTGGCCGTGGTGGCCGGCGCGTCGGTCAGCACGTGCTCGGCCTCGTAGGCCCGCCAGGGCTTCGACCCCACCCCGCCCAGCCCGACCCGGGCCCGGCGGATCGTGCCGTCGTCCACGACGAGCAGCACCGCGGCCGAGGTGAGGGCGAACTCGTACGACATCCGGTCGCGGACCTTGAGGTAGCCCGACCGGGCGGCCGGCGGCGGCAGCGGGATCTCGACCTCGGTGATCAGCTCGGCGTGCTCCAGGACGTTCTCGCGCTCGGGGCTCTCGTCGGCCGTCAGGTAGAACTCCGTCAGCGGGACCGTCCGACGCCCCGACACCCCCTGGACGTGCACGACCGCGTCGAGCGCCACCAAGGCGACGGCGAGGTCGGAGGCGTGCAGCGCGATGCACCGCTCGCTCACCCCGAGTACGGCGTGCATACGCGCCACGCCCTCCACCGCGGCACAGCCGGAGCCCGGCGTGCGCTTGTTGCACTCGACGACCGTCGGGTCGCGGAAGTAGCGGCAGCGGGTGCGCTGCAGCAGGTTGCCCCCGATGGTGGCCATGTTCCGCAGCTGCACCGACGCGCCCAGCAGCAGGGACTCCCGCACCATGGGCAGCCGCTCGATCACCGTGGCGTCGGCGGCCAGCTCCTCCATCGTGGCGAGCGCCCCCACGTGGAGGGACTCGCCGCGGCGCTCGATGCCGTGCAGCGGGAGCCGGGTGATGTCGATCAACCGCGGCGGCTCCAGGACCCCGTCCTTCATCAGGTCGAGCTGCGTCGTGCCGCCCGCCAGGCAGGACGCAGCCGGGTCGTCCGCCAGCAGCCGTACCGCCTCCCGGGTGTCGGTGGCCCGTACGTAGTCAAAGCCGCGCATCGGGACCTCCCCCGGACGCCGCCTCGCGTATCGCGGCCACGATGTTGGGATAGGCGCCGCAGCGGCACAGGTTTCCGCTCATGAACTCCCGGATCTCCTCGTCGGAGCCGGTCCGGCCCTCGGCCATCAGCGCCACCGCGGACATGATCTGCCCCGGCGTGCAGAAGCCGCACTGGAAGCCGTCGTGCTCCATGAACGCCTGCTGCACCGGATGCGGCCCGTCGGCGCCGGAGACGCCCTCGATGGTGGTGATCGCCCGGTCCTCGGCCTGGGCCGCCAGGGTCAGGCAGGACAGCACTCTCCTGCCGTCCAGGTGGACCGTGCACGCGCCGCAGGCACCCTGGTCGCAGCCCTTCTTCGTGCCCACCAGGCCCAGCCGGTCCCGCAGGGCGTCCAGCAAGGTGACCCGGGTGTCCAGGCGCAGGGTGTACGACCGGCCGTTCACGGTGAGTGTCACGACCCGCTCGGTGACCACGGGGCGCTCCTCCACGCCCCGTTTGCTCGCCACGTCCCTCATCGCGTCCTCCTCCGGACGGGTCGGATACGACTCAAGCCCCTTCTGGGGGGCGGATCCGGTGAGTTGGTTCGTCAGGCGTCATGAAAGGCGGGATCGACCTTTTGATGTCAATACATCCGCCTTTCCTCTCAATATACGCCGCATGGGCGTTCCGGCACGGGGCCACCGGCTCCGCCTCCACCCCGGCCGCCACCAAGGCGGATGCGCCGATGGCCCAGCGAAATGGGGGCTGCTCGAGCCACGAGGTGAAGCGGACGCTCGCCACACCGGCCCCGGGCCCTGCCGCCGACCCGTGACGGCCGCGCTCCTGCCGTTCGTCAGCTGAAAGCCAGCTCACACCGATGGCTTGCGCATGCCGTCCCCGGGGTGACCCTGAGCCGCAGCCTGTGGCCGGTTTCCAGGATCTGAACGGACGGGTCGCTCTCGACGACGCGACGCACCGGCCGGTTCCAGACGATCTCCACCGGGGCGCCGGAGCGGGGCGGCTCACTGACGCACAGGGTGGCGCTGCGACCCCGACGGCGCAACAGGACTGCGGCAGGCGGGGAGACGGTGAGCGGGCCCGCCGTGCCGGCCTGTCAGAAGGTGGCGGCGGTCAGCCCGAGGCGGTCGATGCTGACGGCCTGGCAGGTGCTGTCGTTCGCGAGGATCCGCAGCCAGTCGCGCTCGGCCGCGCGCTCGGTCACGGCGCGTCGGGTGGCCCCCGGCATCAGGACGTAGGCGTACGAGCCCGCCACCGGGTCGGTGCCATGGTCGAGCCACAGGGTCTGCCAGCGGCGGGTGCGGCGCTCGGTGGAGCTGGTGGTGTTGATGTCGGACCAGGCGCCGGGGCGGTCCTCGCGCAGAGTGCGCAGTTCGGCGCCGTCCGGCAGGACCCAGCCTCTGTGCCCTTCGAGGTGGGCCCAGCGGGGCCGCGGCCGGTCGTCGACGGTGAAGGCCTGGGTGCCGCCCTCGCCGAGGTTGCGGTTGTCGACGATCGTTTCGACGGGCACACCGTCCGTGGCAGTGATTCCGGCCCCGAGGCCATGCTCTATCAGCGGACGGAAAGCGCTGTCTATGGGGCGGACGGGAAGACCTCACACGGGCGTCCGGACCGCGACCGTGTCCCTGGAGGCCGCCCGGGCCCGGGGGATACACCTCACCGCGGCCCGGGTGCAGTGGCTCGTACCGGCAAGGGTGGTCCGCATCCCCTGGGCGCGGACATTGATCCGGCGCTGCTGGAGCGGGCCGCCGTCGAAAAACCTCAGCTCCCCTGAACTCGCGGGACTCCACGGCGCCGGGGATCAGTACGACCGTGGTCGGCCCTGAGATTGATGTTGAGTCACTTCCGTGCTCTCTCAGCCGGCGTGGAGGACCCGAAAGCGGTCGGGTCGCACCGGATCTCGATCGACGACCTGGACGGGCGGCCAAGCCCATTGCCACACGCTGATGCCTGGCGTGCGGGAGAACTGGATCCGACCGCGGGTGCCCTCGACTGCAACGCGCGGCCAGGATTCGGCAGTGCGCGCCCGGTCCGCGCCGTGAGAACGCAGTACGTCGGCGAGGACGGTGACCGTGTCATAGCCCTCGAAGGCGACGAAGGAAGGCGCTTCGGCCAGGCGCTCGCGGAGAGCCTTCTCGACTCGTGCGCCGAGTGGGCTGAGGCGCTCGGGCAGGTAGCGCAAGAACGGGATCGCGGCGCTGTCATCGCCCAGCAGCGTCGCCCATTCGGTGAACTCCGCTTGCCCGGCCGGAGCACCGATCATGATCTCGGCGAGGCGCCGGTCGTGGCGCACGGACTTGACGATCGACACTGCCGGCTCCGGGTGGCCGACCAGCAGAAGGAGGGCTGTCGCGCGATGGCCGACGAGTTCGTCGCACACGGCCGTGGGGGTGAGCGCGCGCAGGTCGAGTTCGATGACGGTGCCGCCGCGTGGAGCGAGGCAGTCCCGCAGAATGCGGGTGCCGGATGCCCAGTAGACACTCGACTCGGCTGCTACGGCGATTCGACTGTGGCCCATGCCGAGGAGGAAGTCTGCGTAGATCCGCCAGCCGTGGGACTGCGCGGGGGCGAGGCGCGCGACCCATTGCGTCGGCTGTTCGGTGAGCGCGTCGAGGACCGCTGACGAGCAGAGGAACGGCAGGCCGAGGGCGTCGGCCCTGGCGGCAGCGGCGCGAGCGACGACGCTGTGATATTCCCCCGCCAAGGCAGCCACACCCAGTCGAGCCAATTCCTCTACGGCCGCCGCGGCCCTCTGTGGATCGGCCGCGGTGTCCCGGACCACCAACTCAAGTGGTCTTCCGGCGATCCCGTCGGCGTCATTGACGTCGCTCACGGCCAACTCAAGCCCAGCGAGCAAGTGTTGGCCTGCCTCGACCCAGCCGGGCCGAGTGAGCGGAACCAGAGCGCCGATCCGGACGGATGATCCGTCAGTCCGCTCCGTTCCAGGTGGCGACAGTGGCGACAGTGGCGATGGCGGCGTATTCATGAGCTGGCGTCTCCCGATTGACGATTCGCGTGATTCGGGTGATTCGGTCGCGGTGTGCCCGCGGTACATCACCCGGAACGTCATCGAGCGCGCCGGGCTCCGGGACACCGAACTCCCCACCGAACCGTACGTCGACGGGCCGCACTCGCAGATCTACGAGGCATGGTTCGGCATGATCGACCCCCCGCGCGACTACAGCGTCTACGACATGTCATGGGTGGGGCCGGCGGCCGCGCTGATATCGACCGTCGCGGACCTCAACCGCTTCTTCCACATGCTGCTGGCCGGCGAGATCGTCAGCCCGTCGTCGCTCGCGCAGATGGAACGCACCGTCCCGGTCGTCTCCCAAGAAGGAAAGACGATCGACTACGGCCTCGGCCTGCACCCGATGGAGACTCCTGGGCAGGGCACCTTCTGGGGCCACGGCGGCACGGTCTGGGGTGCTGGAGCACTGGCCATGACCCGTGCCGACGGCAAGCGACAGATGGCCGTCGCGGTGAACCTCCAGAGGTGGAACAGGCTCGACTCCTCGGGCAAGCCGCAGCCCCATCCCATCGACGACGCGCTTGCGGCTCTCTACCGTGTGGCGATGTACGGCTGACCGGGCGGGAGAGAGCCGCTTTCACCATCCGTCGTACCGGTGCGCCCAGTTCAGCGGGTGGCCCACCTTGTCGTAGACGTGCGCGTCGAGTTGCTCCCCCGGAACACCCACTACCCGCAACAGGCCTACGAGGGCGGTGACTTGCCGCCCGACGCACGCAGCACCCACGTACGCGCACACACGCACGCACGTCCGGTCCGATCGCCAGGGCAGTCTCCTGATACCACGTCAGGTCAGCGGCCGGGCTCACCGCGAACCCGTGCCACCCGCACGCCGGACTTGAACACCTGACGAACAGTCGGAGACGATCGCCTCCACCCCCGCCGAATCGCCCGGCGGGTCCGTACAGTCGGCTCGTGGGATGGCTCGAAATCACCTTCACGGCCGCCGGCCTGGTGCTGGGCGTCGTCTCCATCGTCACGCCGTTCATCGCCGACCGGCGGGCCCGGCGCAGTAGACGCATCGGCTTCCGCAAGCAGATGGACATCGCGATAGGTCACAACGGTCAAGCCGGCGGGGTGGACCCGCGCCTCGGCCTCTTCAACGACCTGCCCACGATGCGCGACGCCACCCTCGTCCTGCTGCGCATCGAGAACGACGGATCGCGGCACGTCGAAGAATCCGACTACATCGACCCGTCGGCGCAGTACGGGCTCAGTGCCGAGTTCCCGGGGCGGCGCATCCAGGCGCAGGACGTCACGCTGCCCGATGAACACGCCAATCTGATGGGCTACTTCGAGAACCAGCCCGGCCTGTTCGTCATGGGCCCGAGCACCCTGCGCATCCCGCGCGTCCCTCTCAAGCCAGGTGCCTACTACAAGATCCTGGTGCTCCTGACGGGGGGCCAGGAGGGCGCTCCGGTCGTCGTCACCGGCGACATCAAGGACGGCACGCTCCACGAGAACCACAGTCTGACGCCCGATGAGAAGCCACCGGTGTTCAGCAAGCAGGCCCGCTGGACCACCGTCGTCCTCGGCCTCGCGCTGATCGCGGCGGCCACCCTGCCGCTCGTTGTGCCGGGCCCGTTGCCCGACGACTGCGAGACGGGCAGCCTCAGGCTGACCGGCTCGACGGCGTTCGCGCCGGTGATGAACGAGCTGGCACAGAAGTACCGGGACCACTGCGGCGGAAAGCCGGACATCATGGTCTCCACCCACGGCAGCCGCACCGGTGTGCGCGAACTCGCCCTGTCCGGGGGCCGGCACCGGCAAGGCGCGCCGGTGATCGCCTTCTCGGACGGCCCGCGCCCGGCGAGCTACACCCAGCTCAGCGAGAGCCGCGTCGCGGTTTCCCTGTTCACGCTGGTCGTGCACGACGACGTGCGCCTGACGAACCTGTCCGTGGCCGACGTGCGCCGCGTGTACCGGGGCGATATCCGCAATTGGTCGCAGCTCGACGGCCCCGACCTGCCCGTCGTCCTGGTCAGCCGTACGTCTGGCTCCGGCACCCGCTCCGCCCTGATCAGCCGCGTCCTCGGCGGCGCGGACGAACCGCCCGCGTCGTCGGACGACTGCGTCAACCGCACGGTCCGCAGCACGCCGGTGCTGCGCTGCGAGCTCGACTCGACGGAGCAGGTCCTCGACACCGTGGCCCGCACCCCGGGTGCGATCGGCTACAGCGAACAGCGCGCCGCCTCCACTCCGGAGCGGCCGAAGGGGCTGCACCGCCTCAATCTGGACGGGCACGCCCCCGACCTGGACCGCATCGAGTCGAGCGGCTACCCCTACCGCGAAATCGAGTACGCCTACACCTACGGCCGTCCCCCCGCCGATTCGCTGGCCTCCAGCTTCCTCGCGTACGCCGTCGACAACGGAACCGGCAAGGGCGTGGTCGCCACCCACGGCCATCTCCCGTGCGGAACACCCGTGGGACTGCGGGTCTGCGGCGCGGCCGACTGAACCTCGCGCAAGCCGCGCAGCTGGCTGCGCCGGCGACAGAACTCCGGCCGCCTGGGCGGACACCGCCGGGTGCCGCCGCCGGCACCGCCGCTATGAACGCCGAGCGGAACATTTCCCGGCCTTCGCTGGGATCGCCGCGGCGCTCATGTGCTTCCGGCGCCTCTCGCGGCAGGCATGAGGCAGCGGCTCTGTCGCTACGGGACGTTCCAGGCGGCAATGAACGGCTGCCCGTCCTCGGTGGCCAGGAAGCTGAGAGTGCCTGGATGCGGATGGCCGAGCAGTCGGCCGGCGGAGGCGTCGAGGCCGAGCCAGCGCACCGTGAGCACGCGCGCCAGATGACCATGCGCGACGACGGCGACATCGCCCTCGTCCAGCAGCGGCCGCATCCGGTCCAGCACCGCGTCCGTGCGCGCGGCCACCTGCTGGAGCTGTTCGCCGGGATGGTCGTCGCCGGGAATGACGCCGTCCCGCCACAGATCCCAACCCGGCCTCATCTCCTGGATCTGCGCCGCGGTCAGGCCCTCGTAGCCGCCGTAGTCCCACTCCATCAGGTCGGGATCGGGCCGGACGCCGGCCAGGCCCGCCAGTTCGGCCGTCCGCATGGCGCGGCTCAGCGGGCTGCTGAACACCGCCACCGGATGGCGTCGGGCCAGCCGCGGAGCGAGCGCCTTGGCCGCGGCCTCACCCGCGTCTGTCAGCGGAATGTCGGTACGGCCGGCGTGTTGGCCCGACAGGCTCCATTCGGTCTGGCCGTGCCTGATCACTATCAGTTCACCCATGGCCGCGCACGATATCTGACCATGCGACACGACCGACCACTCCTCGCCTTCGCCGCCACCGCCCGCACCCTCATCTGCGACGGTCGACTCAACAACCGAGATGACCGCCAAGCGGGTCCGGTGAAGTGTGGTGCTGGTCGTTGGACGCCGGTGCCGATCGCCTCGATGCCGGCATGGATGCGGCAGGGATAGCCTCTGGCCATGCCGGGCTTCGAGATCACACCGATAGGTACGGTCCGGAACAACCGGACGGATGTCCAGTACACGGACAACTGGGGTGCCGTCCGCAGCACGATCACCATCGACGAGGAGTTCCGCCCGGTGAACATCAAGCAGCCGGCGTGGGTCAGCCGCCTGATGTCGGAGTACTTCCAGCCGTAAGCCGTGGCGACAAAGATGTTCGCTGCCGGCACAACGGAGTCTTCGCGGCTGCCATCGCGCCGGTTGCCGACGGTGGATGGTGGATCGCGCGTGCCGTGGTGGAACGTGATCCCGAGCGCCATCGTGGCACGGACGACGGCTACGGCTGCCTGATGCTTGAGGTGGTGCTCAGTGCCATCGTGCTCGGCACACCGGATTCCAAGCTGACTGTTCCGAGCAGCGGTCATGGAGGGGAATGGGTCTGCGAGGAGGTGTTTCTACGGATTTCGTTGTTCAGCAGCCGACTCTTCGATGAGATCAGAAGACATCTAGACGGCTATGTGCGATATCGCTACCTTCGGCGGTATGGCCTCGAAACCCCTCCCGCCCAGACTCCCGGTTACCGCCCGCACCCGGCACAGGCGCCTACGCGAACAGGCCAGCCTGGAGCGGACCGATCTGGAGGCGGTTCTCGACGCCGGGTTCGTCTGTCACCTGGGAGTGGTGATCGAAGGGCGGCCACTTGTCCTGCCCACGGTGTACGGGCGGGACGAGCAGTGGCTGTATCTGCACGGGTCCGTAGCCAGTCGCAGTCTGACCGGTGATCTCCCCGTCTGCGTCACCGTCACACACGTCGACGGGCTGGTGCTCGCTCGGTCCGTCTTCGAGCATGGTGTGAACTACCGCAGCGCCGTGATCCACGGCGACGCCCGCAGGGTTACCGACCCCGAGGAAAAACTGGCGGGACTGCGCCGGCTCACCGAGCACTCGGCTCCTGGCCAGTGGTCTTACGCCCGCCGCCCGAACCGCAAAGAACTCGCCGCCACCACCCTGCTCGCCCTCTCCCTGGAGGAAGCCTCAGTCAAGATCCGTACCGGCGCACCGGAGGACGGTGACGGGCCCGACGCGGGACTCGGGCTGTGGGCCGGGATCCTGCCTCTGACTTCCGTATGGGGCGAGCCCGTCCCCGATCCAGCACTGCCGACCGGCACCCCCATACCGGGGCACATCGCATGCCGGGAGGGAACCCGGCACGGCTGAGTGGTTACGGTGACGTTCGGGAGGGTGGGACTCAGGGGTAATGAGCCTCATCCGCTCCTTCACTGTGGAGTTGTGGCCGACCGTTCGTGCCCGGGCGATCGAGAACACCGCCTACGTCCTGGCCTGCGGTCAGACCGGCCCCAACTGCGCGGGCCAGAGCCTCATCGTGGATCCGATGGGCCATGTGGCGGCATCGGCGGGCGAGGCTCCCGGGGTGGCGTCCGCCGTCGTCGACGCGGCGCGCGTGGAGGCCGTCCGCGCCAAGAACCCCAGCCTGGCGAACCGGAGGAGGTGAAACCGGGACCTGAGTCCTGGTGTTCGGAGAGTGCCCCGCGCCTACAGGACGCAGGGCTCGGGCGGCCCCGCACTCCGCGCCCTGGGGAGGGGCCGCCCCAGGACGGCGGGGATCACCGGTCCGCCGGCTCACGCCGTCGTTTCGGTTCGGTGACGGGGCGGGACTGGCTTGGTGAGGGGCCGTACGTTGTATCGACATGAGACCCCGTATCGCCGTGATCGGCAGCGGCCCTGCCGGCCTTACCTTCGCCCGCGTCCTGCACCGTCATGGTCACCCTGTCACCGTCCTCGAACGCGATCCCGCCCGCGACGCCCGTCCCGCGGGCGGCACGCTGGACCTGCACGAGGGGCTGGGCCAGCTGGCACTGGAGAAGGCGGGGGTGCTGGCGGAGTTCCAGGCGCTGTCCCGTCCCGAGGGGCAGGCCATGCGCATCCTGGACGCGGACGGGACCGTCCTCCGCGACTGGCAACCTCGTCCGGGTGACCGGGCCAATCCCGAGATCGACCGCGGGCAACTCCGTGACCTGTTACTCGGGCCTCTGGACGTTCAGTGGGGGCGGGGCGTGACGGAGGTAGTGCCGGAGAGCCGGGATGGCGTGCTGGTCCATTTCGCGGACGGGCGACAGGAGACGTTCGACCTCGTGATCGGCGCGGACGGTGCCTGGTCCCGGGTCCGCCCGGCGGTCTCGTCCGCGACGCCGCAGTACACCGGCGTCACCTTGGTCGAGACCTCCCTGGACGACGTCGACACCCGCCACCCCGACCTCGCCCGGCTGGTCGGCGACGGTTCCGTGGCTGTGTACGGCGTGAACCGCGCGCTCGTCGCCCAGCGCAACAGCGGCGGCCACGTCAAGGTATACGCCCAGTTCCGCGTGCCGCTGGACTGGCACACGAACCCGGACCGGCATAGGGACCTGAACGAGCGCGCGGGCCTGGGCCCGGACGACGTCGAGGCCGTGCGATCAAGCCTGCTGGCTCTGTTCGACGGCTGGGCCGCTCCCGTCCTCGACCTCCTCCGCCACGGCACAGCTTTCCTCCACCGTCCCCTCTACGCTCTGCCCGTGTCCCACACCTGGGCCCACGTGACCGGGGTGACGCTACTGGGCGACGCAGCCCACCTGATGCCCCCGTTGGGGGTGGGCGCGAACCTCGCGATGCTGGAAGGCGCCGAACTCGCCGAGTCCGTCGCCGCCGCCCCCGGCCCTGGAGATCTGGACGAGGCCGTCCGCGCCTTCGAGGAACAGATGTGGGCACGGGCCGGCGGGTGGGCGAACATCACGATGGCTGGTCTGGAACGCCTCGTGAGCCCGGACCCGTCCGAAGCCCTCGCCCTCTTCGACGAGGTCCAGCCTTCCTGACCGCCAAGAGCGAGAGCATGGCCCAGTCCGCCGGTTCCTCGCCCCCGGACCATCCCGGCGCCAACGCCTCCCGGGGGAGGGGCTCCACGATCCGTTCGGTGACTTCGCTTCCGTTCATGTCACGCGCCCCGCCCTCCGGGGGTTGCTTGCCCTCAGGCCGAACGAAGTTGACCGACGGTCTGCTCGGTCGACCACACGGCGCTGGCCAGGAAACGGAAGTTGATGAGGGCGGCCAGATATCCGTCACCTTCGGGCAGCCGGGGCCCGGCGGTGGCGTCACGGACGACCACGACCTCGAATCCCTGCTCGACCAGCTCCCGGAGGTGCCCTTCGGTGCACAGGTTGGCCGCCATACCGGCAAGGATCACCTGCGAGATGCCGCGCTTGCGCAGTTGGAGGACCAGGTCATTCGACTCCGGCCCCACGATCTTGTGCGGGGAGGCGATGACGGTCTCCCCGTCCAGGATGTACTCCTTGTACTCCGGCAGGAAGTCGGCGCCGGAATCGGTGAAGCCGTCGAGGGTGAGCGGACCGGTGCGGCTGAACATGCCGACGCTGTGCATGAACTGCTCTATCGGGTCGCCGAACTTCCACTGCTGGTCGGTGGGGTAGAAGTAGTGCGGTGACACGGCAACCGTGATGCCCGCCTCCTTCGCGGAGGCGAGAAGCCGGCCGATGTGGCCGACGGTGCCGTTCTCGGTGATGCTGTCTCCGAAGACGGACCAGGTAGCGCCCTTCGGGCTCAGGAAGTCGATCTGCGGGTCGGTGATGACCAGTGCCGCACGTGCGGGGTCGAGTGTGAACCCACTTCCGGGGAGTGCGGGGCTGGTGGGTTCGGCGTAAATGCTGCTGTCGGACATGAGCGGGACCGCTCCTTACGAGGGGGGTGGCTGACGGGGATAATAAGTGACCGGTCGTCTTTTTATGGGGATCAGAGTACCGCCTCCTCGGCCGGAGCGACAGCCGTCTGTTACTTCACCGAGGCAGTCGATGTTCCAAGGAGGCGCGGCAGGGCCACAGTTGCGAACCTCTCGTACGAATCGCGTCGCTGCCTGATGCGTCCTTGCATGACAGCCCCTTCCCACGCCTCGACGATCACGAACGCGAGTTCCTCCGGTGACGCGTCACCGGGGACGTCGCCGCTCACCTGGGCCTCTCGGAGGCACGCGGCGATCAAGCCGGTCCACCGGTCCATGATGTGGTCCAGCTTCTCTCTGACCTCTGCGCTGTGGTCGGCCAGCTCGAGAGACATGTTGCCGACGAGGCACCCCAGCGCGAAGTTGCGCCGCGCGTTGTGGTCCGTCATGGCCAGGAAGAAGGCGGTGACGCGTTCGACGGGCGGCCGGGATGCGTCTCGCAGATTGAAGCCGAAGTCCCGGTCGATGGATGCCCAGTAGTGTTCGAGCACAGCGACCGCGAAGTCTTCCTTGCTGGCGAAGTAGCTGTAGAACGACCCCTTGGGCACACCGGCACTGTCGGTGATCTCTTTGATGCCGCACCCGTTGAAACCGTTCGTGTGCATGAGCTCGAGCCCCGCAGTGAGGAGGCGTTCACGGACGAGCGGATTGGCTGGTCGCGGCATCCTTCGATAATAGCCGAACGGTCAACTATCGTCGTGTTCGCGTGGGGGCTGCTCAGCGGCAGGTGACGCGGGCACGGGCCCAGGAGTTGTTGGCGTAGCCCTTGGGGTTCCACAGATGGGCCGGGGACTCGGGCATGACCGCGCCGGTGCAGTCCCATGCCCGTGCGATCACCTGTGTCTCACCGACGGGCAGGTCAAGGGTGATGTGCCAGAGCTGCCAGGTCCAGGGGCTGGCCGGCCGGTCCAGCTCGGCCTGGCGCCAGCTGAGTCCTTCGTCGAGGGAGACGTCGACGCGGGCGACGGAGCGATCGTCGCCGGCCAGGGCGTAGCCGGTGATCTCGGCCGGTCCGGGCGAGAGATGCGCGCCGTCGTCGGGGCTCAGGATGTCGCAGTTCAACGCGATGGGGCCGAGGGAGATGCCGTCGCCGGGTCCGGCGTGGTCGGGGTCGGTTTCGGCGGGCAGGATGCGGTAGGCGGTGGCCTGGAAGTAGTTGTCGGACGGCTGGGTCTGAGCGGTGACGCTGGTGAGCCATTTGACGCTGCGGGCGCCGATCCAGCCTGGCACCACCGCACGCAGCGGGCCGCCGTGGACGGGAGGTAGCGGCCGGCCGTTCATGGCCCAGGCCAGCAGTACTTCCGGACCCTGGGCCTTGGTGGTCGGGATGGAGCCGCCGTAGGGCTGAGGTGGGTCGGCCAGGTGCGAGACGTCCGGGGCGGCGAAGGCGATGTGCGTGGCCTGCGCCCGCAGGCCCGCTGCGGCCAGTACGTCGGCCAGCCGCACCCCGCTCCAGCGGGCGGTGGACGTGGCACCGGGCCCCCACGGGTCCTCGCCGGGGATGTCCCGCACCGCGGCCAGGCCGGCTCGCCGGTTTCCGGCGCACTGCAGTGTGGCCGCGACCTCCACCTGGTCAAACCGTGCCCGCAGGTCCTTCAGGGACAGTTCCAGCACCCGTGCGACCAGGCCGCCCACCCGCAGCCGCCATGCCGCCGGGTCGATTGCGGGGATCGGGCCGTGGTTGCGGCTGTAGAAGGTGTCGACCGGCGTCTCCTGCCGCCCAGCCAGCGCCTCTCGAAGTGGCTCGGCATTGAACGGCTCTCGCTCGTGCACCACCATGTCGTCCCGCTTGCCCCAAAGGCCCATAGTCAGGCGAGTACCCGCCACGGCAGCCGAACCTCGCACGCAGTGCGTCGCACCGGTCTCCCACGGCGGCGCCGGCCTACGAACCACAGACGGCCGAGTACGACGAGCGCAGCCTCAGGTGCACGTACCCCCACCACTGCCTCGCCGGTCGGTCACCAGCCGCCCGGCCGCAACCCCAAGGCTGCCTGAACACTCGGCCCCGCTATACCAGGTCGCTGATGACCGGATGCGCTGACGACACCGGGCAGGTGAAGATGCGCATGGTCTCATGCCCGCCGAGCCGCACATCTGTGGGGGACTGACGACGAAGGCGGCTGTTCACAGGACCATCGAGGAATTCGGCCGGGGCCCAACTCGCCGTGCCGCCGTCCCATTCGACGCTGGCCATCGCGGCGACGAATCGCATCTCGTTGCCGCATGTGTGGCACCGCACCGGCCCGAAATAGCCCTGGTAGTTCCAGGGTTCGTGCCCGCCGAGCTTCCAGCCCGGGGCGGTTGACAGCTCCCAGCGGTATCTGGGCTCGTGGTCTTCTGGGTCGTCCGTGGTGAAGGTGGCCATCTCCCACTCGTCGACTCGGGCCTCGAACTCCTCGCCCAGCGCACCAGGGTGCGGATACTCGGTGACCGGCTCCGGCCGAATCAGACACGGTGTCGGTAGATAGCCAGGCTCCCCAACGGCGACGGGTTCGGGTGACGTCGCGAAGCTGCCGGAGAGGTCACGGCTGTGGCGGTAGCGGACGTGCACGAACGGGCCGGCGATGCCGTTGTAAGGCACTGCCGCATCTTCGTAGCGGTGCTGGAACGGACACCACAGGATCTGCAGGACGTCCGTATCCTGCGGGAAGCCGTCGTACCAAGGCACGTCCCGTGCGTACACCTGCATGACCGGAAGCATGGGCCAGGCCATATCAGCCGGGATTTCGTCCCAGGTGATCTCTCCGAGGCCGGCGAACGTCGTCGCTGACCGTTTACCACGGACGTTGTCGGGACGGTGCGGCCGGCGAAGCTTGAGGTGCTGACCGCCGGGACAGGTCGGCCACGCCTCGTCTGCCGGCCACGCCAGCGGCCCACCCACGGAGCTCTGGTACGGGTCCGGGCCGGCGGGATCCGGGTGCAACCGGACCGCTGTCCTTGCGTGATCAGCCAGCTCGGGAAAGAACGAGATGACATCCAACGGCCGAGGTGGAGTCACTGGAACACTCATTGCTGCCGTCCTTGCCTTTGAACAGTGCACCCGCCGACCACAACCACGTGCGGGGCCGAGAAACGTGCGATCACGCACGGCATCGTACGGTCCTCGCCCCCTCGCAACAGCTCCGGCCACCGCTCTGGGCTCCCTTCCGGATGCACAAGTCTCCGGCTGGGACATCTGCGCGGACATCGGCGGGGGAGTTCCGCCGCAAGCGGCCGGTACTGATCATGACGGACCTGATGCGGTTCACGGCGCTGCTGGCCTGCTCCTCATGCCCGACGCCCCTTGCCACTCACCCGCACAACCGATCCGCGATCGGAGGCATCAAAGCGAGCACCATGCCCGGGGATCAAACCAACCACAGGGCCCCTGGCCACAACCAATGGTTGTGATCGTAGGGTGTCGACATGGACCTCGACTCCGTTCGGACCTTCGTCGTCGCCGCCGACGCGGGGCAGTTCCAGGAGGCCGCCGCCGAGCTGGCGGTCACCCAGCAGGCGGTTTCCAAGCGCATCGCCGCGCTGGAGCGCAACCTCGGCGTGCGGCTGTTCAACCGCACACCGCGCGGCGCCGAGCTCACCATCGACGGGCAGGCGTTCCTGCCCCATGCCCGGGACCTGCTGCGCGTCGCTGAACGCGCGGCCGCGTCCGTGCGCCCCGGCCGCCGTCCACTGCGCGTCGACGTGATCAACTCGCGCGGCGCGGCATCCGGCCTGATGCGCGGCTTCCACCGCGCGCACCCCGAGAACGAGCTCGACGTGGTGTGGCTGTTCGACATCGAGACGGCCATCGCCGCCATCCGGTCCGGTGAGATCGACGCGTCCTTCCGCGCCGTCGCCGCGCCCGGTCGGCCCCTTCCCGAGGACATCGAGTCCGTCCGGGTGCTCGACGAGCCGCTCCAGCTCCTCACCGGCCCCGCCCACGCGCTGGCGTCCGCCAGGTCGGTGCCCCTGGCTCGGCTCGCCGGCCACCGGATCTGGATGCCCGGCATCGTCCCCGGAACCGAGTGGGCCTCCTACTACGACGACCTCGTCGCCGAGTACGGCCTCACCATCGAGGCGACCGGCCCCAACTTCGGTTCCGACGCGCTCCTCGACACCATCGCCGACACTCCGCCCCTGGCCACCTTCATGGGCGAGTACACCCGCCTCGTCTGGCCCGCCGGCCACGGCCTGCGCCGCATCCCGGTCACCGAACCGACACCCGTCTACCCGCACTCGCTCCTGTGGCACCGCGACAACCCCCACCCCGCGCTGGCCGCCCTCCGCACCCACCTCGCCGCCACAGCGGCCGGCCACGACGCCGCCGGAACCTGGACACCGGGCTGGGTGCATCCGCGCTGAACGCCACCGACCCATCGTGGCCGGAGTGATGGACGGTGGCCGGACCGACGGACGGCGGCTCGCGGCAGGCGCGGCCATCGGCACACTCCGGCTCTCACCCTCCGTACGCCTGAGCCCAGATGGCCCTCGTTCTTGATCGGCAGCAGAGACCCAGGGGATGGTCGATCGTGATCTGACTCAGCTCGACGCGGTGAGAACTGGCGTCTTCGCCGGTGGGACCGGTGCATGCGGGGTCGGCCCTAGCTGACAGGCCACACGCTTGGGCTGCCCGCTCGTACGTAGTCGGCGTATTCGTCCATGCCGAGGCCGCGGTTCATCCATCTGCTCCGCACTGCCCCGGTCAGCGACTCTGCCAGCTCGAGCGCCCCCAGCGGCTCGGACGCGATCCCGAGTTCGCAGAAGGGCATATCCTCGTCGTCCTCATGCGGGTAGAGGAACGGTGGCAGCTCGTAGAGATTCCGCTGTCCCTGGTAGCCGTCGGCCCGATCCACGCCGCCGTACAGCGTGATCACGTAACCCTGCTCCCGTGGCCAGATCTCCACCCATGCGACGCCCCGCTCGCCGTTGTGCTCCTTCGGTCCGAGGAACTGCTCGATCTCCGCTCCACGACGCAGTGACCCGACGGCGAACGCTTCAACCATGTAACGCATGCCACCACCGTAAACGGGAGGTCTGACAGCAAAGAAGCCGACGGTGCCGGCGCCGATCAGACCGCCCTGTGATCATCATGGTGCGCCTCAAGTTGAATACGGGACGGCCTGTGCCGCCGGTGCAGACGTGGGCGCGTCGAGGCGCACGTCGCGGAGCTTGCAGGGCTCATGGCACCGCTCTTCTCGCAGCGTGACCTGCGGGCGAACGCGGCGGCATACGTGCAGGGGCTGACGGCGCTCGGCGGGCGCTGGGTCGAAAGGCCCGCGCTCCTACGACTGGGCGCATGTCACCCTCGTCATGGCCGCCTACGCGCGGCTGGCCCGGCGCCGCCGCTCTCCGACCGGCGATGGGAGGATCACCGTGCCGTATCGAGGAGGGATCCGAGGTGCCGTCCACCGAACTGAAGCACACGTTCCAGATCGCCGTGCCGCCGCAGGAGGTCTTCGCGCACCTGGCCGAACCGTCGCATTACATCGGCCTGTCGCCACTCCTCGTCGCCGTCCGCGACGTGCGCCGCAGTGGCAACACCGTGCACTACACGGCCGTGGAACGCTTCCGGTTCCTGGGCGTCCTGCGGCACGACAACATCATCGACGTCACCCTCGTCGCCGCCCCGGACCGCCTCCCGCACTTCGCCGAGATCTCCGGCGAAGTCCGCAGCCCCGGCCGGGTCCGCATGAGCTACCGCTTCGCCATCGACCGCCACGCGGCCGGCAGCGTCGTCACCGACACCCTGCACCTGCACACGCCCCCGGGCCTGCTGCGCTTCGCCGCCTCCCAGGCGGGAGCGGTTCAGCAGGCCCGTGCCCGTGTGCTGACGGCGCGCCTGGCGCAGCCCGCCTGACGGCCGCTTGGCAGGCCGCCACCGGCACGCCCTGAAACCTGAAACCGGCACGATCGCGCATGCGTTTCGCCACGGCCGCGATGGTGTCAGGCCGCTCTCAACAGCGGCCTGACCGTCCACCCGACGAACCTCACCCTTTTCGCCGGAGAGAGCTGAGCCTAGGCCCGAGGTGTGCCGTCCCAGCGCCATGTGGTCAGGCGAGGGCGTCCGGACAGTTCGGCGCGTCCGGTGGCCCACAACAGGGTGGGCCAGGGTTCCGTGGATTTTGGAGCGTCTGGAAACAGCCGGGCGAGTACGCGCGCGCACAGGTCGGCGGGTGGGTTCCAGGCGAGGCCGAGCCCTTGCCCCAGGTCGTGCGTGTGTACCAGGGTCTCCACGATTCCCATGGCGGCGAAGCCCTCGGGGTCGGACATGCCGAAGACGTGGTGAGCACGGGTCTGCGGCGGCCTGGTGCGCACCATGGCGACCAGCAGCGCACCACTCGCCTCCAACACCTGCAACAGGCCGGCGGGCCCCGCCTCACGGTTGGCGTGAATGGCGTTCGCCGGGCCGCCTGGCCGTCGGCTCTCCCACACGAAGGGCACCTCCCCATCCAACGGCGGTGCTGTGGGGCCCAGTTGCGCGGCATACGCGAAGAGGTCGTCGCTGAGGTGCTCGACGGTCTCCCAGCAGTCCCATGCCAGCGAACCGGCCCTACCGTCCCACGCGGCTGGGGGCGCCTCGCGAAGGGCCTTCACAGCGAGCTGCACGGCAAGGTCGAGGTCGTCCGCAGTGACAGGGGACGGGGAGCGGCCGGTCTCGGCTGATCGGGACATGGCAGGACCGTACCGCGACCGGCAGGAGTCGCGCCCTTCCTTTGTCACGGGCCGCGCCTCTCGTCGACGAGGTGAAGGCCGGGACCGGCAGCGCGATGACCGACGAGGTCGGCGTCATCGCAGATATCAACAGGAGGGCACCCCTGCCTTGCCCCGATGATGGAGCTTGCTCCGCTTCGGTGGAAACCATCAGCAGTCGCTGCGAAGCGCACCAGCCTTCGGTGAACCCGTTGCGCAATTGGGTGAATGCGCACACTCTCGATCTCGTCCGGGGCCTGTGGGGTGGAGCTCCCGAGGGGCAGCCTGATCAGGGCCTGCCGTTCGGCCGCGGGACGGAGTGGTGGGCGTGTCGCCCAGCCGTGGCAACACCCGACAAGCTCGACGACGTCCGCTACGTCGTCGACGACTTCCAAGCCTGCATCGACTTCCAACGAGTGACGCCAGGTTCGAGGAGAACCTGGCGACCGCGCGGGCGTACCACGAACAGCACTTCCGCCTCGCGATGATCTCGAACCTGGCGTAGCGAACAACCGGCGAAAGCACCGTAGCCTGGTTCGACCCGTGACCTAACACTCATTCAGGCAGGGCGTCGTCTGATGCGCCAGGCTCCAGTTTCACGATGGGGAACTTGCGCGAAGTCCTGGTCTCGTACTGAGCGCTGTCGGGCCAGTACGCCGACCAGATTCCGTAGAGACGTTCCCAATCGGGCGACGCATGCGTGACAAGGGTAGGGGTCGTTTCGAGGATCTGTTTTCCCACCTCGATGGTCACCTTGGGCATGGCGGCGACGTTGCTCACCCACGCTGGATCTCTTTCCGCGCCGCGTGCGGTGCCGCAGACGAGGAAACAGTTACCGTCGGCCGCGTACACCAGGGGGTTCACCCGCTTCTGGCCGGTACGGCGGCCGATCGTGTGCAGGAGCAACAGGTTCTTGCCCGCGAAGAAGCCTCCTACAATGCCTCCCTGCGCCCGGAACTGGGCAATGACCTGCTTGTTTACTTCGTTGACGTTAGTCATGTCCGCCTCTTCGTGGCCGAGGACCTGTCTTGCTATTAGCTAACCAGTGAGGTACGCGGCTGCGCCGAGCCACGCCGGAGCCGTGCACCACGGCCTCGAAGAACAGGACCGCAGCGCCAGCAGTGACCAAGCGCGGCGGCAGGAAGACGCCAGGATGAGGCAGCCGACCAGGACCAGGACGGGGGATGGCGCGCACCAGGCGGCCCCCGGCGGGCAAGGGTGAAGACGGAGGCGCAGGCGCGCTGCCACTGCGCCGGCGGCCGGCGGAGCGGCAGCCGCCCGGCAGGACTTGCTGGGCGGCGTCCAAGCAAGCAGCGTCTGTGGGGAACTTGGCCCCCAGCGCGTCCAGGGCGTGGGTCATCCGGGCCTTCACCTCGTCGGCGGCTGCCCTCGATGCCGGCTTCAGCCATATGCATGTGTAGAGTGATCGTATCGACGACGCGGGGTGGAGCAGCTCGGTAGCTCGCTGGGCTCATAACCCAGAGGTCGCAGGTTCAAATCCTGTCCCCGCTACGAGATGGAGAGGGCCCGGAATCCGGGCCCTCTCTTGTTTCCGCTCTGCACGCGTTGAGAGTCCGCACCGCCGATGGGGCCTCCCCTGCGAACCACGGTCGTGGGTGTCAGACAGAGGGCGGGCAGGGCGGCGCGGGGCCGCGGCTGGTTCCCTGTTCCGGTCGCGGCTTCGTGAGCGGGAGTATTGAGGCTGGTCACGAGCCGTAGCCTCCGCCCGCCAAGGCGTTGGTGCCGACCTGCATCGCAGGCGGGACGGCGGCCGGAGCGTCGAGCTAAAGGAGCTGCGGCGCAGTTGGTGCCTGACAGGCGGACCGCCGGTCAGTCGATTCCCCGGTCAGCCTGTGCGGCGGGAGCGGGCCAGGGCCAGCTGGCCGAGGACTGCGGCGATCAGCCCCAGCACCAGGGCCAGGGCGCCTCCGACTACTCCGTTGCCGGTGCCAGGACCACCGTCGGCGACGGCCAGGTTCAGCGTGCCGACGACGATGCCGAACAGCCCCGCCATCATGGCCACGAGGGCCCTGCTTCGCGTGTTGCCGGCGCCGATGCGACCGGCGGAGCGGGCCAGGGCCAGCCCGATGACCACGCCGGCCAGCGCCACGAGTGCGGCCGTGCCACCCACGAGTCGCCCGGTGGTCAGGCTGTAAACGGCTGCCGACTGGACCGAGTCATGCGCGGACGCCGGCGCAGCAAGCACAAATCGGACTGACATGAGGGGCTCCTCCTACGACTGGACGTCGTCCGATCATGTCTGCCAGACCCACAGCTGGTCGTCCGGCGGGCGTAGGCAATTCGCGCTGCCGCCGATGCCGCATCCGGCTACCGCGGACGCTGCGGGAGCCGCGAAGGTACCGCGTGTGCGGTACCAGGCCGATCATCCACACTGGGTTGGGCGGGAGTGGGCCGGGCGGAGACGGGTTTCGTGAGGGTGCGGGCCGTGCTGTTGTGGGTGGTGTGTGCAGGGGGTGCGGGGGCTTGGGTCACACTGCCCGGCTGAGGTCTCTGTCGAATTCGTGGTGGCTGGGTGAGCCGATGTTGTCGCTGGTGGTGGTCCATCTGTGGCTGAAGGCGACGGGGATGTCGAGGGCGAGGAAGTTCTTGCCGTCCGCTGTGTGGGCGCGTAGGTGGAGTCGGTGTCTGGCGACGGGCACGGTCTGGGGGATGTGGAGGTTCCAGGTCTGTTTCCACAGTCCGGCGGGTGGTTGGGCGTCCCCCGACAGACTGGTGCCCATGCTTGCCAGCAGGTCGGGCAGCTTGTAGCTTTTGTCCAGTATTTTCATGGGGCCGATCTTCATGATGACCCGGCAGGTGACCTGGGTCAGGTCGACCGTCTCTTTGAGGTGGCACTCCATGTCCCAGCGGACTTGGTGTCCGAGGCGTGGCAGTGCCGGGGTGCATGTGATGTCGAGGATGTCCATGACGTAGCTGTCGTCGCTCGAGTCCTCCATCAGGCGGTTGTTCATAGGAGTCACCCCGTGGTGTCTTGGGTGCGGAATGTGCCCTGTGGTCGTGTGGCTTTCCGTGCCGTCCTGCCTCCGTGTGGGTGTGGTCATGCCGGGGCGGGGGAGTCGCACCAGGTATGCGGCTTTTTGCTCTCGTCACCCGTTTGGGCTCACCCGGCCGCCGCGGCAGGGGCCGGTGATCCTCGCGGGGGAACACCGCCAACTGGGGATGTTTCAGCAGGAATCCCCTTGAGGGTGAACCGGTGAGGCGGGAGGAAGTCGGCGCGGGCAGCCTCGCAGCGCCTTCTGGTCGGTCTAGCATGGCGTGCAAGGTGCGTGGACCGTCGGGAAGAGGGGCAGGCGGGCGCCACGTGCCGGGTGCCCCGAGGGGTCTGAGACCAGAACCCCGGCCCGATTACGGCGGGCCGGGGTTCTATATGCTGCTCATGGCGTGGCTGGGTTTAGAAGTCGTCGAAGTCGAAGTCTTCACCGTGGTGGCGCTTGACCACCCGGAAGCTGCCCACCACTCCGTCCTTGACGTGGATGCCCTTGGTGTGGTGCACCTTGACGCCGTTGGCTTCGCTGTGGGGGCCGACGGTGGCGACGGGGGCGCCGTTGTCGCAGGTCGCGCCGCGGAAGAACTCGACGGCCCGCTTGCTGTCGTTGCGGATGTTGAAGCTCTTGGAGCCCAGGCCGCTCACCACGGTGATGCAGCCGTCGGGCTGGGCGGAGAACGACCGCTCGTTGATGAAGATCCTGCCGATCTCGTGGTGGCGACGCTTGCCGTGCTCGCCGCCCTGGCCACCCTCGCCGCCTTCGCCGCCGCGGCCGCCGCCCTCGTTGCCCCTGCCCTGTCCGGACTCGCCGCCCATCGGCGCCTGGGCGGGAGCCTGCTGGACGACGGCCGGAGCCGCCGGGGCCGCCTGGGGCGCCGGCGCGGGGGCGGCGGTGGCGTAGGTGATGCCGGTCGCGGCGAGTGCCGCAGCGGCGCAGACGGCCGCGGTGACGGCGGTGGAACGGGTCATGATCATGGTGTCTTGCTCCTGTCTCAGAGAGGCCGGCTTTTGCGGCCGGCGTGTGATTGAACGTACTGACCGCTCCCAAAGCTGTCATTTCGGGCGGATCGGAATGGCTGGTGTGGGGGAGCCGAATGGGGTACCCAGAGCACCCGGCGGCACGGCTTTTCAACTTCTGACGACACGTCAATCCTCAAAAAGTTCCGGGCAGATTGATGAGGGATTAGGCCTTCAAGGTGATCTCTGATGCCTGATCACCCGTGCGGCAGCGAGTCGCCTGGAATTACCAGCGCGAAAGACTCATCAGATTCCGGGACGGGCGGGCACGGACCGGATCACGTGGGCCCTGCCCCGATGACGCCCCCTCACCCGGCGGGCACCGGCGTTCGGCAGGTCCGCCGGTGGGGGTCCGGCATTCCGTCAGGGCCGCAGCCCAAGGGTTGCGAGGCCTTGACCGGGTTGCTCGCTTGAGGACCTCGAAGCCTTGGGTTTCACCGCACCCCGTGCGCTGCCCTGCCACTGTGAGGCGCCGGCGTGCGTTCAGGGATCGGCGGCTTCTGCCGACCGGGGATCGGCGTCAGCGGTGCCGGTGAGCGCGGCCGGTCGGTGCTGGTGAACCGGTCCGGCACGTCGATTTGGTGACCCTGCAGCAGCTGCCGGGCGTGAGCGTGCCGGTCCGAGGCACGGATCGTCAGGTCCGCCAGTGCTCGGGCGACAAGGTGGGAACGAGGTCCCACACCCGCGCGGGGAGGGAGGTTGCAGCGGGCCTGCCCAGCCTGTCCCCACGACCCATGCCCCGGTGCCGATGCCGGCCAAGAGGCCAAAAGCTCCGGCACGTTTTCCACAAGGTGCGGGTCTTGCTGGTGGCGGAGCTGCCGAACGAGGACCGCGATACCTCGTCGCGCACCCACCCGGCCGGATCCTGCCCCTCCCATGAGGCCCGGCGGCCCAGCGGCCCACCATCGTGGCCGCGGGCACGGCAGCAGTCTGCCGGGGTCGGCAGGGATGGGCATGGCTTCGTCGCCCACCCGGCCCCGGCAGCCTCCGTATCGTCACTCATCGCACCCCTCATCCCCGGCTCTTCGCCTTCCTGCGGCCGCCAACAGCGGTAAAGAATCAGTTGAGTTGACGGACCGTCGTACGTCGGAGCCGATCTACGCCTGGGCCCGGCGTGGACAGCGAGCCAGCCCACTGCCCCGGCAACCACGTGTCGGAGGATGCCCGCTCCGGTGATCGCCGAGCGGATCGGCTGGCTCTACCTACTACCGCCACTGCGCAAGCGCCTCGCGCTGATCCGACCCAGTACGTCGGCACCGAGCAAGGACACCGGCGCCGGGCGCCGCGGCCGGGCCGGGGGAGGGGTACCGGGTGTGCGGCTTTCGCCTTTCGTCACCCGTTCGGGCTCACCCGGGCGCCGCGGGGGAGAGCGGTGGACGCTACTGGAGAACACCGCCAACTGGGTGTGTTCCAGCGGGAGTCTGCTTGGGGGTGAACCGGTGAAGCGGGAGCTGGTCGGCGCGGGCAGCCTCGCAGTGCCTTCAGGCCGGTTTTAGTATGGCGTGAAAGGCGCGTGGACCGCGAAGCGGCGGTCGGGTGTGGGCGCCACGTGCCGGTGCCCGGGGGCTGAGACCAGAACCCCGGCCCGATTGCGGCGGGCCGGGGTTCTCGATGGTTCGCTTGACGGGCCTGGTTTAGAAGTCGTCGAAGTCGAAGTCGTCGAAGTCGAAGTCGCCCTTGTGGTGACCGACCACTCGGATGCTGGCCACGACTCCGTCCTTGACGAATACGCCTCCGGAGTGTCCGGGCTTGACGCCGTTGGCTTCGCTGCGGGGGCCGACGGTGGCGACGGGCGCGCCGTTGTCGCAGGTCACGCCGCGGAAGACCTCGACGGTCCGCTTGCTCTCGTTACGGATGTTGAGGCTCTTGGAGCCCAGGCCGCTGAGCACGGTGATGCAGCCGTCCGGGGCGGCGGAGTACGTCCGCTCGTTGATGAAGATCCTGCCGATCTCGTGGTGGCGACGCTTGCCGTGCTCGCCGCGCTCACCACCCCCGCCGCGCTCACCACCCTCGCCGCGCTCGCCGCCTTCGCCGCCGCGGCCGCCGCCCTCGTCGCCCTTGCCCTGTCCGCCCTCGCCGCCCATCGGGGCGTAGTCCGGGGCGGGCGCCTGCTGGGCGACGGCCGGGGCCATCTGGGGAACCGACGCGGGGGTGGCGGCGGCGTAGGTGATGCCGGTCGCGGCGAGTGCGGAAGCGGCGGAGATGGCCGCGGTGACGGCGGTGGAACGGGTCATGATCATGACGCCTTGCTCCTCTCTCTGAGGGGCCGGCTGTGAAAGCCGACGTGTGATGAACGTAATGACCACCCCCAAAGCTGTCATTTCGGGCACATCGGAAGGGCTGGTGTGGGGGAGCCGAACGGGGTACCCAGAGCACCTCCAGGCCCGGCTCGCAGAATGCTGACGGCACGTCAATCTTGTGATAATTGCGGGCAGATTGATGAGGCGTTAGGCCTTCAAGGTGATCTCTGACGCCTGCTCACCCATGCGGCAGCGGGTCGCCTGGAAATGCCGCCCCGGACGACTCGTCAGATCCCGGGACGGGCGGGGCGCGCACTGGATCACGGCAACCCCGCCCTGCCGGGGTCTTGTGCCCAATTTGGCCGCCGTCCGATTGTGGACCGGGCGACCGTCCCGTGGTCAAGAGAGTGAGAGCCCCAAGGCCGGGCCCCTATGACGCCCCCTCACCTGGTCGGGGCGTGCTCGTGCGATCCGTCCAGCCGCGGTATCGGCGCAGGTCGCACCGCCACCCAGCTGACGAGTCCGTGCCCGGGCGGCGGTGACACATCGACAGCCTGGACGAGGCTCGCTTGCCCATGTCAGGGCCTCAACTCAAATTCCCTCACCACGTGCGGCTTGTGACCCCGGGCCAACTGCATGCGTGCGCTGCGCAACGTGCGGGGCGTGACCGCTCGCACTCGTCCTGGGTGGAGCAGACCTTCGTAGCGTGGATGTCGGCACGCTGATGCAGCAGGGTGACGCCGGGAAGAGCCCGCCGGGTATCGGGGAGGGGTGGCATTGTGTTGCCCGTCACAATAATGCGTTATTATTGAGCGCGAGACGGGGCGGCGAGAGCTTGAAGCGGCGGGAGTGAGAATGGACGAGCAGAGGGAGCGCATTCTGCGGGCGGCGGCCGAGGTGCTGGCTGAACGGGGCTTTGACGCAGGCCGGTTGCGTGACGTCGCCACGACGTCCGGTGTGTCCATCGGTGCGCTGCAGCACTACTTCGAGACCCGTGACGCGCTCTTCCGTGAAGCCTTCGCCTGGTCGATCGACGATCTGATCGAACGCTGGCGGGCGGCGGCCGCCGACGCGGCCAGTGCCTGGCGCCGCTTCGAACTGCTGGTCACGGCACTCACCACCGATCCCACCCTCACCCGGCGCTGCGCCACTTGGACCGAGTTCTGTGCGAGCGCCTCCCGTCGTGAGGAACTGCGCGAAGGTGTGCACCGGGTCCATGCCGAGTGGCAGGCGCTGGTCCGCGAGATTGTCCACCAGGGCCTGCAGAGCAAGGAGTTCGATCCGGTCGTCCCGGCCGACCTGGCCATCGGGTCGCTGGTGGCCCTGGTCGACGGCTGCGAAATGGCAGTGGCGTCCGGATCCGGGCTCACCGCTGAACGTTACGCCGAGCTGATGCTCGGCACCGCGCGCGTGCTGCTCGGCGTATGCGCCTAGGCTTCGGAGAGGACATTCCATGGGAGTGAGGTTCCCGCACCTGTTCAGCCCGCTGCGGATAGGGCAGGTGACAGTGCGCAACCGGATCCTGTCCTCGGGCCACGACACGGTGCTGGTCAGGGACGGCGAGGTCACCGAGGAACTGATCGCCTACCACGAAGCCCGCGCGAAAGGCGGCGTCGGCCTGATCGTGCTCCAGGTCTCGGGCGTGCACGAGTCCGCCCGCTACACCACTCACGTGCTCATGGCCACTGACGACGAGTGTGTCCCCGGCTATGCCAGGCTCGCGCAGGCGGTGCACCGGAACGGAGCGAAAGTCTTCGGCCAGCTCTTCCATCCCGGCCGGGAGATCCTGGAGTCCAAGGACGGCAGCGCACCGGTCGCCTGGGCGCCCTCCGCAACACCGAGCGAGCGCTTCCATGTCATGCCGCGCGCCATGACCGAGGCCGAGATCCGCGAAGTCCTCGACGGCTACGGCCAGGCAGCCCGCCGACTGCGTCAGGCCGGGCTCGACGGCGTAGAGATCGTCGCCAGCCACGGCTACCTGCCGGCGCAGTTCCTCAACCCCGAGGTGAACACCCGCAACGACGGCTGGGGCGGCGACCGGCAGGGCCGGATCCGCTTCCTGCGCGCGGCGCTGCGCAGCGCGCGGGAGGAGGCAGCAGACGACTTCGTGGTCGGCCTGCGCATCTCCGGCGACGAACTGAGCCACGACGGCCTCAGCAGCGAGCTGGTGCTTCAGTCCGTCACCGAACTCGACGCCGAGGGACTCGTCGACTACATCTCGGTGTGTGCGGGTAGCTCGTCCAGCCTGTCCGGGGCCCAGCACATCGCCCCGCCCATGTTCCAGCCCGCCGGCTACACCGCGCCGCTCGCCGCCGAGGTGCGCGCCGTCGTCGGTGTCCCCGTGATGGTGGCCGGGCGGATCAACCAGCCGCAGGAAGCAGAGCAGATCGTCGCAGGCGGTCAGGCGGACATGTGCGCGATGACCAGGGCCCTGATCTGCGACCCGGACCTGCCGTCCAAGGCTGCGGACGACCGCGCCGAGGAGATCCGCGCCTGCATCGGCTGCAACCAGGCCTGCATCGGCCACTTCCAGCTCGGCTATCCGATCTCCTGCATCCAGCACCCGGAGACCGGCCGCGAGCGCCGCTTCGGAGTACTGCCGACGATCACACGGCGCAAGAAGGTGCTGGTGATCGGCGGTGGACCCGCCGGCCTGAAGGCCGCGGCCGTGGCCGCGGAACGCGGCCACGAGGTGGAACTGCACGAGGCAGGACGACGCGTCGGCGGTCAGGTGCTCCTTGCTCAACTGCTGCCCGGACGTGCCGAGTTCGGCGGCGCGGTCACCAATCTCGAGGGCGAGGCGCGACGAGCGGGAGCCCGCATCCTCGTGGGCTCAGGAATGGACGGCCCAGCCCTTGCCGCCGCGGCGCCGGACGCCGTGGTGCTCGCGACCGGCGCACGGCCTCGCCACCCACGGCTGGAGCTGATCGACGATCCCGTGGTCCTCGATGCATGGTCGGTGATCCGTGGCGGCGATGTACCGCGCGGACGGATCGTGGTGGCGGACTGGCGCGGCGACTGGATCGGCCTGGGCGTCGCTCTTCAACTCGCAAGCCAGCGGCGGAAGGTGACGCTGTGTGTCACGGGCTTCGCGGCCGGCGAGCACCTGCAGCAGTACGTACGAGCCGCCATGTTGGCCCAGGCGGCACGGGCACGGATAGAGATCCTGCCCAACGTGCGGCTCTACGGCGCCGACAGCGACACCGTGTACCTCCAGCACACCCTCACCGAGGAGCCGGTGCTGCTCGAAGGGGTCGCAGGCACCGTCCTCGCACAGGGTCACGACCCGGTCAACGAGTTCGACCCCGTCGGCCTCGGCGTCCCGGCCGACCGTGTCTTTGCCGCCGGGGACTGTGTCACCCCCCGCACCGTGGAGGAAGCGGTCCTGGAGGGACTGACAGTGGCGACGCAGCTTTGACGTCCTCGTCTCCGTGAAGGGGGCGATTCCCGTCTAGCGCGCCGTTTGAAGGCTGCGGTATCGGGGATCCAGCTTCGCCGTGCCGGGCCGACTCCCGGGCTGTGCACCGCGTTCACTTGCTTGGTCGGACACGGACGCTGCTCTGCGTCATGTCGTCCTCGGTGATCCGGGTCGGGTGCCCGCGCGCTGCCCCGGGGTGGTTGCTCGTTCGCTCGGTGTCACCCATGCGGGTGACATGCCGTGGCGTCGCTTCGGTGTCCTCCGTCCGGCCAGGACACTGGCCGGACCAGTCGGATGTAGCGAAGGATTGTGATGGCGGCGGAAGATCTGTACGCGACGCTGAAGACCAACAGGGGCGACATCGTGGTCCGGCTGCTGCCGAATCACGCGCCCAAGACCGTCCGGAACTTTGTGGAGCTCGCCACGGGCGTCCGGCAGTGGGTCGATCCCAACACGGGTCAGCCGAGCACGGAACCGCTGTACGACGGCACGGTCTTCCACCGGGTCATCGAGGGTTTCATGATCCAGGGCGGTGACCCTCTGGGCAACGGCACCGGCGGCCCCGGGTACAAGTTCGCGGACGAGTTCCACCCGGACCTGGCGTTCACCAAGCCCTACCTGCTCGCCATGGCCAACAGCGGACCGGGCACCAACGGCTCCCAGTTCTTCATCACCGTCGGGCCGACCACCTGGCTTACCGGCAAGCACACCATCTTCGGCGAGGTCGCCGACGAGGCCAGCCAACGTGTCGTCGACACCATCGCCACGACGGAGACCAACCCCCGCAACGACCGTCCGGTCCAGGACGTGGTGATCGAGAAGGTCGTCATGGAGACCCGCTGACCGACGAAGAGCCGCGGTCGACGCTGCCCCGCCGCGTAGACCACGTCCGTGGCCTGGAGATCGTCCCGACGTGGTGCCCAGCCACCAGCCCGCCAAGGCGCCCGGCCGGCGGATGCGCCTCGGCGGGCTGAAAGGCAGGCATGGCGGGCGCCGTCGGACTCACCCCGGAACGCTGTCGCTGACCTCGTCGCCGGCCACGGGCGCCGCGCCCTTCCGTTGGCCGCCGGCGGGCCTGGCGCCGCGCAGGCCGAATGCGGAGACCGCCGCCCAAGCAGCCGGCGCGGTCAGCGCCGTGCCATCCGTGTACGGAGTCGCACCTCGCACATTGGGTGCAACAGGAGAAACAGAGAGTGAGTGGGGGAGGGGACGGACAAGGTGTGGCCCGCCGCTCCCCTCAGCCGCCCGATCCGGCTCCGCCGGTCAGTGCTGCGGGTGCGGGCGGGCGTGGAACAGGGGCCGCCGCTGAGTGGGGGCCGTGCCCGCAGCGAGATGGCCGATCTCGACGCGCGTCCTGATGGCGCGGATCACCTCGGTCAGGCCCAGGACTATGGCCATGACGCCCACGACCAGGGTCAGTGTCGCGATCGAGGCGAACGGCATGATGATCATCACGACACCTGCCAGAGCCCCGATGATGCCGAAGGCCACGTGCCAGCCGCGCGCCGGCATCTCGTGAGCGGAGGCCGCCGCAGCCGTCTCAGTGGTGCCGCGCAGCAGCCAGCTGAAGCCGATCCACAGGGCGAGCAGCAGGATCGACTCCAGGGTGCCCCGGAAGCAGATCAGCCCCAGCAGGATGGAGGCCGCACCGGTGATGAAATGCAGTACGCGAAGATGCCGGGGCACGTGCGTGCCGAAGGCGCCGGCCAGCGCGAAGACACCGGTGACCAGCAGGTAGATGCCGAAGAGCAGGCCGACGACCCGCAGTGTCGCGCCTGGCCAGACCAAGGCGATGACGCCCAGGGCGATGCTGGCGAGGCCCATGGTGAGCAGGATCTGCCAGCCCTTGTTCGCCAGGGCAGCCATGCCTTCGGCCAGGGGGCTCTCTTGTGGCTCGGTGCCGCGCGAGGCAACGGGGCCCGGTGAATCGGAAGGAGATGTCATGACACCTACCTCCTCCTGGGAGCAGCGTGGTGACGTCCGTACACGTCCATCGTCACCCGGTCGGCCTCATGCTGCTCGGTGGGGACGGCGGGGGTTCGTGGCGCAGGAGTGCGCCCGCGTCCGGGCCTCCTCAGTGCTCTTGAGCTACCGACTTCGAACGCAGGCGTGTGTCCAGTCGATGAGCCCTCCCAGTATCTCGACTGGTTGACATCTGGACCTGGTCGATGGGGACGTGGAGCCGGGCTTGACGGATCCACGTCCTTACTGCTTGTGCCGCCGGACCCGGCTCGTGCCGCCGCGGCGTGCTGACCTGCCGTGGTCGGGGTCATGGTCGGGGCCGCTCAACCCAACCGCAGGTTCGAGGAGACTCTCAGCCCTGTCTCTCGAAGCCGTGCTCAGGCTCATTCGCATTCACCCGGCCGATGCGCTGGGCGGGCGCGGTCGGGTGCCGGCGTTTTAGCGTCGTATTGCCTTGCGCTGTGACAGGACCGCAAGGCTCGGGCGGCCCTTGCACGCAGCGCCCTGGGCAAGGGCCGCCGTCCCACCTGCCACGTGGTGGGCGGCGGGGAGCAGACTCCTGCCTGGTCGGCCCCAACCGGCTGGCGCGATCGGATGCGCACTCCCGGTACCGACCGCGTGGCCGAGTTCTCCACCGTCGTCGCCCGCCAGCGGCAGCGGCGAGCCGGCCGGGATCACCGGCAGCGAGGGTCTGACGATCGACGCCGAACGGCACGCACCGGATCTAGTTCGACTACGAGCTCGACTGAGCCAGCCCGTAGACGCGCGTGGCCGTCCCCTCGAACACCGCGGTGCGTTCGTGCTCGGTGAGCGCGGAGGTCAGGTCCCGGGCCGTGGTCAGGACTTCCTCGTAGGGGGCCGCGAGGGTGCACACCGGCCAGTCCGAGCCGTACATCAGGCGGTCCGGGCCGAAGGCCTCCAGCACCACGTCCGCGTAGGGGCGCAGGTCGGCCGGCATCCAGGAGGTGAGGTCGGCCTCCGTGACCATGCCCGACAGCTTGCAGACGGTGTTGGGTCGCCCGGCGAGCGCACGTACGGCGCTCGCCCAGGGCTTCAGTTCTCCGGAGACGATGGGTGGCTTGCCCAGGTGGTCGAGGACGAAGGTGAGTCCCGGGAGGATCGCGGCCGCCTCCACGCAGGCCGGCAGCTGGTGGGGCAGGACGACCAGGTCGTAGGCGAGGCCCGCGTCGGCCACGGCGGCCAGGCCCCGCCGTACGTCGGCCCGCAGCAGCCATTCCGGGTCGGGCTCGCCCTGCACCTGGTGGCGGATGCCCTTCAGGAAGCGGCCGCCGGGGAGTGCGCGCAGGCGGGCGAGTTCGTCGGCGACGTCGGGGCGGGTGAGGTCGGTCCAGCCGACGACACCGGCGATCAGATCGTGCCCGGCGGCCAGAGCCAGCAGTTCGGGGGTCTCCTCCAGCACGGTGACCGTCTGGACGAGCACCGTGCGGGCCACTCCGGCCGCCGCGGCACTGGGTTCCAGGTCGTCCACGGTGAAGTTTCTTCTGATCGGCCGGAGTCGGGGGCCCGTGATCCAGTCCTGGTCGCGGATCGACAGGTCCCAGACGTGATGGTGGGCGTCCACGGTCACGGCAGCTCCCACACGACGGGCAGCCCCGCGTCGGCGCCCCCGCGGGAGTAGTCGTGCACGACGTCGAGCAGCTCGGTCATACGGGCCTGCCAGGCGACGTTGACCGGCAGTCGCTCCAGTTGGGCGAGGAGGCGGGGGTAGTCCTCGCACTCCAACAGGTGGAAGAGGTCGGTGCCGCTGCGCCAGATCGTCCAGGAGGTGGCCCCGGCGACGCGGATGGCGGCGGTCAGCTCGGCCGGGACCTCCCGGTGCGCGGCCTCGTAGTCGGCGATCCGGTCGGGCCGGACCTTGGTGTGCAGGGCGACTCTCATGACGACTCCTCCGTGGGCAGCAGACCCGTCTCGCGCAGTCCCCGCCAGAAGGCGGCGGGAACGTGGATCGCGAACTGCTCTGCGCAGTCGCGGATTTCGGCGGCCGCGCCGACACCGTACGTCGACGTCGGCGTCGGGTCCGCCGGGAGATCGGAGTTGACGCCGCCGCCGATGACGACCGACGTGCCGCGCTCGATGGCGGCCGGGAACAGGTCGGCGAGGGCGCTCTGGTCGAGGAGGGTGTAGCGGTCGGCGTACAGCACCACGTCGACGTCGGTGTCGCGGACGAAGCGGGTGAGCATCGCGGACTGGTTCGTGCCGGCGCCTGTCGCCTCGACCACGCCTTCGGAACGGAACTCCGCCAGCGCCGGACAGCCCTCGCGGAAGGCCTGCCCGGCGTGGTCGTCGGGATCGTGGAGGCAGACGTCGAGGTGGTCCAGGCCGAGGCGGTCCATGCTCGCCTCCAGGCCGCGGCGGATGCCGTCGGCGCTGAAGTCCCGCACACGGCCCTGCATGCCGGGTACCGCGAAGCGGTTGGCCAGGTCGTCGCCCGTACGGTCGGCGGGCTGCAGGCGGCGGCCCACCGGCTCGTGCGCCTCCTCGTCGCCAACGTGCCGGTTGAGGTCGACGATCCCGGTGGCGCCGAAGCTCGGCCGGCTGCCCTCGACGCCGCTGCGGCCAAGGGTGGTCACCGGCCCGCCGGGCGTAGCCGCAGGCCCTGCATGCCGCCGTCGACGGCGAGTGCGGTACCGGTCGTGGCGCCGGACAGGGGACCGGCCAAATAGGCGATGGCGCCGGCGACTTCGGCGGCGGTGACGAGCCGACCGGTGGGCTGCCGGGCCTGAAGTGCGGCGCGTTCGGCGGCCGGGTCGGGGGCGGCGTCCAGCAGGCGGCCGACCCACGGTGTGTCCACCGTGCCGGGATTGACGCAGTTGACGCGGATGCCCTCGCGGACGTGGTCGGCGGCCATGGCGAGGGTGAGGGAGTACACGGCGCCCTTGGTGGCGCTGTACAGGGCGCGCTGGGGCAGGCCGGCGGTGGCCGCGATCGAACAGGTGTTGACGATCGCCGCGTGCGAGGAGGCGCGCAGGTGCGGCAGGGCGGCGCGGGCGGTGCGGACCATGCCGAGGACGTTGACGTCGAAGACGCGGCGCCACTCCTCGTCGTCGTTGTCCTCGACGGTGCCCTGGGCGCCGATGCCGGCGTTGTTCACCAGGACGTCGAGTCCCCCGAGGGCTTCGGCGGCCTGCTCGACGGCCCTGCGCACCGAGGTGTCGTCGGTGACGTCGGCCCGGAAGGCGAGCAGCGGCTTCACCACGGACGACGGGTCCAGGTCCAGGACGGCGACCTGCGCGCCCCGCTCGGCGAGGAGTTCGGCACTCGCCCTGCCGATACCGGAGGCGCCTCCCGTCACCAGCGCCGTGAGTCCCTGGAAGTCGCTCATGCCGCATGTCCCTTCTGCAGGTCGGGGTCGGCGGCCCAGAAGGTGCCGCCGGGAAAGGTGTACCGCGCGATGGACTCCGCCCGCATGGCGGCCGAGAAGCCCGGGGCGGTGGGGGCCGCGTAGTGACCGTCCTGGATCACCACCGGGTTCAGGAAGTGCTCGTGGAGGTGGTCGACGTACTCGATGACCCGGTCCTCGGTGGTGCCGGAGACCGCGACGTAGTCGAACATCGCCAGGTGCTGCACGAGTTCGCACAGGCCGACCCCGCCCGCGTGCGGGCAGACGGGTACTCCGTACTTGGCGGCCAGCAGCAGGATCGCGAGGTTCTCGTTGACGCCGGCGACGCGGGCCGCGTCGATCTGGAGCACGTCGAGGGCGCCTGCCTGGAGCATCTGCTTGAAGACGATGCGGTTGTGCACGTGCTCGCCGGTGGCGACCTTCACGGGGGCCACGGCCTTGCGGACCGCCGCGTGGGCGAGGATGTCGTCGGGGCTGGTGGGTTCCTCGATCCAGTACGGGTCGAACGCGGCGAGCGCCCGGGTCCAGCGGATCGCCTCGGCCACGCCCCAGCGCTGGTTGGCGTCGATGGCGATGCGGATGTCCGGCCCGACCACCGTGCGGGCCACCCGGCAGCGGCGCACGTCGTCGTCGAGGTCCGCACCGACCTTCAGCTTGATCTGAGTGAATCCGTCGGCAACGGCCTGGGCGGCGAGCCGGCTGAGCTTGTCGTCGTCGTAGCCGAGCCAGCCCGCCGAGGTCGTGTAGGCGGGGTAGCCACGCTGGAGCAGGCGCGTCGTGCGCTCCTTCGCGCCCTCCCGGCCACGGCGCAGGATCCGGAGCGCCTCCTCGGGGGTGAGCGCGTCCGTGATGTAGCGGAAGTCGATCTGGCTCACCAGCCACTCGGGGTCGGCCTCGGCGAGCAGCCGCCACAGGGGCCGCTGCGCGCGCTTGGCGGCGAGGTCCCACACGGCGTTGACGACCGCGCCGATCGCCATGTGCATCACGCCCTTCTCCGGTCCCAGCCAGCGCAGTTGACTGTCGCCGATCAGGTCCCGGAAGAGCGAGCCGGGGTCGCCGCACACCTCGTCGACCAGGCGTCCGACCACGTGGTGGCGCAGCGCGTGGATCGCGGCGACCTGGACGTCGTTGCCCCGTCCGATGGTGAAGGTGAAGCCGTGTCCCTCCGCTCCGCCGTCCTCATCCGTGCGCAGCACGACATAGGCCGCCGAGTAGTCGGGGTCCGGGTTCATGGCGTCGGAGCCGTCGAGCTCGCGCGAGGTGGGGAAGCGGATGTCATGGGTGTCGACCGCGATGATGCGGGCGGGCGTCGCAGACACGGATGGCCTTTCGGTCGGTGACGGGAGAACCGGCGGGTCAGTCCTGGGCACGGCCCGTCGTCACACGGGCGATCATGAGCGCGACCAGGATGATTCCGCCGTAGATGGCCTGGATCCAGAACGACGGCACCTGGGCGAGGGTGAGCAGGTTCTGCACGACGCCGAGCAGAAGTACCCCCGTCAGGGCGCCGAACATGGTGCCCTTGCCGCCATCCAGGCTGATACCGCCGATCACCGCCGCCGCGAACACCGTGAAGATCATGTTCTGGCCCTGGTTGGCGCTGATCGCGCCGACGTAGCCGGTCTGCATGATCCCGCCGGCCGAGGCCAGGACGCCCGCGACGACGAACACGCCGAGCATGACCCGCTCGACGCGGATGCCGGCCGCGCGGGCCGCCTCCGTGTTGCCGCCGATGGCGTACAGAGCCCGTCCGATGCGGTGGTACTTCAGCAACAGCCCGGCGACCGAGAAGGCGACGGCCGCCAGCCACACCGACAACGGGATGGCCAGGAAGGTGGTGGTGGCCAGGGAATAGAAGCTGTCGGGCATGCCGAACAGCGTCTTGCCCTTGGTGGCACCGACCAGCAGACCCCGCAGCACGATCAGCATCGCCAGGGTCACGATGAAGGCGTTGAGTTTGAACCTGACGACGAGGACGCCGTTGAAGAGGCCGACGACCGCGCCCACCACCAGGATCGCGAGCAGGGCGAGCGGCGCCGGGAACTTCACGCCCCATCCGGACTGGTCCGAGGACAGCACGAGGAGGGCGCCCACGGCCGGCGCGATACCGACGACCGACTCCAGGGACAGGTCGAACTTGCCGGTGATCAGCACCAGCGACTCGGCGAGCACGACCATGGCGAGGGCGGCGGAGGCGCCGAGGATCGAGATCAGGTTGCGCTCGGTGAGGAACGAGTCGTTGACGACCGTGCCGAGCACCATCAACAGCAACAGTGCGGGCAACAGGGCGAGTTCGCGGGCCCGGCGCAGCAGGACCGTTCTGGCCGATCGTGTGGCGGCGCGTGGCGGCGCGAGCGGCAGAGCCGCCTTGGTGTCAGCCATGGTCCACTCCTTCGATGGAGGCGATCAGCTCGTGGTCGCGCCAGCCCGCCGGGTGCTCGGCGACGACGTGGCCGTGGAAGAGGACGAGGACGCGGTCGCAGCGGCGCAGGTCGTCGAGTTCGTCGGAGACGACGAGGACGGCGGTGCCGTCCTCGCGGGCGTTGTCCATCCGCGCCAGCAGTGACTCCTTGGACTTCACGTCGACGCCGGCGGTGGGGTTGATGAGCACGAGCAGGTGCGGGTCGGAGGCGAGGGCGCGGGCCATGACGACTTTCTGCGCGTTGCCGCCGGACAGGTCCGCCACGGGCTGTTCGGGGCCCTCGGTGTGGATGCCGAGGCGCTCGATCAGCTCGCCGGCGACACCGCGTTTGGTGTCGGTGGAGACGAAACCGAAGCGGCCGAGCCGGTCCAGCACACTCATGGTGGCGTTGTCGCCGACCGTCATGCCGGCCACCAGACCCTGTTCGTGCCGGTCGCGGGGCACACAGCCGACGCCCGCCCTGAGCGCGGCCCGCACATCGCCGAACGGGAGTTCCCTGCCGTCGAGTTCAGCTGCCCCGCCGGTCGGGGTGTGCAGTCCGGCGAAGGTCTCGGCCAGCTCGACCTTGCCGCTGCCGCTGGAACCGGCGAGTCCGACGACCTCGCCACCGCGGACGGTGAGGTCGACGTCCGCGTACGCCTCGGAGGTGAGCCCGCGCGCGTCGAGCACCACGGGAGTGCCGACGGCGTCCGCTTCGCGTACGTACCCGCGCTCGTGCTCCGCGACCGGCTCTCCCGCCATCGCCTCCACCAGGGCCGCGCGCGACAGGTCGGCGACCGGCGCGGTCGTGATCCAGCGGGCGTCGCGCAGCACGGTGACGGTCTGGCAGACCTCGTACACCTCCTGGAGGTGGTGTGAGATGAAAAGGAAGGTGACGCCGGAGGCCTGCAGGGCGCGCATCCGCGTGAACAGCCGCTCGATCTCGCGGTTGTCGAGTTGGGCGGTGGGCTCGTCGAGGACGATGAACCGCGCGCCGAAGCTCAGCGCCCGCGCGATCTCGACCACCTGCCGGTCTTCGACCCTGAGTTCGCAGGTACGGGCCTCCGGGTCGACGTGCACGTCCCAGGTGTCGAGGAGGTCGGCGGCCTGCTTCCGCAGCCGGCGCCAGCTGATGAGGCGTCCGCGGCCCGTGGGCTGGCGGTTGATGAACAGGTTCTCCGCGACCGTCAGTTCGGGAATGACGGTCGGTTTCTGGTACACACAGGCGACCTTGCGGCGCCAGGCGTCGCGATCGGTGAGCGCGGGCGCGGGCTCGCCGTCGAAACGGACCTCGCCCTCGTCGGGCGCCTGGAGGCCGGTGAGCACGGCGACGAGGGTGGACTTGCCGGCGCCGTTGCGGCCGACGAGGGCGTGGGATTCGCCGGGCAGGACGGTGAGCCGGCCGTCGGCGAGGGCGACGGTGGGTCCGTAGCGCTTGACGATGCCCCGCGCCTGAATCAGCGGGGTGGTGTCGGGGCTGCTCATCGGACCGTGTTGCCCCAGAGGTTGGGGTCGTCGACGTTGTCCTTGGTGACCAGTGGCGCGGGCAACTGGTCCTCGAGGATGCCGCTGGGCAGCTTGACGATCGTGGAACCGTGGTCGGTGGGGCCCGGCTTGAACGTCCTGCCCTGCATCGCCGCCTTGATGTAGTACATGCCGTACTTGGCGTAGTCGTCGGCGGGCTGTGAGACGGTGGCGTCGATCTCGCCCTTGCGGATGGCCTCGTACTCCTGCGGAATGCCGTCGTTGGAGACGATGACGATGTGCCCGGCCGTGCCCGCTTTCTTCAGCATCTTCTTCGACTTCAGGGTTTGCAGGGTGGGCGCGAGGTAGACACCGCCCGCCTGCATGTAGATGCCCTTGATGTCGGGGTTGGCGTTCAGGAGCGTGTCGAGCTTGGAGGCGGCGGTGTCGGACTCCCACTTGGCGGGGATCTCCAGCACCTTCAACTTGGGGAAGTTCTTCCGCACGCAGGAGCGGAACGCCTCCGAGCGGTCGCGGCCGTTGACCGAGGCGAGGTCGCCCATGATCTGCACGACCTTGCCCGAGCTGATGTGCGCGCCCAGGTACTGGCAGGCCTTCTCGCCGTAGGCGACGTTGTCGGCCCGCACGACCATGGCGACCTTGCCCTTGTCGGGTGCCACGTCCACCGCGACCACGGGGACGCCCTTGCGCTCGGCCTGGTCGAGTCCGGCCTGGATGGCGGCGCTGTCCAGCGGGGCGACCACGAGGCCCTCTACACCCTGGTTGAGCTCGTTGTTGATGTCGGTGATCTGCTGCGAGGGGTCACTGTTGGAGTTGACCGTCTTCAGTGCGTCGACGCCCTGGGACGTGGCCATCTTCGGCACGTAGTCGTTGTACGACTGCCAGAAAGGCGAGGTCAGCAGGGGAAGGATCACCCCGACCTTGCCGCTGCCGTCCCCCTTGGTGCCCGCCGCGCCGCTGTCCTTGGTGCTGCCGCATGCCGTGAGCGCCAGGGTGCCGCAGACGGCCGCGGCCGTCGCGCGCACCGTCCACGAGGAGAATCGCCTGCCTTGCCGCCGCCTGCCTTGCCGTCCGTTCCGCGCTGTGCTGCCGGCCATCTGTCGGCTCCTCATCGAGCGAAATCGAGCAGTTGGCCGCATACTTATCAGACCACTTGGCGTCCACAACACCCTTCTGCGGCAAGATTTCCCGCGTTCCGGCCGTAGTGGTCGGACCACATCGATGGCTAGACTACGGCGCACGGTGACAGGAGGAGTGGCGTGGACGAAACCGCTACGGAGGAGACGGAACCGGAGACCGCCGCGACCCCTCCGCAGAAGGGCACGGTGACGCAGCGCGCCATTGAGCGGATCAAGGCGATGATCGCCGAGGGCCTGCTCGAGCCCGGGCAGCGCCTGCCCACCGAGCGGGACCTCGCGGCCCAGCTGGGCATCTCCCGCAGTTCGATGCGTGAGGCGATCCGCGCGCTGACCGTGCTCGGCGTGCTGGAGGCCCGGCACGGCTCGGGCATCTACGTCACCCGGCTGGAGGCCGGTGACCTGCTGGAGACGTTCGGCGTGGTCGCCGACCTCTCCCGAGGCCCGCGCCTGGTGGAACTGCTCGAGGTGCGCCGCATCCTGGAGTCGACGGCGACCGCGCTGGCGGCGGCCCGGATCACCCCGGACCAGCTCGCCGAGGTGGAGAAACACCTGACGGCGATGAACACCACGGACGATCCGGAGGAGATCCTGGCCCACGACCTCGCCTTCCACCGGGAGATCGCGGTGGCCGCGGGCAACGAGACGATGGCCGCGATCCTGGACGGCCTGTCCTCGCGCACCTTCCGCGCCCGTGTCTGGCGCGGCTACCAGGAGGAGGGGGCCTTCTCTCGAACCCGCCGCGAACACGCTGCGATCTTCCGGGCACTGACCGCCCGGGATCCGGAGGCCGCGCGGGCGGCCGCGGCCGCGCACGTGGGCGAAGTGGAGGAGTGGATGAGGGCGCAGCTGGAGCGGTAGCGGCCCCGGAATTCACCCCGGCCGGCCGCGCTCAGGGACCGCCCGTCAATGAGCGCCCGCCGCTCTGACCGCCGACGAGCGCCAACCGCCCCGCCCCGACAGGCCGTGCAGGCCCCAGAACCACGCACGAGGCAGCACCCACCGCTCTGTCGCCGGGCGGGGACCGCATGCTGCCGAGTGATCCCGCTCCCTGCGTCCCACATGCCGCCGCACATGAGACACGGCGATGCCAGGGCCATGTCCACGGTGACGCCGATCCGGGACCGTTCGCTCGCGAGCAACTCGCATGTGGCCATCCCGACTCCTGTCGGAGGGTGTCAGCGGATGTCTGGGGGTTTCGACATCATAAGCCAGTGAGCCTTTTCCAACCTGTCCCAGTAGTTTGCCAGTTGGTCCGGCAACGTGATGAAGTCCCTGGTAGCCGAGGTACGGCACGTTGTGTACATCAGCCCTGGTCGGCGATCCGCGGTAAGCGACAGGGGAGCCCGAACTCACGTGCGAACTATGGGGCTATGGTGCTCCCATGGCGCTACCTACCCTCATATCCGTCAGGCTTCGCCTGCGACCTGCCCAGTTGACCACGGCCACGATGCCCGGGCTCGCATCTGGAGGTCGGCCATGAACCGGCCTTTGCGGGCGGTTGCTGTCTTCTGTGGCCTGCTGATGCTTGCCTTGCTGATACGGGCGAACTGGCTGCAATACGTGCACGCTGAGGAGTTGGCGTCGGACACGAATAATCGCCGCGTGCTGATCGAGCGGTTCGCCTCTCCGCGGGGTGACATCATCGTCGGTGGCAAGGCGGTGACCGGGTCCGAGGCGGTCGCGGGCAGGGAACTCAAGTACAAGCGCACCTACGTCAATGGGCCGATGTACGCGCCGGTGACCGGCTTCGCGTCGCAGGCGCAGGGCATGTCGCTGCTGGAGAAGACGTATGACGGGATCCTGTCAGGCAAGGACGACCGTCTGGCGTTCCAGCACTTCTTGGACGTGGCGTCGGGCAAGGGCCGTGGCACAGGGGCCGTGGTCACCACGATCGACCCGCGGGCGCAGAAGGCGGCCTATGAGGGGCTGACCGGTCTGAAGGGTGCACGGGGGGCTGTGGTCGCTCTGGATCCGAAGACCGGGAAGGTGCTGGCCCTGGCGTCGGCGCCGTCCTACGATCCGTCGGTGTTCGCGGGCAACACCTTCAAGGAGTCCGATAGGTTCGTGGCCCTGGACAAGGACAAGCGCAAGCCGATGGCGAACCGGCCACTGCGAGAGACGTACCCGCCCGGATCCACGTTCAAGATCCTCACGGCTGCCGCGGCCCTGGAACACGGCGTGGTCACGGACATCGAAGCCCCGAGCGAGGCGGAATCCCCCTACAAGCTGCCCCAGTCGACGAACCGGATCGGCAGCGAGGCCGGCGACGCGGTCTGCAACAAGGCTTCCATGAAGACCGCCATGCAGTACTCCTGCAACAACGTCTTCCTCGACGCCGCCGCCAAACTGGGGCAGGACCGGATGCGTGAGACGGCGGAGAAATTCGGGTTCAATGAGGACGTCTACTCGCCGGACTTCGGAGACCTGCGCGCCACGAAGAGCGTCTATCCTCAGGACCTGGACAAGCCAGGAACCGCTCTGACCGGCATGGGTCAAGGCAGCCTCACCAGCACCCCCATGCAGATGGCCATGGTCACCGCGGCACTGGCCAACGACGGCAAACTCATGCAGCCCTACATCATCGACGAGATCCGCGGGCCGGACCTGAGCACCCTGGAAAAGACTGAGCCGGCCGTCATGAGCCAGGCCGTCTCCGCCGCCACCGCGCAGAAGGTGCAGCAGATGATGGAGCACACTGCCAAAGAAGGCAGCGCCCAGCGCGCGCTGATCGACGGCATCGTTGTCGGCGGCAAGACCGGCACCGCGCAGCGAGGCGTGAACGTCGCCGATGAAGTGCCCTACGGCTGGTTCGTCTCCTACGGCAAAAAGCCCGACGGCGCCTCGGTCGCCGTCGCCGTGTTCATCGACCCCACCGACATGGACATCTCCCGCCAGGACATCTCCGGCGGCCGACTCGGCGCTCCCATCGCCCGCAGCGTCATGAAGGCAGTACTCCAGCAGTAGAGGGCTCGCACCAGGCCGGGCATCCAAGGAAGAGGTGTCTGACCAATCACGGTCAGACATCTCTCCGCTGCAGCGCAAGAACGGCTGGACCTTGGCCGAGGAGGCCGGCCACGCAGGCCCGGACCGCATCCACCGGATGCTGAACCGAGTCGACTGGGACGCCGATGAGGTCCTCAACGACGTGCGTCAGTACGTGGTCGACAACCTCGGTGACCGGGACGCCGTCCTGATCGTGGACGACACCGGCTTCCTGAAGAAGGGGGTGCGCTCGGCCGGAGTGCAGCGGCAGTACTCCGGCACCGCCGGGGCTTGTATTTCAATTACTGCTTGCCCAGGCGGCGTTGGTGGGAGGGTGGAGCATGACTCTGCGTCCGCCCGTTGCCGAGTTACGGGCAAAGT
>NZ_JBIVTV010000007.1:298303-325569 GCF_044756885.1 Streptomyces sp. NPDC091412 | reverse complement strand
AGCTTCGACCCCTGCCTCCCCTGCGGCGTCCACATGTACCTCGGCAACGGCAAAACCCTCACCACCACCCACACCCCCACCTACGGAGCCGAACACGGCTGAACCGTTCGCGACCCGTGAGCCGGGCCGGCGACCGGGGGAGAACATCGGGGGAGACGAGGAGCAGACCATGGGCACGATCAGAGTCGGCAGGCGTGACGTGAAGCCCGACACCCCTGGGCACGTCACCGGACTGCACCAGGGCAACTTCGGCCCGTACGAGCGGCAGACGGGGCACCACAGGGACGGCACCTCCGATGCCCGGCGGTCGACGGGCATCCACTGGAAGAAGCACGACGCGATCATGAAGGCCATGCCGAACATCTCGCCCGGATGACGGGCCGCGTCAGGGGCAGGACCGGGTCCGGACAGAGGGGCGGAAGGACAGAAGGACAGAAGGGAGGAACGGGATGACAGCGAAACAGCTGCTGGCGGTGGAGGCCGCCCTGGTGGGCGGGCTGGTGCTCGCCGTGCTGGTCAAGGAGATGCCGGGGCTCCTGCGCGAGATCAGGATCTGGCGGATGTCCGGCCGCGGCTCCGGCCACGCCCGCTGAACACCTCGGCGAACACCGACCGGAGCGGCGGCCCGCGGGCCGCCGCTCCGGTCGTCGCGGGTCGGGTCGGTCACCAGTAGTGACGGTGACCGGCGACCGCGTGGCCCATCGATCCGAGCAGCCACAGGACCGCGCCGATCACGGCGAGGATGATGCCGATGGTCCACAGGATCGAGATACCGGTGACGAAGCCGACGACGAGAAGAATGACGCCGAGGATGAGCATGACCGCCTCCGTGGAGAAGTCCTTCACTCGTGCGGGTACCCCGATACCGCGGTGTAGTGCCCGCGGACCGGGACGGCTCAGCGGGGCCAGGTGGGCAGCAGCGTCCGCCGGTGCGTGGTGTTGATCACCGCGGCCGCCGAGGCGTACCAGGCGACCAGTCCCGACGCGATGCCGAACCAGCCGCCGATCCGGGTGACGACGTGCGGTGCCATGCCGCCCTGGAACTCGCCGATCGCCAGCAGGACGAAGGTGATGGCCAGCAGCACCAGCACCGCGAGGACGGCGAGGCTGGTGCGCAGCGCGGCCACCGCCATGTACGCGCTGAAGATGCCCCAGGCGAGCAGGAACAGCCCCAGGGCGTTGTGCGCGTCGCCGACGGCCGCCACCCGCGGCACCAGCCACCAGTACGTCAACCAGAACGCGCCGAGGGAACCGAACACGGTCGCGCCGAAGGTGTTGCCCCGGCGGAACTCGAAGAGCCCCGCGACGAACTGCGCCAGGCCGCCGTAGAACGCGGCGAGCCCGAGCACCGGGAAGATCGCGGCGGGTTCCTTGAGCAGGTTGGTGTTGATGATGGACAGCAGGATGGTGGTCATCGCGAGCGCCGCCAGGCCCAGCGGGGCCGGATCCGCGTAGGCGACCGGCGTCGGGTCGGCCGGGCGGGCCTGAGCGCGGACGGAGTCGCTGGTGTCGTCAGTCATGACCGGAATCCCTTCGACCTGAGGCCGGCAGAACCAGCCAGAGCCCGACGAGCGCAGGCACAGGACGTCCACGGGCCGAACCCGCGGGCAGCGCCGGCGCTGCCCGAGTCTTCAGCTGTATCTGTTCACCTCACGCGTACCCGTTTGTCCCAGGACCAGTCGCCGGACAGCGGGTGCCGGGGCGCCCGCGCGCCTGGCAGAATTCCGGAAACCCGCACGACGAGGACGGGCGTCGTGTGGGCGGAACACCGTCACAAAGCCGGCCCTGGGGGGACACGCCATGAGCACCGAGATCTACTTCAGCAACAATCACCGCGACCTGTGCGAGCAGCACGGAACCGGCGCCGGATTCCAGTTCGAGTTCTACTGCTCCCGCTGCTCGGACACCTGGCGCTCTCCGTTCGAGCCCTTCCGGGCGGGCCAGATGGCGGGCTGGCTGTCGCGGGGGGCGAACGCGGCCTGGTCGGTCATCGGCGGCGGCGCCGCCCGTGGCGTCTCCGACGCGGCCGACGGGCTGGCCGGAGCGAACTACGGAACCCAGCGGGACGCGGCGTTCACCCGTGCCATCGCCAACGCGCAGGGCCACTTCGACCGCTGCCCCCGCTGTACGGCCTACGTCTGCGGCCGCTGCTGGAACGCGGGCCTCGGGCTCTGCCTCACCTGCTCCCCGGACACCGCGGCGGAGGCCCAGGCGGCCCAGCAACGGGGCCTGAACGACATGGTGGCCCAGCGCGCCTACGACGCCGGGCAGCACCGCGGCCAGGACCACGACGTCACCACGCCGCGCCAGTTGGTCTGTCCGCAGTGCCGCGCCGAGACCAGGGGCGCGACCTTCTGCCCCGCCTGCGGACACCGCCTCGCCCAGACGGACAGCTGCTCCTCCTGCCACCAGGACCTCCCGGACGGCGCGGCCTTCTGCCCGTCCTGCGGCACCCGGAGGTGACCACCGGGCCGCGGCCCCGGGACCGAGCGCACACGGTGCCGCGTACCGCACGCACGACGTGCGGTACGCGGTCCGCGAACGTGTCGCGGTCCACGGTGCCGCGGACGTCCGTGTTGGAGGATGATCATCACTCAACCAGCCCGTCCTTCCAGCCCGGTCGGCCGGGACTGCCACCGCGTGTGAAGGGGCAAGGGCAGCAGATGCCGGAGCAGCACGATCAGAACGCCGACATCGCATCGCGGTCCTTGCGCGGAGAACTGGCACACCGCTGTCAGGCCGTCACCGAGGCCCGCTGGTTCGCCCTCGGCGTCTTCGCGGTGATCCTCCTCAACGCCGCCCTGCTGGGCGTGGAGACGTACTCCGGTCTGGCGGCGCAGTGGCACCACTGGTTACGGCAGGCCGAGCACGTCTGCCTGGCCGCCTTCACGGTGGAGATCCTCGTCCGCGTGCTGGCCTACGCCGACCGCCCGCGGGAGTTCTGGAAGGACCCGTGGAACTCCTTCGACCTGATCGTCGTCCTGTGCGCCTTCGTGCCCGTCGTACGGGAGAACGCCACGGTGCTGCGGCTGCTGCGCCTGGCGCGCGTGCTGCGCACCGCCCGCTTCCTGCCGCAGGTGCGCATCGTGCTGGTGGCGGTGGTCCGCAGCCTGCCCGGCACCATGAGCTTCCTCCTGGTCGGTGCCCTGCTGCTGTACGTGTACGCCATGGTCGGCTGGGTCTTCTTCGGCCGCCACGACCCCGAGCACTACGGCTCCATAGGCCGCGCCGTGCTGACCCTCTTCCTGCTGATGACCCTGGACGGCATCGGCGACGCGGTCCACAGCGGCCTGGAGGTGTCGCGCTGGAGCCTGGTCTACTACGCCTCCTACGTCCTGCTGGCCTCCTTCGTCCTGGTCAACGTCCTCATCGGCGTGGTCATCACCTCCCTGGAGGAGGCCCGGGAGATGGAGAGGGACGAGCCCGCCGAAGCGGCGGACGGCGGTAACCCCCCGGACGTCCAGCATCACCTCGCCGCCCGGATCGCGGCCGCCCGCAGGGCCCTCGACGAACTCGAACGAGACCTCGGGCAGGCGGCTCCGCCACGGGCCAGGCAGGCGGCACTCGTGGTCCCGACGGTCGTGGCGCGCCCGGCGTCCGGCCCGGCCCGGGCCCGGCGGAGGACGTCCCGGCGGCGCCGGTGAGACGGACGCGCGGCTTGCTGTGACCGGTCGGTGACGGGGGCTGGGGGACAGGGGGTGGGTGTGTGGGTGGGCCTTCTCACAATTCGGGTCGAAACGGGTTCGCAGTGACGGCGGCCACTTCGCTTGGCGCACATTTTGTCTACCTTCGCCAGCAGTTTCCCCTGTTTGCCGACCCCTTGCGGAGGCCTGCCCGACCATGTCCCATCCGCGTTCCATGCCGCATTCGAAGACCTCGGCGACCACGGCGACCACGGCAAGGCGCCGGGGCAGCCGCGTCGGCGCCTGCGCCGGTGCCCTCCTGGTCTCGGTGACGACCCTGTTCTCCCTCGGCGCGCTGCACGCGGCACCCGCGGTCGCCGCGCCCGCCCCGGCGGAGCAGGCCCACGCGGCGGCGGCCGCCCCGGCGGCGCCGCAGCCGCAGAGCAAGGCGCGGGTGACGGCGGCGGTGCTCGGCCTCGACGGCGCGAGCCGGAAGCCGCTGCTGTACGGCGAGGACGTCCCGTACGACACCGCCAGCATCATCAAGGTCGACATTCTCGCGGCGCTGCTGCTTCAGGCCCAGGACGCGGGCCGGCATCTCACCGCCCACGAACGTGCCCTGGCCGAGCCGATGATCCGCAAGAGCGACAACGCGGCGGCGAACGCCCTGTGGCGCGAGATCGGCATGGCGCCGGGTCTTGAGGCGGCCAACAAGCGGCTGGGGCTGACCTCGACCAAGGGCGGTCCCGGTGCCAAGTGGGGGCTGACGCGGACGACAGCCTCCGACCAGGTCCGCCTGCTGCTGTCGGTGTTCGACAGCGCCGGGGCGTCGAAGACCGGCTCCCCGCTGAACAAGGAGTCCCGGACCTACATCCGGACGCTGATGAGCCGGGTCGTGAGCGATCAGGCGTGGGGCGTCTCGGCGGCCTCCGGTGCCCAGTACGAGTTGAAGAACGGCTGGCTCCAGCGCACCACCTCCGGGCTCTGGGACGTCAACAGCGTCGGCCGGATCACGGTGCACGGACACCGCTACCTCGTCGCCGTGCTGTCCGACGGCAGCGCGTCGATGAGCGACGGCGTCTCCCTGGTGGAGCGGGCGGCCCGGCAGGCCGTGGCCGCGGCCGCCGGGACCTGACGGGCACCGGCACCCGGGACCGCGCGGGTCCCGGGGCCGCCCCAGGCACCCCGCCCCTCGGCGTTTAGTTGCGTCATTGCGCAACTGTATAGTCGTGCCGGGTGTCACCGGGCCGGAGACGGGAGTCCGGCAGAACGCAATGGGGGAACTGTCATGGGCAGTCGGGTCGGAGCAGCGAGTCGGGACGGCGATCCGGTCAGCCGCAATCTGGAACTGGCACTGCTGCTGGGCGCCGTGCTCATCTGCGGATTCGGCCACGCCGGCAGCGCCCTCGCCCTCACGGGCAGCCTGCCGCCCGATCTGGTGGTCCACGTCGCCGTTCTGGCCCTGCCCCCGCTCCTGTGCCACCTGGCGGTGCGGCGGTTCGCCCCCCACGCCGACCCGCTGATCCTGCCCCTGGCCACCCTGCTCACCGGCCTGGGCATCGTCCTGATCCACCGCCTCGACATCGCCTACCAGGCCCGGTACGGCTCGCCCACGGCGGTCGGCGGGCAGATCATGTGGGTCGCCCTCGCGGTACTCGGATTCATCGCGGTCGTGATCGCGCTCAGGGACCACCGCCGGCTCCAGCGCTATCCCTACCTGGCCGTCACCGTCGGCTTGGCGCTGCTGATGGCCCCGGCCTTCTATCCCGGCGACGTCTACGGCGCCAAGCGGTGGATCTTCCTCGGGCCGCTGTCCTTCCAGCCCGGCGAGTTCGTGAAGATCGTGATCGTGCTCTTCTTCGCCGGGTACCTGACGCTCCGCAGGGACGCCCTGGCCCTGGCCGGACGACGCTTCATGGGCATGTACCTGCCCCGAGGGCGGCAACTCGGCCCGATCGCGGCAGTGTGGGTCATCAGCCTGCTCGTCCTGGTCTTCGAACGGGACCTCGGCACCTCGCTCATCTTCTTCGGCGCCTTCGTGATCATGCTGTACGTCGCGACCGAGCGGACCAGCTGGGTGGTGTTCGGGGTCGGCTTGTTCGCCGTCGGAGCCTTCGTCGTGGGCTCCTTCGAACCGCACGTCCACGGCCGAGTGGTCGCCTGGCTGCACCCGATGGACATCTACCTCCCCCCGGAGCAGCGGCCGGCCGGTCTGATCTCCGACCAGGCGGCCCAGGCGCTGTTCAGCTTCGGCTCCGGCGGGATGCTCGGTTCCGGCCTCGGCCAGGGCCACCCCGAACTCATCGGCTTCGCCGGGCGCAGCGACTTCATCCTCACCACGGTCGGCGAGGAGCTCGGCCTGGCCGGAGTGATGGCCGTGATCCTGCTGTACGCGCTGCTCGCCGAACGCGGCCTGCGCACGGCGGTCACCGTGACCGACCCGTTCGGCAAGCTGCTGGCCGCCGGTCTGTCGACCACGCTGGTGCTCCAGGTGTTCGTCGTCATCGGCGGTGTCACCGGGCTCATCCCGCTCACCGGAAAGGCCCTGCCGTTCCTGGCCCAGGGCGGCTCCGCGATGGTCGCCAACTGGCTGCTCGTCGCCCTCCTGCTCAAGGTCAGCGACACCGCCCGCCGCCCCGCGCCCGTCCCGGCGGCGGACCTGGACGCCGCCGAGACCCAGCTGGTCCGCCGGTGACCCGGGCCCCATGAGAGCCGCGGGCTGAGCGGCGCACCGTACGACGGGCGGAGTACGGCGTCGGTGGCGGCGTACTCCGTACTCCCGCGGCACGGACCCGGAGTGCGTACGGGCGTGCCCTGGCGGCCGGAGACGGAGGCCGGCCGCCGGGTCCGAGCCCTCGTTCAGTGTTCGAGGAGCTTCCTGGCCACGCGTGCCGCCGCTTCGCACTCGGCCGCGGGCGGCGACAGCTCGCTCAGCGTGTCGAGGTCCGTGTCCTGCTGGAGCTCCGTCTCCCAGGCGGCGGCGAGGCTCTCCTGTTCCTCGCGTGACAGGCCCTGGACGTGCTCCCGGTGGTGCGGGTCGAGGGCGGCCAGGAATCGCTCGACGGTATCGATGGGCATGTCGCTCTCCTTGATCAGGGGGTACCGGCCCCGGCGGGGTCGCTGTCCCCAGCGTGAGCGGCGGGCGAGCCGCGCGGCCGGCGCCGTGGCCCACGCGCACCCGGACGGAGGAGGCCCGGCCGCGTACGCCGAGGCCGGTACATCGGGTTACTCCCCTCGTCGGACGCCGGCCGCGCCACCGTCCGGCACCGTGTGGGGGGTGAGAACAAGCCGCCCCGCACGCCGTGCCTTCCTCGTGGTCCATGTGGTCGCCTCCGCCGCTTGGCTCGGCCTCTCCCTCGGACTGCTCGCCCTCGGGACCGCCGCTGTCACCACGCGGTCCGCGGTGACCGTGGAGACCTCGGTCCGCGCGATGAAACTCTTCGCCGACTGGCTCCTGCTCCCCGTCGCCTTCCTCACCCTGTTCAGCGGTCTGGTGCTGTCCCTGGGTACCCCGTGGGGGCTGGCACGGCACAGGTGGGTCCACACGAAGTTCTGGCTGACCCTGGCCACGACCGCCGCCACGATTCTCGTACTGCGCCCCGGGCTGGACTCGACGGTCCGGGACGTCGCCGCGGGCGAGCCGCTGCCCAGCTCCCGCGGAGTCCTGATGGGCCCGATCGTCTCCCTGACCGCATACGTCTTCATGACGGTGATCTCCGTGCTCAAACCCTGGGGCCTGACCCGCCGCGGCCGACGGCACCGCGCGTCCCAGCGCGCGGCCCAGACCGCCCGACGCCTGACCGAACCGGTCTGACGCGGTCGCGGACCGGGCTCGGCGAGATCACGTCTGCGCACCGGGCGCACCGGGTCGTTGACCGCAGAGCCGGGGCCCGCCACGATGCCCGCCATGCCCCACATGCCGACCGCCGTCAGGGCCGTTCGCGTCATCCTCTTCCTCGTGGCCCCGGCCAGCGGCACCGTGGCCCTGCGGTTCGCGGTGGCCGGTGCCACGGTCAGGAGTGGTGCCTTCGGCGAGCTGATCATGGGCCTGCTGTTCCTCGGAGCCCTTCCCTTCGCCGTGCTGGCCGTGATGTCGCTCGTCGTCGCGCTGAAGACCGCGAAGGGCGGCAACGGCGTCCGCGGCGGCGCGGTCGCCGCCGGCTGGCTGATGATCGGCACCGGGGTCGTCGGCGCCCTGGCGCACCACAGGGCGTGGAGCGCCGGGGCCGTGCTGGGGGCCGTCCTGCTGTTCCTGGCCACGGGGCCCGACACGAGGGACTGGTTCGACACCCCGCGCCTGTGACGTTCCGCGCGGGCCCGGCGGCCGTGCCGGGACCGCGCCGCCGGCGGCACGCGGCGGGCACCCGGCCGGGGCCCGCCGCACGCCCGCCGGCCGGGGCTCAGCCGCGCCCGTGCGGCTTGCCCAGCACGTCCAGCACCGCGCGTGCCATGGCCTCCTCACCCCGGGCGTTGGGGTGGGCCGGGGCCGCGGGCGAGGCCGGCTGCAAGGGCTCGATCCAGCGGTCCGCCGGGGACTTGCACATGTCGTGGCCGACCGTGGGCCGGTAGGTGTCGACGTACTCCGCGTGGTTCCACGCGGCCACCAGACGGAGCATCGTGTTCAGCCGTTTCTCGGTGTCCCGCAGATAGGGGAAGTCCTGCGAGGCGAACGGCACCGAGGGGAAGCAGCCGCTGCCGTCGTCGGGCAGCAGGTCCGGGTAGCCGACGACGAGCACCCGGGCGTGCGGCGCCCTGGCGTGCACGGCCCGCAGCACGCGGTCCACCTTCGGCGCCGTCCGCGCGATGTCGAGCGTCAGCCGGTCGATGCCGGACGAGGCGTAGTGACGCCGGCAGGGGTCTCCGGTCGGCTGCTGGGAGCCGAGTTGGGCGCAGGTGGCGATGATGGAGCCGAACCCGACGTCGTTGCCGCCGATCTGGACCGTCACCAGGTCCGTGTCCTTGCGCAGGGCGTTGAGCTGGGCGTCGTTGGAGCCCTGAGGCTTCCACATCTCCTCGGTCGTCGCCCCGGCGCAGCTCACGTCCTCGAAGGAGGCGGCCTTCCGCTCGGCCGCGACGATCGACGGGTAATTGCTGTCCGAACGGCCGCAGTCGGCGTCGACCTGCCGTGGGATTCCGGGACCGGAGGTGTACGAGTCCCCGAGCGACACGTAGTGCGCGGCGCGGCCGGACCCCACGCCGGACCCGGCACCGTGCGCCGAGACGGGCGCCGTGGAAGCGGCGACGAGGGCGCATCCGCCGAGCGCCGCCCCCACCGCGGCCGGCCACCGCCGGCGTCTCGCCACCGCCGCACCCGTACTTTGCTGACGAACCATCAGTTCTCCCCCCTGGGCCGGGACATCGCACGCCGTCGGCACCTGGGCGCCGCCGTCGCACGTTCGACTGGGCTTGTATACCGTTCGGTAAGTCCCCGGGGCCAGGGGTGTGAAGCGGCGCGGTGTTCCCGCGGCGGTGGCCGGGGACGACGGCTGTGCCGTGCGCGGCGCACGGCGTCACTCCGGGATGGCCAGCGGCAGTTCGGCGGTGATCGTGGCACCCTCGGGCGTGGTGCGGACGGTCAGGGTGCCGCCGATCTGCTCGACGCGCTCGTGCATGGACTGGATGCCGACGCCGGGTGTCCACGGCTCGGTGCAGCGGCCGGAGTCGGCGACCGTCACCCGCAGGTGGGTGCTGCCGCGCAGTTCCAGGGTGAGCGTGGCGGCGGTGACGGCGGCGTGCCGGGCGATGTTGGTGACGGCCTCCACCGCCACCCGGTAGGCGGTGACCTCGACGGCCGCGGGCAACTGCGGCAACTGCTCCGGGGCGTCGACCGTCACCGTGAGGGGGCGGCCGTCGGCGACCCGCAGCGGGGCGGTGCGCTGGCGGATGGCCTCGACGAGGCCGAGTTCGTCGAGGGCGCGGGGGCGCAATCCGTAGACGATCCGGCGGATCTCGGTGATCGTGTCGCCCACGTCGGCGCGCAGCGCGCGCAGCGTCCCGACCGCGTGCTCGGGGTCGGTGGCGATGAGGTTGGCGACCGCGTCCGCCGTGTAGGCGATGCCGGTCAGGGTGGGGCCCAGCCCGTCGTGCAGATCGCGGCGCATGCGCCGCCGCTCCTCCTCCAGCGCGGTCACCGTACGGCCCCTGGACAGGCGCAGTTGCTCGCTCAGACGGGCCGCGTGCAGGGCCTGCGCGAGCGGTGCCGCGACCAGATCGACCACCGCGGCGGCCGCGCGGGGCAGCCGCAGATGTCCCGGCGGCAGACCGACCACGAGATCGCCCACCTTCTCACCGTCCGCGCGCAGGGCGGTGACCTGGACGTGGTCCGGGTCGACGGTGCCCGCGGTGGCGACCACGGTGTCCTCCTGGCGAAGCTCGATGCCGGGCACACCCAGCGTGGTGCGCAGGGTGTGCAGCCACAGCGGGGGCGGGGCGCCGGCGGTCAGGTCCGTGCCGAGCCGGGTCAGCGTCTCCACCGGGTCGGCCGAGCGGCCGAACAGCATCTCGTCCATCACCGCCTCGACATGACGCCGGACCGGCTGGTACCCGGCGGCGATCCCGGCCGCCAGCAGGGGCGGTACGCCCTTGCCCGGCCGGGCGCCCACCGCCAGCTCCCACACGGCGGCGACACCCTCGTACACCGCGGCACTCAACGCGAGCATGACGAGGAGGACGGCGGCGCCGCGCATCACCACCCGTACGTCCACCGCGCGGGGCGCGACCAGCGCCACGGTGATGGAGCCCGGCAGCAGCAGGGACACCGCGCCGACCGCCACCACGCCGGCCGGGAAGCCCGGTGTGAGGGAGTTGTCCAGCGCGAACAGCAGCATCCCCGCCAGCGTCGTCGCGGCGGCACCCAGCACCAGCCACAGCACGCGGCGCCGGTCGTCGCCGGAGGTGAGCTCGAACAGCACCCAGGTGCCGGCGCACATCGCGGTCCCGGAGGCCACCCCGGCCGCGATCAGCGCCGGCTCGCCGCCCGTCACCGACGCGACCGCGCAGGCCGCCCCGCAGAGGGCGACCGAAGCCTCCGCCCAGCGCAGCGCCCGCGACACCGGCCGCACCTCGACGACGCGGAGGGCGGCCAGCGGCAGGGTGACCGTCGAGGCCAGCACCACCGGTACGACGGCGAGTTCCGGGACACCGGCCGCGGCCAGGAGCGGTGCGCCGAGCAGCGCCGCCGCGGACAGGCCGAGCAGCCGGGAGGCGGCCGAGGCCCCGCGCCGGGCGGTGACCAGGGCGTACGACGCCGTCAGTCCGAGGCCGACGATGACGGCCCACAGGAGCCACCGCCCGGACGGGGACGGCGGTGCCCACCACTGGGACGCGACCGACGCACCGGCGACCGGCGCGAGGGCCGCACACCGCAGAGCGGTCCGCAGGCGCGCGGTCATGAGGCGGGGCCGGACGCGTCGTCGCCCAGTCCCCGCTCGCGGGCGAGCAGGATGGCCTCGGTCCGGCCGCTCACTCCCAGTTTGGCGAAGATGGCGGACAGGTGGTTCGCGACGGTCTTGACGGCCAGTGCCAGCTCGGCCGCGACACGGACGTTGCCGTGGCCGCGTGCCACCAGGTCGAGGATCTCGCGTTCCCGGGCGGTCAGTTCGGGGAAGGGGTCGGCCGGCCGGGGCGGCGGTCCGACCTGGCCGAGCAGACGGGCCGCCACACCCGGCGCGATGACGAACTGACCGGTCGCCACGGACCGGATGGTGGTCAGGATCTCCTCCTGTTGGGCCCCCTTGAGGAGATAGCCGCGGGCCCCGGCACGCAGCGCCGACAGCACCGTCTCGTCGTCCTCGTACATGGTGACGACGAGCACCGCGACGTCGGGCAGCAGCGCGGTCAGCCGCCGGGTGGCCTCCACCCCGTCCATCGCCGGCATCCGGATGTCCATCACCACCACGTCGGGACGGCTCAACTGCGCCTCGCGCAGCGCCTCTTCGCCCGTGGCAGCCTCCGCCACCACGTCCACCCCGGCCAGCGAGGTCAGCAGCGCGCTCATCCCGCGCCGCACCACGGGATGGTCGTCGGCGATGAGCACCCGGATGGGACGGGCCGCGGAGGTCATGTCCCGATGATGGCGGAGAACGGTTCCCGGCGGGGAGGCTCTTCTCCCGGGAGGTGCGGGAAAACCTCCCTGCCGCCGGGGGCGGTCCACCGATGCGGGCCGGACCGGTGCTGCCGCATGCTCACCGCACCGGGTCGCCGCACCGGCGTCCCCGACTCCCGGACACAGGAGCCCAGATGAGCCAGACCAGCCGCACGGAAACCGTCCCCGGCCTCACCCGCAAGAACAAGGTGGGCCTCGTCCTCGCGGGCCTCCTGGGCCTGCTCGACATGACCAACTTCTTCACGCTCCCGGATCCCGACTCGGACACCCAGGGCCCGCCGATGGCCGTCGCCATCGCCGACGGGGTGCTCGGTGTGATCACGGTGCTCGCCGTCGTCTACACCTGGCGCACGCTGAACCGGACCGGCTCCCGCGTCGTGGCGGCCTCCCGGATCCTGTCGGTGGTCTCGGCCCTCCCGGCGTTCTTCGTCAGCGGTGTCCCGGCCGCGGTGGTCGCCCTGGTCGCCGTGTTCACGATCCTCAGCGTCGTCGTCATTGCCCTCGTCCTGACCCGCCCGGCCCCGGAGGCCGGAACCGCCTGACCGGCTCTGGGAGCACGCCGTGCCGCTCGGGCACCGGGGACGCATCCGCCACCGCAGGGGAGCGGCGGATGCGTCCCCGTGTGTCGTTCCCGCCGGCCTGCCCTCGTCCCGGTCGTGCTGCCGTCGTCGGGACGCCGAAAACGCCGTACGCGCCCGACGCCAGGGGGGCGTCGGGCGCGTACGGACGGCAGTGCGGTCAGCGCTGGGCCACGGCCCGGCCCTGGTTCAGCTGTGCGGTGAGGAGATGGGCGTCGAGCAGCGCGACGTCGGCGGTGCGGTCGGCCCGTGCGTAGCCGGCCAGCATGCGCTTGGTGAGGGTGAGGGCTTCCGGTGCGCGCCGGACGAGGGGCCTGATCCAGGCGTCGACGGCCGCGTCCAGCTCCTCCACGGGCGCGACCTTGTGCAGGAGACCGAGCCGGTGGGCGGTCGCCGCGTCGAACGGTTCGCAGGTGAGCATGAGTTCGCGGATCCTGGCGGATCCGCCCTCGGCGACCAGGCGGCCCATGGCGCCTCCCCAGGCGGGGGGCAGACCGAGGGCGATCTCCGGCATACGGAACCGGCAGGTGTCCGCCCCCGCGCGCAGATCGCAGAAGGAGGCGAGCGCCAGGCCGGCGCCCACGACCCTGCCGTGGAGTCTGGCGATGGTCACCGCGTGCGAGCTCTCCAGGGCGTCGCACACGCGGTAGGCCTTGTCCACGATGCGGCGCATGGCGCCGCCGGTCGGGTCTTCCGCCAGTGCCGCCTGGAACTCGTCGCGGTCGGCGCCGAGGCAGAAGTCGTCGCCCTCCGCCGACAGCAGCAGCACCCGGATGTCGGGCCGTTCATGGAGGCTGTTGAGCAAAGAGACGAGGTCGTCGAGAGCCGCGACCGTCAGCGAGCCGTCCTGCGCCGACGGATTGAGCCGGACGCGGAGGACAGGTCCGTCCTGCTCGACGTGTATCGCCTTGTAGGGGAAGTTGTCGAAGGCATTGGTCATTTCGATCATATGAGAGCGACATCCAGGTTCAGCGGGCGCCGGAAGGCCACGCGGGGCGCCCACGTCGGACGGCGCACGAGGGTGAGCCGCGGGAAGCGCCTGACCAGGTGGTGCAGGAGGGTCTGGGCCTCCATCCGGGCCAGGGGCGCGCCGAGGCAGTAGTGAATGCCGCCGCTGAAGGCCAGGTGCGCCGGTTTGCGGTGCAGGTTGAACAGCTCGGGGTCCTCGTGCTTGGCGGGGTCGCGGTTGGCCGCTCCCACCATGAGGTGGACCATCTCGTCCTTGCGCACCTCGACACCGCCCAGCTCGGTGTCCCTGGAGGAGACGCGGCTGATCACATGGGTGGGCGGGTCGTAGCGCAAGGCCTCCTCCACGGCGGCCGGCGCGAGGTCCGGGTGGATGGTGAGCCGGTTCCACTGCCGGGGGTGTTCGAGGAGCAGCAGGGTCATGGTCGACAACAGGGTGGACGTCGTCTCCAGGGCAGCCAGCAGCACGAACAGCGCCAGGAAGTAGACGGCCTCGTCCGCCTTGTCCTGGTCGCTCTCCATGGCGTCCCAGAGGGTGATCCAGCGCGATACGGGGTCGTCGCCCGGGTGGGCTCGCCGCTCGCGCACCAGGTCCAGGAAGTAGGCGCGCAGCTCGGCCGTGGCCGCGTCGGACAGCGCCAGTTGACTGGCCGAGGGCAGCAACTCCTGGGTGAAGACCTGGTCGTGTGTCAGCTCGCGCAGCCGGGGGAAGTCGGCGCTCGGCAGGCCCAGCCAGTGCCCGATGGTGGCGACCGGCAGCTCCTCGCTGACCAGGGCGTTGAAATCGGCCTCCCCGTCGCGCAGTCGAACGGCGAGGGAGTCCATGAGCCGACCCGTGATCCGGCCGACCGTGCCACGGATCTCCTCCATGGAGGTGCGGTCGAACATGCCGGCCGACCGGCGCACCCAGGTGTGTTCGGGGGGATTGAGGGCGGGCAGCGTCCTGCTCATCTCACGAGAGGAGGGGGCGGTCCACCGGGTGCCGTCCCCCTGCTGTTCTCGCCAGCGGGAGTCGGGCTCCAGCCACTCACGGTTGCGCAGGATCTGATCGCACAGGTCGAAGCGAGTGACGAGATGACCTCCCCAGGGCGCTGCGATGACTCCGCCCCTCGACCGAAGCTCCGCGTAGATCGGAAAGGGGTTGGCCTGGCCCTTCGCTGTCCGTAGACGAGAGAAGAGCGAGACCGCAAAACGTCTGTCGGGGGGCGGAGTTACCGCTGTCTCCACGACGGCTCCTTTCTAGGTATCAGCCGCCATGCATACCCCAACGGTGGCTTAAACATACGAGATGACTATGCGCGTTGGGGTTGCCTTCGTCACTCCCCTCGGGTCCATGCCAGGAAGCGGCTGAACATGCCCGACTTGGGCTTGGCCGCGGACGTCGTCGCAGGCCTGGGCGCCGCGGTGGCGGCCATCGGGGCGGCGGGGGCGGCCGCCTGCTGCGTCTGCGCGGGCGTCGGCGCCACGACCCGGGGCGTGAACCGGACCGGGAGCGTCACCAGCGAACGGCTCCACGGGGCCGGAACCCAGCTCAAGTCCTTGAACGGCACGCGCACTTCGACGTCGGGCAGCCGGTTGAGGAGGGACTCGACGGCGGTGACGGCGATCATGAACGCGGGGTCCTTGGCCGGACAGGCGTGCGGGCCGGCCCCGAAGGCCAGATGCGCCTTCGCGCTGAGCTGCTCACGGTGCTCGGCCAGCCGGGGATCGGTGTTGGCCGCCGCGAAGGAGATGAGGACCGGGTCGTTGGCCTTGAGCGTCCTGCCGCCCAAGTCCACGTCGTGGGTCGGGTAGTGGGCCGCGTAGTTGGCGATCGGCGCGTAGTTCCACAGGACCTGCGTGACGGCGTCCTCGATCGGCAGGCCGGCCTGCCACCCCTCGTCGAGGATCAGCGCGCTGCTCGTGCCGATGGCCGCCGCCAGGGGAGCGGTGCCTCCGGAGAGCAGCGTCACCAGCTGGTGCAGCACCTCCTCGTCGGTGAGCCCCGCAGTGTGCTCCATCAGACGGGTGGTCAGGTCCTGTCCGGGACGGCGCCGCTTGAGGGCGATCAGCTCCCCGAGCGCCTCGCCCAGGACCTGGTCGGCGTTGGGGGTGCCGTCGAAGATGCCGCTGATGCCGACGATGACGCGGTCGCCGATCTCCGGCGGGCACCCGAACAGGTCGCTGAAGACCAGCAGCGGCAGCGGCATGGCGTAGTCGGCCATCAACTCGGCCTGGCCCAGGCGGTCGGTGCTGAACCGGCTGATCAGGTAGTCGGCGGACTGCTGGGTCTGTCGCACCAGTTGGAGCTCGTTGACGCTGGCCAGACTGTCCGTGACCGCCTGGCGCAGCCGGGCGTGCGCCGCGCCGTCACTGAACAGCGCGTTGGGCCGGTACCCCATCATCGGCAGCGCCGGGCTGTCCTCGGGGACACGTCCCTGGTTCAGCGCGTTCCAGCGCCGGGAGTCCCGGACGAACGAGGCGGGGTTCTGGAGGATGTACAGAGCGGCGTCGTAGCTGGTGACCAGCTCGACCTGGACGTCCGGGGCGACGTCGACCGGCGCGCTCGGGCCGAGGGTGCGCAGGTACTCGTAGTGGCTGTCGGGATCGGAGCCGAACTGGGGGCCGTAGACCGGGACGTTGGCGTGGGCGGGGCAGCCGGGAGGTGGCCCCTGTATGCCGGGACGCTGCTGCATGAGTGGGTGGCTCCTAAGAAATGAGGGACAGGAGGTGGTGCACGAGGGTGATGAGAGCCTGCGCCGCCGAGTTCTGGTCCCGTACGTCACAGACGACGACGGGGGTCTCCGCGGACAGGTTCAGGGCCTCGCGCACCTCCGTGAGCGGGTAGTCGGTGGTGCCTTCGAAGCGGTTGACGCCGATGGCGTAGGTCAGGCCGAAGCGCTCGACCAGGTCGAGGACCGGGAAGGACTCGGAGAGCCGCTCGGGGTCGACCAGCACCAGGGCGCCGAGCGCGCCCCGGGACAGCTCTTCCCACATCTCCTTGAACCGTTCCTGACCGGGCGTTCCGAAGAGGTAGAGCACCACCTCGTCGCTGATGGTCAGGCGGCCGAAGTCCATGGCGACCGTCGTGGTCGTCTTGTCCGGAGTTCCCGACAGATCGTCAAATCCCACACTCGCTTCGGTGATCTCCTCTTCGGTCCGCAAAGGCTCGATCTCGGAGATACTTCCGATGCACGTGGTCTTCCCGACTCCGAAGTGGCCCACCACAAGGATCTTGACCGCGGTGGACACCGCTGAATCCAGGTACACGTATCACGCTCCGAATCGGGCTTTGAGGCCATCGAGTACCGCGCTGAGGATTTCTCGATCGACACGTTCGGCGCGGGGGACGGGCTTCCTCGTGATGACGAGGCCGCCCTCTTCCAACTCCGCCAGAAGAATCCGGACGATCCCCAGCGGCAGGTGCGTATGGCCGGCCACTTCGGCGACGGACAGAAAGCCGTCCGTGACCATCTCCAGAACCTGGCCGGCCTCCGGGGAAAGCATGAGGCCGGCGGCGGAGGCACCGTCCTCCGCGGACACCAGGGTCGTGCGCTCGTAGGCGTGGTCCGGGGGCAGGGAACGCCCGTTCGTGACCACGAACAGAGGCACTAATGCCGAGGTCAGCTCGAGATCGGGCTCGTCGTTCACTTGCTGCTCACCGCCCCTTGTGGTGACAGATGCGCGCTCAGCCGGGGCACCACCTGGTGCAGCCGGGTCGTGAACTCCTCGATGTCGGCGTCGTGGTCGGCCGCCGCGGCCAGGAAGGCGCGCTGACCGGCCGAGATCAGGAAGATCCAGCCGTGCTGGAACTCGATGACCGTCTGCCGCCACCGGGCGTGCTCGTGCACCCCCGCGAACTGCGAGGTGGCGCGGCTGTAGGCGTGGATGCCCGTCATCGCCGCCGAGATCGTGTCCGCCAGGTCCTGACTCATTCCCGTGGTGGCACCGCGGGGCAGACCGTCGGCGCCCAGCAGCACCGCGTGGCGGGCGCCCCGCACCTCACCGACCGCCTCGTCGAGGTCGGCGATCGGGACGCCGGTTCCCCGCCTGCCGCCCAACTGGCCCCCGGCACGGTCGGAACGCTCGGCCGCGGCCTCCGCGTTGACCCTGGGGGGCGAGGTGAGGTTGTTGCCGAGCCGGGCGACGAGCCGGTGCATGCGGAAGGAGATCTGCTGCATGTCGACGTCGGGCGCCGCGGCCGCGGCGAGGTAGGCACCCTGCCCCGCCCCGATCAGGAAGATCCAGCCATGGGAGAACTCGATGATCGTCTGGTTCCACTGCCGGTCCTCGCCGGGACCGGCGAAGTGGGAGGTCGCCCGGCTCAGCGCCTGCATCCCCGCCATGGCGGCGGATATGGTGCGCACGTCCTTCTCCGACATGCCGTCGGTCGCGCCGCGGGGGAGACCGTCTGCGGACAGCAGAACAGCGTGCCGCGCCTTCGGCACGTTGCTCACGATGTCCTCGAGCATCCACGACAGGTCGTTGGTCATGCGTTATCGGACCCTTCGAACGGAGCCGCGGAGAGGTTCCGGCCCGAGAGCGTGCCGCGCTGGAAGGCTCCCAGGCTTCGGCCGGCGCGGCCGGCCTCGTCCGGCGGTGTGACGGACTGTCCCGAGCCGTTGCGGTCGGGCACGCTGTCGGGAACGGCGTCGGGAACACTGGCGATGGGCACCTGGCGCGCCCCCCGCTTGGGCAGACCGTGCGCGGTGCGCGGACCGGACTCGGACCGGCCCGTCGCGCTGCGGATCGGGCTGACCTGGGGCACCTCGGTGGGTTCGGTCGGCGTGGTCTCCTCCTCGGTCCACAGCTCCTCCGGCAGCAGGACGACCGCCCGGACGCCGCCGTAGCGGGAGATGCCGGTGACGTCCACCCGGAACCCGTACTGCTGGGCGAGCAGGCCGATGACGGGGAAACCGAACTTCGGCTGGTTGCCCAGCTGGGACAGCCGGGGGCGGAACTCGCCGGACAGCAGGGTGGACGCCTTCTGGCGGTCCTCGTCGTTCATGCCGACACCGGCGTCGTCGATGACGATGCACAGGTTCTTCTGCACCCGCTGGAAGGTCACCTCGATCGGCGAACCCTGCTGGGAGAAACTGGCGGCGTTGTCGAGGAGTTCCGCGACGGCGAGAGCAACCGGGGAAACGGCGGACGCCTTCAACGCGAAACCGGTCTGCTGCATGATTTCGACGCGGCGGAAGTTGCGAATCTGTCCCTGCGCGCTGCGCACCACGTCATAAACACTTGCGGGCTTACTGCGGCGACCCAGCGGCGCACCGCACATCACCGCAATACCCTGAGCCTTCCGCGCCATTTGCGCATTGGCATGGTTCACTTCCAGCAGATCCGCCAGTACGGCGTGGCCGCCGTACTTCCGCTGAATTTCCTCAAGGAGTGCCAACTGCTCGGCCGCAAGGCTCTGCAGAAAGCGTGCCGAACCCTTGAGGACGGCCTTGGTGCTCTCCTCGGCCCCCTCTTCGGCTTCTTGGATGGTCTGGTCGTGCTCGGCCTTGTGACGCTGCAATTCATGCCACACCGTGGCAAGTTGTCCCTCGGCCTCGCTCAACTTCTGTGTGTAGGCGGCCTCGGCCTGGCTCTTCTTCGTCGTGATGGCACTATTTCGACGATAGAGCACCAGGGCCGCGGCGACGGCGAGCACCACCGCGGCAACCAGGCACCAAACAAGTGCGTCTCGAATCATGGAAACCTTTCCTGGCGTTTAGCCTGCAGCCGTCGGTGGGTGGCGCCTCGTGGGAGTCCGCGGCACAACCGCTCAGAGCGACCCGACCGCTGTTGCGTCGAGAACAGGCCGACCTCAATGCAGTGCCCGAGCCGAGTGGACCAAGGTCACAGACGCGGGGATGCTATCACTGACTTAGGGCACCCTCCGCAACTCCGTGAGAGCAAGTGCCCATCTCCGTTCGCCACTTGGCCGCGTCCTGATATGCGGGGTGTTGCCTTCCCGCGGCCGGGACGTTAACCGTTATGTGTTCGCTACATAAGGCGGATTGCGGGATATCTACGATTTATGCGGTCAAGTCCCCACCCAGGGCGTGGAACTGAGGGCCCGTCGCGAGCGCGGCGCACCACACGCTCACAACCCCGCACCGCTTTTTTCACAGACGAGGTTGCCCACGCCCACAGGTCATTACGCAGGGACGCCTCTCGGGTGTTCAACGGTTCCCCTCCGGCGGCCCCGCGGCCGGGGCGCCGCGCCAGGGGCGCTCGTGTTGCGGGAGGCCGAGGGCGGGCGTGGGCAGGGCGAGTTGAGAGTCCATGATCACCACTGGGTAGGATGCGGACGGAAACGGGCGGAGCCGTTCCACGTCTACCGGACGAGGCTCGCCGGATACAGGCGCTCCTCGGACAGCGTGACGGCCGAGGCACGGGATCCGCCCCTCGGTCCGCGGTGATTCACGTGTCGCGGTGGACACCATCCGGCTCGCGCACAGGGCGCCGGGCGTCATCCGCCCGCACTTGTCCGGGTCGTTGCCCGTTGCCTGGCCGCGTTGCCGCTCATCACGGCGGTCCTGTCGTGGCGTTCGGGGGCGGGTCGGCGTCAGTGGATCCGACTGCCCGCGTGTGCACCGGCGTTGTGGGTCACCTGTGGCTGTCGCACGCGCGTCGCGACGGGTACCCGGCGGCGATCCATCGGCGCACCACGGCCCGCGGCAGGTGCCCGTCGGCCGCGATGACGTCCTCGGGTATGCCGGAGGACCAGGCGGCCAGCGTCGCCCTGTGCAGTGCGGCGGCACGGACGGCGAGGCCGGCCCGGTACGCGGCCGCGGAGCCGCGGGCGAGCTGAGGGGCGTCCTCGGCCAGTTGCCGGGCCGCTCGGCGGACGGCGCGGCGGGCGCGCAGCACGTCGAGGTCGCTCATGCCGCCACCGCCTTCCGCTCCGTGCCGAAGGGCGCGTCGCCCGGATCCCGGCGCAGGTCCCGGACACCGGACTCCAGGGCCGGCCGTGCGACACGCCGCTCCAGCCCGCGCGCCGGGCCGGCCGGCGAGACGGCGGCCCGCAGGGCCGTGGTCCCACCGCTGTCACGCCGCACCCGCGACCCGGTCGCGGCCAGCCCGCGGCCGGTGCCACGAGCACCGCCGCCCTCATGCGGGATGACGCCGCCGAGGAAGCAGATGCCGGAGACGGCGCGGGAGGCGATCCGGGTGGGGCCGCCGGAGTCGCAGTCGACGCCGGCCGCCGGCCGGAGAGCGACATCGAACGTGGTCGGGTTCGCCATGGAACCTCCCCTCGCCCCGTGGGAGCGGGGCAGGACGAGGGCACGGCAGCCGCCGGCGGCGCGGGGCCGCGGGCTACCGGATGCCCGAGGAACTGGGGGACACGGGAACGCGGGGCCGGGGACGGCCCGGACTACTACTGGAGTCCATGTCTCTCACCTCCTCGGTGCCGACGGCGGACCTCCACCATACTTGCACGGCAACGCAATTACATACCCGGATGGCCGTCAGTCGACCGGCCACGTATGGCCCGGGGCGTTGAGGTGCATGTAGTCGACGTACTGCTGCGTCATACGCCGCAGCGCCTCGTGCCGGCCGCAGTGGGTGGTGGCGTCGATGTGGTGGAACATCTCCTTCTGCCAGATCGCACCGTTGCGGCCGGTGACGCACCGCTGCTCGATGATGCCGAGCAGCGGCTCGCGCCAGGCGTCGTCCATGCCGGACTGCTCCAGCCCCCGGTGGGCCAGCGGCAGCAGCCGCCGCAAGACGAGTTCGGGCACCGGCACCTCACCCATCCCGGGCCAGTACAGCCGTGCCTCCATGCCGTGCCGCGCCGCCGTGTGCAGGTTCTCCTCGGCGGCCGAGAAGGACATGCGCGACCACACCGGCCGGTCCTCCTCCACCAGGGCGCGGGTGAGCCCGTAGTAGAAGGCGCCGTTGGCGAGCGTGTCGGCGACGGTCGGGCCGGCGGGCAGCACCCGGTTCTCCACCCGCACGTGCGGCTTGTCGCGGTCGATGGCGTAGACGGGGCGGTTCCAGCGGTAGATGGTGCCGTTGTGCAGGGTGAGCTCGGCCAGCTCGGGGATGTCGCCGCGGTCCAGTGTCTCCGCGGGGTCCTGCTCGTCGCACAGCGGCAGCAGCGCCGGGAAGTAGCGCAGGTTCTCCTCGAAGAGGTCGAAGACGCTGTTGATCCACCGCTCGCCGAACCACACCCGAGGCCGTACCCCCTGCACCTTGATCTCCTCCGGGCGGGTGTCGGTGGCCTGCTCGAACAGCGGGATACGGGTCTCGTGCCACAGCTCCTTGCCGAACAGGAACGGCGAATTGGCCGCCAGCGCGACCTGGACCCCGGCGATCGCCTGCGCCGCGTTCCAGTAGCCGGCGAACTCCTCCGGGGAGACCTGAAGGTGGAACTGGGTACTGGTGCACGCGGCCTCGGGAGTGATCGTGTCGGCGTAGGTCCGCAGCCGGTCCACGCCGTCCACCTCGATGTGCAGGTCCTCGCCCCGGGCCGCGAAGACCTGGTCGTTGAGCAGCCGGTAGCGCGGGTTCTCCGACAGCGCCGCCTCGCCGACGTCCTCCTGCCGCAGCGTGGGCAGGATGCCGATCATGATCAGATGCGCGCCCACCGAACCGGCACGCTCCTCCGCGTGGTTCAGCGCGGCGCGGATCTCGGACTCCCAGGCGTCCGGGCCGCCCTCGGTCAGCCGGCGGGGCGGGATGTTGATCTCGAGGTTGAACCGGCCCAGCTCCGTCGCCCAGGCGGGGTCCGCGATCGCCGCCAGCACGTCGCTGTTGCGCATCGCGGGCTCCGCCCCGTCGTCGCCCAGGTTCAGCTCGATCTCCAGCCCCACCTGGGGCCGCTCGGACTCGAACCGTGACTCACGCAGCATCTGCGCGAACGCGTCGAGGCACTGCTGCATCTTGATCCGGTACCGGCGGCGGTCCTCGCGGGTGAAGACCAGCGCCGGGACGTCACGTCCCATCGGCCCTCCCGGAACCCCCTCCTCGGACACCTCACCTCCCCAGCGTCGCACCACCCGGCGACCCTGACCAGGCGAGGGCGGGAGGGCCCGCGCCGCACCGGGCGCGGGCCCCTCGCGGCCGTTCCGGGCGCTCACCGCGACCGGGCGAGCCGTTCCACCCGGGCGTGGACGTGATCCACGTGGTGCTCGGACTCCGGCTTCATCAGGACGCTGCGCAGGACGCGGGCGCCGTCGGTGTCCGCCGTGACCTTCGGGTGGCGGGCCGTGAACGCCTCGCGGCCGGCCCTCAGCGTGCTGAGGAACACGGGATCGGGGCCGGTCATGCCGTCGTCGAGGATGCGCGCGGAGGCGGCGTCGACGGCGCTCAGCGTGGTGGGCTCCACCGCCGGGAAGTAGGTGACGATGTCCAACTCGGGCCGCTGGTACAGCTCCAGGATCTCGGAGGCGTCGATCAGGTCCGCCCACCTCAGCGCGGCCCGGCGGCCGGCCGCGAGGACGCCGCCCAGACCGTCGGGCGTGGGCGGGAGAAGCCGGAACGTGAGCCACAGGGCGGCCGCCGAGGCGCCGGCGCGCGAGCACTCCAGGCTGATCTCGCCGAGGTGCAGTTCGGCGGAGGTGAAGTAGGTGTACGGGGAGTCGTGCAGGTAGAAGCGGCCCACCTCCGGGTCGCGGAAGAGGACGGCACCGCAGCCGTAGGGCTGAAGTCCGTGCTTGTGCGGGTCGACGACGACCGAGTCGCACCCGGCGATCGCCCGCCACGGCTCGGGCGGCAGCCCCGCGTCACCGCCGGCGCCTGCGAGCAGGGTGAAGAAGCCGCCGTACGCGGCGTCCACGTGGACGCGGGCGCCGTGGCGCCGCGCGAGGGGTACGGCGTCGTGGATCGGGTCGACGGCCCCGAGCCCGGTGGTGCCCGCGGTGACGACCACCGTGCCCACCCGGCCGGTCCGCAGCAGGTCCTCCAGCGCGCCGAGGTCCATACGGCCCCGGTCGTCGGTGGGGACAGGGTGGCCCTCCACGCCCAGGACGCGGCACATGCGGCCGTGGGTGTAGTGGGCGTCCTCGCTGTAGGCGACGCCCCGCCCGGGGTGGAGTTCCCGGGCGACGTAGAGGGCTTCGAGGTTGGCGATCGTGCCGCTGGTGGTGAGGTGGCCGAGGTGGGTGTCGTAGCCGAACATCGCGGCGAGTTGCGCGACGGCCTCCCGTTCCATGCGGGCGGTGGCCGGACCGCCGTCCAGGGCGTGGTTGTTGGGGTTGATCAGCATGGCGGTGAGGTAGCCGGCCACGGCCGCGGGGTGCGGCGGCTTGAGCATCTGGCCCACGTAGGACGGGTGGAAGAAGGGGTAGTTGTCCTTCAGCCGGCCGGTGAACTCCTCGAAGGCGGCGGCGAACCGGTCGTCGTCGACCTGGAGCGACGGGTGCGGCTGGTAGGGGGCGAAGGTGTCGGCCCACTCCTGTATCGCCTGGGTGGCTCGGCCGAGCCAATGCTGCAGGTCCACTGCTCTCCCTCTCTCCGGCTCTCGTGCGGACCCGGCCACCATAGAACTTCGTTGACTGCTCAGCAATTGATTGCTCAGTAATTGAGGTGTCGGTAGGTGCTTCGGCAGTAAACTGGGCGGGACGGAACCGCGCAGGGCCGAAGTGGGAGAGGACGTCTGGCAGGTGAATGACACGACCCGGCAGGACGACGAGGCCGCCCGTGCCGCGAACAGTCCGCTCGTGCACGACTTCGGCCTGCTGATCAAGGCCGCCACCCGCCTGGAGCAGCGGATCGACACCGCTCTGCGTCATGCGTGCGGCATCGGCCACACGATGTTCGAGGTCCTCATACGGCTCTGCCGGCAGCCGGACGAGGAGGTCTCGCAGCGTGTGCTCGCCACCGACCTCACCCTCACCAGCAGCGGCATCACCCGCCTGGTGGACCGTATGGAGGAGGCCGGCCTGGTCCGGCGCGTGCCGTCCCCCGAGGACCGCAGAAGCGTCCTGGTGGAGCCGACCGCACAGGGCCGTGCCGTCTTCCTCCGGGCCGCGGCCGTGCACGCGGACGTCGTCGAGCGCTACTTCGTCGCACCGGTAGCGGGCGACGACTACGCCCGGTTGACCGGCTCGTTGCGGGAGATCCACCAAGCGCTGCGCGAGGGCGCCGACTGAGAGGCCCCGCCCCGGACCCATCGGTATCGGTATCGGTATCGGTGCCGGTCCTGCCGCGCCGCCGCCGGTTCTTTCGGCCTTCCGGTCTTCCGGTCTTCCGGCCTACGGGCCTACCGGTCTTCCGGCCTACGGGCCTACGGGCCTACCGGTCTTACGTGCGCCGGAGCCGGCGCACGGCGCTCTCCGGTGGGCGCTCGCGCAGCGCGCCGTAGGCGAGGAAGTACGCGGGCAGCCGCCGGACCAGCCGGGATCCGGTGAGCAGGCCGGCGGTGCGCCGGGCCCGGGCGGCGCTGCCGAGGGGTTGCCGCCCCCGCAGGACGGGCGCGATGAATCCGGCGTGGGCGGCCCGTTGCAGCCCCTGCGTCACGACGGTGGTGGGACGGCGGCGGCGCTGCACGGCGCGTACGTCGCGCAGGCCCACGGTCCCTCGGCGCAGTGGCTCGACCAGGTGCCGGGCGGCGGCGACGGCGTCCTCCACAGCGAGGTTGATGCCGATGCCGAAGACCGGGGACATCGCGTGCGCGGCGTCGCCGATGCACAACAGCCCCGGCCGGTGCCAGCGGCGCAGCCGGTCCAGCCGCACGTCCAGGAGCTTGACCTCGTCCCAGGAGCGCAGGGTGTGCGTGCGGTCCGCGACCCAGGGCACGGCGGTGGCGAAATCGGCCAGGAAGCGGTCGAGGCCGGCGGCGCGGCGCTCGGCGTCGGTGCCCTTGGGGATGAGCGCGGCGCACTGCCAGTACGACCCGCGGTCGATCATCGCGGTCAGGAAGCGGTCGCCCGCGCCGCCGACCAGTCCGCTCGGGTCGCCCTCGTGCCGCGGCAGCCGGAACCACCAGGCGTCCATCGGGCAGTCGAAGCGGCGCAGCCCCAGTTCCGGCCGCGAGCGGGCCAGTGAACCGCGGCCGTCGCAGGCGACCGTGAGGACCGCGCGCAGTTCACCGGTGCGGCCGTCGGAGGTGCGGTAGCGCACCCCGGTGACCCGTCCGCGCTCCATCAGGAAGGAGGTCGCCTCGGTGTTCATGCGCACGTCGAAGGACGGCTCGCGCCGAGCCTCGTCCACGAGGAGGTCGAGCAGGTCCCACTGGGGCACCATCGCGACGTAGTTGTACGGGCCGGGAAGCGCGGTGAGGTCCGCGACCGTCACCATCGACCGGCCGGGTCCGGCGGGCAGTTGGACGGTGCGCACCCGGCGCTGGGGCAGCCGCGCGAAGCGCTCGGCCAGCCCCAGGTCGTCCAGCAACGCCAAGGTCGAGGGGTGCACGGTGTCGCCGCGGAAGTCGCGCAGGAAGTCGCCGTGCTGTTCCAGCACGGTCACGCGTACGCCCGACCGGGCCAGCAGCAGGGCGAACACCATGCCCGCGGGACCGCCCCCCACCACACAACACGTGGTCCGCTCCATCACGGCCCTGCCTCTCAGGAGAGCAGTAATTCATCAGATGATGAAAATTATACTCCCCGAGGGACGTGGCGGGCAGACCCTCTGAGCGGTCCGGAAGCGCGATCCGAAACCGAGGCACCATCCGAAACCGTGGCCCGGTGGCGGGTCCGCCGTGCCCGGCGGGCGCGGGTGTCGCCCGTGCCCGCCGGGAGGCCGGTCCACGGCGCGGGCCGGTGCCGATCCGTGTCGGTCAGCGCCGGTCAGAAGGAGACGCTGACATTCGCCTGGCGGTACTGGCCGACGGTGCCGAGGACCTGTTCGCCGGTGGCGGCGACCTGGCCCAGCAGGTCCGCGTCGCAGACCGCCGTGGGGCCGACGGCGATGCCGGCGTGCGGGCTCAGACCGCCGGAGATGTCGTCGAGCGCGGCCTCGGAGATCTCGGCCGTCCGGATCCGGGGAGCGGTGTTCATGAAATTTCCCTTCGTACCGATGTCCGCCGACGGGGGCCGACCCGCTGGGGACAGTGTGCGGGTCGCGACTGGATCACCCCCGCGACGCGAAGGATCCAAGCACGGAGCCGGCCGGGGTCTCCACTCAACCTGTACGCCCCGTCAAGAGGGTTGACCGCACCGGTGACCTATCTGTGCAGGCGTGCCCACGACTTCGGGGATGCTTCGGCACACGCCGTACGGCATTCGGGTGCCGATTCCGTCCCCGCCGTTGTTCCGAACGCGTGACGCGCGTGCGGCGGTGCGCGACCGTCGCGTCTTTGTGTGGTTTCATGATTCCTTGTGTCCTCTTTGCGTATTCAGTGCGCGGGTTTACCAAAGACGGATGGATGTTCGACGCTGAAGACGGGCTGTCACCGATCGGCTGTGGGCCATACGGATGGCCGGAACGGGCCGCTGACCCCCGCACGGCTTCGTTCGGCCCACGGGCGGCCCGCGGACGGCTCCGGAGAGCGGGAGACCGACCCGGACAACGGGATGGGGCCCTTCCCGACCCAAGCGAGGGGCAGCCGCGGCCAAGGACGCTCCTCGTTCCCTCGTGCGGCGGTATGGAGAGGGCATCAGTAGCCCGGATGCGACGCTCAGGTGGTGGGGCGTCAGATTTCCGCTGAAGGTGATCACGTCGCGGCTGTGATTCCCGATTGAGTGGGCGTTGGGCCGGCTCTCGCAGTCGTGACGGAAGGAACACCCATGCGTATCACCCGTACTCTGTTCACCTCCGCGGCCCTGGCCGCGGCTGTGGCGTTCTCCGTCCCTGCTGCGAGCGCGGTGACCCTGACCGCGCTCCCCTCCTCGCAGCAGCAGGCCACCAAGGCCGACAACTCCGGCGGCGAGGACTCCGACGACAACGACAGCGACGAGGGCCAGAAGGGCGAGGACCGCGGCGACGACGAAGGCCGCGACTACGGCGACAAGGGCGGCGAGGGCCGCGACAACGGCGGCGAGGAGCGTGGCGAGGGTCGCGACAAGGGCCGTGGCGAGGGTCGCGGCGAAGGCCGTGAGGGCCGTGAGGGCCGGCCGCAGGGTGGCGTGCAGGCCG
>NZ_JBIVTV010000007.1:0-298204 GCF_044756885.1 Streptomyces sp. NPDC091412 | reverse complement strand
GGTGGCGGAGCCCTTGCCATGTTGAAGGCCGAGGGCGACCGCGGTGGTCGTGACGAGGACGAGCGCGGCGACGGTGACGAGGGTCGCGAGGGCCGTCAGAAGGGCGACAAGGGTCGTGGCGAGGGTCGCGGCGAAGGCCGTGGTGAGGGCCGTGAGGGCCGTGAGGGCCGGCCGCAGGGTGGCGTGCAGGCCGGTGGCGGAGCCCTTGCCATGTTGAAGGCCGAGGGCGACCGCGGTGGTCGTGACGAGGACGAGCGCGGCGACGGTGACGAGGGTCGCGAGGGCCGTGACAACGGCGGCGAGGACCGTGGCGAGGGTCGCGGCGAAGGCCGTGGTGAGGGCCGTGAGGGCCAGCCGCAGGGTGGCGTGCAGGCCGGCGGTGGCGGGCTGGCTCAGTCCTCCAACACCCTGGGCCTCGGGGCGGGGGCCGCGCTGCTGCTCGGCGGCCTGGGCGCCGGTGCGTACATGCTCCGCCGCCGTCAGGCGTCGGACCCCTCCGCGGTCTGATCGGGCCGCTCTTGTTCGTCGCTGGGCTGCCGCGGTCCGCGTCACCTCCCCAGGAGGGCAGCGCGGGCCGCGGCAGCGGCGGCCGGCCCCAACCGTCGCCCGCGGCCAGTACCACCTCTTGACGAAAGGCACCGTCCATGGCTTCTCAGCAGCCGCCCCAGACGGAGCAGAGCGGGATCAAGCCCGCCAGGCGTCGTTTCCGGCTCCGCCTGCTGTGGCCCGCGGCAGCGGTCGGACTGGGCATCGCGCTCATTCACAACTCCCTGGTCGCCGCGCCCGTGGCGCACCCCACGCACACGAACCGTCCGGCGGCGGTCACCTCCCTGGCCCCCATGTCGCCGGAGCCGAGCGTCGACACCGGCACCAGGACCGGCACGACGACCGGCACCAGGACCGGCTCGACGACCGATCCCAGGGCCGGCTCGACGACCGATCCCAGGACTGGCTCGACGACCGGCACCAGGACTGGCTCGACGACCGATCCCAGGGCCGGCTCGACGACCGACTCCAGGGCCGGCTCGACGACCGACCCCGGAACCCATACCAGGACCGGCATCAAGTCCGGCGCCAAAGCCGGCAAGTCGTTGCCCCGCTCGGAACCGACGCGGATCTCGATCCCGAAGATCGGGGTGGACGCGCCGTTCACCAAACTGTCCGTCAACGCCTCGGGACAACTGAACCCGCCGCCGGCCAACAACACCAACCTGGTCGGATGGTTCAAGGGCGGGCCGTCGCCCGGCGAGCGCGGAGCCTCGGTCGTCGTCGGTCATCTGGACACGAAGACCGGTCCCGCGGTCTTCGCCGAGCTGGACTCGCTCGAACCCGGAGCCGTCGTGAACATCACCCGCGCGGACGGCACCGTCGCCCGCTTCAAGGTCGACTCCATCGACGCCTTCAGCAAGGCGCACTTCCCCGACGACAGGGTCTACGCGGACACCGCGACTCCCCAGCTGCGGCTGATCACCTGCGGCGGGAAGTTCGACCGCGCCAAGGGGGGCTACCAGGAGAACGTGGTCGTGTTCGCCCATCTCGACTCGGGCTCACAACGCTGACGGACCGGGAAGGGTGCGTACCCGTGCGTGTCGCACCCACCCCGGCCTGCATGGCTCGCCGCCTGGCGCCCCAGCGGAGACAATGGACTGCCGGGAGCGGTGAGGGGGTTGCGATGCCCGCATGGCACCTGCGCGACTATCGCGACGACGATCTTGACCAGGCGATCCTGATCTGGGAGGAGAGCCGGCAGGCCGACGAGGATCCGGTCTTCCCGGTCTCGGAGGTGATGGCCGAGGCCCGGGCCGGACAGAACGCCGTGGTCGCCGTCGTGGGTGACGAACTGGTGGGCATGGCCGCGGCACGGGCGAGCGGCCAGCGAGGATGGGTCCTCCTGGTGGCGCTCGCCGCCCGGTGGCGCCAGCGCGGCATCGGCAGCGCCCTCCTCACCGAACTGGAACGGCGTCTGAGGGCACTGGGCGTGCGTCGCATCAGCGCCCTGCTGCCCCCCGGCGCCGCCGGAACCACGGCCCTGGAACACTGCGGCTACCGCTTCCGGGACGACCTGGTCTACTACGAGAAACTCGAACCGCAGGGACCCTCCGACGCCGGCGCCCTCACGGAACTGGGTGGTCGCATGCTTCCCGAGGGGCTCTGGGACGCCATGGCCGGCATGGAACGGGAGAAGCAGGTCGTCGAACGGCGTGTCGTGCTCCCCCTGGCGGAGCCGGCGCTCGCCGACCGCTACGGCGTCGCCCCGCCGAAAGGGGTCATCCTCTTCGGCCCGCCCGGCACCGGGAAGACCAGTTTCGCCAAAGCGGTGGCCTCACGGCTCGGCTGGCCGTTCGTGGAACTCTTCCCGTCCCGGCTCGCCGCCGACACGAGCGAGGGGCTGGCGACGGCGCTTCGGGTGGTGTTCGCCGATCTGGCGGAACTGGACACGGTGCTGCTCTTCATCGACGAGGTCGAGGAGATCGCCGGTGTGCGATCCGGCATGGCGGTGGACCCGGGACACGGGGTGACCAACGAACTGCTGAAGCTCATACCGGGCTTCCGCGAGCACGACTCCCGGCTGCTCGCCTGCGCCACGAACTCGGTGCGCTCCCTCGATCCGGCGTTCCTGCGGCCGGGCCGGTTCGACTACGTCATCCCGATCGGACCCCCCGACGCGACGGCCCGCTCGGCGATCTGGGACCGCTACCTCCGGGCCACCGACTCGGTGGACGTGGCACAACTGGTCGCCGCCAGCGAGCTGTTCACCCCCGCCGACATCGAGTTCGCCGCCCGCAAGGGCGCGCAGGCGGCGTTCGAACGCGAGGTCGCGCATCGGCAGGGCCGTCCGGCCACCACCGAGGACTACCTCGACGCCATCGCCGACACCCGGCCCACGCTCACCGCGCAGGCGATCGAGGAGTTCACCGAGGACATCGAGACGTACAGTCGCCTCTGAGACGGGCGACGATGCCGGGCCGACGTCGACGACGGAGCCGGCGTGCCGGCGGCGACGCCGCGGTCGGGCGGGAGGCAGGTGTGGCGAGGTCACGCAACAGGTCGGCGCGGCGCCGGAGAGAGCGGCGCCGCAGGGCCGCGGCCGGTCGCGCGAGCACGTACCGCGCGCCCGGCGCCCCGGGGGGCGCCGGATGGGGCATCGGCGCGGACCGGCAGCGGACCCTGCGGAAACTGGCCGATCGAGCGGACGCGTCCGCGAACGCCCCGCTCCGGCGGCTCGTGTGGTGGTGCGGGTCCGCCGTGTTCCTGACCGGCGTCGTGCTGCTGGGCACGGTGGCCGCCTCCGCGGTGGGATGGGCGGGCACCCCGGGCATGTTCACGGCCCGCGAGTGCCATCGCGAGGAGAGCGGCAGGGGAGGCAAGAGCGTGGCCTGCTCCGGGTCGTTCGTCGCCGAGGACGGAAGCCTCGTCGACACGGCCGCGGTCCTGCACTGGGCGGAGGGCGAGGCGGGAGGACGGATCCGGGTCCGCGCTCTCATCCTCGGCGGCTACCAGAGGGAGAGCGCGCTCGACGCGGCACTGGTCGCCGTCCTCATCGCGCTCCTCGCCACCCCGGCGATCGGCTGCGCCTTCGCCGGCCTGTCCCGCCACAGCCAGGACCGCCTCGCCGCCCGGCTGCCCGGCCCGGCCTTCAAGTCCTATGTGCGATGGAGGTCCTGACGGCGCGGGACCGCCGTCCCGGCGGACGACCAACCGGGCATCCCGGGTCTATCCTGGCGCTGTCGCTGCGCGGGCGCGTCTTCGGGGGGACAGGATGGCCCACACCAATCGAGTACGTCCTGACACCTCGACCCCGGCCGCGCCCGGGGACACCGCGAACACCGCACAGCGGATCAAGGCCGCACTGGTCTCCCTCGGCCCGTTCAGCGCGGCTCTCGTCGCCTACAAGGCCCTCCTCGACTACGTACTGCCCGAGGACTGGTTCAGCGTCGCCGTTCTCCGCTATCTGTTCGCCGGTCTGTGCGCCCTGTGCATCGGCCTCGTGCTGCGCCTGGCCGGGCAGCGGTACGCCGGTGAGGCCTCCGCGCCCGCACCCGCCCCGCCGCCACCGGGGTCCGCGGCGCCGTCCGTCAGGCGTGTGGTCGACGACTCGGCCCACGGTGTGCTCGCCGAGTTCCGCGAGGTGCGCCACCGGGGTGCCGATCTGGCCGGCTGGTCGCAGTACCTGAACGACCATCACGTGCCGCCCACGGCGGTCGGCAGCTCGTACGGGCTGCGGATGATCACGGCGTTCGACATACGCGACCCCCGCATCAGCCGGCGGCGCGTGATCGACTCCCTGCTCGCCCTGCAGAAGCCGGGCGGGGGATGGGCCGCCAGCACCCAGCGCGACCGGGGCAGACCCGAGATCACCGCGTGGGTTCTGGCCGCCATGTTCCGCGGCGGCCTGGACAACGGGACCAAGGCCGAACTCGTCAACCTCCTCGAGCGGATGCTGGATCCGCAGGAGGATCCCGTCGGAATGAACCGTACGACCGTGCTCACGGTCGCGATCTCCACGCTGGCGGAGGTGGCTCCGGCGTCACCGAAGCTCCCGTGGCTGGCCCGCCGGCTGCTGGACGGGGCCCAACGGGAGGACGGCGAGGCGGCCCCTGTCGCCCACTGGGGTGAAAACCTGCACAGTGCGGCGAAGTCCGCCGCCCACACGGCCCGTGCCGCGCTCGCCCTCCACCGAGCCGCGGGCGTCCTCGCCGACGGGGCGGTGTACAGGAACGCGGCCCGCTCCGGGGTCCGCTGGCTGTGCGCCGCGGACCTCGACCTGCGGACCACGGACGAGCAGCTCCGCCGCCCCGTCGACGACGGCACGGTGGACGCGCTGCTCATCGGACACTTCACCGCGGCCTGGGTCGCGAGGGCCCTGATGCTTCCCGGAACTCCCGGCTGCGAGGAGAAACTGAGGGGAGCCGTGGCCGACATCCTCAAGAACTACAAGGACGGCGCCTGGCGATGGCACGACGACACGAGACCGATCTGGATGACCTATCAGGGCACGAGCACCCTGCGGGACTTCGCGTTGAGGACGACGGCATGCCCGTAGCCCCGAGGCCCGACCACACGCTGACGGTCGCCAGCTGGAATCTGCACGAGGGCGTTCCGGCGTCGGGAGGAACGCATCCGTGCTCCGCCGGCGTCGTGGAGGAGGTCGTCCGTTTCCTCACGCACCGGCGCGTCGACATCGTCGCCTTCCAGGAGGTCGGATTCGACGACCGCGGGACGTCGGAACTCCTCGACCACATCACGAGGAGGACGGCGCTGCGGCACACCGCGGTCCTTCCGCTGCACGAATCGTCCTTCTTCCCGGGCCGGCTCAGCGGGGTGGCGGTGGCCGGGCGGTTCCCGTTGAGCCGGTACCGGCAGCACCGGCTGCCCAACCCCGGTCTGCGCACGTCGATCGGGGGACAGGAGATCCACAGCCACGACAAGGGTCTGGTGACGGCCACCTTCCCCCTGGGGGAAACGGAGGTCGACGTGACCTCACTGCACGTCCTGCCCTTCTACCTGTTCCGCCGGGAGCCCGACGAGGCGGAGTTCAAGGAGGTCTGGGACTCGCTGGCCGGGGAGCTCGGCCGCCATGCGAACAGCCGCCTCACGCTGGTCTGCGGGGACTTCAACACACCGGAACGCCGACTGGTCCTCGGCGCGGGCACCCTTCCGCTCGCCAGCTCGATCGACGGCCGGCCCACCTACAAGGACAGGTCCGTGGACGACATCCTCTACGGCCCCGGCATCGCCGTGAACCGTACCGAGGTCGTCGACAACTTCTCCGACCACAGGGCGTGCGTCGCGCAGTTCCGTCTGCCCACCGGTCCCGGCCGATGAACGACACTCATCCACTGCGAGCATCCACGAGGCAGGCATGGGAACAGCCCACATCACGGCAGCCCGGCGGACCCTGGCCGAAGCGGTGGGACGCGATATGCCCGAGGACCGGCTGCTGGACGCCGCCCGAGCGGCCGTCGCCGAACTGGCCCGTCCCGGAAGGCTGGTGGAGCTGGTCACGGAACTCGCCTCGGGAGCGGGCGACCCGGCGGCCCACGCGCGCTACTCGTACCGACACGTCCTCGGCTTCCGTAAACTGCTGCTGATCGACGGGGGCCACCGGCACAGGCTGCGCGCCCACCTGTGGCAGCAGGGGGTGGAGGGAACCGGCCCGGAGGACATCCACAACCACCGTTCACCGCTCGCGTCCTGCGTGGTTCGGGGACGGCTCGGCATGGAGCTGTACGAGCCGTCCCCCGACGGCGGCATCACCGCGACCCGGTACCGCGAATCACTGTCGGAACACGACGCGCACTGGCAGCTCACCGCCCTGGGACCGGCGCGGCTGCGGTCGCTCCACACCGCCCGGTACACCGCGGGCTCCTCCTACGCCCTGCCCGCGCACACCCTGCACCGCGCATGGTGCGCCACGAGCGAGCCGACCGTGACGCTGTTCCTGGAGACGGGCGGCGGACGCAGCCCGCACACCGATGTGTTCACCCGGTCGGACGCGCGACCCGGAGCCGTCGAGAAGGAGCCCCTGAGCGAGGACGACTACCTGTCCGAACTCTCCATGCTGGCCAGGGCACTCGGGGCCGGCGCCCGGGCCGCCTGAGGCCATGCCGTCCCACGGCTCCGCCGCCGCGCTCCCTTCGCCGCGGGTGGTCACGACGGGTCGCCGGTCGGCAGTTCCAGGAGGAGTTCGTAGCCCCCGTCGGCCGTGGGCCCGGAGGTGACGGTGCCGCCGAGGAGTTCGGCGCGCTGGCGCAGGCCCGCCAGGCCGTGGCGGGCGCTGGGCAGTGGCAGGGCGGGCCGGGTGGGGGCGGTGTTGGCGACCGTGGCGCGCAGGGTGCCGCCGCCGTGCTGGACACATACGGTCGCCCTGGCACCGGGCGCGTGTTTGCGGATGTTGGTCAGGGCCTCCTGCACGGTGCGGTAGACGGCGCGCTGAACCGGGGGAGGAAGGTCCTCGGGCAGGTCCGTCTTCAGTTCCGCCTCGATGCCGCTGCCGTCCACCAGCCGCCGCAGGTCGGCGAGGGACGGCTGGGGGGTCAGCTCGGTGGGGCGGCTGCCGGAGGCGCGCAGGACGCTGACCATGTGCCGCAGCTCGTCGAGGGTCTCCACACTGAGCCGCCGGATGGTCGCCGCGGCTTTCCGCGTCCCGGTGTCGGGTCCGGCCACCTGGAGCGCGCCGGCCTGGACGGCGATCAGGCTGACCTGGTGGGACACCACGTCGTGCATCTCCCGGGCGAGCTGCGCGCGTTCCTTCGCCAGGACGCTCTGAGCGGTCAGCAGCCGTTCGTACGCGCGGGCCTCGGAGATCTCGGCGAGCCGGAGGGACAGATCGCGGCGGGCCTGCACCAGCTGGCCCAGGAAGACGGGCGCGGCCGCGGTGGCCAGCGTGTAGCTGAGGTGGAACAGGCTGCCGGTGCGGGTGAGTTCGGCGGCCTTCAGGGACGACCAGGACCAGGGCCTCGTCGTCGACCACCACCACCCGGATCACGTGCGCTCCGCTCGTCGCAGCCCGTCGCTCGATCTGTATCACGCGGGGTGTCCGTCCGCTCGCGGACCGCAGGCGCCTCCTGCCGGCCGGCGGCCCCGGCTCCCGCCGACCGGCCGGGGCGGCTCCGGCCGGTCGACCGGGTGTCTCCGGAAAGGAGACATGTACGTCGTGCCAGGAATTTGGCAGAGTCTGATGACATGACGCAGAACGCATCGTCGGCCGTGCCGTCCCAGGCGCCGTCCGGGCCGGGGACCGAGCCCACCGCCACCCACGCCGGGCCCCCGTCGACGGGACGGCTGATCGGCATCGACCTGGCCCGCGGACTCGCGGTCTTCGGCATGTACTCCGCCCATGTCGGCCCCGACGTGACCGTGGGCGGACCGGTGGGGTTCCTGCTGGAGGCGGCACGGGGCCGGTCGTCCGCGCTCTTCGCGCTGCTGGCCGGCTTCTCGCTGATCATCCTGACCGGCCGGCCGCGCCCCCGGACCGGGCGGGCCGGCCGTCAGGCGATGGCCAGGATCATGATCCGCTCCGCTGTCCTCGTCCCGCTCGGCTACGCCCTGACCGCCCTCGATACCGGCGTCGAGGTGATCCTCAGCTTCTACGGACTGCTCTTCCTGGCCGTCCTGCCGCTGTACCGGCTGCGGGCCGGGTGGCTGGCGCTCATCGCCGCCGCCGGTGCGCTGGTCCTGCCGCAGGTCCTCTACGTGGTGCGGAGGTCGATCGAGGAGGGGCACTGGGCGGACGCGGTCGTCGCCCGGGACCCGCTGGCCCGGATCACCGGCACGGGCGGCGTCATCGAACTGCTGTTCACCGGGGGGTATCCGGTCCTCGCCTGGGTGCCGTACGTGATCGCGGGCATGGCGGTGGCCCGGCTCGACCTCACCCGGCCCGGCGTCCGGTCCCGGCTGGCCGCAGCGGGCGGCGCCCTCGTCCTGCTCGGCTACGGCGGCTCCTGGCTGGCCCTGCGCCTGGTCCCGCGCGCCCTGTCGGCCGTCTCGGCCGCCACGGACGGCGGCGCGGCGAACTCGGCGTGGTGGTCCGACCGGGTCGGCGACACCGGGCACCACATCCCGCCCGCCTGGCTGCTGGTGGCCGCACCGCACAGTGAGACGACGTTCTCCGTCCTCGGCAACACGGGCGTGGCCCTGGCCGTGATGGCCGCGTGCCTGACCGTCGCCGACCGGCTGCCACGGCTCACGCGCGCGGCCAGGCCCGTCGCCGCGGTCGGCATGACCGCGCTGACCGTGTACGTCCTGCACATCGTCGCCCTGTGGCTGCTCTCCGACGTCTGGCACGTGGCCGTGATCGACGACGACAGCATGTCCGCGCTTCCGGTGCTCCTCACCTTCATCGCCGCCGCCGTGCTCCTGGCCACGGCATGGACCAGGCTGTTCCGGCGCGGCCCCCTGGAGTCCCTGCTCCACCTGGCCACCGGCCCGGCCCGGCACGTCCCGTAGACGGGCCTGCCGAGCCACCGGTGGTGAACACACCGGTGGCTCGGCAGGCCCTGTCGGTGCCGCTACGGCCGATCGGCCGGCGGGTACCCGGTGGGCAGGTCCACCGGAGTGCCGTACACGCGCATCTCGGCGGCGGCCGCGAACGGCTGGCCGTTGAGCGCGTTCAGCGCGGTGAACCTCACGTAGGAGGCGCGCACCGAGGGGAAGGAGACGCGCTGCATCTGCGGCGAGTCGACGAGGGTGCCCCTGGCCACCGTGGTCCAGGTGCGGCCGTCGTCGGAGACGGCCACCTCGTAGTCCGCCACACGGCCGTTCTGACCGCCGCTCTGCCGGTCGAGGTAGCCGAAGCCGTTCACGTCGGCCGGACCGGCCGGCTTCAGCGTCACCCAGTGCGGGTACGGCGCGTTCCCGTGGCTGTAGTCGGTGTGCCAGATGGTGCCCGCGTCACCGTCCAGCACGTTGGACACCGGGCCCTCCGCCGGTCCCGAGGAGAGGTTCTCCGAGTCGGCGGTCGCCGTCATCGAGCCGGGCGAGAGGACCGGCTCGGTCGAGACCGTCGCCCTGGCGTCCGCCGACACCGTCTTGGTGACGCCGGAGTCGGCGTAGACGGCCGTCGCCTTCCAGGTCGCCGACGTCCCCGCAGCGCTCGCCGGCGGGGTCAGGATCCAGGTGGTGCTCACGGTCGCGCCCGGCTTCACGCTCTCGAAGAGGTTGCCGTCGCGCTTCTCGACCATCGCGGTCCAGCCGTCGGGCAGGCCGTCGAGCCGTAGGGCGACGTTCGTGACGTCGCTCTGCTCGTTGTTGGTGAACGTCGTGACGTACTCGCCCGGCACACCGGGGCTCAGATCCGTGCCGGCCGGGGTGGTCACGCTCGCGCAGGCGGCGCCGCCGCTCACCGGGCCGAGGTCGGTCACACGGAAGTCGTCGAGGACGAAGTCCGTACCGGCCGCGCCGCCGAGCTTGCGCAGGCCGACCCAGGTGTCGCCGCAGCCGGCGACGATCTCCTTGGAGTAGGTCGCGGTGTCCAGCGCGGGGGCGAGCGTCTCACGGGTGATGTCCTTGGAGACCACCTTGCCGTCCCCGACCCGGTCCGCTCCCGTCACCCAGGCCCACTGGCCCTCGACGTTGGTCTGGTAGCGGAACGAGACCGCGTACGTGTGCCCGGCGACGAACGGCACCGTGGCGGGGACCGTCCGGTACACCAGCCCCGTGTTCTCCTCGTGGGCCTTCAGTGAGTGCTTCCCGCCGACGACGTCGTCCACCGCCTGGCCCTTGAGGGCCCCCGAGGCGTAGGGCGAGTAGGTGTTCTTCCAGGTCTTCTGGCTGTACGCGGCGTGCAGGTCGCTGATGCTGGTGCGCGGGTCGGTGGAGCCGCCCGCGTCGCCCTTCACGAACGGTCCCCAGCCGGGCTGGTTGCCCTCGAAGTCGTCGTGGGCGACCACGGTGCCGCCGGACGGGCCGTTCTCGCCCCGCGGCAGCGGCGTGGAGGTGTCGGCCATGATCCGCACGTCGTCGAGGGTGACCGCCGCGCCCCCGGCGGCCGCCCCGATCGCCACGGTGACGTTGCCGTCGGTGGGCGCGGTGAAGGCGACGGACGCGCGCTGCGCGTAGGTGCCCTGCTTGGAGTCGGCGGCCATGGTGTTCCGCAGCGGGGTGGTGTCGAAACCGTTGTGCGCCTTCACCCCGTCGCCGGTCACACCCAGGGTGACGGCGCGGCGCTGCCCGGCGGCGACCTCGACATGGGCGCTCAGCGTGTACCGCCGGCCCGGCTTGAGGTCCTTGACCCGCTGGGAGATGCCGGACTCGCCGGCGCCGAGCCGCACGACGTTGTCACCGGTGGCGCTGCGCGCGACCGCCGCCCCGCCCCGCGGGTTCCAGGCGTCCAGGTCACCGGCGTTGAAGCCGGGGTCGGCCAGGCCGGTGCCCTCGCCGTAGTGCGCGTCCCGGTGCGGGGCCCGGTTCCCGTTCGGCACCAGGACGTAGGGCTGGTCCTTGTCGCCGGTGAGTGTCACCCGCCCGTCCTGGGCCTTCACCTGGGCGGCCTTGACCCGGCCCTGGTCGGTGAGCTTGTACAGCGTGAAGTTGCGGGTGGAGGCGAACTGCCGGGTCAGGTCGAAGGTGTGGGTGCCGCCGGAGGCGCTGTAGTAGTACATCTTGTCGGCCCGGCTCGGCGAGGAGGTGCCGTTGCCGCCCTTCGCCTCGCCCCAGGGCAGCAGATAGGTGTCGCCGTCGAGCACGACCGTGCCGTCCATCGACACCTGGCGCTTGCCGTCGGCCATCGCGACCCGGACACCGCCGGTGAGGGTGGCGGACTTGCCGAAGTCCCAGTTCATGACCTGGTAGTGCTGGAGGAACTTGGTCGGCAGGTTGTCGGTCCAGATGTTCCGGTAGAAGGCGTTGAAGTCGTCGTGGCCGGTCCAGCCCTCGAACTCCTTGACGCTGGCGCCGCCGAGCAGGGGGTCCACGTTCCACACGTCGCGGTCGGAGTTGGCGATGAACCGGACGATGTTGGAGTTGATGCCCTTGTTGGTGGCGCCGCCGTAGCCCTTGTCGCTCGCCCAGTGGGACCAGGTCGACGTGCCCTCGAACTTGTAGGCCCACTCGGTCGCGACCTCGAAGCCCATCGTCCGCAGCCGCGCCGCCAGCGAGTCGGCCAGCCAGCCGCTGGAGTAGTAGACGTCTATGTAGAGGCCCTTGACGCCCGGGGCCTCGCGGCGCAGCTGCTCGAACCGGTCGAGGACGGCTCCGGAGCCCAGGTCGGCGCGCTGGTCGATGTGGTACGACTGGTTCAGCCAGTCCCAGCCGTTGACCTGGCCCTTGACCAGGGCCTCACTGAAGTTCTTCGCCTGCGGGTACGCCTCGGTGGCGTTCACGTGCACGGCGAAGTCGGAGTTGTACTCGGCACCGGCCTTGGTGAGCTTGTTCAGGTCGGCGAGCCCGCCCGCCCGGGTGTTGTAGTTGCCGCCGTAGTCCGGGTGGGCCGAGTCGTGGCCCTCGCTCGCGTAGCCCTTCTCCAGGACCCACTGGCCGAGGTCGTCGGTGGCCATCGAGACGCGTTTGACGTTGTCGAGGGTCTTGAGGAACGGATTGGTCGCCTGGCTGGCGAAGTTGAACGGGATGTGCTGCACGACGCGCTCGGGCACCCGGTCCGCGCCGAGTGGCCGGGGCATGTGGTCGCGGTAGGCGATGGCGCCGTCCTGCCAGTCCACCCGGCCGTCCCCGTTGGCGTCCGCGGCGAGTACGACGGTCGCCTTGGGCAGGGCGTACGTCCTCACCCGCGGGTCGGTGGCGCCCCGGGGCGCGTAGGTGTACGTGCCGGCCGACAGCTCCGCGCGCCGGGCGCCGTTGCCCGCGTCCACGATCCGCGACTGAAGGCGGGTGTTCCAGTTGTCGTTGTTGTCCTGCGCGGAGTCGTCGGTGGCGTTGGTGATGACGCCGCCCGCCAGATCGCCGTTGCTCACGAAGCCGTACGGCGTGCCGACGGCGGCCTTGTCGGGGGCCGTGGCGGCGGTGATCGGGACGAACTCGTCGGCCGTGGTGGTCGAGTTCGTCGAGATCTTCGTACGCGCCAGGGTCGTCTGCGGGGAGGAGGAGTCGGCGGAGACGAGTGACTGGTCGGGGATCGACAGCTGGTCGACGGTGGAGGCGGCGGCGCCCTCGATGCTCTTCACCGCGAAGACGACGGTCCGCTCGTCGGTCACCGTGATCGTCGAGGTGATGGTGAGGTCCGGCAGATCGGCGAAGACCGAGGTGTAGACGGCCTGGTTGCCGTGCGCCGTCATGGTCGTGGTGGCGGTGTGCGCCGTGCCGTTGACGATGAAGGTGTCCAGGGCCCGGGCCTGGCCGCCGAGCGTTCTGCCGCCCATCGTGTACGAGATGACCTGCGGGAACTCCTTGGCCACCTGGACCCTCAGGCCGGGACCGGTCAGCTCGACCGGTGTCGCGGGGTGGTCCGGGGGAGCCGGTGCCGCCGTCGTGGACACGGTGGCCGGGCCGGCATGGGCGGGAAGGGCGCCGGCCGACAGCGTGCCCAGGGTGAGCAGCGCGGCGGTCGCGGCGGCGGCGCCCGTTCTTGACCGGGGTGTGCGTCGAGGGCGGTGCGGGTGGATGGCATCCACGATGGGGCCTCCTGATGACTCCGGTACGGGAGAGCGAGGAAGACGCGTGGCCCCTGCCGGGGCCGTCATGACGCTGATGGGGCGGGGGAGACAGTAGGGGAATGGCATCGATAACACCAGACGCCGACAGTGATTCCTTGATGTGCATGGCACCGCTGTGCATCGCCGGACAACGGCGTCCGCCGCCGGCCGTCCTCGGCCGGAGCGGAAGGATCCCTACCGGCCGCCGCCCCGCCGCATCGGCGCGGTGCTCGCGCGTACGACCAGGGCCGGCTCGACGGACGCGGGTTCGGAGGCGGCGTCCGGGTTCTCCAGATGGCGCATCAGATGGGAGACGGCGAGAGCTCCCATCTGCGTGAACGGCTGGGCGACGGTGGTCAGCGACGGCGAGCAGTACTCGGCCAGGGCGATGTCGTCGACGCCGACGACGGAGATGTCGTCGGGCACCCGCCTGCCGAGCTCGTGCAGCGCCCGGATCACTCCGAACGCCATCTCGTCGCTGGCCACGAAGACGGCCGTGACGTCCGGGATCCGGCCCAGGACGAGGCCGTTGCGGTACCCGGACGCGGGCGACCAGTCACCCTCCAGCTCGGGTGGGACGCTTCTGCCCTCGGCCTCCAGCGTGTCGCGCCAGCCCTGGGTGCGGCTGACCGCGTCGAGCCACTCGCGCGGCCCGGCGACGTGCCAGACCGTCTCGTGCCCGAGGTCCAGCAGATGCCGGGTGGCCAGGCGTGCGGCCTGGGTCTGGTCGACGGCCACCACCTCGGTGGCGGAGGTGCGCGACCCGTCGATGGTGACGGTGGGAACCGAGCCCGTGAGCTGCTCGATCCGCCTGCTCACATGGATCAGCGGGACGGCGAGGACGATCCCCTCGACACCCTGCTCCGCGAGCCGCGCCAGCGCTGCCTCGATGGCGGAGGTGTCCAGGGAGGCGGTGGTGGCGGTGGAGACCGAGTAGCCCGCCTCGCGCGCCGCGCTCTCGATGCCGTACAGCACGGCGGTGCGCGAGTAGAAGGTGGTCTGCAGCGTCACCACGCCGATGGTGCGGCTGCGGCCGGACGACAGCATCCGCGCCGCGTTGTTCTTGCGGTACCCGAGCTGGTCGACGGCCGCGAGGACCTTGGCCCGCGTCCTCTCCCGCACGTTGGGGTGGCCGGACAGGGTCCGCGACACGGTCTGCGGGGAGACCCCGGCGAGCCGGGCGACATCGGTCATGCCCGGGGGCCGTGCGGCGCCGTCGCCTTCGCTCCGCTGCTTCATGCGTGTCCTCGTCCGCTCGTCCCACCGCGATGATAGCGCCCGCACAGCGGCGTCCGTGCTGCTCGGAGCACCCCTCGCAGTGTCGGCAGCCCGCCATTGGCATCGCTATCATCGTGTGTCATAGTTCCGGCACGTCAGCGTGTCCCGGCCGTGCGGCGGACCGCAGGGGAGCCGGGTTCCGCTCTCCCCACCCCACGTCGAAGGAGAGGCCGTGAGGAAGCCAACCACGCGCAGGGCGGCAGTGGCGAGCACGGTCCCGCCCGGACCCGTTCCCGAGCGCGGCCCCCGGGGTCGCGGGCCTGCCTCGGGCACCACCGCGCCATGAGAGAGGCACGCCCCATGCCCCGATCGACGCCTGCCCTGTCCCACCCCGACGGCGAACTCCTGCGGCACGGCCGCCCGCACCGTGTCCTCGCCGGGTCGCTGCACTACTTCCGTGTTCATCCCGACCAGTGGCCGGACCGGCTGGCACGACTCGCCGCCCTGGGGCTGAACACGGTCGACACCTATGTGCCGTGGAACTTCCACGAGCGGCAGCGGGGCCGAGCGCGCTTCGACGGCTGGTGCGACGTCGAACGGTTCCTCCGTCTCGCGCAGGAGGCCGGGCTGGACGCGATCGTGCGACCCGGCCCGTACATCTGCGCCGAATGGGACAACGGCGGGCTGCCCGCCTGGCTGACGGGCACCCCGGGGATGCGGCCGCGGTCCTCGTACGGTCCCTTCCTTGACGCGGTGACGGGCTGGTTCGACCAGTTGATCCCGCGTCTCGCCGCGCTTCAGGCGGCGCGGGGAGGCCCCGTCGTCGCGGTGCAGATCGAGAACGAGTACGGCAGCTACGGCGACGACCACGTGTATCTGCGCCGGGTCCGCGACGCGCTGGTGGAGCGCGGCGTCACCGAACTGCTCTTCACGGCCGACGGCCCGACCGAGCTGATGCTCGACGGCGGCACGCTGCCCGACGAGCTCGCGACCGCGACGTTCGGCTCCCAGGCGGCCGAGGCCGCCGCACTGCTGCGGGCGCGCCGCCGGGGCGAGCCGTTCGTCTGCGCGGAGTTCTGGAACGGCTGGTTCGACCACTGGGGGGAGCGGCACCACGTCCGGTCACCGCGGAGCGCGGCGGGAACGCTGGGCGACATCCTCGACGCGGGTGGATCGGTGAGCCTCTACATGGCCCACGGCGGCACCAACTTCGGGCTCTGGGCAGGCGCCAACCACGACGGCGAGGCCATCCAGCCGACCGTGACCAGCTATGACTCGGACGCGCCGATCGCCGAACACGGCGGGCTCACCCCGAAGTTCTTCGCCCTGCGCGACCGGCTCGGTGCCGTGACCGGCCTCCCGGAGCAGCCACTGCCCAGCGACCCCGCGCTGCTGGCACCCCGCGTCGTCCCGGTCGTCCGGGGCGCCGGACTGCTGGGCGGGCTGGAAGCCGTCTCCCGCGCGGTGGACTCACCCCACCCGCCGAGCTTCGAGGAACTGGGACAGTCCTCCGGCCTGGTGCTCTACCGCGCGCATCCGAAACTCCCCGAGGGCGCCGTCGAATTGACCGTCAGCGGACTGCACGACCGTGCCCAGATGTTCGTGGACGGCGCCCCGGCCGGGGTGGTCGACCGGGAGGCCGGCTCGCTCACCCTCCACGGCACGGGGCGGCGGGTGCGGCTGGAACTGCTCGTCGAGAACCAGGGGCGGATCAACTACGGCCCGCTCCTCGGCCAGGGCAAGGGCATCCTCGGCCATGTCCGGATGGGACGACGGATGGTCCACGGCTGGACGGCGCACCCGCTGCCGCTGGACGAGTGGTCGGCGGAGGAGGTCGGCCGCGCGGCGGCCGCCACCGACCCGCGGGGCCCGGCCGGATTCGCGACGGCACGGTTCACGGTGGACGAGCGGGCGGACACCTTCCTGGCATGTCCCGGTTTCGGCAAGGGTTTCGTCTGGATCAACGGCTTCCTGCTCGGGCGGTACTGGGAGATCGGCCCCCAGACGACGCTGTACGTCCCGGCGCCCCTCCTGGTGCCGGGCGAGAACACCGTCACCCTGCTGGAGCTGGAACGCCTGGGGGAGCGGATCGAGTTGCGCGACGCGCCGGAGCTGGGGGAGGCCGAGGAGTACGTCGAGACCTTCTCCTCGTAGCGGCGCCGACCGGACGGCCGGGGTCCGCGCCGCAGGGGAGCGGATCAGGGTGCCGCGAACAGGTTCGGGAAGCGGGGCGCGAGCCAGGGCTTGCGGCCCCAGGCGATGACATGCCCCCGGGAGATGGCCCGCCACGGGTTGAGGCGGCCCAGCGCGATGAGGAGGAAGGCGACCGGTTCGATCAGGATCGTGCAGTCGGGCCGGATCGCGGGCCCGGGGGTCACGTGCACGGCGCCGTCGTCGAGAGCGACGCCGAACGCGGCGCCGCCGCGCAGGCGGATGGTGTAACGCGCCGTCATACCCGAGGCGGACGCGGCGGTGACCCTCGGCATGACCAGGAGCATGAACGGCATGCACAGCCCGACACGGGCACGGTCGACCATGTGCGGGCGGCCCAGGGCCCGGGCCAGGTCGTAGCCGTGGCCCAGCATGTGCGTCAGCAGGTAGGACGCCAGCGTGGCCCTGCCCATGGGGCCCAGCGGCGTGACGAGCGCCGGGTCTTCCGCGGTGCCCTCGTCCGCGCCCCGGTCCACGGCGTCCAGGAACGCCTCGGCCTGTTCCGCGATCATCGCAGCGAGTGGCTCGGGCCGGCGCTCCTCGAACCCGCCGAGGGCCCGCGCGTTGGCCGCGGCCAGGCTCTGCGGTGTGCCGTCCCCGTAGGTGCGTTCCCGCCCGCGCGCGAGGTCGGCCATCAGCTCGTTGGCCAGCGCCAGATGGGCGGCGGCCTCGCCGACCGTCCACTCCGACCGCGGAACGGGAAGCGCCGGGTCGGCCGCGCCCCGCAGCAGCGCGGCGATGTCACCGGCGGTCTCACGTATCGCCTTCGCGAGCCCTTCGGGCAACGGTCCCCCGTTGCCCGGCCGCACTGTGGGATGCATGCCCTTCGGCCCCTTCCTGCCCTGTGTACGTCGAGTTCCCGCTGGGAGCGGGGGGCCGAGCGTACCGGGTCGGGCAACCGGCGGGCCGGTACCGCGGCGGCTGCCCCACGGCTGCGATCGGGTCCGCTCCCAGGGCGCCCGACGGGGAATCAGAAGACGACCCGGGCCCGGCGGGCGGCCGCGAGGGCCGCGTCGGATCCGGAGACCAGTTCCAGCGGCACGTCCGGATCGCGTCCGCCCAGGGCGCGCAGATAGGCGACGGCGTCCGCCCGCACGACCGACGCGGGCTCGCCCGAGCCGATCAGCCACGTGCCCCCGGCGGGCCCGGTGAGCTCCAGTACGACGGGTGCCCCGGACCAGGTCAGGGCCAGGTCGCGGATCACCTGCTCGACGATGAGCCGGTCGTGCTCTCCCACCACGAGGGGCTGTCCCGTGGCACGTGCCAGGTCGACGCGGTGCATCCACAGGTCGCGGTTGTAGATGGTGTCGAGCAGATGGCCCACGGACATCCGGGGTGCCTCGGCCACACCGGTGTCGACCCTGGCGCGCCGCATCAGTCCAGGGCGACGCCGACGGGCCTGTACGGCACGCGGCCACAGCAGCGTGAACCGCTCGGCCAACTCCGGTCCGAAGGCGGTGGCGTGGTCGGCGACCTGTGCCGCCATGTGCGCGTCGACCGGGCCCATGCCCCGGTGGCGCCGCCTGCCCGTGATCTCCCTGCGCACCATGGTGGCCAGGGAGATGTTGTCCTCGCACTGGGCGACGAGGTGGGAGACCAGCGTACGCACGTCCCACTCCACGCAGTCGGTGGGACGGTGCCAGTCCTCGTCCCCGAGCTTGCCGAGTACGTCCATCGCGGCCCGGCCTTCCGCCTCGGCGACCGCGGCCGACTGGTCACGGCCGGTCTGCGGCAGGCGTGCGGCCTCCCCGTAGGTCTGAGTCATCGCACTCGCCCTCCTCGGGGGCGTAGAAGTGGAAGAACATGTCGACCGTCGTCCGCGTGAGCCGGGTGAAACGGCCCTCCTCGACCCGCGCGGACGGCTCGTTGGCGAGCTGCTGGCTGATCACGCCGGCCATCAGCGCCGTGTAGAGGGCCACCCCGTCCTCCTCGGCGGCGGCGGGCGACAACTGCCCGGCGCGCACCGCGGCCTGGAGGGCGGCCCGCAGTATTTCCAGTTGCCGCACCGCGGGTTCGAAGGCCCGCGGGGTCGGTTCGAACCCGGGCACGGGCCGCCAGTACAGCAGTTGCGCCAGGACCGGATGGGCCATCGCCCAGGCGACGGTGGACTGCTGGCCCGCCAGGAGGGCACCGCGCGGGTCCCGGGCAAGCATGGCCCGGTACGGCTCCAGGACGTCGACCGTCTCGCGCATCCCTCGCTCGAACAGGGCGTCGTAGACGGCCGTCCTGGACGGGAAGTACTGGTAGAGCGAGGGCGGCCGCATGCCCATCCGCCGTGCCACCTCGGCCATGCTCAGCGCGGCAACGCCTTCCTCCGCCATCACCTCGAGCGCGATGTCGAGGATCTCCCGCACGGTGTCGTTGCGCCGGCGCAGCCTCCGGTCCTCCCTCATGTCCTTAGGAAAACCTCATAGGGGTAGGAGAGTCAATACCCCGTCAGTTCCGCGATCGGACAACACGGGACACGGGCGTTCGTAGCGGTCAACTGCCAGCATCGCGTGGGGCGTTGACGTGCGGACATAGGATTCGTGCCGTTCCTGGGTCTGCTCGACGTGCTGTGGTGCCTCTGGGACAAGCCGTTCCAGCAGTGCCTGCACGACAAGGCGGCCACCAGCGTCGTCCTGACCACCAGGCCGTGAGACCTCAGCGCGCGCCGGCGGACAGGACCCGGTGGGCGGCGATCTCGGCCCAGCGGACGGCGGCCTCGCTGTTGGGGCGGAGCGTCACCCGGTCCCCGGCGCAGTCGACCCGTCGCGCAGGGCGGTCCGGGAACGCCCGCCGCAGCCGCAGCGCGGCCGGCGTCGCCTCCGGCAGCCCCACCGGCCGGCGCACCACGTGCGCCTCGCGGGTCGCCTCGGTCCGGGCCGGCAGATACCGCTCGGGCGCCCGGCGACCACGGACTCGACCTCCTCGTCGGTCCGCTTCAGCAGGTCCGGTGAGGCGCAGGGACGGATGGGGGGCCGCACGCCTACGGGTGGGTTGTGGTGCGGGTACGGACGGAGGGCCGCACGCGTACGGGTGGGTTGTGGTGCGGGTACGGACGGGTGGCCGCACGCATGCGGATGGGCGGTGGTGCCCGTACGGCCATCGTCAGTACGGCCACCGCCCTTACGGCCACCGCCCGGACAGGGCCCCGGATGCGGATCAGGTCCATCGTCCGGTGCCGTAGGGCGGTGCCCCGTCGAGCAGCCGGTCGCGCAGTTCCTGCCGCCGGACCTTGCCCGTCGCGGTGAGCGGGAGCTGGTCCAGGGACAGCACCGTCGGCTCGCCGAGCGGCGGAAGGTCGGTCACGGCCTGCTGCCACGCGCCGGGGTCCAGCGTGCCGTCCCGGGTCACCAGGACCGGCTGCGGCAGTCCGCTCGCACGACCGAGCACCACCGCCTCGACGACCTCCGGCAGCCGGTCGTGGATCACGTCCTCGATCTCGACGCAGCTGCCGCCGGGGATCGTGTCCACCTCGCGGTCGAGCAGCAGCAGCCGGCCGGAGCGGGTGATGAGGCCGAGGTCCCCGGTGGTGAACCAGGGCCCGGACAACTTGGCGCGCATCCGCTCCGGTTCGCTGACGTATCCGGCGCACAGCGTTCTGGTACGGGCCTGCACCAGGCCGGGCCTGCCGCGCCCCACCGGCTGGAGGGTCGTCGGGTCCACCACGCGCAGTCCGGCCTTGCCGGGCACCGTCCGCCCCAGGTCCCGGGTGGTGGGGTGGCGCTCCCCGGTCGCGCGTACCGACCTGCGCGTCAGACAGCGGAAGGTGAGCGGCCCGGTCTCGGACTGCCCCCAGACCTGTACCCACAGCGGCAGGCGGCGCCGGGTCGCGCTCAGGAACGTCCGTACCGTGGGCGGGTGCACGGCGTCGAAGGCGTTGATGTAGAGCCGCACGTCGTGGAAGGGGTTGTCCGGCGACGCCGCCAGCGGCTGCCAGCGCACGAAGGCCGAGGGTGCGGCCTCCAGCACGGTCGGCGGATGGGCGCGCAGGACGGGTTCGGCGAGCCGGGCGTCGTAGGCGTCCAGGATCACCGCCGCGCGCGGGGCGAGCCAGAGCACGCTGATCGTCCAGGCGAGGCCCCGCCCGTGTGCGTACGACGCCGCCTGGGCGACGGTGTCGGCACGCCGGGTGGACACCAGGGGCAGGCGCCGGGCCTCGTCGGCGGCGATCCGGTGGATCAGCGTTCTGGCGGAGTGCCGGACCAGCTTGGGGATTCCGGTGGTTCCCGAGGTGTGCATGATGGCCAGGGTCAGGTCGTCCGGGTGGGGACGGGGCGGCGGCGTCCGGTGGCCGCGCACGTCCGCGAGCGGGATCGCGCCGGGTGCGGGGGCGTCGAGGGTGAGGGTGCGGCGGGTGAAGGCGGTGAGGTCGGTCTCCGCCCCGCGCGCGGCCGCCAGCGTGGCCGAGGTGGTGACCAGGGCCTTGGCGTCGAGGCGTTTGAGCAGCACCTGGAGCGTCTCCACCGGGAGGCGGTCGGAGATCAGCGCGGGCACCGCGCCGATGCGGGCGGCGGCACAGGCGAGCAGGACGTAGTCCCAGTGGTTGGGTTTGATCACGGCGACCCGGTCGCCCGGCGTCACGCGCAGCCCCTCGAGCCAGCCCGCGGCCTGGCTCACCAGATGGGCCAGGTCCGGGATGTCGTACGTCGTCCTGCCGTCGTCCGCGATGTCCAGTGGTCGGCTCAGATGGACCGTCGTTCCGGTGCCGCGGTCGGCCAGGACGTCGAAGAACGGTCCGGGGGCGAGGAGTTTCATCGGGTGACCTCCGAGAACTCCCGTTACGCACACGGGAGCTGATGGACGGTGGGGCGCGGCGGTCCGGGCGGGCTTCCGCACGGAGCGCGGGGACGCCGCTCGGGTCCTCGCCCCGCCCTTCGGGCTCAGGCGAGGCCGGTGATCGCGAGATTGACCGCCACGAGCGTGACGACCAGGATCCGGTGGGCCCGGATGCCGATCAGCCGGCCGCGCAGGACGTCACCGCGCACCATGCCGACCGTGAACTGCAGGACGCGGGTCGCCTTCAGCGGGACGAAGGCGAGCGGGAACCACCACGGGCAGAACCCCAGCAGCGGCGCGGTGACGATCGCCGTGGTCTCGAGCACCGAGAGCGCCCCGATGAACCGGCGGTTGCCGTTGAGGGACAGCAGACACGCGGCGACCGGCCGGCCCACCGCGCGGTCCCCTTCGACGTCGTGGGTGTCGGAGTACACGCCGACCAGGACCGGACCCAGCCCGAACAGGAACACCTCCACGGCCGCGAGCCCGGTCGCCTCCCCGGTGAGCAGGCCGAACAGCGGCAGCACGAAGGCCCAGCCGACCACGGCGAGGAACACTTCCTGGAAGCCCCGGTAGCCGAGCCGCAGGCCCCACCAGTACTGCGGGACGACGACGGCGGCGGCCACGAGGACGAGCACCGCCCACCACGGGCGGTGCGGCGCCCAGACCAGCGCCGCCGTCCAGCACAGGCACCCGGCGACGAGCGCGCACCAGGCGAAACGGACCGCGGCCGCCTCGGTGAGCGTCCCGGCCGGCAGCGGTTTGCGGGCCAGTGCCCGCGCCGGCGCGTCGGGACCGTGGTTCGCGGCGTCGCTCCCGCCCCGGTAGCCGGTGACGTCGTCGAACGCGACGGCCGCCGCCACCAGGCACACCTCGCCCAGCAGGAACGCGAGCAGCGTCGCCAGCGACGCCCCGTCGAGCCGCTGGGACGCGGGGAGCAGCGACCAGACGACGGCCAGGCTGAGGTAGTGGCCGACCATGCCGGGCCCGGCCGGCCGGAGGTAGGCGGGCAGCCGCGCCTCAGGACGCCGGCCGGTGCGGACGCCGGCCTCCTGGGGCGGCGGCTCCGTGGCGGTGCCGGTGCTGAGCTCACTGGTCATGGACGCTCCCTGAGGTCGTGGCGCCGGACGTCCGCGGGGCGCGGAGCAGCGGTGTCGCCGCGGTCCAGGTCTCCGTCATGCGGTGAACTCCCAGGGCGTGCCGGGCAGGACGCAGCCGGCCCGGGTCAGCGCCGCGCCGAACCGCGGGTCCGCGGCGAGTGCGGTGAGGTCGGACGTCAGCGGCACCGACGGCCCGGGACGGCGGGAGGGGGCGGCGCCGGATCCGTGCCGGGTCAGTACGGTCGCGGCGGAGAGCAGGGAGGTGTCCACCCGCAGCAGGGGGGCGCTGCCGTGCCTGTCGCGGCCGCCGGTGGAGCGCGCCGCCAGCGCGGCCAGCACCCCCTCGGCGCAGACCAGGCCGCCGAGCACGTCGAGCAGCGTCATCAGCGAGGGTGTCGGTGGCTCGCCGTGCCGCGCGGTCAGCCCGGCCAGACCGCTGCCCGCCTGCACCAGGTAGTCGGTGCCGAGCGGCGGGGTGGGCCCGAGGGCCTCGCCCCAGCCGGACGCCCGGGCGTAGACGAGGCCGGGCCGGACACCGGCCAGATCGGTGGCGTCGAGATGCCACGCGGCCGCCTTGCCGGGGGCCCAGTTGTGCAGGAACACATCGGCGTCGCGGACGAGTTCGCGGAGCGTGCCGCGGCCACTCGGGGTCCGCAGGTTCGCCTCCACCACGTCCTTGCCGTGGTTGAACGCCAGGAACCGGGCCGAGCAGCCGCCGACCAGCGGCTCGATGCCGCGCAGGGGATCCCCGCCCGGCGGTTCGACCTTGACGACCCGGGCCCCGAGCCGGGCGAGTACGTGTCCGGCGAGCGGCCCCTGCACCCGTCCGGTGGACTCGACGACGACCAGCCCGGCGAGCGGCCGGGACACCGTGGGGGAGGCCGCGGCGGGTGAGGGCACGGAGGGCCCCGCCGCGGTCCGCCGGTCCGCGGGCAGTGCCCTGACGGTCCATGGGGTCTCGGGCAGGTCGCCCGGCTCCGGCGCGTCGGGGCCGGGGACGGGCAGCACGCTGACGTCGGTCCGGGCGGCCACGGAACGGATCACCTGGTAGGAACGCCGCGCGGTGACGCGGTGCAGTGCGGCGGGCAGGGGGCAGACGGCGGTGGCGAACCGGTTCTGGAACGGCTGCCAGCCCCGGCGGATCGCCGTCCGCTCGGCGTCGAGGACGGTCCAGAAACGCTGCCAGGCCTCGGCGTCGAGTGTCTCGATCTCGAACCTGACCCCGTCGGCGCTGGTGAACGGCGGTGCGCCGGCGCCCGGACCGGGGGACCTCAGCGGCACCGGCCTGTCCGCAGGGTGCGTACGGGCGGCGCTCGCCATGGCCAGGTACTGGCCGGTGGCGAGGAGCGCGCCCTGCGCGACCGAGGTGCGCACCCGGCCGATCCGGGTGCCGCGCGCGGCGGCGTGGAACGCGGCGAGCATGCCCGTCACGGCGAGCACCCCGGCCACCGTTCCGGCGTAGTCGAGGCCGAGCGGCGTGGGCTCCCCGTACCGGCGCCCGTGGATGTGGGCGATGCCGCAGGCGGACTGCACATCGGCCTCGCTCGCCAGGGGCAGCGCCACCGGGCCCGCCCAGTCGATGGCGCAGGTGAGGCTGTCGGCACCCGTGACGGCGACGAGGGTGCCCGCGTCACCGGCGTCACCGGTGCCGTGCCCCGGACGGCTGTCACCGGTGCCGTGCTCCGGGCCGGCGGTGGCCGGTTGGCAGCCGAGGAGCGCCAGGTGGGCGGCGGCGACCGCGAGCGCCGTCGAACCGCCCGCGGCGCTCACCTGGATCCCGGCCAGCGGCCGGTGCGGTTCCGGCGTCCGACGTGCCTCGGTCCGTACACACGCGTCGACGCTCACCGGGCCCGCCGCCCCTGCACGGAGTAGATCACGCACGAGCCGGCCCGGAACCGCGGATGCCGCATCACCTCGCGTACCTCGGCGAGTTCGGCGTCGGTCATGCTGGCGGCGACGAGACGGTCACGCAGGTGGTGGGTGTGGTGGATCAGGAGGTGGACGCCGGGCGAGTCGGCGTGCCACGGCATCAGGAAGGGCACGGGGTCGATGTCGACGAGCCCGGCATCCCGCAGGGCCCCGGCGGCGTGCCGTCCCCAGCTGCCGTCCGCTCCCGCCTGCGCGAACACGCGTGCCCTGGCCGCCAGGAACCGCTCGTACACCTCGGCTCCGGCACGGCTCGGCGCGAGCAGGACCGGGCCATGGTCGATGTCGAACGCGTCGAGTTGCAGCCACCCGCCCGGGCGCAGGGCACGGGTCATCGTGGCGAGCGCCGCCCGGCGGTGCGGCAGACGGAGCGGCACCGGACGGGAGTGGACCAGGTCGAAGGCCTCCTCGGGCAGTGGGTCGCGGGTCACGTCGTGCCGCGGTGTCCGAAGGCGCGGGTGCTCGGGGAGGCGCACCGGACTGATGTCCGTGGCCACCACCTCGCCGGTGGGCGCCACGCGTTCGGTCAGCCAGGTGGCGACGCTGCCGCCGCCCGCGCCGACCTCGAGGCAGCGCCAGCCGTCGGTGACTCCGGTGCCGGCCAGCCGCGCGGTGGTGATCGGATCCAGCGACGCGGCGAGGCAGCGGTGCTGCTCCGTCGCGTGGACGTTGTCGTTGTCGAAGGCGTATCCCTCGCCGGGATCCGCGACCGCGGCGGCGGGTGCGTGGAGAGCGGACTTCACCAAGTGCTCCTGGGATGCGGGTGAGTACGGGACCGGGCGCGCGGGTGAGGCCGGGGCGACCCCGGCCCTGTCCGCCGTCCGCCGTGTCAGGAGGAGAAGCTGCCGGACAGCTGCGTGGTGTGCATGCCGTGGCCGGGGAGGACCGCGACGCCCGCGCTCGCCGCGTGGGCCGACCCCGAGCCGGCCAGGCTCAGGACGCCCGCGAGGGACGCGGTGGCGAGGGCGGTGGTGAAGCGCTTTCCGACAGCGGATTTGTGCATGAGATCTCCTTGGACATCTCGGGCCCGGTAACCGGCGACACTCACAGAAGATCACATTGAGCGACAGTCATCTCGCTGTCCGTGTCGGCTGCGTTCGTGGCCGTACCGCGGGATCCCCGCCGTGCGGTACGGGTTTGCCGCCGGGACGGCCGGTTCCGGGGGCGCGCGGGTTTCACTGCGCGGAGTGACCGTGATCGCCCGGTCGGATGCGCGCGACCTGTCGGCCTCCGGGGCGGCGGCCCGGTGCACGACGCACAGCGGTGACGGCCGTTGCGTGTGCGCGGAAGCCGCCATCGGCGTGATCGCCGTCGATTCCGCCTGCGCCAGCGTTTGGGGCGCCCGGCACCGGCAAGCCCCGCTCACCGGCAAGACCCGCATGACCGGCCGACACGCCGCCGCCTCGGTGGCCATCGGCAGGGGCGCCCTCGGACACCGGATCAAGCGACGGACGGCACTGCCCCGTGCACACCAGAGCGATGTGCACGGGCATCGGACCGCCCAGGCCCGGCCCGGCGGTGGAGGGAGCGAGGGAAACCGCCCCTGTGCCCCGGACCACGGACCCCGGACCACGGACCACGGACCCCAGGCCCCGGACCACGGACCCGTGCGCGCCGGATGTGGAGCGAACGCGGTGGACCAGAACACCCAAGACCGTTCGGGGTGTTCGGCTGCGCACGGGTTCTGGCAACAGGACTCACTCCCGCTCGGTCTCCAGGAACGGTTCGCCTTCCGGACGGTCGCGGCCGCGCGGCAGCCTTCGCCTCCGGACGGTCGCCGCCGCGCGGCGGGTGAACCGTGAGATGCCCGCCCATGTGGCGCGGCGGGTGACCGCGCTGCGGGACGAAGCGGGGTGCGCGGTCCAGGGGGCCGAAGTGCCGCTGCTCGGCATGACCTGCAAGCCGGACGTCGCCGATCTGCGCCAGTCACCCGCGACCGCGGTGGCCCGGTGCCTGACCGCGCTCGGCGCCACGGTCCGCTTCCACGATCCGCACCATCCGATTGGCCGTCATCAGCGCTCCTGTCCATGGGGGGATTCCCAGGCCAGGAGCACAGGGGAGGCAGGTTGATCAGCCACGCCCGTCCTCACCCCGGGTGTCGCAGCGCCCCGACCGGCACGGCCGCCCGCCTCGCTCAACGGCTTCGCGGGGTCACCAGGCCCGACTCGTAGGCCAGGACTACGAGTTGGGCGCGGTCACGGACTCGGAGTTTGACCATGGCCCGGTTGACGTGGGTCTTCGCGGTCATCGGGCTGATCACCATGCGGTCGGCGATCTGGTCGTTGGACAGCCCCTGCGCGACCAGGGCGACGGCCTCGCGTTCGCGGTTGGTCAGCTCCTTCAGCCCCGGGCCGGCTCCCGTGTCGAGCGGCTGGGTGACGTACCGGCTGATCAGCTTGCGGGTGATCGACGGCGCGAGCAGGGCGTCGCCCCGCGCGGCGACACGCACCGCGTGCAGGAAGTCCTCCGGCACGATGTCCTTGACGAGGAACCCGGCCGCCCCGGCGCGCAGCGCGTCGAAGACGTACTCGTCCAGGCCGTAGTTGGTCAGGATGACGACGTGCACCCCCGACAGCGCCGGGTCCGCCGCGATGCGCCGGGTCACCTCGATGCCGTCGAGGACCGGCATCCGGATGTCGATGAGCGCGATGTCGGGCAGGTGCTCCCGGACCAGGGCCAGGCCCTCCTGCCCGTCACCGGCCTCGGCCACCACCTCGATGTCGTCCTCCATGTCGAGCAGCGCGCGGAACCCGCTGCGCAGGAGCGGCTGGTCGTCGACCAGCAGGACACGGATCACGACGTCTGCTCCACGGGGAGTTCGGCCTGGACGGTGAAGCCTCCCTCGACACGCGGCTCGGCCCGCAGCCGGCCCCCGAGGGCGGTGACGCGCTCACGCATCCCGAGCAGTCCGACGCCGGGCACGGGGGCGGTGCCCGGCGTGGCCCTGCCGTCGTCGTCGACGCGTATCGTGAGCGCGTCCGGACGGCAGTCGATCCGGACCGACGCCGAATCCGCGGCGGCATGCCGGGCGATGTTGGTCAGCGACTCCTGCACGATCCGGTACACGGTCCGGTCCACCGCGGCGGGCACGTCGTGCCGTTGCCCCTTGATCGTCAGCGTCGCGTCCAGGCCGATGGCACGGGCCCGTTCCACCAGCTCCGGGACGTGGTCGAGACCGCGCGGCGGGGCCGTGTCGTCGTCGCGCAGCGCCTCCAGGGTCGCGCGCAGCTCCCGGCTCGCCTCGCGTCCCGCCTCCTGGATCGCCAGCAGGGGCGCCGGTACCTGTTCGCCGCGCTTGCGGGCCACATGGACGGCGACCTCGGCCTGCACCTTGATGATCGAGATCTGGTGAGTGAGCGAATCGTGCAACTCCCGTGCGATGTGCAGCCGTTCCTCGTCGGCGCGGCGCCGCGCGGTCTCCTCCCGGGTGCGCTCGGCCTCGTCCGCCCGCCGCTCGGCCTGCCGCAGCGCCTCGCCCGCCGCGCCGGCCGCGATCAGCCAGGCCACTTCGAGGGCGCCGCGGGCCTGCGCGAACGCCTCCCCCGTGTCGTGCAGGGAGGCGAGGGCCGCGAGGGGGAGGGCGGCCAGCATGGCCACGCTCGCCGCGACGGTGACGGTACGGTGCCCCGCCCGCATGGCGGCGTACACCGCGAACAGGTAGGCGACGGCGGGCACATCGAAGCCGACCGCCTGGTAACCCACCGCGCACACTCCGGTGACGGCCAGCACGGGCAGCGGGGCCCGGCGGCGCGCGGCCAGCGCCAGACCGCCGGCCACCAGCAACGCGTAGCCGAGCGGGCCGAGTCCGTCGGCGGAGTGCTCCCCGGACAGCCCGGTGGCCAGCAGCGCCCCCGCCACGCCGACGGCGATCGCCCAGTCCCCGACACCGGCCGGGACACCGAACCGTGCTCTGTCCATGGGCGCACCCTAACGGGATGCCGCCGCGGGCGGATCACGCTCGCGGACGAGCGCCCCCGTACCGCACCCGCGGTACAGGGCCGGCGCCCGCGGTATCCGCCGCGGCCGCGTGCGCCGCCGGCGGCAGCCCGAAGTGTCCGCGCCTGCGGGACGTTCGGGGACGGGTCCGGCGGACATGATCGGGCGACGTCCAGCCGCAGGAGGAGAAGATGACGGCAACCGACACCCCCCGTACGGAAGGAGCCCTGGCGGGACTTGCCCGGTTCTGCTACCGGCGGCGCCGCCTGGTGCTCCTGGCCTGGATCGTCGGCGTGATCGCCGTGGCGTTCGCCGGCTTCGGCTTCGGCGCCGCCGCCGACAACGACTTCTCCGGCGGAAGCTCCGACTCCGCCAAGGCGCAGACGCTGATCGAGAAGCACTTCCCCGAGCGGCAGGGGGATACGCTGACTCTCGCGATCAAGGCGGAGAAGGGGATCGACGACCCCGCCGCCCGGCAGAAGATCGAGCAGGTCATCGCCGATCTGGACGCCTCCCCCCTCACAGGACCGGTGACCTCGCCGTACAGGGACGAGGATCTGGTGACGAAGGATCGTCGTATCGCCCGTACGACCATCCCGCTGACCGCCAAGGATGTGAAGAAGTCCGAGGTCAAGCCCCTGGTGACCATGGTCAAGGAAGCCTCCGGCGACGGCGTGACGCTGGGGCTGGGCGGGGAGAAGGCGGAGAAGGCCGAGACGCCCCCGCAGGGTTCGTCCGAGAGCGTGGGCATCGTGGCGGCGGCGGTGATCCTGTTCATCGCCTTCGGGTCACTGGTGGCGATGGGGCTGCCGATCGTGACCGCGCTGCTGGCGATCGTCGCCGGCATCGCCCTGATGAAGCTGGTGGGATACCTGGTCCCGTCACCCGATTTCACCGCGATCCTCGCCGCGATGATCGGTCTCGGCGTCGGCATCGACTACGCGCTGTTCATCGTGACCCGCTACAAGGACGCCCTGCAGGCCGGCGACGAGCCGGAGACCGCCACGGTCAAGGCCATCACAACGGCCGGTCACGCGGTCCTGTTCGCCGGTACGACCGTCGTGATCGCGCTGATGGGCCTGATCGTCATGGGACAGCGGCTGATGACCGGGGTGGCCGTCGCCACCTCGGTGATCGTGCTGGTGACGATGATCGCCGCGGTGACCCTGCTGCCGGCGTTCCTGGGCTTCACCGGGCACAGGATCAACTCGCTGCGCCTGCCGCGTCGCACGTCCCGCCGGAGCGGGGCCGGCGGTGTTCCGGCGCGGGAGCGCCGTACCCTCGCCGAGCGCTGGGCCGGCGTGGTGCAGCGCAGGCCGCTGGTCGCCGCGGTACTGGCCGGCGCGGTCCTGCTGGTGCTGGCCGCCCCCACGCTGTCGATGCGGTTGAGCAACCCCGACGCCAGTGTCCAGCCCCACGACAGGAGCAGCTACACCTCGTACAAGATCCTCTCCGAGGGCTTCGGTCCCGGCTACGGCGCACCCCTGATCCTCGCCGCCGAGGTCGGCTCCGACCACACCGGTCTGGGTCCCGTCGTCGAAGCGGTCGGCAGGACCGAGGGCATCGCCCACACCACGCCGCCCCAGTTCAGCAAGGACGGGCAGGCCGCGATCCTCATGGCCTTCCCCCGGACCGGATACCAGGACGAGGCGACCGCGGACGTGGTGCACCGGCTCCGCGACGAGGTGCTGCCCAAGGCGCCCGGCGGCGACAGGGTCTACGTCGGTGGCCCGAACGCCGGCACGATCGACATGGCCGACGACATCGGCTCGCGCCTGCCCCTGATGATCGCGGTCGTCATCGCGCTGTCCCTGGTGCTGCTCATCGCGCTGGTCCGGTCGGTCACGATCGCGTTGCAGGCCGCGGTGATGAACCTGCTGGCGATCGGCGCGGCCTACGGCGTGCTCGTCGCGGTCGTCCAGTGGGGATGGCTGGGCTCGGCGCTCGGCTTTCCCACCGAGATGCCGATCACGACCTGGGTGCCGATGATGATCTTCCCGGTCCTGTTCGGCCTGTCCATGGACTACGAGGTCTTCCTGATCTCGCGGATCCGTGAGGAGTACGAGCGCACCGGCGACACCCGGACGGCCGTCGCTCGCGGAATGGCGCGGACCGCCAAGGTCATCACGGCCGCGGCCGCCATCATGGTCGCCGTCTTCACGACCTCGCTGCTCGGCCCCGACGTCGCGGTCAAGCAGGGAGGTCTGGGCATGGCCGTCGCCGTACTCATCGACGCCACCATCATCCGGATGATCCTCGTCCCCGCGGTGATGGAACTGTGCGGCAACGCCAACTGGTGGATGCCCGGACGCCGTTCGCCGAAGGTGACCGCGATTCAAGGCGCCGAGGCCGGGGAGGAGGCCAGGGTCTGACCGTTGCTCCGGCCGGAGTGCGGGGGACCCTTGGGCCGGGTTCCCCGCACGACCGCGAGACAAGCTCGGCATGATGACCGGATGGTGACCTCGCGCGCCCTCAACCGCTGCACCCTCGCCCGTCAGTTGCTGCTCGACCGGGAGCCGCTCACCGCCGTCGACGCGGTGCGCCGCGTGGTCGCGCTTCAGGCACAGCAGCCCGCCTCGCCGTACCTGGCGCTGTGGAACAGGCTCAGCGGCTTCGACCCGGCCGGCCTCGACGCCGCCGTGGCCGGCCACCGGGCGGTCAGGTCGACGCTGATGCGGATCACGTTGCACATGGTCCACGCCGAGGACTACCAGGCATTCCGCGAGGCCATGGAGCCGGCACTGCGCGCCTCCCGGCTCGGCGACTCCCGTTTCACGGCGTCCGGGCTCACCGCCGCCGACGCCGACGCGCTGATCCCGGGACTGCTGGAGTACACCGGCCGGCCACGGTCCGCCGCCGAGGTCCGGGGTCGGCTCGAGGAGTTGCTGGGCACGCCGGTGGAACCGGTGACCTGGCGGATGCTGCGGCAGTACGCGCCGCTGTGGCACGCGCCCACCGGAGGGCCCTGGTTGTTCGGCACGCGGCAGTCGTACGTCGCCGCCGGCACGCCGCCGGAGCTGGCCGACCCGGACGCCGCCGTCGCGGGTCTGCGCACTCTGATACGCCGCTACCTGGAGGGCTTCGGCCCGGCCTCGGTGGCGGACATGGCACAGTTCGCGCTGGTCCAGCGGGCGAGAGTGAGGGCGGCGGTGCAGTCACTCGCCGCCGAACTGGAGCAGTTGGAAGGCCCCGACGGCACGGTGCTGTACGACATTCCCGGCGCGCCACGGCCGGCCGAGGACATTCCGGCCCCGCCCAGACTGATGGCGATGTGGGACAGCATCCTGCTGGCCTACGCCGACCGTAGCCGCGTCATCCCACCCGCGTACCGCAGGCTTGTGACGCGTGTCAACGGCGACGTGCTGCCCACCCTCCTGGTCGACGGCTACGTCGCCGGCGTCTGGCGTCCCGTCGACGGGGGAATCGAGGCCACCGCCTTCCACTCGCTTCCGGAGCACGTCTGGCAGGGACTGGCCATGGAGGCCGGCTCGCTCACGCAGTTCCTCGCCGACCGCGAGGACACGGTCTACCGGCGCTATGGCCACTGGTGGACGAAGGGGCTGCCGGCCGACGAGACACGCCTGCTGCGCGGCGACTGAGCGGTGCCGCACGCCGCTGCGGGCCTACCCGGCCGCCCCGAACGAAGGGTGCGGCGCGTAGCGTCCGGTCGTATGGAACCCATGGCGCACGTCCAGTCGGCACAGGGCACCCTGCCTCGGGCCCGTGACCTCGGCATCGTCGTCGGACGGGGCGGCACCGGGCCCCTCAACGCGATCACCGATGTACCGGGAGTCCGGGTCGGGCACACCACCGTCCGGCGTCCCCCCGACGTGCACAGCGGAGTGACCGCGGTCGTGCCCGACGCGGTCGGTCCCCAGTCTCCGCTGCCCGCCGGGGTGTTCACCGGCAACGGCTACGGCAAGCTCATCGGCACCACCCAGGTCACCGAACTCGGCACGCTGGAGACTCCCGTACTGCTCACCTCCACCCTGTCGGCGTTCCGGGTCGCCGACGCCCTGGTCGGGTGGATGCTCGAACGCCCCGGATGCGGCGAGGTGCAGAGCCTCAACCCCGTGGTGGGCGAGTGCAACGACGGCTTCCTGTCCGACATCCGCGCACGGCCGGTGCACGAGGAGCACGTCCGGGCCGCGCTCGACGGGGCGGTCGGCGGTCCGGTGGCCGAGGGCTGCGTCGGCGCGGGAACCGGCACCGGCGCCCTGGGGTTCAAGGCCGGGATCGGAACCGCCTCGCGCACCCCTGAACTGGGAGGCCGGCGGTTCACGGCCGGGGTCCTGGTGCAGGCGAACTTCGGCGGCACGCTGCGGGTGCTCGGCCGCTGCGTCACCCCGCGGTCCCTGGGCCTGACCGGCGACCCGGCGCCGGTCACGGAGACCGGCTCCTGCATGATCGTGGTGGCCACGGACGCGCCCGTCGACGCGCGGCAGCTCACCCGCGTCGCGCGGCGGGCCGTGTTCGCCCTGGCCCGCACGGGCGCGGCCTACAGCCACGGCAGCGGCGACTACGCCATCGCCTTCGGCACCCGACCGGAGGCGGGCGCCCCGGTGGCGGACGCCGAACTGGGACCTCTGTTCGAAGCTGTCCTCGACGCCGTCGAGGAGGCGGTGCTCAACTCCCTGCTGGCCGCGACCACGACCACGGGCTTCGGCGGCCGCACACTGCCAGCCCTGCCCGCGGACCGGCTGCTCGACGCCCTCACGGATCCCGCGGCAACCCCACTGTCAGGCGGCCGGAAACAGCCGTCCGGCTGACATGCGCTCCACGGCGGAGAGGCGATGGGCCGCGGCTATCGGCCGCATTCGGCAATCGCGGACTGCTGATGGGCAATCCGGACCTGCCGCTGCCGCTGCCGCTGCCGCTGCCGCTGCCGCTGCCGGAGCCGGAGCCGGAGCCGGGCCACGCCGTGCTCGCGCCGCTGCTGCGGCACGACGAGGAACAGCGGGCCGAGCTGGTCACCACGCTGCGGTCGTACCTCGCCCACGACTGCGCGTCCGCCGCGACCGCCCGGGAGCTGAGGCTCCACCGCAACAGCTCGCGCTATCGGCTGCGGTTGATCGAGCGGCCCACCGGCCGTGATCCCGACCGCCCGGCCGACCGCACGGAGCTGTGGCCGGCCCTCCTGGCGCTGGAGGCCGACCCCGCCGGCACACCGTCGGGGCCGTGAGCGGGCGCGACCGCCTTCGCCGCCGTCAGGGGGTGGGGGAGGGGGAGGCGGTCCTCGTCCCCGGCTCGGTGGTGAGGATCATGCGGTCCGGTACGTGGGCGGTGTCGCGGCGGGCCGTGAGCCAGTAGAGGAAGGCGGGTACGGCCAGGCCGACGATCCAGGAGATGTCCGTGCCGCCGAGCGGCTTCACCAGCGGGCCGGTGTAGAAACTGGTGGCCAGGAAGGGCAGTTGGGCCAGAAGGCCGATGCCGTAGACGATGAGTGCCTTGACGCGCCAGGCGCCGTAGCGGCCGTGCGGGTCGCTCAGGGCGGGCAGGTCGTAGCGCTCCTTGGCGATCAGGTAGTAGTCCACCAGGTTGATCGCCGACCAGGGGGTGAAGGCCGTGAGCAGGAAGAGCAGGAAGTCCTTGAACGAAGTCAGGAAGCTGTCCTTGCCCAGGAGGGCGACCGCGGTTCCCGCGATCATGATCCCGGCGATGTAGGCGGCGCGGCCGCGGGTGGACAGCGCGCGCTGCCCGCGGAAGCCGCTGATGCCGGTGACCACCGACATGAAACCGCCGTAGGTGTTGAGCACGTTCACCGTCAGCTTGCCCAGGGCGATGACGAAGTACAGGAACGAGGCCGCGAGGCCCGCGCCGCCCAGGCCGACGATGTAGCCGACCTGGTTGTCGACGAAGGCGCTGCCTGCCGCGGCCGCCGCGAGCGCGCCGAACGTCATGGACCACTGGGAGCCGAGGGCCGAGCCGCCGAGGGTCCACCAGAAGGTGGCGCGGGGAGAGGTGGAGCGGGGCAGGTAGCGCGAGTAGTCGGCCACGTAGGGGCCGAAGGCGAGCTGCCAGGAGGCGGACAGGGAGACGGCGAGAAGGAACAGCGGCAGGTCGAAGGAGCGGTTGGCGAGGAGGGTGCTCAGTTCGGCGTGCTCCAGGAGGCGGATGCCGAGGTAGACGAAGGCGACTGCGCATACGACGCTGGCCACCCGTCCCAGGGTGTGGATGAGCCGGTAGCCGACGAGCGTGGTGACCGCGGTGACGACGGCGAAGATCACGATGCCGGTGGTGTCGCCGAGGTGGGTGAGTTCGCCGACCGCCTGGCCGGCCAGCACGCTGCCGCTGGCGAAGAAGCCGACGTACATCACGACGACCAGGACCAGCGGGACGACGGCTCCGCGGACGCCGAACTGGGCCCGGCTGGAGATCATCTGCGGCAGGCCGAGGCGCGGTCCCTGGGCGGAGTGCAGGGCCATCACCGCGCCGCCCAGCAGGTTGCCGAGCAGCAGACCGATGATCGACCAGAAGGCGCCCCCGCCGAAGACGACGGCGAGCGCGCCGGTGACGACCGCGGTGATCTGGAGGTTCGCGCCCAGCCAGAGAGTGAACTGGCTGAACGCGCTGCCGTGCCGTTCGGCGTCGGGGACGACATCGATCGAGCGTTGTTCGACCACGCCTGTCATAGATTGCCCTCTTCCACGGATCCGCTTCTGGCATGCATAAGTTCATTCAGAATGGGATTGGATGAATGAGAGGTCAATACTTTGCTGCAAAATATGGGCTGAGGATTGCCTGGGCCGGGTGGCGAGGCCCGAACCTGCGGCCTGTGGCCGCCCGGCCTCACCGACGGCGGCTCCGGTCCCGGTCCTCGCGGAGCCACTGCCCGACGACCGCGTCGGCGTGCTCGCCGAGAGACGGGCTCGGAGCCGACCGGCTCATGTGCGGGTGAACTGGCCGGCACGGCGGCCCCGGGGCTCCCTCTTGATCAGCGGGACGTGGGCCTGGCCACGGTGGGCGAAGACGGTGAGGCACACGCCGGCGCGCCGGGTGGCCTGCGGCGCGGCGGCCTCGCGCCGTTCGGCCACGGCCGGATCGGCCCGTATCCGGTCGGCGGCCTCGCGCAGGTGGGTGACCGGCGCGGTGGCCGCGGACCCGTCAGGCGTCGGCGGCACGGGCGAACGGACGCGGGTACGCGCGGAGCGTTTCGCCACCGCCGTGCTCGGCACGCGGGTCATCCGCTCCACGGACCGCGCGCCGCGGCTTTCATTCCTACCCGACGGCCTGAGCCCGCCCCGTCGCGACGGACGGCCGAACCTCAGACGGCGGACCGGGACTCGGCCGGGCGTCGCCGCAGCGCCGGTACGGCGAGAGACGGCGGAGTCCAGACGCCGTCAGGGGGGTAGACATCGGTTCCGGGCGGCACGATGTCGTCGAGCCGGTCGAGTACGGCGTCGTCCAGCGCCACGGACCTGCCCTTGAGCGTGCTGTGCAGTTGCTCCATCGTGCGCGGGCCGATGATCACCGACGTGACGGCCGGATGCGCGAGCGGGAAGGCGATGGCCAACTCCGGCAGTGAGCAGCCCACTTCCCGGGCCACTTCGACGAGCTGCTCGACGATCTCCAGTTTCGCGGCCGTGCGCGGCGCCGACGGATCGAAGCGGTCGGGGTGCAGGGTGGGGCGCCCGCTGCTCAGATCGAGGGCCCGGCCCCTGCGGTAGCGACCGGTCAGGAACCCGGAGGCCAGCGGACTCCAGGTCAGCACCCCCATTCCCAGGCGCTCCGCCACCGGCAGCACGTGCCGCTCGACGCCGCGGGCCAGCAGCGAGTACGGCGGCTGCTCGGTGCGGAACCGCTGGAGCCCCCGCCGGTCGGCCACGTGGTACGCCTCCACGATCTCGTCGGCGGGGAAGGTGGAGCAGCCGAACGCCCTGATCTTGCCCTGGCGCACCAGATCGGTGAGGGCCGAGAGCGTCTCCTCGATGTCGGTCGTGTGGTCCGGCCGGTGCACCTGGTACAGGTCGATCCAGTCCGTTCCCAGCCGCCGCAGACTGTCCTCCACCTCCCGGAAAATCCAACGCCGTGAGTTGCCGCCGCGGTTGGGACCGTCCCCCATGGGGAAGTGGACCTTGGTCGCGAGCACCACGTCGTCGCGTCGGCCCTTCAGCGCCTTGCCGACGATCGTCTCCGACTCCCCGGCCGAGTACATGTCGGCCGTGTCGACGAAGTTGATCCCCTCGTCCAGCGCGGCGTGGATGATCCGGACGCACTCGTCGTGGTCGCCATTGCCGACGAACCCGAACATCATCGTGCCGAGGCAGTACGGGCTGACCTCGATACCGGTCCCGCCCAGAACGCGGTGACGCATACGACTCTCCTTGGATGGGCCCCACTTGGACGGGCCGACCCTACGAATTGGAGTCCTCTCCAAGGCAAGCGCGGCCCACCGCTCAGGGTGCTCCTTCGGGGTGCACGGCCCGTACGGCCTCGATGACGGAGCCGCTATGAGCGAGTGCGGCGGCGCGTTCGTGGCGGCGGCACGGTCCGGTGGTGCTTTCGTGGTGGAGCCGCAGGCGGTCGGCGGGCAGGTGCCGGCGGCGGCCAGGACGAGCGCGGTACAGGACGCGCCCCGACGCCGGGAAAGAGGCTTGGACGGTTCCTGCCGAAGTCCTCGGCGCGCGGTCCGCGTGCCGCGGTGAAGCGGCGGGGACGGCGCGGGCCCTGCCGGCCGGCCACCGGTTCGCGCTCCGGTGCGCGGGGTGCGCGGGACGGCGGCTCGATGCCTGGAAGTTGGGGCGGCGACCGGCAGGCGCCGACGAGCCGTTCTCAGCGGGCGCGCATCCGTCATCGGCCGAAACGGGTGACCGCGCGGGGTACCAAGGGACTTTCGGGGTCCCGGCAGGGACTGTTCGGCCTCAGCGGCAAGGCGGCGCGTGCGGTGGACTGGAGGCGACAGGAAGGGCGCCGAGTGATGAGACGACGCAGCGTCAGCGAGCTGATGAGCCCCACCGCCGTGAGTGTGCGACCGGGCACGGCGTTCAAGGAGATCGCACGCGTCCTCGACGAGTACGACATCACCGCCGTCCCGGTGGTCGACGACGAGGACCGGCCGATAGGAGTGGTGTCCGAGGCGGACCTGCTCCGCAAGCAGACGTGCGGAGGCGCCGGGAGGAACGCGGGGGAGCTGATGACGAGCCCCGCCGTGGTCGCGGAGCCCGGCTGGCACGCCGCGCGTGCCGCGCGGACGATGGAGCGGCACAAGGTCAAGCGCCTGCCGGTGGTGGACGGCGACGGCCGGCTGATCGGCGTGATCAGCCGCAGCGATCTGGTGCGGCTGTTCCTGCGCCGGGACCGCGAGATTCAGCAGGAGATCCTGGAGGACGTCATCGTACGGACGCTGGGTCTGCGGCCTTCGGCGCTCGCGGTCGAGGTCGCCGAGGGCCGGGTCGTACTCAGCGGCACAGTGGAGCACAGGAGCCTGATCCCGGTCACCGTGCGGCTGTGCGACAGCGTCGACGGCGTGGTGGAGGTGGTGAACCGGCTCGGTTTCGACCGGGACGAAACCCTGAACCCTCCGGCGGTACGCGGCGGTTCGGCTCGTTCGGAGGCCGGTGTGCGCACGGCGCCGGGTGGTGGGCACGGCCTGTCGTCGGTGCTGTCACCGCCCCGGCTCCGCTGCGGACGCCGCTGGTGAGCCGCCGGTCGTCACAGGTCCAGGATCAGACGTTCCCCCAGGCACCGCGAGACGCAGGTCATCATGGTCTCGCCCGCGGCGCGTTCCTCCTCGCCGAGCACCCGGTCACGGTGGTCCGGCTCGCCCTGCGGATGGCCTGCCGCGCGGTGCAGCCGGCACCGGGGTGACACCCCCGTCCCGTCGGGGCGGGTGAGACCGGCCGGCGCGACGTGGACGCCGGCGGTGCCGTGCGAGTTCAGCGGCCGCGCCGGTGGAGCTCCAGGTCCGCGACCACCGGGCGGTGGTCGGACGCCTCCGTGGCGATCTCCCGGGCGCCGGTCACGGTGATGTCGGGGGAGACCGTCACGAAGTCGATGCGCTTTTCCGGACGGATCGCCGGGTACGTCCCTCCGCCGTCCGGGTCGGCGTCCCTGAGCCGCTGCCACAGCGGTGCCAACTCGGGAGCGTTCGCCTCGGTGTTGAAGTCCCCGACCAGGATCTTCGGGCCGTGGTCGGCGGCGAGCACGTCGAGCATGTCCGCCACCTGGGCCCTGCGGACGGACGGGTCGCCCCGGTAGTCCAGGTGCGTGTCGTAGACGTGCACGTGCGAGCCCCTGACGTTGAGCGTCACCTCGGCGAAGCCGGGCGCCGGGGCCGGCACCGGATCGGGCGTCTGGGTGGAGAGCCGGGTGATGTCGTGGTTCTCGGCCTCGAGCACCGGGTGGCGGCTGAGCACGGCGACGCCGAACTGGCGGCGGTCCGCGCCCTGGACGGCCGGGTCCATGTCGTAGATCGGCGCGAAGAACACCCGCATGCCCAGCTTTTCGGCCAGCGCCCGGGCCTCGTCGGCGAAGTCGCTGCGGGCGCCCCAGTGGACGTCGACCTCCTGGAGACCGACCACGTCGGCGTGCAGATCACGTATCGCTCGCGCCGTGCGGTCCAGATCGAAGACCTCGTCCTCGCCGGCCCCGGCGTGGATGTTGTAGGTCGCCACCCGCAGCGGCACCGCGGGTGCGCGGGACCCGGCGGTGCCGGCGTCCGCGGCCGTCGCCGGTGCCGCCACGGCGAGCGCGGCGGTGGCGGCGAGCACGGCGGCGACGCCGCGCCGGACAGGACGTCGGAACGTGGGCTTCATGCCGTCGATCCCTTCACCGTCTTCTTGGAGAGTCACACAACAGCCGGTGTGACGAGTGTGGTTGACGATGCCGCCCACGTCGAGCCCGCCTCCGTCGCGCCCCTGACGGGGATTCAGCGCCGCGACGGGCCGTCGTACCCGCTGTGGCACATCACGTGAGCCGGAGGGGTTCACGTCAGACATCAGACGTCATATGATCCGCGTCGACGGCAGACGCCCTGCCGTTCCGAGCGATAGGACAGCGATGTCTCACTTCCGGCGAAGGCTCCGATGGGGAGCAGGTCTGGTGGGGCTCTCCACCGTCGTGGCACTGGCGGGCGGCGTGCCCGCGGCCGCGGCCACCAAACAGGCACCGGACTTCGATGCCACACCCCCTCAGGCCGGCAAGCCCTTCTACGCGGAGCGGCAACTCGCCACGAACGGCGAGGGTTTCCCGAACTACCGCATCCCGGCGCTGGCCGTCACCAACCGCGGTGACATCCTCGCCGCCTATGACGGCCGGCCCACCGCGATCGACGCGCCCGGCCCCAACTTCATCCTCCAGCGCCGCTCCACCGACGACGGCGCCACCTGGGGGGAGCAGACGGTCGTCCACGGGGGCAAGCGGGAAGCGCCCATCGAGGGCTACTCCGATCCCAGTTACCTCGTCGACCGCTCCACCGGCGACATCTTCAACTTCCACGTGAAGTCCTTCGACCAGGGCTTCGGCGGGTCCCGGCCCGGCGTCGACCCCGAGGACCGCAACGTGCTCCAGGCCGAGGTGAGCGTCTCCCACGACGACGGCCGGACCTGGCAGCACCGGGTCATCACCCCGGACGTCACCGCCGACCTCGGCTGGCGCTCCCGGTTCGCGGCGTCGGGTCAGGGGATCCAACTCAAGTACGGCACGTACGCCGGGCGGCTGCTCCAGCAGTACACGATCATCAACGGCGACGGTGTCTTCCAGGCCGTGTCCGTGTACTCCGACGACCACGGAAAGACCTGGAAGGCCGGCGCAGCCGTCGGCGCGGGCATGGACGAGAACAAGACCGTGGAGCTCTCCGACGGCCGCGTCATGCTCAACTCCCGCGACTCCGGCCGCTCCGGCTACCGCAAGGTCGCGATCTCCGACGACGGCGGCGTCACCTACGGCAAGGTGACCGTCGACCGGGAACTGCCCGACCCGGCGAACAACGCCTCCATCGTCCGCGCCTTCCCCAACGCGCCGAAGGGCTCGGACCGCGCCAAGGTGCTGCTGTTCTCCAACGCGGGCTCCACCGGCCAACGGGCCAACGGCACGGTCCGGATGAGCTTCGACGACGGCGAGACATGGCCGGTCGCGCAGGTCTTCCAGCCGGACGGCATGGCCTACTCGACCCTGGCGACCCTGCCCGACGGCAACGTCGGCCTGCTCTACGAGCCCGACGGCGGCAACGGCGGCATCCGCTTCGCCCGGTTCAACCTCGCCTGGCTCCAGGGCGTCGCCGCGCCGCTCACGGCCGGGAACCTCACGGTCGAACGCGGCGGTACGGCGGCCTTCGAGCTCACGGTGGCGAACCAGAGCGGGTCGGCCCTCCACGTGAAGGACCTCACCCTCGGGGTGCCGGCGGGCTGGTCGTACGAACTGACGCCGCCGGACCGGATCCTCCCGGACTCCTCCCGGGCCGTCACCGTCCGCCTCACCGTCCCCGAGGACGCGACCGGGGGCACCTACCCCGTGACCGCCACGCTCACGGACACCAAGGGGCGCACCTCCCGGGGTTCCTTCACCGCCGAGGTGCCGAAGACGGCCGACGAGAACACGCCGGGCCGCATCCGGGTGACCGGCGGCACGCTCACCAACCCGCGGGACGACGGCTACCGGGCCGGTGACAGGCTGGTCTTCACCTACACCGTCACCAACCTGTCCGACGCGGCCACCACGGTGGTGCCGAGCGGGAACCTCGAGGACCTCGACCCGGCGGCCGACGCACGCAACTGCCGGTGGCGCGGCCTCGCGGCGCACGCCTCCTACACGTGCGCCTTCCCGTACCACGTCGTCTCACAGGAGGACCTGGACGCGGGGCGCTTCACACCGGTGACCGCGTGGACCTCGACCTCGGACGACACCGTCACCGTGGTCGGGCACACCGGCGAGCGCGTCGAACTGAGCTGACCCGACCTTCTCGTCGAACCGCCTCGCGGGAGAACTCCCGCGAGGCGGTGGGTCATTCCAGTCCGGAGACGGCCATCTCGCCCAGCAGCGACCAGCCGTCCTGCGCCAGGGTCGTGTTGACGATCCGGGGCGTCTCGGCCAGGTGGGGCGGCAGGGTCTGCTGCGCGGCCCTGAAGTGCTCCGACCGCACGTGGGCCGCCCCCGCCTCGTCGTCGCGGAAGGCCTCGACCAGGACGTACTCCGTCGGGTCCTCGACGCTGCGGGACCAGTCGAACCACAGGCAGCCCGGTTCGGCGCGAGTGGCCGCGGTGAACTCGGCGGCGATCCCCGGCCACTGGTCGGCGTACTCGGGACGGACACGGAACTTGGCGGTGATGAAGATCATCGGTCTCCCTCATTGATTCTCTGCGCGCAGCCGCGCCGCCCGCTGTGCGGTCCGGCACCCGAACGGCGCCACAGGCGTGCCGCACCGCGGGCCGGGACGGGCCGGCGGTGCGGTGGATCGGCCGAACACGGCCGTAGCCGTGACAGGTCGGACACGGCAGGCTGTGGTGATCGTAGCCGACGGGTGACAAACCGCCCGGGGGTGCGGCGGTGCGTCGCCGCCAGGGGGAGGGGACGGAGCCCATGGGGATCGCGCTGCTGGTGGCGTCGACCGCGGTCGTGGCCGCGGCCGTCGTCACGGGCCTGGTACGGGCCGGGCGACGTGAGGCACAGGCGGAGAGGACCCGGCTCGCCGGGGAGGCGCGGCGGCGGGCGCGCCGTTCGCTGGACGCGGTGTGGGCGATGGACGACCGGCAGTTCGAGGAGTACGTCGCCGAACTGTGCCGCCGGGACGGCTGCACCGACGTCCGGCGGGTCGGCGGCGCCGGAGATCTCGGCGCGGACGTGACCGGCCGGCTGCCCGACGGCCGCCGCATCGTCATCCAGTGCAAGCGGTACGCCAAGCACCGCACCGTCGGCAGCCGTGACCTCCAGACCTTCAACGGCACCGCGCGAGCCGAGCACCGGGCCGACGTCCCGGTCTTCGTCGCCTCCTGCGTCTTCACCCGGCCGGCCCGCGAGTTCGCGGCCCGGCACCGGCTCTGCCTCATCGACGTCAATCTGCTCGGCTTCTGGAACGGCGGCACCGCGTTGACCTCGTTCCTGGACCTGGACATCGGCCGGTCCGGAACCAATCGCCGGCTGCGCCCGGACCACGACTGACGGAGCCGCGTGTCCGGTGCGCGGGCGGGGCACCGGCGGGACGCCCCGTCCGCGCACGGCACACGGGGCGACCTCCGTCCGGTCAGGCAGCGGAGTCGGTGCCTTCTCCGCCCTCCCCGCGCGGAAGACGGCGAAGCCGCAGCACGGCCACCGCCGCCGTGACGGCGCCGGCCAGGGCCAGTACCAGCAGGAGGACCCGGTCCGAGACGGCCTCGCCGAGCCGCCTGGCGCCGCTCTCCCAGGCCGCCTCGGTGTCGATGTCGAGGAGGGAGGGCAGCGCCGAGGTGCCGTCGAAGAGCAGGAACATGACGCCCAGCAGGACGAAGAGGATCCCGCCGGCCAGCGAGGTGGTGTGCACGGTCAGCGGTCCCCACCGCACCGCGCGCCCCCGCAGCCGGCGCCGACGCCCGAGGTCCCAGCGGTCCCACAGCAGCGCCAGGACGAACAGCGGAACGGCCATGCCCAGCGCGTAGACGGCCAGCAGGAGCCCGCCGTGCACCGGGCTGCCGCCGAGCGCCGCGACGGTGAGGATGCCGCCCAGGATGGGACCGGCGCAGAAGCCCGCCAGTCCGTAGACGGCGCCCAGGGCGAACACGGAGGCGGCGGACCCGCTCCTGCGGGTACCCGCCGCCTGCTGAAGACGGCGGGAGCCGAAGCCGAGGCCCAGGATCTGCGCCAGTCCCAGTGCGATCATCGTCCAGCCGCCGAGCAGGACCAGCAGCTCGCGGTGCCCGTAGAACAGGCGGCCTGCGAAGGAGCCGGCCACCCCGAGCGGCACCAGCGTGGTGCACAGCCCGGCGTAGAAGACGGCGGTACGCAGCGACAGCCGGGTGCGGCTGGTGAAGGCGTAGGCGAAGAACGCCGGCAGCAGCAGCGCACTGCACGGGCTGAGCAGTGCCAGCAGGCCGCCGAGGAAGGCGGTCGCGGCGGTGATCCCGCTCATCGCCCGGCTTCCTTCGCGGCCTTCTCCACGGCGGCGGTGAACGCGCTCAGCGGCTGCGCGCCCAGGATGGGTGTGGAGTTGACGAGGAAGGCGGGCGTGCTGGACACCCCCAGCGCGTATCCCTCCTCCTGGTCCCTGCTCACCGACGCCTCGGCGGCCTGGGACTTCAGGTCGGCCTCGAAGCGGTCGAGGTCGGCGACACCCGCCTCGCGGGCCATCTCATGAAGCCGGGAGGAGGAGAAGGCACCCTTGTTGCGCGGGCGTTCCTTGGCGTAGACGACGTCGTGGAACTGCCAGAACCGCCCCTGCCGTCCGGCGGCCCAGGAAGCGCGGGCGACGCGTTCCGATTCGGCGCCGAACACGGGGAAGTTGCGCCACTCGATGCGCAGCAGGCCCCTGTCCACGTACGAGCGGACGAGTTCCGGCTTGGTCTCCCGCGCGAACTTGCCGCAGAAGGGGCACTGGAAGTCCTCGTAGGCGATCAGTACGACAGGCGCGTCGGCGCGGCCCAGGGCCAGCGGGTCCTTCTGGTCCCTGCGGGCCAGGGCGAGCAGCGACTTCTCCTGTTCGTCGGGGGTGGCTCCGGCGACGGACGGCGAGACGGCGGCGGGCGGCCTGTCCCGGGACACGGGGTCCCCGGAACCGCCGCCGAGAGCGGTGGCCGCGGCGACGGCGGCCGCCGCACCGCCGCCCACGGCGATCAGGGTCAGACGGCGACGGTGGGCACGAGGGGAGGAAGGCATGGGGCACCTCCGAAAGTGAAGTGTGCGAAGAAAGCGAAGTGGGTGAAGGAGGGGGAAGGACAGGGGTCAGGCGGCGGGCCGCACGGGGCAGGCCGCCTCCGTGGCCAGGCGCCGCAGCGCGGCCTCGGCCAGCAGGCCGAGGGCGAGCACCGCGACCGCGGGTTGCAGGGGCGCCCAGTAACTCAGCGCGCCGGAGGCCCCCAGCAGAAGCAGGGCCACCTTGTTGCAGACGGGGCAGCCGACCGCGAGGAAGGACAGCACCGCGCCGGCCGACCCGAGCGAACGCCCGGTCGCGTCGTCACGGCCCGCGACGGGCCCCGTGCGCACATAGGTGGCGAGCACCACGGCCGACAGCACGGCGGTGAGGAGCAGCGTCGGGTAGTTCCACCACACCGGCGGCACCGAGCGGGAGAACAGCGGGGTCGGGACGAGGGCGGTGGGAACGCCCAGGACGAGGACCGCGGGCGGCGTGGCCGCCGCGGCAGCGGCCCAGCGACGTCGGGGCCAGCGGCGCAGGGCGGCCCACGCCGCACGGGGGGATCGGGACACGGACAACGGATGACTCTCCGGTCGTACGGGGTGGACGGGGTGGCCAGGGACGCGCGGACACGTCGCGCGGGCCTACACCCGTCGTACGGAGAGTTCGGTGAGGTCGGGAGGAGACGGTTCCGGCCCGTGGCGCCGGACATCCCGGTGCGCGGATGCCCACGCCGGTGCCGTGTCGTCGGCCTGCGCCGGCAGAGCACGGGAGAGCAGCGCACCGAACCGCGGGTGCTGTTGCTCCGGCTGCGCCTTCTTCAGGCAGGGACCGTTTCCCGCCGCGGCGGGCGCGCCGTGACCGGCGTCGTCCAGCGTCTCGGGGCACGGTGCCACGTGCGGGTCGGCCGCGGCGGAGGAGGACGCCGCCCGGAACGCGGGCAAGGAGGCGGTCGTGGCGCAGAACAGCGCGGCCAGCAGGACGAGCAGCGCGAGGCCGGCGCTCATGGCACCGTGCCGCGTGCGACGCATCGCCCTTCCTCCACTTCCTCGGTCCCGACACCATAGCCCAGGTACCCCCGGGCGTATCGAAGCCGGGACCGGGCGCGTCATCACAGCGGGACCAGGGACCACCCCTCGTGCTGACGGAGCGCCAGGTGCCACACGGCGGCCGGTACGACCCCCACGCCGGCCACGAGGGTGTCAGCGGTCAGTCCGCGCCCCGAGAGACTGTTGGCGCAGGCGAGGACCCGCGCCCCGGTCTCCAGCAGCCGGGTGACCTGTTCGCCGGACTCTTCCCCCAGCACGAGGTCCAGTCCGGCGCCGTGGACGACGACCTCGACCTCGACGGGCCGATCCGCCGCCGCCACCAGGTTCGTCACCGCGCGCACCACGCGGTCCGGTTGAGGAGCCGCCACGACGACACGTACGGGAGCGGGGAAACGGGAACCGGCGTTCTCGGCGTTCATGGGGCCACCCTCGCACACCGGACGGCGCCTCGACCGGGGCCCGCGCGGCGCGACCCGATCCCACCGGAAAACGGGAACCCGCGGCCGCGCGGGCCTGACCGCGGGCGGGCCGCGCCGCCGACGTGCCGGGCTGGGGTCAGCGGTCCTGGGACAGGCGCAGCAGGTCCGCGAAGACCCCGTTGGCCCGGACGAGTTCGTCGTACGGGCCCTGCTCGGTGATGCGGCCCTCCTCCATGACCACGACGTGGTCGGCGATCCTGGTGTTCTCCAGGCGGTGCGTGACGACGATGGTGATGCGTTCGCCGGCGATGGCCTTGATCTTCCCGAAGATCCCGTGCTCGCCCCGCGGGTCCATCTGCGAGGTCGGCTCGTCCAGGATCAGCAGCGGCGTCTGCCGGTACAGCGCCCGTCCGCAGACCAGACGCTGCCACTGGCCGCCGGACAGTTCGGCACCGCCCCACAGTTCCTTGGCGAGGAGGGTGTCGAGCTGCTGCGGCAGTTTCTCGACGGCCTCCCGCATGCCGACGGCCTCGACCGCCTCCCAGACCGGTCCGTCGTCGTAGGTGCGGGGCTGGCCGAGGGTGATGTTCTCGCGGGTGCGCAGGGGCCAGCAGGCGAAGTTCTGGGGGACGAGGGCGGTGCGCCGCCATACGGCGTCGGGGTCGGCGTGGGCGAGGTCGGTGCCGTCCCACAGGACACGGCCCTTGTCCGCGAGGAGGATGCCGGTGATGAGCTTGGCCAGGGTGGACTTGCCGGAGCCGTTCTCGCCGACGACGGCGAGGATCTGGCCGCGGCGCAGGGTGAGCGACACCCCGTTGACGGCCGGTTCGTCCTTGCCCGGGTACCGGTAGACGACTTCGTCGAGCCGGATCTCGTCCACGCGTTCCGGGATGGTCAGTTCACCGCGCCTCGGGGCGCGTTCGCGGGCCATGTCGAGGAAGGACCGCATGTCGGCGAGGTAGAGCGAAGTGTGGAACATGGCGGCGCCGTTGACGACGAACTGCGAGAGCGCGGCCAGCGTGGTCTGCACGGCGACGACGGCGGTGGCGGCGACCGGGAGGGCGACACGGCCGGTGGTGGCCAGCCAGGCGAGGGTGACCCAGGTGCCGAGCAGGAACACGCCGCCCAGGGCGCTGGTCGCCAGCACGATGCGCAGCATGCGGGGCGCGGCGGTGAGGGTGCGCTGGTCGATGCGGTCGGACAGGGCGCGGTACCAGTGGACCAGGTAGCCGGTCATGCCGTTGGCGCGGACCTCGTCCCCGAAGCGCGAGTAGGTGGCCCACCAGCGCATCATGGAGCGCACGTTGCGGTCGCCGACGTTGAGGTAGTGGGTCTCGTAGTCGACGCGCGCGGACAGTACGGCGCCCGCACCGGCCGGGACGACGGCCAGCAGGAGCAGCGGCAGCATCAGCGGGTGCAGGGCGGTGATGACACCGCTCGCCGCGATCATGCGGATCAGGGCGGCCGTGAACCGCTGACTGTCCTGCACCATGAACCGGGTCCGGGTGACCCCGACCTCGGCGGCCTCCTGCCGGTCGGCGAAGCCGTCCTCGCCGTAGGCCGACGCCTCGACCCGGCACACGGCGGCGACGAGCGCGATGTCCGCCTCGGTCGTCAGCAGCGGTGTGATCCGCCCGTCGGCGTAGGTGGACAGGGCGCTGCCGATCCGGCCGAGGCCCGCGGCGGCCATCACCACGACCAGCGCGGGCAGCGCGCCGTGCAGGCGTTCGGACACGGTGCCCGTACCGAGGATGTGGGTCATGGCCCGCGCGGTGAAGGCGAGGACGAGCGCGGCCGTGGCGCCCGTGAGGAGCTGGCAGGCCAGGAGGAGCACGACGCCGGTCCTGTCGACGGACCAGGCCATGCGCGCGGTGTGCCCGAGCACGGCGGGAAGCCGGCGGCACATGGCGCCGAAACCGGCCTCCGCCAGCGGGTTCCTGCCGTACTCGCCCTCGAAGGTGATGGTGGCGGGGGGTGGCGGGGGAGGCGTTTCCCCGTTCGCGGTCGAGGCGTCAGTCACAGTCACCTGCATCCCTCCTTGGGGCTCGCACCGCGCCTGGATGGCTCGGCAGTGCCCGGTACAACGAGGTGTCGCGAGATTCGAACACGCTCGATTCCGGACGCGTTGGACCCCTTGAGGAGCAAGGGCTCGCCCCCGCGGCCGCCGCACTGGAGCCGCCGCCGAGCGGTGGCAGGGTGGCCGAAACGCCGATGCCCGAGGCGCCTGGTGCACATGGGTTTTCCCGGGGCACGGACCCGGCCCGCACCGTCGGCCGGCCCGTACACGCACGGCTGGGCGCGCCCCCTGCCGAAGGACGCACCGACCCGTTACCTTTCTCCGCGCCGGCCGCCTCGGGCTGACCGGGGCGTGCCAGGGCCGACCCCTGACACGCCGTCAACCACCGCTGGAGAGAGTCACATGGGACGCAGCACTCGACCCCGGCCGTTCGCCCGACGCCGACCGCCCGCTCTCGTGGCCGGTACGGCCGCCCTGATCCTGGCCCTGACGCCCTCGGCCTCGTGTGCCGCACCTCAGCGGCAGGCCGCGCCGCACACGCTGCCCGGCGGCTACCGGCACCTGGTGGTGATCTACGAGGAGAACCACTCCTTCGACAACCTCTACGGCACCTGGGGACCGGTCGGCGGGCGGCAGGTCGAGGGCCTGGCCCGGGCCACCGTCCGGCAGCGCACACAACGCGCCCAGGACGGCACGCCGTATCGCTGCCTGCTCCAGAACGACGTGAACCTGACCAGCCCGCCCCTGTCGCCCACCTGCCGCGACGCCGCCCACGGGGTCGCGGCGAGCGCGTTCGCCAACGAGCCGTTCACCGTCGACGACCACATCGGGCCGCGGGACCGCACCTGCCCCGCGCCCGGAGCCCGCGCGGACGGCGGTGTGGTCAAGGACTCGCCGGGTGCCCTGCCCGGCGGCTGCACCCGGGACCTGGTGCACCGCTTCTACCAGAACCGGTACGCCATCGACGGCGGCCGGCAGGACCGCTACGTCACCGCCTCCGACGCGGTCGGCCTCACGATGGGCCACTACGACACCACGTCACTGCCGGTCCACCGCTACCTGCACGCCCCCGGCGCCCCGCGCTACGTCCTGGCCGACCATTTCTTCCAGGGCGCGTTCGGCGGATCCTTCCTCAACCACCAGTACCTGATCGCCGCGCGGGCGCCGCAGGACACCAGCGGCGGTGCCTCCGGCGCGAAGAACACGGTCCTCGACGCCGACGGCATGCCGGCCTCGTACCCGCTGTACCGGGCGACCGGCCCGGTGGCGGACGGCGCTCTGACCACCGCCTGTCCGGACGGCGACCCGGCCGACTACGCGCACGCCTGCGGCAACCTGGCCGTCAACACGGTGCAGCCGTCCAGCGCACCGTACGGCAGCGGCCCCCGGATCCCGCTGATCGACGACGCGAAGTACCCCAACATCGGCGACCGGCTCACGACCGCCGGCGTCTCCTGGAACTGGTACTCCGGCGGCTGGAACGACGCGGAGGCCGGGCACCCCGGACCGCTCTTCCAGTACCACCACCAGCCGTTCGACTACTTCGCCGACTACGCCCCCGGCACCCCGGGCCGCGGCCACCTGCGCGACGAGACGGAGTTCCTTCGCGCGGCCAGGACCGGCACGCTGCCGGCCGTCAGCTTCGTCAAGCCCTACGGCGCCGAGAACGAGCACCCCGGCTACGCCGGCGAGGCGGCCGGCAGCGACCACCTCGTCGACCTGCTCAAGGCGGTGACGGAGGGCCCGCAGGCCGGCAGGACGCTCGTGGTCGTCACCTACGACGAGTTCGGCGGCCAGTGGGACCATCTGCCGCCCCCGGGACCGGGCTCGCCCACGCCCGGCGCCCATGACGCCTGGGGCCCGGGCACCCGCGTCCCCGCACTGATCGTCTCCCGCTCGCTGCCGCGCTCGGCCGTCGACCACACCGTCTACGACACCACCTCCATCATCGCCACCATCGAACGCGGCTACGGCCTCAAGCCCGTCGCCACTCGCGACGCGGTCGTCAACGACCTCTCCCCGGCCGTAGCCGCCGGTGGCCGCGGAACCCGGTAGCCGCAGCCTGCCGGGCGGCCAGGAGCAGCAGGGTGCCGGCCGGCCCTGCTCATGACCGGGTGCGAGGGCGCCGGCTGCGGCGGGCGGCGAGCGCCGGATGCCGCACGACAAAAGGGAGTATGTGCGCGATGATCGGCATATGCCATGGACTCACCGAAAACGTGATCCAACGGCCGAACCGGATCGCTCCGCGCACCGTGTCCCTGGTATGGGGACCGCTTCGACCACGGACGAGGAACTGCTCCGCACTCTGTACGCCGAGCATGCGGGCCCCCTGTTCCACTACGTGCTGCGACTGACCTCAGGAGACCGGCAGTGGGCCGAGGACGTCGTGCAGGAGACGCTGCTGCGCGCGTGGCAGCACCCCGCCGCGTTCGAACCGGCCCGCGGTCCGGCGCGCGCATGGCTGTGCACGGTCGCCCGGCACGTGGTCATCGACGGCCACCGGGCCCGCAAGGCCAGGCCGCCCGAGGTGGACGGCGAGGCCCTGGAGCAGGCCGCAGAGCAGACGCGGGGCGAGGACCAGATCGAGCAGGCGCTGCAGAGCTGGGCGGTGGCCGACGCCCTGCGGACGCTGTCCCCGGACCATCGCGCCGTACTGCTGGAGACGTACTACCGGGGCCGGACCATGGCGGAAGCAGCTGACGTGCTGGGCATCCCGCTGGGCACCGTGAAGTCGCGGACCTACTACGCCCTGCACGCCCTCAGGCTCGCGCTCCGGGAACGGGGGATCGAGCCATGACGGCGGCGTGGAGGAGGTGTCGACCATGAGCGACCACGACGCCCTCCGGCTGGCGCTGGGCGGATACGTCCTGGGCGCGCTGTCCCCGGCGGAGAGCGAGCGGGTGCGAGCCCATCTCGCGGTGTGCGACGAGTGCCGGCAGGAGCACGCGGAGCTGGCGGGACTGCCGGCCCTGCTCGCGACGGTCACCGAAGCCGAAGCTGCTGCCGCCGACGTCGGAGCCGGAGCCGCGGGCCGGGCGATGCCCGCCGTCGGCGGGGACCTCGCCGACCGGCTGGTGCGGCGGGCCGCCGAGACCGCGTCGAACGCGCCTCCGGCACCCTCCGACACGTCCGCGGCCCCTCAGGCGGCCGAAGCGGGCCTCCTCGACCGTATGCTCCGGCAGGCCGCGGCCAGGCGCCGCAGGACCTGGCGGCTCCAGTGGGCCGGAGCCGTCGCCTCCCTGACGCTCATCGCGGCGTCGATCGGCGGCACATGGCTCGCGACCACCGGATCCGTGGTCAGTGAGGCGACGCCGCCCGGACCGACCGCGCAGGCGCCGTCACGCACCTTCTCCGGACACGATCCCGTCACCGGCGTCACCGCATCGGTGAAGGTCTCGCCCTCGGCGTGGGGCAGCGTCCTCCAGGTCTCCGCCGGAGGGGCGCCCGCGGGCGTCATCTGCCGGTTGCAGGCGATCGGGCCCGGCGGGGCCAGGGCGGACGCCGCCACCTGGCGGGCGGGCCAGTACCCTCCCGGCACCACGATTCCAGGAGCGATCCCGCTCTCACCGGGAACCATCCAGCACTTCGAGATCGTCACGGGCGACGGTCAGAAGCTGGTCACGATGCGAGCGTAGGCGAGCTCACCACTGCTCTCGCACTGCCGTCACCAGGTCCTGCTCACCCTCCCCGCCCGGAAGGCGCACGTCTCGGCCGCCCGTCACTTCACGGCGGACCTGCTGGACTGCTGGCGCGTTCCCCGGAGCGAGCGGGACGCCGCCGTCCTCATCGTCGACGAACTCGCCGCGAACGCCGCCCAGTACGGCCGTGAGCACATGACGCTGCTGCTGCTCCTCCTCGACCACGACACCCTGCACCTCGTCGTCAGCGACTCCGGAACCGCCGTGGAGCGCCACCACCGCGAGACGGCCCCGGACGAACACGGCCGCGGCACCGGCATCGTTCGCCACCTCGCGGAGTCGACCGAGGTCCACCAGACGCGCGGCGGCCGTGAGGTCCGCGCCTGTCCGCGGTGCCGGGCGTGAGGCGATCCCGTACCCGCCCGGTCGAGGGTGGGGGACGCGGACGAGACGCGGGTACCCGCCTATTCCTCGTCGCCTGTCGTCATCTCCACGTCGATCACTCCGTCGTCCTGGAAGAGCTCGGACGCCAGTTGCGCGGGATCCTCGGTGCCTTCGAGTTCCAGCAGCACCTTCGCGGCGTCGTCGGTGCGACAGGGCAGCCGCTCGACTCTGACCTGGAGGATGCGGAAGCCCCGACGGGTGCAGACCTGCATCAGGCGCGGCAGCAGCGCCGTGCCCGTCCGGTAGGTCAGACGCGCCTCGAAGATGCTGGTGGACGTGCCGGGCATCAGGCGCGTGGACAGCAGGCGCGGATATCCGCGGACGACCAGGAAGTGCACGATGGTGGTCGCCGTCGCGAGGATGGGCAGTCCGCCGCCGCAGGCCATGCCGACGGCGCAGGTCAGCCAGACCGTCGCCGCGGTGGTCAGGCCCCGTACCGCGTCCCGGCGCACGAAGATCAGTCCGCCGCCGATGAATCCGATCCCCGAGACGATCTGTGCCGCCACCCGGGACGGGTCGAACGAGACGTTCTCCAGCCCCAGGACATTGGTGAACCCGTGCTGCGAGACCTCCATCATCAGGGCGCTGGAGATACCGACCAGGGTGTGCGTCCGCAGGCCCGCGCTCTTCTGCTTGGCCTCCCGCTCCCAGCCGATCAGGCTCGACAACAGCAGCGCCAGCCCCAGCTCGGACAGCTGCCGCACGCCCTGCCCGTTGCTCAAGTCCCACAACGACGCCGCCAGCACGCTCACGCGCACCTCCTGATCCGTACGTACTCCATCAAGCCGACATCTACCCCCAACCTGGCACAACACGAGCGGCGCTGCGCGGAGTTCACGCATCGGTTCCGGCCAAAGGGGCAACGAACGGGCCGCCGCGTCCTGTACCGGGTCGCGCCGTCGCGGGCGGTAGCGTTGCGCCTGGACGACCGATTCCTGACGGCGTGTGGGGGCGATCGATGAAGCAGCAGGTGAACCTGGTGACCTTGGGCGTGGAGGACTTGGCGGTCAGCCGCCGGTTCTACAGCGAAGGCCTGGGCTGGACGCCGTTGCTCGATCTCGACGAGATCGTCTTCTACCAGGCCGGCCCGGGGCTGGCCCTGGGCCTCTTCTCCCTGGCCGACCTGGGCGCCGACACCGGGCAGGCGGCAGTGGCCGGCACCCCCTTCACCCTCGCGCAGAACCTCGATACGCCCGCCGACGTGGACGCGGCGGTGGAGCGGGCCCGTGCGGCGGGGGCGACGGTCCTCAAGGAGCCGCAACGCGCGGCGTTCGGCGGCTACCACGCGTACTTCGCCGACCCCGACGGCCACCGCTGGGAGGTGTGCCACAACCCCGGCTGGTCGGTCGCCGGCGACGGCACCGTGACACTGACGCCTGTCGAGGCGCCCGGCGCGGAGGACTGACACCCCTCGAACTGACACCCCTCGATTCCACCAGGGTCGCCGTCGAGGTCGACGGCTTCGCGCAGCCCCTCTCGAAATGAGTTCGCGCGCTGTGCCGCCCTACGCCCGGCCGGAGTGGAGGGTGACCGCGCGGAGAAGGGCGTCGCGGCACGCGAGGACGGCGGGGTGACGGCTGCGGCCACGGCGTACGACGGTGGAGATGCGGCGCGCGCGCTGACCGCGGGGGAGCTGCCGCAGAGCGACCGTGGGGGAGTGCCCGTACCAGACCAGGTCGGGAAGGAAGGCGGCGGCGTGCCTCTGCTCGACGAGGCGCAGGTGGAGCAGCAGGTCGGTGGTCTCGAACCGTACGTCGGGTTCGAAGCCGGCGTTGCGGCACAGGGTCATGGCCCAGTGCCGTGCGGCCGTGCCTTCGGGTTCCATCACCCAGGGGTGCCCATGGAGCGAGCGCAGCGCCGCCATCGGACCGTCGGTGTCCGGGCTGTCGGCCGGATGGGGCAGCGCGAGGTGCAGCGGGTCGTCGAGCAGGTCCTCCTGTTCGAGTTCGGACGGCCGCGGATGGGGGTTGCCGGGGTATTCCTCGGCGAGGACCAGATCGAAGTCCCGGGCCAGCAGGGCGGGCAGGGACTTTTCGGGCTCCATGTGCGTGACGTGGACGCGCAGTTGCGGGTGGAGGTCGCGCAACAGGCCGAGCGCGGTGGGGATCAGAGCCAGGGCGGCCGTCTGGAACGAGGCGATACGCAGGGTTCCGGTCAGATCGGACAGCGAGGTGGCGATCTCCGCCTCGGCGCGCTCCAGGCGTTCGAGGACCGCTTCGGTGTGGGCGACGAGGATCTCGGCCTGCGCGGTCAGCCGCACCCGCCGACCGGCCGGTTCCAGCAGCGGGACGCCGACTTCGGCCTCCAGCTGCGAGAGCTGCTGGGAGACGGAGGAGGGGGCGTAGGAGAGGGCGGCGGCGACAGCGGCCAGCGTGCCGCGGTGCTTGAGTTCACGCAGCAGCCGCAGCCGGTGCAGATCGAACATCGCCGGGGGCTCTCCTCGCCGTCGCGGAGCGGCCTGCTGAATCATCGGCTTCTCCGATGAGTATAAGTCGAAAACATGCGCTGGACCGATCGTACGAAGGGCGTGGACCCTGAGCGCGTGTCCGACAACGTCTCCCGCCGTACGCCGCCGTGGTCCGTACGACCCCGGGCCCGCACCTGGCGCTGTGGGCCGGCACCCGCCGAGGTGCGGGGCTTCCATGCCGCGCTGCCGGGCTACTCGCCCACCCGGCTGACCGAACTCCCGTCACTCGCAACGGAGTTGGGCGTCGGTCGGGTCTTCGTCAAGGACGAGTCGTGCCGTCTTGGGCTGCCCGCGTTCAAGGCGCTGGGCGCGACCTGGGCGGTCCACCGGACCCTTGCCGAGCGGGCCGAGAGCAGCGGGGAGGCGGGACCGGCCGTGCTGGTGACCGCCACCGACGGCAACCACGGCCGTGCGGTGGCCCGCACGGCACGCCTGCTCGGGCACCACGCCCACGTCTTCGTGCCGCGGGGAGTGCAGCCGCGGGCCGTGGCGGCCATAGCCGCAGAGAAGGCGGAGGTGACCGAGGTCCCGGGGTCCTACGACGACGCCGTGCGCCGGGCCGCCGAGGCGGCCGCCGCGCCGGACGCGGTCCTGGTCCAGGACACTGCCTGGCCGGGCTACGAACGGATCCCCGGGTGGATCGTCGAGGGCTACTCGACCCTCTGCGCGGAGATCGACGCGCAACTGGCGGCCGAAGGGGCCGCCGACGGCCCCGACCTCGTCTCCATTCCCGTGGGCGTGGGCTCCCTGGCCCAGGCCGTGGTCACCCACTACCGCAGCCGCCCCTCCGGGCGCGCTCCGGCGCTGCTGTCGGTGGAGCCGCAGGCAGCGGCCTGCGTGCTCGAAAGCCTCACCCGCGGCGAACCCGTCACCGTCACCTGCGGCGACACCACCATGGCGGGACTGAACTGCGGCACCCCCTCCAGCATCGCCTGGCCCTACCTGCGCGGCGGGCTGGACGCCGCTGTCGCCGTCCCCGACATCGACAGTGCCCGCGCGGCCGTCCGCCTCGCGGCCCTCGGGGTCTCCTCGGGCCCCTGCGGAGCCGCCGCGCTCGCCGGTCTCCGCACGGTGCTCACCGGCGCGGGCGGCGAGGAGCGTCGTACGGCCCTGGGGCTCGACGCGACCTCGGTGGTCGTGCTGCTGAGCACCGAGGGCCGGGACGCCGCCCCGTACTCCGTCGCCGATCACTGAACGCGCCACACCGGAAGGACCCCCGTTGACCACTCCCGACAGTCCGATCAGGAGGAGACCGGCGTGCTGACCCACTTCGCAGCCGCGCTCGGTGTCCTCGGCCTGCTGACCGTCGTGCCCGGCCCGGACATGGCGGTGGTCACGCGACGCGCCCTCGTGGCCGGGCCCGGGGACGCGCTGCGCACCGTGGGCGGAATCACGACCGGGCTGCTGCTCTGGGGCGCGCTGAGCGTGGCCGGACTCGCGGCCGTGCTCGCCGCCTCACCCACGGCCTACCTGGTCGTCAAGCTCCTCGGCGCCGCGTACCTGGTCTTCCTGGGCGCGCAGGCGCTGTGGCAGAACCGCCGCAGCGCCTCGCACGCCACCCGCACGGGCAGCGGCTCCCCCGCCGTCGGGAGCCCGTGGCGGACCGGCCTGGTCAGCAACGCCCTCAATCCGAAGATCGCCGTCTTCTACTCCGGACTGCTTCCCACCCTGGCCCCGCCGCAGCTGCCCGCAGCCTGGGCCATGACGCTGCTGGTCCTCCTCCATGCCACCCTGACCCTCACCTGGCTGGGCGGCTATGCTCTTCTGCTGTCCAGGGCCGGGCGCGTCCTCGAAAGGCCGGGGACCCGCCGCGTACTGGGGCGGACCACGGGCGTCGTGCTGATCGGTCTCGGTCTCGTGGTCGCGACCACGGCCGGCTGACCCCGCGCGTTCCCCGGTCCCAGGCGAAACCGAAAGTTAAACCCGCGGTCACCTGCGGTCGGTCCGCGCGACGTCGCGGTAGCGGACAAAGGTAAGTGACCCAAACATGCACAAGAAGGGCGGCACCCCCGTGCCCCACCTGTTGACCTCGCTCCTCACACAAGTGGCGGTCGCCGTGATCGAGGCGCTCGTCATCCGTCTGCTCGTCCAGCTCTGGAACGCCTTCGCCCGCAGCGGCCGCCCGATGACGGCCGCTGCCTGAGGCACCTCGGGCGCATCCCGAGCACCCTGAACGCCTGATCGCGCACCCTGAGCGCCTGCCCTGAGCGCCTGATCGCAGGCAGAACCTCAGTGGCAGTCGCGGGCAGGGACCCTCAGTGGCAGTCGAGCAGTCCCGCGGACTGCTTGGCGGCCAGTATCCGGCGCACGCTGTCGTCGACCTTGGCCCGGAAGGACGCGTCCTGCCGCATCCGGGTCTCTATGGCCTGTGTCATCGCGGGCACGGTGCTCGGCCGCACCGTGAGGATCATGTTTCCGCCCGCCGCGATGAAGTTCACGGCCCGCTGGGCGGGGGTGAAGGACCGGACCGCGACCGCGTTCCCGATGTCGTCCGAGATGACCACGCCCTTGAAGCCGAGCCGTCCGCGCAGCAGCTGCCCGATGACCGTCGGTGAGAAGGCCGCCAGATGCGTGGGGTCGATCTTGGTGTAGGTGGCCGACGAGACCATCACGAAGGGGGAGCCGGCCCGTATCCCGGCCCGGAAGGGCTCGAGGCTGGAACTGCTCGCGGTCGTCACCGAGTCCACGACGTTGGCGGTGGTGTCGGTGTTGCCGATCACCTGGCCCAGCCCGGGAAAGTGCTTGAGCGTGGTCAGCACGCCCGACTGCGCGAAGCCGGCGGCGAAGGCACCGGAGTGGGAGGTCACGGTTTCCGGGGTGTTGCCGTACTCCCGCTTGAAGGACCCGATGGGCATGTTGCGGGTGCCCAGCGCGGCCGGCACCACGTCGGCGATCGGCGCCAGGTTCAGGTCGACACCCGCGGCCTTCAGCTGCTTGGCCCATCCGGCGGCCTGGCTGCGCAGCGTCGCGGTCGACCAGCTGCCCTGGGTCAGTCCGTCGGGTATGGCCGAGAAGCCGGGGCCGTTCAGCACCTGTACCTGGCCGCCCTCCTGGTCGGTGGCGACCAGCAGACCGACCCTGCGGCCGCCGACCTGGTCCGCCTGCCCCCGGAAGCCGTCGACTGTCTTCCTCGTCGCCGTCGTGCCGGCGGTGCTGCGGCCGGTCAGCATGATGGCGCCCACGTGGTTGTCGCGCAGGGTGCGCAGCTGGGCCTGGTCGGGGTGGGCCGCGGAGATCCCGCCCATGAAGAGCTGCCCGACCCGCTGAGCGGCGGTCATGCCGGAGAAGTAGCGGTCGGTGCAGGTGGTCGCCTGGGTCGGCGAGGGGGTGCTCGCGGCGGCGGGGGGTGCGTCCGCGGTGGTGTGGCTGGTGGTGGGGGATCGGGGCGAGTCGCCTATTCGCCCGGGCGTGACCGACGCACCGCAGCCGGTGGCGGCCAGCGCCAGGGTGACCAGCGGTGCCGCGTAGCGCAGGGCTGTGGAACGGCGGCTCCTGATCTGCCGGACACGTGATGTCATGGGTTCGTCTCCTGGCCTGTACGGGTGCTGTGGCCTCCCCATAGCCGCCTGTCTCGCGGCTGTTTCCTCATGGCGGGCCGCGCTCGCCATGACCATCACACGGTACTTTATTGGGCATTTGTCCGCCCCTTCGGTGGCTACGAAGGGTGCCGACGCCTCCAGCGACGGAACGGGCCGGGGCCGGCAGCGGTTGTCGCTGCCGGCCCCGGCCCTGTCGTGCGCGTGTGCGTGCGCTGATCAGTACCGCGTGGGCGGGATCAGTACGCGGAGTTGACGTTGTCGATGGAACCGTAGCGGTGGGCCGCGTAGTTGGCCGCCGCGGTGATGTTGGCCACCGGGTCGGTGAGGCTGTGGGCCGTGCCGGCGACGTGGTAGGCGTTGAACGTGGGGGAGATGACCTGGAGGAGACCCTTGGAGGGGGTGCCCTTGCGGGCGTTGACGTCCCAGTTGTTCTGGGCGTTGGGGTTGCCACCGGACTCACGCATGATGTTGCGGTGCAGGCCCTCGTAGCTGCCGGGGATGCCCTTGGCCTTCATGATGGCCAGGGACTGCTTGATCCAGCCGTCGAGGTTGTTGCTGTAGCCGGCCTTGCCGCTGTAGGCGTGGCTGTCGGTGGAGCGGGCCGCGACCACGGAGGAGGCGTGCACCTGCGTTGCTTCGGCGGCCTGTGCGGGCGACGGCATCAGGGTCAGGGCGGCGGCCGCGGCGCCGGTCGTGGCGATGCCGGTGACGGTGAGGGTGCGCAGACGGGCGAAGCGGGCGGTGCGAGTGGTCGTGGTCATACGGAAGTAACCCTCCAGTGGGGGACGTGGTCGGGGGTGCCGGCCGCAATCGATTGCGGTGGCGTGGGGCGGGGCCCCGCGCTGCACAGACCGAAGCGGGCGGATCCGGCGGAGTTCGCCGGTCGTCCGTCTCGTGGTCCGGAGCAACGACAGCAATGTTTAGCCGTCGGCCGGACGGGGCGCAATGATGTGACGTACTACCCGACTGCGTAGTAAATGCCCGAAATGTTCCACCGTGGGGCTTTCTTTGCTGCTTGGGGCGACATGCTCGCTACGAACCGCCTTAGGACGTGATCTGGCTCCTATGGGTGGCATCACATCCACGGGCCTCTCGAGGCCGCTGTCCGGGCCCCGGCGGCGGGGAAGCGGAGCGGATGTCGGCGCCCCGGCGGGGGCGCGTCCCCGTAAGAGCCGGCTCCCGGAGGGAGGGGGTCCCCACAAGGCGGGAAAAGGGCACCCTCGGTCCAAAGGGTCCCTTTGAGGTTCTCAAAGTAGAAGTGTTAACGTTTCACCGTGAAGACAGCAGCCGCGTACCGCGCAGACGCCTCCTACGGCGTCTGCCGTGTCGTCATGGGCGTACCGCTCGTGGCGCGCCTGCATGTCGATCTCTGCCGCTGCGTGTCCGCGGCTTGTCGCGCCTGACCGCGAACTCATCGAAGCAGCGGCGCTGTTGACGTCTCTTCTGCGCGCCGCTCCTGTAAGCCCCCGCTCAAACCCACCTTTTCGCGCGTCCCTACTGGAGTGTGTCCGTGTCCGCGAACACCGCTGATCCGAAGCCCGCGAACTCAGGCTTCCGGATACCCGTCCCCTTCTGGGCCCAAGTACTGCTCGGTCTCGTCGTCGGCCTGATCCTCGGCTTCGTGGCCCGCACCTACGACGTGTCCTGGCTCGCCACCACCCTCGACAAGGTGGGCGGCATCTTCGTGCAGCTTCTGAAGCTGGCCGTGGCACCGCTGGTCTTCTTCGCGATCATGGTGTCGATCACCAACCTGCGGAAGGTCAACAACGCGGCCCGCCTGGCCGGCCGCACCCTCCTCTGGTTCATGATCACCTCGTTGATCGCCGTCGTCATCGGCCTCGTCATCGGGCTGGTCTCCAACCCGGGTTCCGGCTCCGCCCTCACCCCGGCCGACGGCGCCAAGCCGGACCACGCCGGCAGCTGGCTCGACTTCCTCACCGGCATCATCCCGACCGACGTCATCACGCCGTTCACCGAGCTCAACGTGCTTCAGATCGTCTTCATGGCGGTCGTCGCCGGTATCGCGATCCTCAAGATCGGCTCGAAGGCCCAGCCGGTCCTCACGCTCTCCGAGTCCATCCTGGAACTGCTCCAGAAGGCCCTGTGGTGGGTGATCCTGCTCGCCCCGATCGGCTCCGCGGGTCTCATCGGCCGCGCCATCGTGCAGTACGGCTGGAACCTGCTCGGCGACTACGCGACGTTCACCGCCGACATCTACATCGGCTGCGCCCTGGTCCTGTTCGGCGTCTACCCGCTGCTGCTCTCCGTCGTCGGGAAGCTGAACCCGATCCAGTTCTTCAAGGGCGCCTGGCCCGCCATCCAGTTGGCGTTCGTCTCCCGCTCCTCGGTCGGCACCATGCCGGTCACCCAGCAGGCGGCGATCCGTCTCGGCGTCCCGAAGGACTACGCCTCCTTCGCCGTGCCGTTCGGCGCGACGACCAAGATGGACGGCTGCGCGGCCATCTACCCGGCCATTTCCGCGATTTTCGTCGCTCAGATCTTCGATGTGCAGCTCGGCATCAAGGAGTACCTGCTCATCGCCTTCGTCTCGGTGATCGGCTCGGCGGCCACCGCCGGTCTGACGGGCGCGACCGTCATGCTGACGCTCACCCTGTCCACCCTCGGCCTGCCGATGGAGGGCGTGGGCCTGCTCCTCGCCATCGACCCGATCCTGGACATGATGCGCACGGCGACCAACGTCGCGGGTCAGGCCCTCGTCCCGGTGCTCGTCTCCGCCCGTGAGAAGATCCTGGACCACGCGAAGTACGACAACGCCTCGGCCTCCCCGGCCGACCACGCGGAGAGCCTCTACGACGACCCGAAGCAGGCCGCCCCGGTGTCCGTCTGACGCCCCGCCTCATTCCGGGTTGACAACCTCCTCCGCCCTGACGGCCGTTGGCCGACAGGGCGGAGGTGTGTTCTCAGGGGTGAGAACCGCGCGCGATGACGGGCGCCGGGGAGTCGCGCAGTCGGCACGGATGTCGGCCGAATGTCCCCGGCGCCCGGCACGGCGGCTACTTCTTGTGGCAGCCCCACTTGCCGTGGACCTTCTTGTAGTGCTCACCCTTCGGGCACTTCTTGTGGTGCGGCATCTTGGTGGCGTCCGGTACGGACGCGTGGTGACTGTCGGACACCTTGGCGTTCGCCGGCACCGCGAAGGCGGTTCCTGTAGAGGCCACGGCTGCTCCGCTGGCGAGCATGCCTGCGGCGACGCTGGCGGTCAGAGCGCGTATGATCCTGCTTCGCATGATCGACTGCCTTTCTGTAGTCGGCGTCACTGCCTCTCAGTTCGATTCTTGGCACCGCTCCCCGCAACCCGCATCTCGATCACGAGCAGCCGCGCGCCCGCGAACGCAACTCTGCGCCCTCGTATCAGCCTTGGGAGGCCGCGGAAACGCGAGCACACCGCGCGTGCCCGACTCCCGTAAAATTCCCGGTCATGACCGAGCTGCGCGGCGCCTTTGTCGTCCTCCGCCCCACGGCCCGCGAGGACATTCCCGCCCTGGCCGGCATCCGGGCCGCACCGGAAGTACGGGCGCGGTGGAGGGGCGGGGACGACCTCGCGGCGGACATCGTGGCCGATCTGGAGAACCCTCACACCCGGTGCCTGACCGTCGACTTCCGGCAGCGGCCCGTCGGCATGATCCAGTGGCATGCCGAGGAGGAGCCTGACTACCGGCACGCCGGCATCGACATCTTCCTCGATCCCTCGGTGCACGGCAGAGGCCTGGGCACCGACGCCGTACGGACCCTGGCCCGTCATCTCGTCGACACCCACGGCTACCACCGCCTGGTCATCGACCCGGCGGCCGACAACACCGCGGCGATCCGCTGCTACACCAAGGCCGGCTTCCGGCCCGTCGGCATCATGCGCCAGTACGAGCGCGGCACCGACGGCACCTGGCACGACGGCCTCCTGATGGACCTCCTGGCCGACGAAGTGGCGCGCTGAAGACCGTGACGCAGCGTGCCGACGTCATCGCCTGACGCTCAGGCACCATCGGCGCTCGCCTTCGTGCCATGCGTCGGTGGGTGTGAGCCCGGCGGCGGTGGCGACGGCGGCGGATGCCCGGTGGTCGGGGTGGATGTGGGCGACGACGGTCCGCACCGGCCGGCGGCCCAGCCGGTCGACGAGTGCCCGGGCGGCCTCGCCGGCGATGCCTCGTCCCTGCCACGGGGTCCCCACCACCCAGGCGAGTTCGGCGGTGAGCCCGTGGCCGGAGGGGCCGACCGTCGCCTGGACCGTGCCCGTCAGGCAGGACTCCTCCCGCAGCCGGATCACCCAGTTCAGCCAGGAGACGGCCGGATCGGGAGAGCCGGCCGTCATGCGCTCGTAGCGCGAGCGCAGGGCTCGCGGGGTGTCCGGCGTGCCGCCGATGAAGGTGTGCAGGGCCGGATCGGACAGCACCACGGCCATCTCCTCGGCGTGCTCGACGTGCAGCGGCAGCAGATCCAGCCGCCTGGTGCCGATGGCGTGGGCCGCGAGGGTGCTCATGCCCGCAACTCAACCATGCGGGCGTCGGCTTCGGCTGCCGGGGAGGCGGTCGGCGGGGACGCGTACCTCTCCGGGACGCGGTGTGCGGACGGCCGGTGGGCGAGGCGGTCGGTGATCCAGCGGGCGGCGAGCAGGCCGGAGGCGGCGGTGAGGGCCGCGGCCGCGATGACGGTGGCGTTCAGGCCGGGGGCGTCTGCGAGGGCACCGGCGACGAGCTCCGGCGGCGTGGCCGACGTCGCGCCAGAACCGGTAGGTCCGCGGCGCGTTGGCCCGCCAGGTGGGGTGCTCATCGGCCGCTCTCCGGCCCGGCGCCGAGGAGGTCGGTCCGGGCGGCGGCGCCCACGGTCAGCGACCCGCCGGTGAACACGCCGAGTGCGGTGCGGCCGTCCAGGACGAGGTACGACAGGGGCTCGTCGGTGCGCCCGGGGTGGCGAGCGCCCGCAGCGTGAGCTTGCCCAGGTCCACCTCGTCACCGTCGTCCAGCGGTGTGTGCGCGAAGGCCCTGTGGCCGGCGGCAGAGGCGAGCACCGTCGCCCCGGCGTCGTGACCGAGCCGCACGGCGCCGGTGTGGAAGCCGGCGTGCGGATGCGTGTCCGCGGTGAACGCCACGTGCGGCCCGCGCCGCTCGGCCACCGCGTACGGGGCGCGCAGGTCGCGGCCGGCGTCCATGGCCAGGGCAGGCCCGTCGCCCCGGCCGAGCGGACAGGCGCTGTTGCCCCAGTCCTTCCTCGCCCTACGATATTCCATGGATTTATGGAAGAGTGCGGTCGGAGCCTCACTGCGGGTCTCACTGCGGGGCACGGATCCGTCTCCGGACGGTACAAAGCCTGATCGGAGCCGGTGCCGTGGAGGCGTGCGACCATCCTGCTCTGCCGTCACAAGGAGAAACATGACCGAGAGCCGTGCCCGGAGTCCGTTGGCGGCGCGGACCCCGCCGACCCGATTCGCCGACCGCGCCCAGGTGCCCGACGCCTGACCATCCCTGGCCGTCCGGCCCCTACCCCTTCCCCCGTACCCCCTCCCACCGTGTGGCGGGAAGCGCCCGCCACCGAAAGGAGCCCCACCCGTGACGAGCACCGCAGCGCCGTCCACCCTCGCCGCCGGCCCCGACGTGCAGCGCCGCATCCTGAAAGTCCTCGTCGCCTCCCAGGTCCTCAGTGGCGCCGGGCTCGCGGCGGGCATCACCGTCGGAGCCCTGCTGGCCCAGGACATGCTCGGCACCACGGGTCTGGCCGGACTGCCCAGCGCCCTGTTCACCGCGGGCAGCGCGCTCGCCGCGATAGGCGTCGGCCGTATATCCCAGGCCCGGGGCCGCCGCCCGGGCCTGGCCGCCGGATACCTCACCGGTGCCGTCGGCAGTGCCGGCGTCCTCGCCGCCGCGGGTCTCGGCAGCCCCGTCCTGCTGTTCATCGCGCTGTTCGTCTACGGCGCCGGCACCGCCACCAACCTCCAGGCCCGCTACGCCGGAGCCGACCTCGCCGCCCCCACCCACCGCGCCCGCGCCGTGTCCACCGTCCTGGTCGCCACCACCCTCGGCGGTGTCGTCGGCCCCAACCTCGCCGCCCCCACCGGCGACCTCGCCGCCGCCCTCGGCATTCCCCGCCTGGCCGGACCCTTCCTTCTCGCCGGGGCCGCGTACGCGGCGGCCGCCGTCGTCCTCGCCCTCTGGCTGCGCCCCGACCCCCTCCTGCTGGCCCGTACCCTCGCCGAAGCGGAGCAGGACCCCACCGTGCCGCCGGCGCAGGCCCGCCCGGCCGTCGAGGGGGCACCGGCGAAGCCGCGCGGCGGCGTCGTGCTCGGAGCCCTGGTCATGATCCTCACCCAGCTCGTCATGGTCGCGGTGATGACCATGACCCCGCTCCACATGCACGACCACGGCCACGGCACAGCCGCCTCCGGGCTGGTCATCGCCATCCACGTCGGCGCGATGTACCTGCCTTCGCCGCTGACCGGCCGCCTCGTCGACCGCTACGGCCGCATCGCGCTCGCCGCCGCCTCCGGAGTCACCCTTCTCGTCGCGGGCCTGGTCGCCGCCGTCGCCCCCGGCGACTCCATCGCCCTGCTGGCGCTCGCCCTGGCGCTGCTCGGCCTCGGCTGGAACTTCGGCCTGGTCTCGGGGACCGCGATCATCACCGACGCGGTGCCGCTGGCGACCCGTGCCAAGACCCAGGGCATGGTCGACGTCTCCATCGCCATCGCGGGCGCCACCGGCGGACTGGCCTCCGGCATCGTCGTCGACCTCGCCGGCTATCCCGTCCTCGCCCTGACCGGTGGTGTTCTCGCCCTGGCCGTCCTCCCGGCCATCGCCGTCACCGCCCACAGCCGGTGAACCGGTGAGGAGGGCGGCACGGCCGCCCGTGCGGCGAACGCCACGACCCACAGCTGTCCGGCGGCAGCCCGGGTACCATATTCCATAGATTTTTGGAGGAAAGGGAGGAGATCATGGCGGAGACGGCCACGAAGGCGCGGCTCTACGACGCGTTCGCGGCCAGCGGGAAGGCGCTGGCCAGCGGGAAGCGGCTGGAACTGCTCGACCTCCTCGCCCAGGGCGAGCGCACGGTCGACGCGCTCGCGAAGGCGGCGGGACTGAATCTGACGACCGCTTCCGCGCACCTCCAGACCCTCAAACAGGCCGGGTTCGTCAGCACCCGGCGTGAGGGCGTACGCATCCACTACCGGCTCGCCGGTGACGACGTCGCCGAACTGTTCGCCCTGCTGCGCAAGGTCGCCGAGACCCATCAGGCCGGTGTTCCGGCCGCCCGCGACGCCTACCTCGGCGACGGCGGCGGCCGCACGGTCACCCGGGACGAGCTGCGGACCCGCGCGGAATCCAAGCAGGTGGTGCTCCTGGACGTCCGCCCGGTCGAGGAGTACCGGGCCGGGCACATTCCCGGTGCCGTCTCCATCCCCGTCGAGGAACTGGCCGACCGCGTCGGTGAACTGCCCGAGGACGCCGAGGTGGTCGTCTACTGCCGTGGCGAGTACTGCGTCCTCGCCCACGACGCCGTCCGCCTCCTCACCGAGAACGGCCGCCGCGCCATCCGCCTCAACGACGGCATGCTCGAATGGCGCCTGGCGGAGCTGCCCGTGGACGCGGGAGCCGGCGCATGACCCACCGTCCGCCGCCGCACCCGGGCCTGACCGGCGGACCGGTCTACCTCGACTACAACGCCACCACACCCGTCGACCCACGCGTCGTGGAAGCGATGCTGCCCCACCTGACCGGCCACTTCGGCAACCCCTCCAGCACCCACCCCTACGGCAGCGAACCCCGCAGCGCCCTCACGGCGGCGCGTGCCCAGGTCGCCGAGCTGATCGGTGCCCGCCCGGGCGAGATCGTCTTCACCTCCTCCGGCTCCGAGGCCGACCTGCTCGCCCTGCGCGGAGCCACCCTGGCCGCCACCCGGCCCCGCCCCCACGTCATCACCCAGGCCACCGAACACCCCGCGATCCTCGCCACCTGCCAGGCCCTCGAACGCCTCCACCACGCACGGATCACGGTGCTGCCCGTCGACCGCGAGGGCCTGGTCGACCCGGCCGCGCTGACCACCGCGCTCGACGACGACACCGTGCTGGTCTCGGTCATGGTCGCCAACAACGAGACCGGCGCCCTCCAGCCGGTGAGGGAACTGGCCGACGCCGCTCACCGGGCCGGAGCGCTGCTCCATTGCGACGCCGCCCAGGCCGTCGGGAAAATCCCGCTGGACGTACGGGAGTTGGGCGCCGACCTGCTCACGGTCGTCGGGCACAAGATGTACGCGCCCAAGGGTGCGGCCGCCCTGTTCGTGCGCGACGGTGTGCGACTGGAGCCGGTCGTCTACGGCGGCGGCCAGGAACGCGGGCTGCGCGCCGGCACCGAGAACGTCGCCCTCGCCGTCGCCCTGGGCGCCGCCGCGCAGCTCGCCGCCGACGACCTCGCCGACGGTGCGCACGAGCGGATCAGGGGCCTGCGCGACGAACTGCACCAGCGACTCGTCGACGCCCTGCCCGGGCGGGTCCGGCTCAACGGACCCGTGGAACAGCGGCTGCCCAACACGTTGAACATCGGCATCGACGGCGTACCGGGACACCGGGTTCTGGACGGCGCACCCCGGATCGCCGCCTCGACCGGCTCCGCGTGCCACAGCGGCATCCACACCCCCTCGCCCGTCCTCACCGCCATGGGCACCGACCCCGCGCGGGCCCTGGAAGCCGTCCGGCTCTCCCTCGGCCGCTGGACCACCCGGGACGAGATCGCGGCAGCCGCGACCGCGATCGCCGCCGCGGCGAACGTTTTTGCGGCAGGCACCCGGTGACCGCCGCCGGCGAGGCGGACATCACGGTCGACGGCACCGGACTCCTGTGCGTCACCCTCCTGCTCAGACTGCGTGCCGCCATCGAAGACGCCGCCCCCGGCACCCACGTACACGTCATCGCCACCGACCCCGCGGCCCCGCTCGACCTCCCCGCCTGGTGCCACATGACCGGCCACCACTACCTCGGCCCCGTCCCGAACACCGCCGAACCCCCGGTCTACGCCCTCCGCCTGACCACCGACGCGCGCCCGACTCACCCCGATGCCCCCTGGCATACCACCGAACCGTCCGCCGGCCGACGGGAGTTCACGTGAACCCGACGTTCGAGGACAGCGCCCGGACGAGCGCACGCACCGCCGCCCGTCCGGACGCCGGGCCCTCGGTTCCAGGGCGTTCCTCCCTCGGTTCCCTGGAGACGCCCCCGCCGTGGAGGCGGTCAGATCTGGACGCCCGGGCGGTGCTGGGGGCCGCGTGGGCCGTAGTCGATGTCCGCCATGCGGTGTCCGGATTCGACGGCGGTCGGCGGTGCGTCGTACTTGTCCATGACGGCTTCGATGAAGAGCATGCTGTCGTGCGGTGAGGCCAGCGCCTCCTTCAGTTCGTCCGGGGTCCGAACCACGGCCGTCCGGGCGTTCGTCCCCGGATGGAGGACCTTGGGCAGGTCGGCGTAGGCCCAGTTGGCGATGTCGTTGAAGCGCCCGTCCTTTCCGCAGATGGTGCGCTCGATGGTGTAATCGACGATCCCCTTGCAGGTGTTCATGGCCGCGATCGGGGCCTTCAGCTTGGCGGCCAACTCCAGCAGTTCACCGGTCACCTGGAAGCGGTCGGCATCGAGGTCGAGGAGGATCGCGGGCGAACGGGCGTTGGTGAGGCGCGCGATGATCGCGTCGGCACACGCCGTCAGCCGTTCCGGGTCGCTCTTCGGCATCGCCGGCACCAGCGGTTCCGCCGGAACCTCGACGTCCAGGTGCGCGATGTCGGAGGGCAGCTCCAGGTAGACCGGGAGCTTGCGCTGCCAGGCGGTCAGGATGAGCCGGTCGATCTCCCGCACGGCGTTCTGCGGTGTCAGCCGGGCCTGTGCCGCGGTGACCTGCGCGTAACCGCGCAGCACGTCGTCGTACTCGGGCTCCCCGGAGGTGTGGTGCATCCGCAGCTTGCGGTCCAGCGCCTTCAACGGAACCGATCCGCAGACGCAGATGACGGGAACGTGCTCGCTGTAGGCGCCCGCGACACCGTTGATGGCGCTCCACGCCCCGACGCCGTGCGTCACGACGAGTCCGGAGATCCCGTTCATCCGCGCGTACCCGTCGGCGGCGTAGGCGGCGTTCAACTCGTTGCAGTTGCCCACCCACATGAAGTCGTGGCCGTCCTCCATCTGAAGGAGGAACTCGAGGTTGTAGTCACCCGCGACGCCGAACAGGTGCCCGATGCCCACCTCCCGCAAGCGACGCAGGAGGAAGTCACCGATACTCGCCGTCGACGGCGCGGTCCTGGATGATGCGGTCGTGGTCGTCATGGTGTCCGTCCCCTGTCGGGCCGTTCGTCGGGCCCCCCGACTCAGGTCGCCCCCACGGCAATGGCCCGTTCGGCGGCTTCGCGCAGCACCCGGGCGCTCTTCTCCAGGGCCCGTCGCTCCTTGGGCGTCATGGCGGGCTCGTGCATCTGCTGGACGCCGCCCGCTCCGAGAACGCTGGACAGGGAGAGCGTGACCCCGTGGGCGGAGGAGTGAGCGGCCACCGGCAGCACCGCGCGTTCGTTGCGCAGGACCGCCTCGACGAGCCGGGCGGAGACGGCGCCGATGCCGTACTGGCTCGCGCCGGTGCCCTCGATGATGGTGATGTTGGCGTACCGGATGTCGTTTTCGACCTCTTCGCGTATGTCCTCGACCGACCGGCCGTCCTGGGCGAGCAGTTCGGCGACGGGAATGCCGCCGACACCCGCCGAGGACCACAACAGCACCTCGGAGGTGCCGTGTTCGCCCACCACAAGGGCCTGCACGTCACGTGGCCGCACCCGCAGGCGGTCGGCGAGCTGCACACGGAACCGGAGACTGTCGATGAGGGTACCGGTCGAGAACACCCGGTCGTGCCCGGCGAGATGACGGGTGAGGTCGGCCAGCGGGTCCGGTGGGTCGGTGACCACCATCAGCACCGCCTCCGGCGCGACCGCGACCACCTGGGGGACGACGTCGGCGAAGACCTTGGCATTGGTCTCCAGCAGCCGCAGGCGCCCCTGGGGCTCGGACCGGTCGGTGGCGCCGCCGGCCTTCTCGTTGACGCCCGCGGTGATGGCGACGACGGCGGCGTCGGCCAGGTCACCGTAGCCACCGGAGCGTACGTCGACCGTGGGGGACAGCGGAGCGGCGTAGCGCAGGTCGGCGGCCACGCCGTCGGCGCGGGCGGTGTCGCGGTCGATCAGCACGATCTCCCGGCAGGTTCCCCCTCGTTCGACCAGGGACAGCGCCGTGGCCGACCCGACCGCGCCGACTCCCACGACGGCGGCTTTCATGCCCACCCCTCCGCGGGTGCGGACGGGGGAGTCGACCCCCGCGCGGGCACGACGGCTTCGCCGGTGTACACGAGGAAGGTCAGCGTCTCCTGGAAGTACAGCCGGATGCTGGTGTCGTCGTGCGACAGGTAACCGATGGACAGGTCCTGGCCGAGGCGCAGTTCGAAGTCCCCGCCCCGCGTCGACAGCAGGAAGGCCCCCTCGATGGCGGGTGCCCAGACGATGTCGCCGTCCAGCAACCGGGCGATGTGTTTGATGATCGGGTAGCCGTAGTCGGACGTCTCGCTGACAGCGGTGTACGCCGCGGCGCTCAGCGCCAGGGCGTACGGGCCGCCGACCCCGGCGAGCCGCAGCACGGTCAGGGCCTTGCTGACGATGTCCGGGTACTGGCGCGCCTCGGCCGGCAGGGTCAGGGCGGAGTGGGACGAGCCCTCCCGCAGACCGGCGATGTCCGCGGACGGATAGCCCTCGAACACGGCGCGGTCCTCGGCGAAGGCGATCTGCCGGGCCGCGTCCTTGACCGGCTGCCAGTCCGCGTCCTTGGCACCCCGCGCGACATCGTCGACCTGCTGCCGGTCCACGGTGAACGGCACCCGCAGCTCGACCAGCGGCTGGAACCGGCGTAGCCGCGCCTCGACCCCCTCGGCCGGCGCCGCCACGGTCCGCAGGTGCCCGGTCCCCACACCCGCCGGCTCAGGGCCGCACGGCTCGGGCACGTCGACGATACGGCGGGCCGCGACGTGCCGCTTGAACGTACGCCGTGCCTCCTCCTCCAGATCGGCCCACGCGGCGGCGGAGATGGGTGCAAGTTCACGATGCAGATTGTCCATCGCGGGTGCTCGCCTCCTGTCACATCCTCAGATCGCCGATCCCCAGCGAGCCGTCCACGGCCGGCGGCCGGACCGCCGCAGGCACGGGCTCCGTCTCCTCGGCTCCGCCGCCCTCCTGACCCTCCTGGCCCTCCGCGCCCTCGCGCGCGGCCGGCGCATCGGGGAGGTCGTCGAGGAAGTCACTGGTGGGCACGGAGAACAACGACCCGGTCACCGCGGTGGAGAAGTCCAGGATCCGGTCGTGGGTGGCCGGCGGATCGCCCAGGAACATGCGCTCCAGCATCCGCTCGATCACGGCCGGCGTACGGGCGTAACCGATGAAGTACGTACCGAACTCGCCCTGCCCCACGGTCCCGAAGGGCATGTTGTCGCGCAGGATCTCGTGCTTCGTCCCGTCCGGGTCCTCGATGGTGGTCAGCGCCACGTGCGAGTCGGCCGGCTTGACCGCGTCGTCCAGTTCGACGTCGGACAGCTTCCTGCGCCCGATCACCAACTCCTGCGCCTCCACCGGCAGGGCGTTCCACGCCTCCAGATCGTGCACGTACTTCTGCACGATCACATAGCTGCCCCCGGCGAACTCCGGGTCCTCGTCACCGATCAGGACCGCCGTGTCCGCCGCCCGGCCCGTGGGGTTCTCCGTGCCGTCCACGAATCCGAGCAGGTCACGTACGTCGAAGTACTTGAAGCCATGCACCTCGTCACGCACGGTGACGACGTCGCGGATCCGCTCCATGATCTCGGCGGCCAGCGCGAAGCAGAGGTCCGGGCGGGCCGCGCGGATGTGGAACAGCAGGTCGCCGGGGGTCGAGACCGCCCGGTGCCGGGCTCCGGCCAGCTCGCGGAAACGATGCAGCTCCGCCGGACGCGGACCCGCGAACAGGCGGTCCCACGCCTCCGAGCCGATGCCCACGACCGCGCTCAGTTTCCCGTCCGGCGCCCGGAAACCGACCGCCCGCTGGAGCCCGTTCAGTTCGGACAGCGTGTCCCGTACGACCGGCTCGCCACCCTGGTCGATGGTCGCGACCAGGAAGATCGCCGCGCCCGTCAGCGGGGACAGCACCGGCTGGGGCTCCGGGGCCCGGGAGTGTGCGCACATGGAGCACGCCCCTTCCTGACGGTCACGGGCGGGCACCTGTTCACCGTATGGCGCGAGCCCGGCACCCGCCACCGCGCCCCCGGCGGTTCGCCGGCGGCCTCCGTACAGGCATCGCCGCGAACCTCTCCGCGGGACGCCCGACGACCGGTTTGACTTGCCGTGTGCTCGTGGGAGTCTGGAGGAACGGCGGCCGGCGGGGCGGACGGCCGGGTGAGGACCAGTGGGCGTTCCTTCTGTGAGAAGACGTGCGATGAACGACACAGCCGACTTCACGCGGTGGCTCAAGAGTCACACCGACGAGCTGAACCGTCTGGGTTCCTTCGCCCGCGCCGTTGCGAACGACCCCCACTGGCCCGCGGCGGCGACCGTCGAGACGTACCGGGAGTACCTGGAGGGCCGCGGGGCCGCCCCGGAGGTGATCGACACCCTGCGTCAGGCCTGGAACGAGTTCCAGCACCAGCCTCACTCCCACTGAAGGCACGCCCACGGAGGGCACGGGTGTGCGCTCAGACGTGCGCCACGGGTTCCGGGTGCTCGTGCTCGCAGGTGTCGCCGATGCCGTAGGTGTCCCAGACGGGGAACGGGTCGACGGGCGGCAGGCTTTCACCGTCGGCCATGAGGCAGTCGCCCAGTGCCGCGTGGAGCGCGTCCGTGCGCAGACGCGTGCCGATGAAGACCAGTTCCTGGCCTTCCGGGCCGTCGGTGTCGCGGGCGCCGGAGGGCTCGAAGCGTGCGACGGAGCCGGCCTGCGACCACAGGCCCGTCACCTGCCCGCGGCCGGCCAGTGTGAAGAACCCCTTGGACCGCAGAACCTCGCCGAACGCGCCGCTGTCGAGCTTCTCGGTCACGAACGTCCACAGCCGGCCTGGGTGGAACGGCAGTTCGGCGCGGAAGACGGTCGAGGAGATCCCGTACTCCTCCGTCTCGGGGACGTGGTCACCGTTGAGCTCCCGCACCCAGCCGGGGGCCTGTTGGGCGCGTTCCAGGTCGAACAGCCCGGTGCCCAGTACCTCTGCGGCCCGCACGCGGCCGTGGACGGCCGGGACGACGCGCGCCACCGGGTTGAGGCGGGTGAGCGCCGCCCGAAGCCGGTCCGCCGACTCCTCGTCGACGAGGTCGAGTTTGTTGAGCACGATGACGTCCGCGAACTCGACCTGGTCCATCAGCAGGTCGCTGACGGTGCGTTCGTCGTCCTCGTACTGGTCCAGGCCGCGCTCGACGAGTTCGTCGCCGCTGGTCAGCTCGGGCAGGAAGCCGGCGGCGTCGACGACCGTGACCATGGTGTCCAGGCGGGCGATCTCGCCGAGGGTGGCACCGTCGTCGCGGGCGAAGGCGAACGTCGCGGCCACCGGCATGGGTTCGGAGATGCCGGACGACTCGATGAGCAGGTAGTCGAAGCGGCCCTCGCGGGCCAGCCGGTCGACCTCCTCGAGCAGGTCGTCGCGCAGGGTGCAGCAGATGCAGCCGTTGGTCATCTCGACCAGGCGTTCCTCGGTGCGTGACAGGGCCGCCTCGCCGCCGCGCACCAGGGCGGCGTCGATGTTGACCTCGCTCATGTCGTTGACGATGACCGCGACGCGCAGTCCCTCGCGGTTGCCCAGGACATGGTTGAGGAGGGTGGTCTTGCCCGCGCCGAGGAAGCCGGACAGGACGGTGACGGGGAGTCGGTCGGAAGCCATGGACGGTCAGCCCTCGGGGCGCAGCAGCCCGCGCTCGTAGGCCTTCACCAGTCGCTGGGGCACGAGGTGCGCGACGCCGTCGACGGTGATCGGGACGAGCGCCGGCGTGGCCGCCTTCCACTGGGCGCGGCGGTGGCGGGTGTTGCTGCGGGACATCTTGCGCTTGGGAACGGCCATGGGGTCCTCCTGGTTCGGTGGTCACCTTCGGTGAGCAACCAGGAGGCTACATGAAAACGAATCTCATTACTATTTTGCTGTCGGGTGGGACTTCCGAGGCCGGCGTCCTCGGGAGGCCGCCGGCCGCTCGAGGCCTGCCGGCTGCGTCAGTGGTCGTCCCAGTGCCCCTCGTGGGCGGCGTGGCGGTGTCCGTCGTGCACGTAGTCGACGTGACCCTCGTGGGGTACGGCCATGTGTCCGCAGTCCTCGCCGTGCTGGTGGTCGTGGTGGGCGTGGGTGGTGTGGCCGGCGGTCACGCACTCGTCGGTGTGGCCGTCGTGGGCCTTGTGAAGGTGCCCGTCGTGCACGTAGTCGACGTGGTCGCCGTGCGGGAAGGCGGCGTGTCCGCAGCCCTCGCCGTGGGTGTGGGCGTGGTTGTCGTGGGTGCGGTGTTCGGCGGCGGTGGTCATGCGCTGCTCCTGGGGGTGCCGTTCGGCGGCCGGCGGGTGGTGCTGCCGCGGGCCATGCGTCGTGAAGTCAATATAGGGCGATTCATTCATATCTGCGGGAAATGTCGCGGCGGCTGGAATGTGCGGTCGGCCCGGTCGAGGGGTCATGGCGGCTGGTGCCGGGTTCGGCGCTCGGGCGCGTTATTGCTGCTATCGTGCACGTGCAAATCATGTGCAATAACTCGAAGGATGATGGTGGACATGGCGGTCTACACGCTCCCGGAGCTCCCGTACGACTACTCGGCGCTCGCCCCGGTCATCAGTCCCGAGATCATCGAGCTGCACCACGACAAGCACCACGCGGCCTACGTCAAGGGCGCCAACGACACACTGGAGCAGCTGGCCGAGGCACGGGACAAGGAGTCGTGGGGCTCGATCAACGGTCTGGAGAAGAACCTGGCCTTCCATCTGTCCGGGCACATCCTCCACAGCATCTACTGGCACAACATGACCGGCGACGGCGGCGGTGAGCCCCTGGAGAAGGACGGCGTGGGGGAGCTGGCCGGCGCCATCACCGAGTCGTTCGGCTCCTTCGCGGGCTTCAAGGCACAGCTGTCCAAGGCCGCGGCCACGACCCAGGGTTCGGGCTGGGGTGTGCTCGCGTACGAGCCGCTGAGCGGCCGTCTGATCGTGGAGCAGGTCTACGACCACCAGGGCAACATCGGGCAGGGCTCCACCCCGGTCCTCGTCTTCGACGCCTGGGAGCACGCCTTCTACCTCCAGTACAAGAACCAGAAGGTGGACTTCATCGAGGCGATGTGGCAGGTCGTCAACTGGCAGGACGTGGCCAAGCGCTACGCCGCAGCCAAGGAGCGCGGCGACAGCCTGCTGCTCGCGCCGTGACGACCGTCGTGACGACGTAGTCCCGCGGATGTCCTGCCAGTGATCGTCTTCTCACCCGTCACCGGCAGGCGCACAGCGAAGTGCTCCCCCTGGCGCGCTGCCCGGGGGAGCACTTCCGCTTCCCTCAACCGGTCAATGTCTCGAAGCCCGAGTCGTCGCAGTAGGACGCCGCACGGGCCTCGGACCCCGGGTCCATCCGTTCCTCACCCGGCCCCGGTGCTGTCAACGGGACTCGGAGAGCAGCGCGTTGAGTTCCGGGAAGGTGATGCCGCCGGACAAGGAGTCGTAGCCACCGGTGTCGAAGAGCTCCCGCGCGGCGCGGCGGGCGGCAGCGTACGCGGCCTGCGCCACGCCCGGGCCGAGGCTGACGCGGGCCACGCCGAGGGCACCCAGCTCGGCGACGCTCGGGGCACCGGGGCCGGCCATGACGTTCAACGGCACGGAGATGTCCTCGGCCAGCGCCGCGATCGTGGCGGTGTCGGAGACACCGGGAACGAAGATGCCGTCCGCGCCGGCGTCCACGTACCGGCGCGCGCGGGCCAGGGTCTCCTCCAGCCGGGTGACCGGGTCCCCGAGCCCCAACAGGTACGTGTCGACACGGGCGTTGAGGAAGAGTTCCACCCCCGCGCGGTCGGCGGTCCGCCGGGCGACGGCCAGCCGCGTCGCGAGCTCGTCCGGGGCTCGGGTGCCGTCCTCGATGTTGACGCCGACAGCCCCCGCCGCGAGCACCCCGGTGATGGTCTCGGCGACCTCGTCCGCGTCCTGCCCGTACCCGCCCTCGATGTCGGCGGTGACCGGAACCGCGACCGCGGCGGCGACGCGGGAAATCAACCCGAGCGCTTGATCGCGGGCGAGGACGTCACCGTCCGGCGAGCCCAACGACCAGGCGACGCCCGCACTCGTGGTGGCGATCGCGGAGGCCCCCGCGGACTCGATGACCCGGGCACTCGCGACGTCCCAGGCATTGGCGAGCGCGAGCGGCGCGCCGGGCGTGTGCAGAGAACGGAAGAGCTGGGCTTTGGCCGACTGCGTGGTGGTCATGCACGGAGTCAAACACGCCGGCCGGTCGTTCTCCGGCAAGAAACCGACACCGACGTCGACTCCTCCACCGCTCCTCCGTCCTACGCCGCTTTTGCGCCAGGACGCTTGAAGACCTGCTGCTCGTGCCGGATCGGGCCGGAGACCCAGGACGCCGAGATCGCGGTTGGGTACCGTCGGGGTATGACGACCGACTCGGCCGAAGCGATATCCGTGTTCCCCGGACAGGGGCGGCCGGGCCAGCGGATCGGCAACGTCCTCGCCTGGTCGACCACGCCCGTTCTGGTGGTCGTCCCGGCGATGCTCGTGAGGGCCGGCCTGGTCGGCGACGGGCTGTGCCTGCTGGGGCTGTTCGCGCTCCTGCTCGGAGCCACGGCGGTGTACTGCGTCAATCAGGGCCGGCACGCACGACTGCACGAGGGCGACCTGCTCTCCGCCCGCACGCTCACCGGCCGACGTACGGTCGATTCCACCCGGCTCAAGAAGGTCGGCCGCCTGGGGGCCGCCGGACGCGGTACTGCCGCTGACTGGCTCGTCCTCACGGACGTACACGGCACCCGAATCATCGTCGACAAGCAGCTTGCGGGTGGCGAAGGAACGACTGATGACGCCGTGCGCGAGGTTCTGAAGCGGCACTCGGGTCCACCTGTTCTCGTCTCCGACCGGGCGGCCGAGCGGTTGAGTGTGGCGATGGGCCGGCGGGGCGGCCGGATACGGCCCGGACGCTCCGGATCCAACGAGCACGCCGCGTTCCTCCCGCTGCTCCTGGCCCTGGCAGGCGCGCCAGTGAGCGTTGGTCTGCTGCTTGTGAGCCTGGCGCTCGGGGGCGTTCTGTGACGCCGAGGGCCTTCCCGGCCAGCGCTGCCCGGGAAGGCCCTTCCCCGATGGGGTGGTGGTCTCAACTGACCTGGAGGGTCAGGGTCTTGGGCCAGTGGGCCTGGTCCAGGTGGGCGAACAGGCTCTTGATGTGGCCGGGAGCGAGTTTGACGCAGCCCTCGGACTTGTAGTCGTTGTCACCGCGCCACAGGCTGGTGCCGTTCTTGGTCATCTTGCTGTGGATGAACAGATCGCCGCGCTTGACTGCCTTCTGGCCGGGCCTGGGGTGGCAGGTCTTGTCGGCGAGGTGGATCGCGTACCCCTTGATCCTGGTGTCGCGGTTGGTCTGGTGCCCGAGGATCTCGTAGGTGCCGCTGGGCAGCCAGCCCGTTTTGCCGGCGCACTCGTCCGTGCTGCCCATTCCGGATCCGGCGCGGTAGCTGTCGAGGAGACGGCCGTCGCGGTACAGGGCGAGCTTCGACCTGTCCGGGTGCTGCCGGTTCTTGGTGAACTTCAGTACGTATCCGCGGGGCGCGGGCACGACACCGGTGGAGCCGTTGACCAGGACGTTCCAGGTGTCGGGTCCGACGACGCCGTCCGCGCGCAGGTGGTGCCGGCTCTGGAAGGCCTTCACCGCGGCGACGGTGCGGCTGCCGTACACGCCGTCCGCCTTCACCGTGTGCCCCCGCGCGGTCAGCAGTTGCTGGGCCGCGGTGACCGCGTGCCCGCGGCTGCCGGAGCGCACGCTGACGGTCAGCGCGTTCCAGGTGCCGGGTCCGACGACGCCGTCCGCGGGCAGGTGCTGGCGGCTCTGGAAGGCCTTCACCGCGGCGATGGTGCGGCTGCCGTACACGCCGTCCGCCTTCACCGTGTGCCCCCGCGCCGTCAGCAGGTGCTGGGCGGCGCTGACCACCACTCCGCGGCTGCCGGAGCGCAGCGCGGGCCACTGCCGGGCGTGCGAGACGCCGACGGCCTTCGCGCCGCTGTGGGTGGCGTCCAGCGGCTGGGCCAGGCGTGCCCGACGGGCGCTGTCGGCGTCGTGGGCGGCGGCGGTACCGCCCGCCAGGCCGATCGTGGAGAGGATTCCGGTGGAGGCGGCTGCGACGGCCACCACGCGCAGACTCGTGCGGTACTTCGTGTTCATGGCGGTTGGTCCTTTCGTGTCATGTCTCCGGGCACGTCCATGACGCGCCAGGGCATGGCGCGACCAGGGACTTCGCAGGAGGGGATCGGCCGGGACGCTCTCACCGGCCGACGACAACTTTGGACCATGTTCCGGGCCGGATCTACGCTGTGCGCGGTACCGGCCATACGTGCATATACGCGGCTCTGTGTATGGGCTCTGACCTGGTACTTCGAAACGGGACAGAGGGAGCGCGCGGGTGGACACCCAGCCTCGGAACGACGCCGCCAGCGGCCAGGAGCCGTCGACACCCGCAGGGGTCGAGCTGGGGCAGACACTCAAACGGTGGCGCGAGGAGAGCAACCGGAGTCAGAGTTCGGTCGCCAGGAAGCTGGGGACCAGACAGCCGACGGTCTCACGGTGGGAATCGGGGACCACGGTCCCCACGGTCGAAGTGATCCGAGAGCTCTGGCGGATCCGTACGCAGCCCACCGGCACGCCGTCGATCGATACGGAACTCGACCGGGCCCTGGATCTGCACCGGTACGCGGAGACGGAACGCGGCCGCGGCCCCAAGCCGCCCCCGACCCCCACACCACCCCCGGCAACGGCGGCAGCGCCCTCACCCGCGCCGGCGGACGCCGTACCGCGGCAGGCGGGAAGGAAGCGGACCCCGTTGACGGTCCTCGCGGCCGCAGGGGTGGTCGTCGCCCTGGTGGCCACCTTCCTGACCTGGCACTTCACGGACTCCACTCAGAAAGCGGGTGGCACGAACCGCCCTTCGGCATCGGCGCCGCCTCGTCCCGCGCCACCCGCCACATGCAGCGGCGCCTCCTGCACCTCCGTGGAGCCCACCACCACGGTGTGCGCGCAGGACGCCGCCACCACCTACACCGGCCGTGGCTACGGAGTTCTCGTCGAGCTGCGCTACAGCCCTCGCTGCCGTTCCGCCTGGGCCAGGATGCGCGGCACCTCACCCGGAGACCGCATCATGCTCACCGTCGAGCACGACGAGGAGAACTCACAGGAGTACCGCCAGCAGACCGGCAAGACCGCCCACACCCCCATGGCCCACGTCGACGAGCTCACCAGCGTCCGCGCCTGCGCCATCGTCGACGGCCGCGGCACGATCTGCGCCACCAAGGCCGCCTCCGCCATTCCACGGTTGTCATGACCGGGCATGATTCCCACCGTGGGTGAGGAACATGAGGAAGAGTGCCGTCGCGGACAGGCCCGGTACACGCTGACGGATACGAAGCACGGCCAGGTCTGGGGTGTCTGCGCCGAGGTGGAGGGACTGTTCGGGGAGCCCCGGCGCGGCACGTACGAACTCTTCGGCTGGGTTCCGGAAGGAGACGAGGTACGTGGCTGGGCCGGCAGCCGGGTATGGCTGGTGCCGGAGGACGAGGACCTCGGGCCCTGGCTCCTCGAGGACGCGGAGAGCCTCGGTCAACACCCCGGTGCGGACGGTCCGGTGCTCACCGGTCTCGACGACTGCGAGGGCCCGCCCGTCGGGCACCGGGGCTCCGTCCGACTGCACGACCAGCACCGATGGCTGGGCACCTGCCGGGAGTTCGCCCGTGTCCTGCCGCCCGAGCGGGTCGAACCCCCGTTGGTCCCGCGGGACCTGGTCCCGGGTGAGGCGCTGCGGCGAGCGCTGACGGCGGGGACCCGGCGGGCGCTGGACCTGGAGGAGGCCGCCCTGGTGATACGGGACGACAGGGGTGAGCCGCTCGCCCGGCTGCTGCTGTGGACCAGGGTCGACGCGTGCCACCCGTCCGCACCCGAGGCGGGCTTGATCGACTTGGAGCTGGACGGCCGGTTCTTCACGCCCGTGCCCGAACACGCCCGGCCGGTCTGGGAGCAGTGGCTCGCCGGGCCGCCGGAGACACCCGGTGCGTGGGCCGGCCTCGACACCCGGAGGCGCGAGGCCTGGCTGGACGTCGTCCAGGAGCGGGCCTTCCGGCGTCCGCGCCCCGACCAGCCGGCCGGTCACGTGTACGAGCTCGACGGCCGGCACATCACCGACGTTCCAGGGTTCCACCTGGCCCTCGGCGAGGCCGTGAACGGGCCGGGCGGCTACTTCGGCGGCTGCCTGGCCGCCCTCGACGACTGCCTGCGCGGCAGGTTCGGCTACACCTCTCCGGGAACGCTGCTCTGGCGGGATGCGGCAACCGCGCGCGAGCACCTGTCCCGCACCTTGACGCCGGAGGGACAGCCGTACGACCTGTTCGCCGAAGTGCTCGACACCCTGACCGGGGGCGGGATGCGCGTCGACTTGGCCTGAGCGCTGACGGCGAGGGCGCGGGTCAGCCGCAGTGCAGCAGGGTCATGAAGCCGTAGTCCATGTGGAGTTGCTGATGGCAGTGGAACAGGGACAGGCCCGGCTGGTCGGCGGTGAAGTCGAAGTCGAGTGTCTGGTAGCCGCCGAGCATGACGACGTCCTTGTGCAGGCCGTGGGTCGGGGTCCCGGCGACGTGGGTGACTTCGAAGGTGTGGCGGTGCAGGTGGAGGGGGTGCACGTCGTCGGTCGCGTTGCGGAACCGCATCCGGTAGCGGCTGCCGCGGTCGATGTCCAGCACCGGCTTGTCGGTGTCCATGGAGAAGGGCACGCCGTCGAGGGTCCAGATGTTGAAGCCCTTGTCGGCGGCGTTGCGTTTCTCCACCAGCAGGTCGAAGGTGTGGTCGGGCCGCCGGGCGGTGGCACCCGCGCGGGCGAAGGTGCGGTAGTCCCAGGTGGATGTGCGCGGTGCGGTCCATTGCGGGGAGCCGCCGCGGCCGGCGTACTCCACCACGGTGCCCATGCCGTTCTTCCGGTCGTCGTCGGCCAGGTCCCCCAGTACCCACACACCCGGATGGTTCATCTCCACCAGGGCCGAGACGCGTTCGGCGGTGCCGATCCACAGCACCGGCACGTCGGCGCGACGGGGTACCGGGTTGCCGTCGAGGGCGACCACTTCGAAGGTGTGGCCGGGCAGGGCCAGGCTGCGGATCTCGGTGGCGCTGGCGTTGAGGACGTGGAGCAGCACGCGCTGCCCGGACTTGACCTTGATCGGCGGGCCGTGGCCCAGTTTGCGGCCGTTGACACTGAACGCGGTGTAGCCGACCTCGTAGCCGTGCGGCATCCCCCGGGCCAGTGAGCCGGCCATCGCCTTCTCGCCCCTGCGTTTCAGGGCCGGCACCTCGGAGCCGGCCAGGAAGTTCTGGGCCATGTCCCCGCCCTGGCTGAAGGCGGGCCCGAACTCCTTCAGCACCAGGAAGACCTCCTGGTCGTAGGCGCCGGGGTGGGCCTTCGGCTCGATGTGGACCGGGCCTGCCTGACCGGTGTAGGTACCCAGACCCAGGTCGTCATGTGCTGCCACATGGGTGTGGTAGAAGCGGAAACCGGCCGGTCCGGGCGTGAACGACAGGCGCCGCGTCCCGTGTGCGGGGATGTACGGGGTGCCCTCCTCCGCCGCCCCGTCCACTTCGGCGGGAACCCGCTGGCCGTGCCAGTGGAGCAGTTCGGGGGTGCCGGTGTCGTTGTGGACGTCGACCACGACCGGGCGGCCTTCGGTGAACCGCAGCAGCGGACCGGGGAACTGACCGTTGTACGTCGTGGTGGACACGATCGTGTCCGGCGCGAGCTCGACGAGCCCGGTCCCGATCCGCACGGTGTAGTCCGCCTCGCCCGGAGCATCGGGCACGGCGGACGGAGCCGTGGAGGCGGAGGCCGGCCTTGCGGCGCCACCGGCCAGCAGAGCCAGGCCACCGAGCTTGAGGACGTCGCGACGGGTGATCTGCACGGTCTGCTTCCTTCCTGGTCAGGGACCCGAAGAAGTCCCCAGCAGACATCGGGCCCGGATTCGCCCCCTTTGTGACCAGTGTCGCCTCCGTGGAAGTGCCGGGCGAGATCGAGAATCCGGGCCCCCTCCGCCCGGTCTCGCCTTCTGTGTCGTACGAGCCGCTGCTCTCAGCCGGGGGCGGGGGACTGCGCGGAATGTCACCGCACCGTCGGGCTTCGGCGTGCACCGCGCTGCGCACGGACCTCGGTGGGCCCGGCCCCGGATCGAATGATCCCGGGCCGGGACCCACTCGGCCGCAGCTCAGCAGCTCAGTCGAACGCGGCGGCGAACATGCCGGGCTCGTAGGAACCGCCCTGCTGGTGCGCGATCACGGCGAGCCGGTTGGCCGCGTTGATCAGGGCGACCAGGGTGACCAGTGCGGCGATCTGGTCGTCGTCGTAGTGCTTGCGCACCTGGGCCCAGGTCTCGTCGGACACGCCCTGACAGGCGTCGGCGAGCCGGGTTCCCTCTTCGGCGAGCGCCAGGGCGGCCCGCTCGGCTTCGGTGAACACGGTGGACTCGCGCCAGACCGCGACGAGGTTGAGTCGTACGGCGGTTTCACCGGCGGCCGCCGCCTCCTTGGTGTGCATGTCGACGCACCAACCGCAGCCGTTGATCTGGCTGGCGCGCAGCGCCACCAGTTCCTGCGTGGACCTCGGCAGCGGCGACTGCTGGACCACCAGGCCGGCGCCTGCGAACCGCTTGGCGAACTTGGCGCCGATCTCGTTCTCGAACAGGTTGAACCGAGCGTTCATGATGTCGTCCCCACTCGTCACTCGCTGGTTGTCGTGTTGCGCTGGACGAACACGAGACGCCGGCGACCCGCTCCTTGTGACGGAGCGGCGGTGTGACGTGCGCCACAAATGTGCTGTTCACCGTCGCCTGCGAGATGCTCGGCACCGTCATCGACGTGAGTCCTACGTCGCCCCTGGCTGCCCGAGCCGCTGCTGACCGCCCCGGACGTGGCCGAGGACGTCGAGCCGGCCGACAGCGTCTCCATGACGATGCTGCCGGTGCTGGAGACACTCACGCGGACCGAGCGGGCGCTGGTCGTGCTGCGCGAGGTGTGCGACCTCGGGTACGACGAGACCGCCGCAGCCGTCGACAAGAGCGAACACGGGCGCGGTGTGCGATGAGTTTTGGGCGCCGCGGGAGTCCAACGTTCATGACGACTCGGATCCTCCAGACCCCCGAAGCCGACCTCGCCTACGACGTCCACGGCCCACTGCCGACCGCCGACGGACGCCCACCGCTGGTCATGATCGGCCAGCCCATGGACGCCGGCGGCTTCCGTGCCCTGGCGTCGCACTTCCCCGACCGCACCGTGGTCACCTACGACCCGCGCGGTCTCGGCCGCAGCACCCGCAAGGACGGCCGGGTCGACCACGCGCCCGAGCATCAGGCCGCCGACGTGCACGCCGTGATCGAGGCGCTCGGAACGGGCCCGGTCGAGATGTTCGCGAGCAGCGGCGGCGCCGTGACCGCGCTCGCCCTCGTGGCGGCGTACCCCGACGACGTGACCACCCTGGTGGCGCACGAGCCGCCGCTCATCCCGGTACTGCCCGACGCCGTGGCCGCCGAGCGTGCCCGGGCCGCCGTCCGGCAGGCGTACCAGGACAAAGGCTGGGGCGCCGGCATGGCGGCGTTCATCGCGATGACCTCGTGGCGGGGCGAGTTCACCGACGCCTACTTCGCCCAACCCGCTCCGGATCCGGCCGCGTTCGGGATGCCGACCGAGGACGACGGCTCCCGTGACGATCCGCTGCTCTCCGACCGGTCCTGGGCGGTCAGCGGCTACCGACCCGACATCGACGCCCTGAACTCCGCGCCGACGCGGGTCCTGATCGCCGTCGGTGAGGAGACCCTCGACACCTTCACCGGACGCACCTCGGAGGCGGCGGCCGCACTGCTCGGCCGGCAGGCGACCGTGTTCCCCAGCCACCACGGTGGCTTCCTCGGCGGCGAGTCCGGCTACGCCGGCAAGCCCGAGGCCTTCGCGCGCAGGCTGCGCGAGGTCCTCGACGACGTTCGCTGACGACCGTCCTCCCCCCGGCACGGTGCGACCGCCAACGGGTCGGAGGGAGGCACCGGGTGTGGCCGCCGCGAGGAGCTCGGGGAAGACGGCTCAGAACTTGCCCGTCTGCTCCGCCGTTCGGTGCCCCAGCCGCCGGCTGAACTCCGCGCGGAAGCCGGCGGAGAGCGGTGGCCACCCCCAGAAGTCGAAAGCGAGGGCGCCCACCGCGAAACCGGAGTCCCACCGCCACTCGGTGACCGGGACCGAGGCACCGCAGGCGGAGCAGGGGACACCGCCCTCACCCGTGTCCTTCCAGGCGGCGATGCCGTCCCGGAACGGCCGCCAGACCTCCTCGTCCGCCTCGCACTCCTCGGGGTAGCCGATGATCACGGTCCTGGTCTCGCACCGCGGGCAGACGGCGTACTCCGCTTCGTCCATTCCCTGACCCCCGCAGTGGTGGTCGCGTCCGACGATCACGGCCACCGCGCCCGGCCGCCAGTCCGGGTCCGAGGAGTCGGCGACGGCCCGCGCCCAGTCCGGGCCCGGCACATGGCCCTCATCCACGTTCAGGCTGTACACCCCGTCGCCGGACGTCTCACGCGTGATCAGGCCCTCGGTGACCAGCCAATCGACCATCCGATCCGCGAGCGGCCCGGCCTCCTCACCGCTCACCTCGACGTCGACGATCCGCTCGAAGAAATCCCCCATCGCCCCTCCACGCCTCTCGATCGTTGTCCGTCACTGTGCCACCACCCTCCGACAACGCCGCGCCACCGGCTCGGGCTCCGACACCACCCCCGAGCGACCGGGGGACGGCGCCCAGCCGGGTGGCGCGGTCGGCGATGCCGAGGAGCTGTCGCTCCTCGTGGTGGCGGGCGACGAGCTGGAGACCGACAGGCGCTCCCTGGGCCGTGATCCCTGCCGGAAGGCTGAGCGCTGGATGACCGCTGAGGTTGAACGCCCAGGTCAGGGCAACGCTCATCCGTGCCCCCGGCCCGTCGTGGCCGTGCGGCGGGTGGGGTGTGGTGGGTGTGAGGACGAGGTCGGCTCGCTGGAAACAGTCGCGCAGTCGCTGCTCGTTGGTGCTGACGACCCTGCTGGCACCCTCGGTCGGGGAAGGCACCCCCGCGCGAAGCGCCGTCCAGGCCGAGGCGGGGTCGGCGAGTATCAGGCCGGAGCCTTCGGTCAGGGTGATCAGTCCGGCCTCGGCGAGGTTCTCCGCCGAGCGGCGGGCGACGGCCGCGACCGCCGGATCGGTGTCCGCGTATCCCAAAGTGGCCGACCAGACCGCGGGGAGCGGGTACGTGGAGCGGACGGCCGGCACCGGCGACTCGGTCACCGCGTCGAGATGGGCGAGGGCGTCCCGCGGGTCGCCCACCAGGACGCCGGGCGAGTTCAGACCCGCCCGGTCACGGGCCGGGAGCAGGCCATTGGTGGGCTTGAAGCCGACGATGCCGCACCACGCGGCGGGGATGCGCACCGATCCGGCGCCGTCGGACCCACTGGCGAGGGGCACGAGTCCGGCGGCGACCGCGGCCGCCGAACCCGCGGACGAGCCGCCGGGTGACCACGCCGGATCGAGCGGGTTGAGGGTGGGACCCCGGTCCGTGTGCCCGTAGGTCTGCCAGCCGCGGCTGGTACGCGGCACCGAGGTCGCACCCACCGGCACGCACCCGGCGGCCACCAGCCGGGTGTTCTGGAAGGAGCCGGGGCCTTCGCTCGCCTTGACGCCGATCGGCACACCCGCGAGAGGCAGTACGGCGCCGCGGGCGAGCCGCGCGTCGACGCCGGCCGCGTGCGCGAGTGCCCGCTCGGCCCAGACCTCGGTGAACGCGCGTACGGCGTCGTCGACTTCGGCGATCCGGGCCAGGGCGGCCTCGACGACGTCTACGGCCGTCATGTCGCCGTGCCGCACATGACGGGCGATGTCCAGGGCGGACAGGTCCGCGTACTCGCCGGTGCCGATCACCTGCGTCCTTCCTGCTCGGACTTGCTCAGAACCTCCACCGCGTATGGGTGTACACCCCGTCGTCCCGGCCGAATCCGTACGCCGTTGCCGGAGCCACCGCGAACACCACCGCGTCCCCCTTCCGGAACGCGTCCCCGATCCCGTGGAAGGTGCCCTCGGGGGAGGTGATGTGCGGCCCGTACTTGGCTTCGTACGCCGCGATCACCTCCTCCAGCAGCGCCGGATCGGCAACCTGTTCCGCCTTGCCCTCGACCACGAGGTCGAGCCCTTCGGTGAGCGAGTTTCCCCCGGTCGTCAGTGCGCAGTGCGCGTCATGAGCGAGGTTCCTCGCCTTCTGTTCCCCCGGGCCGGTGGAGAAGTACAGCACCCCGTCGTGCCAGGCAGCGATCACGGGAGTGACGTGCAGCCGGCCGTCGGGCCGCACCGTGGACACCCAGAAGATCTCTGCGGACTTCAGCACCCGCTGGGCCGTGGTCCACTCGGTGGCGGTGACCTCCGTGGCACCCGGGCGGGGATGCAGTGCGGAGCTGTAGCGGGCGTCGAACTCGGTCGTGGGTTGCTTTGAGGTTCCCTGTGTCGGCATGACGGATCTCCTTTCCCTCACCCATAACGACCGGCGGCCCGCGCCGAAATCATCGCTGCTCGGCTGCGGGTGCCGCGTGGCTGCCTCATCGAGGTGGGCCAGGCGACGGGTCTGCTCAAGGGCGAGCCGGCGCGCGCCGAGGCCTGACGGGCGTGGTGACCGGGTGGACCCGCCGACGTGCGGCGCGCGACCGCCGCTGAGCCTCAGCCGGAGACGGGGCGGGGCGTCTGGGCCCGCAGTTGCGGGTCCGTCACCCCGCCCGGGCAAGCGAGCGAGTCGATCGGCCATCGGGCGCGCCGGGCACCGGCCCGGTACGCGCTCTCGTAGAAGGCGAGCACGGCGGCACGCGGGTCGTTCTCGGTGCGGACCTCGTCGTACGGCAGTACGGCCAGGTGGCTGTCGATGCGGGCGACCCAGTGCGCCGCCGCGGGCCGGAGCGGCTCCTCGGCCAGGTGCGCCGGCTCGGGAGCGGTGTAGGAGTAGAACGCGGGCGCGGGGAAGGCGTCGTCGCCGAACCAGAAGCCGAAGCTGATCACCTCCCGGGAGTACGCCTCCCGGGTGACCGGGTCCACCTGCCGGGGCTGCTCGATGCGACGGTCGGAGAACCGGGTGTGCGCGATGTCGAAGGTGTGCCAGAAGTGGTGCACCGGGCTCACCTTCCCCGAGTACCCCGCGGCGAATTCCTCCAGCACCGACGCCACCTGGCTGAGCACTCGCCAGTAGCGGTTGGCCTGCGCGGGATCGTATGTCGCGTGCTCGGTGTCCTCGGCGAACGGCCGGCCGGAGTCGGGCAGGTCGAAGGGCGTGGGCACGTTGAGCCGCACCCGGATGCCCAGCGCGGCCAGCGAGTCCATGACCGCGTCGTGGAACGACGCCACGGACCGGCCGACGAGCGGGAAGGAGATCTCCCGCCCGTCCAGCGTCGAGACGACCAGCCGATGCGCGACGAAGTCGAAGTCCATCGTGAAGATGGGGTTGCCGTCGACCTGTCCCATCGGGCGCGTCGTGATACCGCGCCCCGTGAGGTGGAACGAGACGTTCCACCAGTGGTTGCGCCGGGTGCCGGCGGCGAGGCGGACCTTTCCGACGATCTGCGCGAAGCGATGGAGCGTCTCTTTGGTGTCGCGCCACTCGGCGAGGGGGATCGGCGGAAACAGCTCCATGGTCATCACCCTTCTTGTGCGGCCGACGCTCCTGACCACCGGACCGGGGCCTGGATGACCATGATGGCCACGCCGGGCAGGTGTGGCATCTCGGCAAGCCCCCTCTCGACGTCGAGAGTCATGGCCTGACGGGCGCGAGATCGTCGAGGAAGTCCCGGGTACGAGCGCGCGGACCCGGTCGGGATGCGCGGCGGCGGTGAGCGCGGCCGTGTGCCCGCCCAGGGACTGGCCGGCCAGTACCGGCTGTCGCAACGCCAGCCGGTCGGCAACGGCATGACATCGGCGACGTACGCGGCACCAAGCCGCGCGGATCCCCCGTCGATCGCCTCAGTGGGTGGAGCGGCCGTGCAGGACGAGAGCCCAGGCCAGGCAACCGAACGCGCCCGTGGAGGTCACGGCGCGGACGATGTTCCAGGCGACCCAGCCGGGCTCGAAGCGCTCCCTTACGGCGGCGAGGTCGTCGATGCGGTCCGGTTGGCCGGCGGCGGCCAGCTCGTCGTTGAGGGGGACGTTGACCGCCGCGGTGATGACGAACATCGCCAGATACAGCGCCAGCGCGGCGATGACGAACACGAAGACCCCGCGATCGCCGCCGGACCACTGTGCGACGGCGGCGAGTGCGAGCGCGAGGATCGCCCCCAGGAAGCACGTCATGAACCATCCGTTGAGGATCGCCTTGTTGATCTGCTGCATCGCGGTGACGAACGTGCGGTCGTCACCGCGGCGCAGACCGGGCATGACGGCGTAGGCGAAGCCCGCGAACAGACCGGCCATCAGGCCTGTGGCCAGGGTGGCCGCCAGCAGGGAAGGGGTGGCGAGTGCACTCACGTCATCTCCTCGTGCAGGTGACCGGTGCCGACACCGGTGCCGATGCCGACCGGATTCCGTTTGACGCTCAGTTCCCACTCCGTTTGAAGCGCTGTGCGGCACGCCCACCGCTCGAACGCTCCGATCCGCCGGTTCCTGCCCACCCTTCCCCCGTTTCAGCACACCATCAGATCAATAGGCGGATCACTCTAGAGGGTGCCTGTGACAAGCGTCAGCAGGTCGCTTGTGTGGTGTGCTGGGTCGGAACACATGCTCGCGACGACCACCAGGCACCGCCCCTGACACGAATCCGGTGATCCGCCATGGCCCCACAGGTCAGCCACCCCGTCTTCGCCCGCTTCTACGCCCGTGTCGCCGGCCCCGGCCTGGAGAGGGCCGGCATCACGCGGTACCGGAAGCGCCTGGTGGCGGGTCTGTCCGGCCGGGTCATCGAGATCGGCGCGGGCAATGGACTCAACTTCCCGCACTATCCAGCCGAGGTGAGACGCGTCCTGGCCATCGAGCCGGAGCCCCGGCTGCGCGCCCTGGCCGCGGAAACGGCCCGCACCGTGCCCGCGGAGGTGGAGGTCGCGGACGGCCGGGCCGAGCAACTTCCGGTGCCCGACGCCTCGTTCGACGCGGCCGTCGTATGCCTCACCCTGTGCTCGGTGGCAGACCAGGCGGCGGCACTGGCCGAGATCCACCGCGTCCTGCGGCCCGGAGGCCACCTGCGGTTCCTGGAGCACGTCCAGGCAGACACACCGGGGATGCGCCGCGTCCAGCGCGCCGTGGACGCGACCTTCTGGCCCCTGCTGTGCGGAGGCTGCCACACCGGCCGCGACACCCGGTCGGCCATCGTCGCGGCCGGGTTCACTCTCACCGAGGCGGAGAGGTTCGCCTTCCCCGAAACCCGTATCCCCCTGCCGACCGCCACCCACATCCTCGGCACGGCCCAGCGCCCCCGCGAGGAAGAGCACTGAACGTGCGCCGCCAATCTCGCCCGTGGGCGTGGTGCCGATCGCGGCCGTGTCCCCGGCGACGCGCCGGGCACCGGGGGCGACCACGGCTTCGCCGGGGCCACGCTCCCGGTCCGCTCGCGGCCGAGGCCGTCCTGCCATGCCCGGACGGCCTCGGCGGCGGCCGTGTACTCGTCGCCCACGGTGAAGCCGGTGTGGCCGAGCCTGGCCAGGTTCCTCTCCAGCATCGCCACGTCCTTGCGCTCACTGCCCACACGGAGCGTGCGGTGCAGCGGAATGCAGCCGTACAGCAGCGGCACCTTCCGGTCGTCCACGCTGTACACGGACTCGCCGCGGCTGACGGTGTCGCCCTCGCCGCGGTGCACGACGCCGACCTGGCCGCCGAGCCGGGCCCCAGGCGGGGCCTGTCCATCACGGTGGCGCTGCCCGTCGCCGGGAACTGAGGTGCCCGGACCCGGACTCGGCAGTGGCTCAGTAGTAGTGGCGCAGAGACGGCCACAGCCTCGACCACGGCGCTGTCGTCCCCGAGCACAGGGCGACCGTGGCGTGCTGTTCCTCGTTGGGCACGCCGTGCCGGTTGTCGACCTGGGCGACCGGGCGGCAGCCGGTGAAGAACTGTTCGATGCCGGACGCGTTTTGCTGCCGTACGAGGAGTACGGGGCCGTTCGCGGTGTCCGGTGGCCGGCGCCAGTCGGCGTAGCTCATGTGCCCCGAGTAGGGCCGGGGCAGGCCGCGTTCGGGGCCGTAGCGGTCCAACGCGCCTGCCTCGCCGTAGTTCTGCGTGAAGACCACGGCACGCGCACGGTCCTCGGCCGGTACGGCGGACCATGCCTCGCTGACCGTGTCCGCCAGGGCCTGCCAGCCGATCTGCTCGCCCTGCTCCTTGTTCATCGCCAGCGGGACGCCGAGCGCGCTCGGCGGCAGCACCGGCAGCGTCACCATCGCGTTGATCACCGCAGTCACCGCCACGGCGCTCGCCAGGAGCAGGGCGCGCGACCGGGATCGCAGCCAGTCGGCCAGCGGCTCGCAGCCCGCCACGAGCAGCACCACGAGCAGCGGGACCGCGTAGTACCCCTTGCCGCCGAGCCCCAGCACCAGCAGACACAGCAGCGGATACGCCACCGCCGCCGCCCGGGCCCAGCGCAGCGCCGGATCACGCCACAGCCGCAGCCAGCCGGTGACCCACACGGGCACGAACAACGGTGAGAGATAGACGAGTTGTTGCGGCAGGAACAACAGCCGGTTCTCCGCCCCGTCGTCCTGGCTGATCCCGCCGGCGACGGTCAACTGGGGCCAGCCGTGGTGGGCTTGCCACCACAGACCGGGCGAGGCCACCACCAGGGCGACCAGCGCGCCCACCGGCAGCCACCCGCTGCGCAGCACCCGCCGTGGCCCCACGGTCAGGATCGACGCGAGCAGTACGACGACCAGCAGCGCCACCAGGTACTTGTTCAGCAGACCGACGCCGACGGCCGCACCGAGGGCGAGCCACCACCGCCCGTCGCCGGTGCGGAGCAGCCGCAGCACCAGCCGGCAGATCACCAGCCAGGCGAGCAGATCGAAGGTGGCGGTGGAGAGCATGTGCCCGACGGCGAGCGCCTGAGCGCTCAGACCGGCGAGTCCGGCGGCCAGCGCCTGGGCCCGCCGCCGGCACCCCAACTCCCGTGCGACGAGGGTCGCCACGACGATGTAGGCGGCGAAGGCGAGGGCCGCCGGGACGCGCAGTCCGGCCGGGGTGTCGCCGAAGACGGCTCGGGCCGCGCGGGCCACCAGCGGAGTCAGCGGCGGCTGGTCCACATATCCCCAGGCGGGATGGTCGCCCGCGGCGAGGAAGTACAACTCGTCGCGGTGATAGCCGTACCGCCCGGACAGCGCGGTCAGCGCCGAGGCGAAGGCGACGGCCACCGACACGACAGGAAGGGCGGCGAACGACGGCAGCGCGCGTTCCGGTTCCGACGTCATCAGACCCCCCTTGGCTCACCGTACTGAAGGGGGCCGTCACCGGTCGAGAGGCCCGTCGCGGTACACCTCACCGGGCCGGGGCCCGGCGGGGGAGAGGAGCCGGGTGACGGTGACGAAGGTGTAACCGCCGGCGCGGAGGCCGGAGATGATGCCGGGTATCGCGGCGACCGTGCCGTTGTAGCCGCGGCTGGAGGGGTCCACCCGGTCGTGCAGCAGGATGATCCCGCCGGGGCCGGTGCGGGCCAGGATCCGGCGGGTGATGAGCGCGGAGTCGGTGGTCTCGTAGTCGGACGCGGTGGCGCTCCACAGGACCTGCGCCATGCCGAGTCGCCGGCAGATCGCTGCGACGGCCGGGCTCGTACGGCCCTGCGGCGGGCGCAGCAGGACGGGCCGGCGGCCGATGACCTTCGCTACGGCATCGCGGCCCCGGGTGATCTCCTTGCGTGCCTCGGCCGGGCCGATCCCGGTGAGGATCCGGTGGGACCAGGTGAGGGTCTCCACCTCGTGGCCTTCCGCGGCCATCCGCCGGACCGTTCCCGGATATGCGACGACGTGGTCCCTGCCCAGGGTGAAGAAGGTGGCGCGCACGCGGTACCGGCGCAGGATGTCCAGGATCCGCGGGGTGCGGACGCTCGGCGAGTCGTCGAAGGTGAGCGCCACGCATCTCGTCCGGCGGCAGTCGACGGACCCGCCAGGGCTCCGGGCGGCCCAGGTCTCGGCCCCGGCCGCCGCGCCGCTCGCCGACGACACCCGCGTCATGGCTCCGGCCCGCGGCGCGAGGCTGCCGTCACCGCAGCCGGACAGGGCCAGCGCCAGCGCCGCCGCGGTCACCAGTGCGGTCGGCGCGCGCGTCCGGTGCGCCGCCCCGGACGCGTTCCGCTCGCGCTGTTGCACGCGGCGATCCCCGTCCGGCGGCCAAGGGTCCGGCGGCGCAGGGCTCCGGGCCCGCTCGGGCCGGAAGACATCCCGACGGGATGGACCAGCCATACGGGGAGCGTAGCCCGGGCGTGCCCTGCGGGCACCCGGAGCCGGATGCGGCTGTGCGTCCGTCAGCGTTCCGCCGGTCGGTGAACGGCGTGACCGGCCCGGTGGACGAACGCCGGTGGCAGATTGGGCCACACCACCGGGGTGCGCTCCACCGTGGCGAAGTGGCGGCGCAGTTCCGAGGCGAACCGGCGGGCGGGCGGGGTCCAGGCCGCGTGGCAGTGGGCGAAGGTGGTGAAACGGCCGCGCGGCCCCAGCACCTGGGCGACGGCTTCGAGAGTGTCCGCTTCCCCGGCGCGGCCCCGCCCTCCGTCATCCGCCGCCTCGTGGAGCGCTTCGTCCTGCCCGAGGCCCGCCCCGCCGAGCGTGAGCGGCTGTCGCGGCTGACCGAGCGCGAGCGTGAGGTGCCGGCCCTGGTCGCCCGGGGGCTGAGCAACGCGGACATCGCCGCTCGCCTCTTCCTCGGCGAGACCACCGTCAAGACCCACCTCGGCCGCCTGCTGTCCGAGCTGGGCCTGCGGGACCGCGTCCACGCGGTCATCTTCGCCTACGAGAGCGGCCTGGTCCGGGTGGGCGCCTGACTCGCGGCCTTCTGCTCAGGACCCCGGCCCACCGGAGCGGGGCGCACACTGGAGGCAGAAGGACGCGCGTCGTGAGCCGAACCGTGGAGGTAGCCATGAGCACCCTCGAAGAACACATCGACGTCGGAGTCCCCGTCGACAGCGCCTGGGACAGCCTTCACCGGGTGGAGAACTATCCCCGCTTCATGGACGGCGTGCGGGACGCCCGTGCGGAGGCCGGGGGCCGTGCCCAGTTGGACATCGAGGCGGGCGGGCGGGCCCGGCAGATGGAAGCCGAGGTCTCCGACCGCGCCGGGGACCGCGTGATGGAGTGGCACACCACGGGAGACCCGGAACTGAAGTGCTCCCTCAGCCTGCACCCCATCGACCAGGGAAACACCCGGATCCAGGCACGGCTGGAGTACGACCCAGACACCGTCCGGGAGGCCTTCGGCGGCCCCAGGGGATTCGCCCAGGCCAACGCGATCGAACGGCTCGTCCGCAGCGATCTGGAACACTTCCGGGAGTACGCCGAACACAGCCGGTGAGCGGCAGGAAGATCCAAGGAAGACTCAGGGAAGACCCGTGAGCGAGCCGCGCCGTGCTCGTCGGGGCAGCAGGCGCTGTTCCTTGGCGACGGCCATGGCGCCCGCACGGGTGTCGACGCCGAGCTTGCCGTAGATGCGCCCCAGGTGCGTCTTGACGGTGGCCTCGCTCAGGAAGAGGGCCTTGGCGATGTCCCGGTTGGTCAGCCCGCGGGCCAGCTGGCCGAGTATGTCGAGCTCGCGGACGGTGAGTTTGGGGCGCGGGCTGCGCATGCGGGTCATGACCCGGTGGGCGACGGGAGCGGACAGGGCGGTGCGGCCGGCGGCGGCGCTGTGGATGGCCGTGAACAGCTCGTCGGGGCGCTCGGCCTTGAGCAGGTAGCCGGTGGCGCCCGCCTCGATGGCACGGGTGATGTCGGCGTCGGTGTCGTACGTGGTCAGGACCAGCACATGGACCGAGCCGCCGGAGTCGGCGGTGATGCGGCGCGTGGCCTCGACTCCGTCCATTCCGTCGCCGAGTTGCAGGTCCATGAGAACCACGTCGGGGACCAGCTTCGCGGCGAGCGCGACGGCCTCCGCGCCGCTGTCCGCCTCGCCCACCACGTCGATTCCCGGGGCGCTGCCGAGCAATGCGCGCAGCCCGGCGCGGACCACGGCGTGGTCGTCGCACAGGACGAGCCGTACGGTCGCCGGTTCGGTGCCTTCGGCGGGCTCGGCGGGCTCGGCGGGCTCGGCGGGCTCGGTGGGTTCGGTCCGGTTCATGGAGTGGGGACCTCCGCGGTAGTGGGACGGTGCGGGACGGCCGCGGAGACGACGGTGCCGTCACCGGGCGCGGACTCGATGGTGAGGGTGCCACCCAGCTGGCCGACCCTGGCCCGGATCGCGGGCAGGCCGTGTCCGCGGACCCCGACGGCGCGCTCCGGCAGCGCGGCGGTGTCGAAGCCGCGGCCGTTGTCGGCGATGTCCAGCCGGACCTGGTCCTCCAGGTGGGTGAGCGTGAGGGCGGCCCGGGTGGCACCGGAGTGCTCCCGGACGTTGGCGAGGGCGCCCTGGGCGATGCGCAGCAGCGCGGACTGCACCCGGTCCGGCAGCCCGTACGGTCCCGGTGTGCCGTCGACGACACAGGTCACGGTGAGTTCGGGCGTGCTCTCGCGGGTGGCCAGGACCCGCAGGGCCGACTCCAGGCCGCCGCCCTCGGCGAGGTCGGCGGGCGCCAGGTCGTGCACGAACCGGCGAGCCTCGGCCAGGCTGCTCTCGGCGATCGACCCGGCGGTGCGCAGATGGGCGCGGGCCCGCGCCGGTTCGGTCTCCCACAGCCGGTCGGCGGCCTGGAGGAGCATCCGCTGGCTGGACAGGCTCTGCGCGAGGGCGTCGTGGATCTCCATGGCCAGCCGCTGGCGCTCGGCGAGAGTGCCCTCGCGGCGCTCGGTGGCGGCGAGTTCGCGGCGGGTGCGCACCAGGTCGCGGATCAGGGCGGCCTCCCGGGTCGTCTGCCGGTCCATGTAGGTGAAGACCGCCGTCGCCAGGGCGGCGACGGCCGGGGGACCGATCACCAGGTCCACGTCGAGCCGGTCGGCCAGCCGCAGTTGCGCGACGACCACGAACGCGGTGAAGAACGTCACCAGGGTGTACGCGGCGGGCGTCGGCAGGGTGCGCAGCGCGGTGTAGAACAGCGGCACCGCGCACCAGGCGAAGCTGGGCGCCAGGGCGACCAGTACGGCCCACACACCGACGAGCGCGCCCAGCCACAGCAGCCCGGTGAGGGGAGGCCGTCCGCGGCCCGCGGAGGCCGAGCCCGGGGAGGAGGGCGAATCCGTCCCGGGGACCGCCGCCGTTCCCGAGGCGGTCGCGCCGGCCGCGGCGACCGCCCTGCGGTGGCCGACGACGTACAGCACGGCGAGGACGCCGGCCAGGGCCAGGACAGCCGGCACCTGGGGCTGGGCGTTGTGCCGCTGGACGTACCGGAACAGGGCGGAGCCGAGCAGCAGGAAGAACGCCAGGTGGATGACGAACGCGAGCCTGCGGGACTCGTTGTCGGCGGTGGCCGGGCCGGCCGGGGAAGGCCGGTTCCTGGACGGCATGGGCTGTTCCTCCCCGGCCGGGACGTACGGACATGGCTGTGGCTCGGCGGCGGGCGGGTCTCGGCGCGGCCTCGGCGGAAAGGTCCCGAGCTCGGAGAACACTGCCATTGTCGCCCGGGCGGCACGGCAGGGGGTCAACCGATCGGTTGACCCCGACGTCCGCCGTTCCACGCGCCGGAAGCAGCCGGTACGTCGACGGTCCGGCGTGCCGAGCCGGTCGAGAGTGGAGGCACGGCGCAGGAAGCGCCGAGTCCTCCGACACCCGCTCAGGTACGGCCGATCCGGCGGTCCGGGTGCCGGGGAACGTGACATGACTGGAGAGGTATCCGTGATGCAGCACAAGGCCAAGAAGTTCTCCGCCCGCGCCAAGGCCATCACCTCCGTGGCGGCCGTGGCAGCGGTCGGTGCCTGTGTGGTCGGAGCGGTGTCCGCCTCCGCCGACACCCCGGCCACCGCTCCGGTCGCGGCCGTGGCCGCGGTGAAGACCAAGGCCACGACCACCAGCACCCACCTCACGGCCGACGCCGCCGCCGACGCCGCGCTGGCGGCGCTGAAGGCCGCCCAGAAGGAGGGCCAGCGGGTGACCGTCGCGGTGGTGGACCGCAACGGCAACACGATCGTCACCCTGCGCGGCGACGGTGCCGGCCCGCAGTCCTACGACTCGGCGATCAAGAAGGCGTACACCGCGGTCTCCTGGAACGCGCCCACCTCCGAGCTGGTCAAGCGCCTGGACTCGGCACCGACCCTGAAGGACATTCCGGGCACGCTGTTCCTGGCGGGCGGCGCCCCGGTCGCGTACGACAACGCCCCGATCGCGGGCATCGGCGTCGCGGGCGCCCCGTCCGGCGACCTGGACGAGAAGTTCGCCCAGGCCGGTGTCGCGGCGATCAGCAACGGGCGCTGACCTCATGCTGTAGCACCCCCGAGTGACCGGCGTACCCGAGTGAGTGGCGTCCCCGAACCGGTGGGCACTCGGCCACCGCGGCGCGCGGGGGCATTCGCCCCGCGCGCCGCGGGTTCCGGCTTCTCCCGCCCTCCCGGCCTCTCGCCCACCACCCTTTTCCGCTCCTCTGCTTTGCTTGTCGTCCTTGTCGTCCTTGTCGTCCTTGTCGCCGCCGTCGTCCCGTTGTCCGTTGCCACCCTGTGGAGGAGTTCCGTCGTGGCCAAGAAGTCGCTTTCCCCGACCGACCGTGCCCTGCTGGACGCCGCGCACCACGGCGAAGCCGCCGCCGTCCGCGAGGCGCTGGCAGCCGGCGCCGACCGTGAGGCACGTGACGAGCAGGGCCGTACGCCCCTGTTGCGAGCGGCCCTCGCCGACGAGGTGGAGGCGGCCCGGGTGCTGGTCGACGCGGGCGCCGACGTGAACGCGCAGGACGACCACCTGGACAGCGCCTGGCTGGTCACCGGGGTCACCGGAAGCGTGGCGATGATGCGCGCGCTGCTGCCCGGCGGGCCGGACCTGAAGCTGACCAACCGGTTCGGCGGGGTGTCGGTGATCCCGGCGAGCGAGCGCGGTCACGTGGCCTACGTACGGGCCGTACTGGCCGAGACCGGCATCGACGTCGACCACGTCAACCGGCTCGGCTGGACGGCGCTGCTGGAGGCGGTGATCCTCGGTGACGGCGGACGCACGCATCAGGAGGTCGTGGAGGTGCTGCTCGGGGCGGGCGCCGACCCGCCGCTGCCGGACGCCGACGGGACGACGGCCCGCGCCCACGCCGAACGCCGTGGCTTCCGCGGGATCGCGGCCCTGCTGCGCGAGGCCGAAGCGCAGGCGGACCCGGACCACGGCACGGCCGAGCGACGATGAGCGGGCATGCCGGTCACCGCGCCCGCACCGCGGTGGACGCGGTGCGGGCGCGGTGACCGGACGCGCGCCGGGCATGGACACCCCGGCCGCGCCCTCCAACCCTGCTGTCAGGAAGCGGCCGTGCCCGGCCGGCCGACGCGGAAGGCGCGGTGCAGTTCGCGGAGGCGGTCGGTCAGGGCCGGGACGGGGCCCTGCACCGTCAGGCCGGGCACGACGTCCTGGATCGGCAGGCAGCGCACCGGAGACGGCGGTACGCCCAGTTCGGCCAGCCAGTCGGTCAACTGGGCGGCCGAGTGGGCGTAGACGATCCGGCCGAGGCCGGCCCAGCCGTGGGCGGCCGCGCACATCGGGCAGTGCTCCCCGGAGGTGAAGACGGTGGCCTCCGCGCGCTGCCGCTCGGTGAGATGGGCGGTGGCCCAGCGGACCAGCTCGAACTCCGGATGCCGGGTGTTGTCGTCCAGGCTGTGCACCCGGTTGCGGTCCTCCGCCAGGACCTGCCCGTCGGCACCGACCAGGACCGAGCCGAACGGCTCGTCCCCGGCCCGCACCGCCTCGGCGGCCAGCTCGACCGCGCGCTCCAGATGCCGCAGCTCGGCGGCGTTCGGTTCGATGAGGGACATGGCTGCTCCTCAGGCCGCGGTGGGGGCGCCGGGGACACGGCGCTCGCCGCCGTTGTGCTGCTGCCAGAGCTGGTAGACCTCGACCGCGGCGTCGCGCGGCTCGTAGCGCATCGGCAGCCGGCGCTCGTCCCAGTTCTTGGCGAACTCCTCGTAGAAGTTGTCCAGTTCGAAGTACTTGCGGTCGTCCACGTAGTGCGGCTCGTAGGCGTCCCGGGTGGTGAGGAAGACCACTTCGTCCGGTGAGCAGTAGTAGAGCGACCCCAGGCACATCGGGCACGGTTGGGCGAGCACGTAGATCGTGGCGCCGACGAGGTGCTCGGTGCCCAGCTTGGTGCACGCCTCGCGGATGGCGAGGATCTCGGCGTGCGCCGTGGGGTCGTTGGTCTGGGCGACCCGGTTCGGGCTCTCGGCCAGGATTTCGCCGTCCTTGACGATGACGGTCGCGAACGGGCGGCCGCCCTCGGCGACGTTGCGGCGGGCGATGTCGATGGTGCGCTGTGCGAAGTCCATCAAGGGTGTCCTTCCGTAGGAGGAGGAAGCCGGGGCGGACGGGCGGGCCCGCACCGCCCCGGAGCCGTTCCGATGGGGGCGGATCAGAAGGGCTTGGTGGGCAGGTACTTGCCGTCCAGGGTGATCACCGCACGCTCGCCGCCCTCGGGGTCGGCGACCTTCTTCACGTCCAGCTTGAAGTTGATCGCGGAGATGATGCCGTCACCGAACTGCTCGTGCACCAGGGCCTTGAGCGTGGTGCCGTACACCTGGAGCATCTCGTAGAAGCGGTAGATGGTCGGGTCCGTCGGGATGCCGCCGGGGATCGACCCCCGGGTCGGGATCGTCTGGAGCAGCGCGACCGCGTCGGCGTCCAGGCCGAGCAGCTCGCCGACGGCCTGGGCGGCCGGCTCGGGCAGGGCGTGCTGGCCGAGCACGGCGGCGGTGGTGAAGGCCACCGACAGGCCGGCCGCGTCCGCGATCTGCTGCCAGGTGAGGTCCTTGCGGATCTTGGCCTCGACGGCGGTGATGGCGATGGCCTGCCGGGCGGTGGGGTCGAACTGGGCGTGCGGCATGAGGGGTTCCTTTCGGGGTTCAGAGATCAGGGGGTGGGGGACACCCTGGGGGCACCCGGTCGACTGCGACGTGGCAGGCCGGGGCGATGGGGGGCCGAGGTCCGTGGGGCCGGACCGCCGTCAGGCCGCGGACGCGGTCGCCTGCGGTGCGGCGCCGACGTTCTCGACGCCTCCGGTGGCGATGTCGTAGACCCAGCCGTGCAGGGTGAGGGCGCCTTCGGTCAGACCGCGGGCGACCGAGGGGTGGGTGACCAGGTTCGCCAGCTGGGCGAGCACGTTCTGGCGCACCAGGGCGGCGACGTCCCCGCGGACGGCGGTACGGGCGCGGGAGGCGTCCGCGTGCCGCAGCCACTGGGCGACCGCCGGCACCCCGCGCAGGTCGTGGGCCTCGGCGAGGGCCGTCATGGCGCCGCAGCCGGAGTGCCCGCACACCACGATGTCGGACACGCCGAGGACGGCCACGGCGTACTCGATGGCCGCCGCCACGGCGTCGGGGCCCGGCGTGTGGGACGGGACGAGGTTGCCCGCGGTGCGGACGACGAACAGCTCGCCCGGTTCGCTGGCCGTGATCAGCTCCGGGACGACGCGGGCGTCGGAGCAGCCGATGAACAGCGTGTGCGGCGTGTGGTTCTCGGCGAGGTGGGCGAACAGGTCCGCCTTGGCGGGGTGGACGTCCCGCTGGAAACGCGTGACGCCCTGGGCGAGGTCGCGCATGAGTCACTCCCTTCGTTGGGTTCCGGCCTGCCGGACTCGGTGAATCCACCATGCATGACCTGGTCCTATAGAGTCCAAGACGCAGTACCCATGTCTCCCATTGCCCGTATCTATAATCGTTCCCATGGCTCTGGAACTGCGTCACCTGCGCTACCTGCTCGCCGTGGCCGAGCACGGCAGCTTCACCCGCGCCGCCGAAGACCTGCGCATCTCCCAGCCCACGCTCTCCCAGCAGGTCCGGCAACTGGAGCGGACCGTGGGGGTGCCGCTCCTCGACCGCAGCGGCCGCACCGTGCGACTGACCGACGCCGGCGAGACGTACGCGCGCCACGCCCGCCGCGCCCTGCGGGACCTGGAGGCCGGACGGCGTGCCGTCCAGGACGTCCAGGACCTGACCCGGGGCCACCTGCGCCTGGCGGCGACGCCGACCTTCACCTCCTATCTGGTGGGCCCCCTGGTCGCCGACATGCACGCCCGCCATCCCGGCATCACCTTGGACGTCAAGGAGATGACCCAGGACCGTATCGAGTCGGCCCTGCTCGCCGACGACCTCGACCTCGGCATCGCCTTCTCCGGCTCCCACCTTCCCGGCGTCGTGGCGCAGACCCTGTTCACCGAGACCCTGAGCCTCGTCACCGGCGCCACCGACCCGGGGGCGGGCCCGTCCCGGCCGCTACCGGTCAACGAGCTGAGCAATCAGCAACTCGCGCTGCTGAACGGCGACTTCGCCACCCGGAGTCATATCGACGCCCACTTCGCGACCCACAGGGTGCAACCCCGCATCGTGGTGGAGGCCGACTCCGTCCAGGCCCTCGTCGAGATCGTGCGGCGCACCCCGATCGCCACCGTGCTTCCCGACGCCATCACCCACGACCACCCGCACCTGCGCCCCGTCCCCCTCGAACCCGCCCTGCCCGCACGCACCGTCACGCTGCTGCGGCGCGGCAGCAGCTACCAGAGCGCCGCCGCCCGCGCCTTCACCCGTCTCACCCAGGACCTCGTCCGGGCCCGCGGCTACACCGACGCCCCGCAGTGACGTCCCGGGCCGGGTGTCCCGTACAGCACAGGAGCGGCGGACCCGCTCCCCGCTCCGAAGGACGCCGGCCCGGACCGCACACCTCGGACCGCCGGGCACTTGTCACCCAAGGGCGGCGTACTCAGGCAGAACTGAGTAGGCGTACCGAGGCCGGGCCGTCCCCTCCGACGTGATCCTTGGACCGCGGGCGATCCACGGTGGACCCCGCCACGGCAGTGAGGAGACGCACCATGACGGCGGCATTGCAGGGACCGGCCGGCTACGAGCGAGGGCGCGTCGCGGCGTGGCTCGCGGGCGGCTACGCGGCGACCATCGTCGGGTTGGCACTCTGGATCGAGGCGCTCGTCCTGTTCGGCGACCCGGGGTTCTCGGGTGTCTGGCTCATCTGGGCGGCGCTGCCCCTCTCCGTCCCGATCACCGCACTGCCGGTCACGGGCGGGGTGTACCTCCTGCTCCTGACAGCAGGGGGTCTCGTCCAGGCCTGGGTGCTGTGGAGGGTGCTGCGGGGGAAACAAGTGAGGTGAGTCGAGGCGCGGTTGCACGCTACAGTCGAACCCCCACCACGAGGGTGGGGGACCGCGACAGCGAAAGGAGGGACAAGCCCATGATCGCCATCATCTCCGCGCTCGAGTCCTCCCGGGGTGCCGGCCATCTCTGACCCCGGAGCGGACGGGCGCTTTCACCGGAGCGTGCCTTGACCGTGATTCAGAACGACCTGACCATGCGTCCGATCACCGGACGCGAAGAACTCGACCTCTTCCGCCGACTGCCCTACAGCCTCAACGAGGAACTGGCGGACGACCTCGCCGCCGGCCGCCGACGCCCGGAATGGATGTGGGTCGCCATGCACGGCGACCGCCTGCTGGCCAGAGCGGCCTGGTGGAGCCGTCCAGGCGGCGACGCACCACTGATCCTGGACATCCTCGACATCGACGACGGCATCCCGAGCCCCGATCGTGTGGACATCGGGGTGCGACTTCTGCGCACCGCGATGGCGGCCACCCTCCCGGACGGGTCGCGTCCCCCCGAGTACAGCCGCTTCATCCCGCCGGACTGGCGTGAGAAGGCGCTGACCAGGCAAGGCGTCGAGGAGCGCATGACGGTGCTGGAACGCACCGGCGCGCGGCTCTTCGTCGAACGGCTGCGTCTGGAATGGCGTCCCGAATCGCCCGTCCCCGGGCCCGGCGGGCGCCTCGCGTTCCGACCCGTCCACGACGCCGGGGAACTCGTTGACCTGATGACCTCGGTCCTGGACGGGACGCTGGACGCACACGGCCGGAACGACCTGACCCGGATGTCCACCCACGAAGCGGCCGTCAAGCACTACGAGGGCGAACTCGCCCGCTACACCAGCCCGCGGGACTGGTGGCGCGTCGCGACCCTGCCCCACGGAGAGCCGGTGGGATTCGTCATCCCGGCCCACAACGGCTACAACCCCATCCTCGCCTACATCGCGGTCCTGCCCGCCCATCGCGGCAAGGGCTACATCGACGACATCCTCGCCGAGGGCACCCGTGTGCTCGCCGAGCAGGACGTCCCCCGCATCCGGGCGTCCACCGACCTCGGCAACACCCCCATGGCGCAGGCCTTCCACCGCGCCGGCTACGTCAATTTCGAACGCGAGATCAACATGACCTGGAGCTGACCTGGGCGGGGGCACCTACGAGGGTGCCCCCGCCCCACTCGTCCGGCTCGCTCAGCCGATGGAGACGACATGCGCCCAGCGCGGCGGGGTGGCCTGCCTCCGCCCGTCCCACGCCCGAGGCGTTCCCGTCCCCGGCCGCACCGGCACCGGGGTGCGTGGCGAAGAGCCCCGAGCGGAAGAGCCCGTGGTCGATGCGGCGGGCCGCGGCCGACTCCAGTTCCTCCCGGAGCGGCCCGTCGCGCAGGACCGCGGCGGGGCCGAGCAGTCCCTCGACCACGGCCAGCGCCCCGGCGACGTCACCGTGACCGAGCCGTTCCCGGACCGCCGGAAGCGCCTCCGGACTGCGGTGCACCGTGTCGATCGCCCGCAGGCACGGCAGCGCGGGCCCGCCGAGCGCCACCAGCAGCTCCTCCCGGCGCAGTTGGGCCGGATCGTGGTCGACGGCCGTCAGCACCCCGTCCCGCAGCGCGATCCGGGACCTCGCCGCGGCATTCCACCCGGTGCGGATCGCCGGGCTCGGGACGGGCACCGGCCACCGGTACCGAGCCGCACGTCGCCAGTACCGCGGCGACGAGCGGATGCAGTCGCTCGGCCGCGAGCAGCCCGGCGCCCAGCAGCTCCAGATCCGGCAGGACCCGGGCGGCCGCCTCCGGCAGCACCGGAAGCGCCGCGACCTCCTGCGGCGGCAGCGCCTCCCGCAGTGGCCGGAACGTCGGGGCGTGACTGTCGTCGGGGGCCACGAGTTCGAGCACGGTGCGGCTCCGCGCGCCGAGCCGCACCGTGAAGGCCCCGCGGGGGCGCCGTTCGGCCCGCAACAGCAACTCCGCCTCGGCAGCCCAACCAGCCTCCGCCCACGGGGAATCGTGGACGATGGGCAGGCCGGGCGGTGTCATCGAGGATGCACCGCACCGCCGTGCCAGTTCCCCACTCCGCCCGGAGTCCCAGAGATGCCGGTGCAGGTCGAGCCGGAAACGCCGGTCGGGGTGCGGGTGCGGGTGCGGGAGGTGCTGCCTGGAGGCTTCGTTGTCGGACCCCTCCCACAGGGCCAGGGACATCCACTGCCCGGCGTCCGCCCGGGCCGGTGGCGTCCGCACCACCAGTTGCAGTGGCGCGCGGCCGGAACTCCGGTAATGCGCGAGGGAGATGGTGAGGCCGGGCCGCAGCCGCCCATCGGGGGCGATCCTGGGCATGTGCCAGCGGAGCAGATCAGGCGCGTCGCGACGCCGGGCATGACTAGAGGTCGAGGACGACTTCGGTGGTCGGTCGGCTGCAACAGACGAGGACGGTGCCGGCTTCGGGGAGTTCGAGGGGCGGGGTGGTGTAGGTGACGTCGCCCGCCATGAGGTGGGTGACGCAGGTGTGGCAGACGCCGGAGCGGCAGGACCAGCGGGTGGGGATGTCGCAGGCTTCGGCGAGGTCGAGCAGCGAGGCGTGGGACGGTGACCACGGGGTGCTGACGCCGCTGCGGGCGAAGGTGATGAGGGGGCCGGTGCCCTTGGGGCCGGGCGGCTGGTGCGGCCGGACGGCGGCGGTGGGCGTGACGCCGGGGTTGATGGCGGGAAGGGCGCTGAACTGTTCCGTGTGGATCCGCTCCGCGCGCAGACCGTGATCGCGCAGGTAACCGCCGAGGTCCTTCATGAAGGCGGTGGGCCCGCAGAGGTAGGCGTCCGCGTCGGTGGGGATGTCCAGGGCCGCGAGCGCCGGAGCGGTCGGGCGGCCCCGGGTGATGTGGTGCTCGCCCGGGGGCGGGGTGTCGGAGGTGTAGTAGATGTGCTCGTGGGCGTCGGGGAGTTGTGCCAGGAGGGCGTGGGTCTCGGCCGCGAACGCATGGTGGACGCGGTCGTGCGCGGTGTGGATCCACCAGACGGGGCGCGGGTCCCGCGCGGACGCGAGCCGGTGGAGCATGGCGAGTACGGGAGTCGCGCCGATCCCCGCGGAGATGAGGGCGATCGGGCGGGTGCCTGCTTCGAGTACGAACGTTCCTCGGGGACTTGCGATGTCCACGAGGTCCCCGGAGCGCAGCGTGGCATGGATGTAGCCGCTGACCTTCCCACAGGATTCGTGCTTGACGCTGATGCGGTAGGTGTGGGCGGTGGCCGCGGTGGCCGCGGTGGCCGCGGAGGACAGGGAGTAGCTGCGCACCGTGGGGACGGTGTCGCCGACGGCGAGCCGGATGGAGAGGTACTGGCCGGGGAGGGCCTCGGGCAGGGGTGTGCCGTCGGCGCTGTCGAGGTAGATGGACGAGACGTCGGGGGTCTCGGGGACGATGCGGGCGACGCGCATGGCCCTGAAGCCCGGCCACCCCGGCTCTTGCCTGGACTGCTGGGTGCTCGCGCGTTCGCCCGGCCATCCAGGTTCTTGTGTGGGCTGCTGGGCCGCGGCGAGTTCGCGGAAGGACTGCTGCCATCCGGGGCTGAGGGCGGGGATGTTCAGCGCCTTGCGCAGCTTCGCGGGGTCGCGGTCGGGGAGGTAGAGCAGCGCGTCGGTGTCGGCGACGCTGAGTTCCCCGGGACCCTTGCGGGTGAGGGTGATCTCGTCGCCGGCCTGGACGTGCCCCTCGGTGAGCACGCGCAGGTAGAAGCCGGGGCGGTGGTGGGCGACCAGCAGGGACGCCATGGTGGGCTCGCCGAGGCGCATGCCGACGCGGTAGCAGGTGACGCGGGGCTGGGTGACCTCGAATTCGGCCTCGCCGATGCGGTACCGGTCGCCGATGCGCACTTCGTCGTCGGGCAGTCCGTCGACGGTGAAGTTCTCCCCGAACATCCCGAAGGCCAGGTCGTCGCGCCCGAGCTGCTTTCGCCAGTACCGGTAGGACTCCGACTGGTAGACGAGGACGGCACGAATCTCGCCGCCGTGCCCGGCCAGATCTCCTTGGCCGTCTCCGTCGACGTTGAGCCGCCGGACCATGCGGGGACCCTCGACGGGGGTCTTCCAGGCTCCGGTGTGAACGGTCCTTCCCTGCCATGAGACGTCGGTGGGCATCCCCACGTTGACGGACAGCAGCGTCGCCATCGCGGACCTCCTGCGGGGTGGTCGGCCGGGGCGGCCGGAGCAGCCCCTCATGGCGCTGTGATCTGTGCGCTGGGATCGATCCTAGTTCTTGGGCCGGCAGGGGGCGCGTTCGTCCACGGTGGACGGGGCGCGTTCGTCCGCGGTGGACAGCGAAGGGCACAGCCAAAGACAAAGGCAAGGAGCACTCACTCCTTGCCACTTTCAACCTATAGCGCACCAGGGGCCTTGCGGCAAGACCCTGGTCGTGCCGCAGAATCTCCACTCGAGGCCAGAATCCGCGGAAACAAGTGATTCGCTAAGTACGTGCACTTTGTCAGCATGCGGGTGTGCGCGCCGCTGGATCGCGCGGGGCGGGCGGCCGGCGGAATCCCATCTCCTTGAACGGGCGTTTTGATGATTGACGTGATCGTGGCCGGCGGCGGACCCACCGGCTTGATGCTGGCCGGCGAGTTGCGGCTGCACGGTGTGCACGTGGTCGTGCTGGAGAAGCTGACCGAGCCGACCGGGCAGTCCCGCGGGCGCGGCCTGCACACGCGCAGCGTCGAGATGATGGACCAGCGCGGTCTGCTGGACCGGTTCCTCGCGGTCAGTGAGAAGTTCCGGTCCGGCGGTTTCTTCGGCGGCATCCACAAGCCGTGGCCGGAGCGGCTGGACACGGCACACCCGTACGGCCTCGCCGTCCCGCAGCCGGTCACCGAGCGGCTGCTCAACGAGCACGCCCTCGAACTCGGAGCCGAGATCCGGCGCGGACACGAAGTGGTCGGGCTGAGCCAGGACGAGGACGCGGTGACCGTCGGACTGGCCGACGGCACGCACCTGCGCTCGCGCTACCTCGTCGGCTGCGACGGCGGCCGCAGCACCGTGCGCAAACTGCTCGGCGTCGGCTTCCCCGGCGAGCCCGCCAAGATCGAGACCCTGCTGGGCGACATGGAGGTGACCGAGGATCCGGCGACGATCGCCGCCGTCGTCACGGAGGTCCGCAGGACACAACTGCGGTTCGGTGCCATTCCCGATGTGGACGGGCACGCGGGGGTGTACCGCATCGGCGTGCCCGCGGACGGCGTGGCCGAGGACCGCGCGACCGCGCCGACCCTCGACGAGTTCAAGAAGCAGCTCCGGGCGGTCGCGGGAACCGACTTCGGGGCGCACTCGCCGCGCTGGCTGTCCCGGTTCGGCGACGCCACGCGGCAGGCCGAGCGCTACCGGGTGGGCCGGGTACTGCTGGCCGGCGACGCGGCGCACATCCACCCGCCGACCGGCGGGCAGGGACTCAACCTGGGCGTGCAGGACGCGTTCAACCTGGGCTGGAAGCTGGCCGCCGAGGTCAACGGCTGGGCGCCGGAAGGGCTGTTGGACAGTTACCACGCCGAACGGCACCCGGTCGGCGCCCGGGTGCTGGACAACACCCGCGCGCAGATGACCCTGCTGGGGACCGATCCGGGTGCGACCGCGCTGCGGGAGCTGTTCTCGAAGCTGATGGACTTCGAGGAGGTGAACCGGTACGTGACCGGGATCATCACCGCGGTCGAGGTTCGCTACGACTTCGGTGAGGGCCACGAACTGCTCGGCCGGCGGCTGCGGGACGTGCGGCTGAAGCGGGGGCGCCTCTACGACCTGATGCACGGTGGACGCGGGCTGCTGCTCGACCGGACCGGCCGTCTTTCGGTGGCCGGTTGGGCGGACCGGGTCGATCATGTCGTGGACGTCGGCGAGGAGTTGGACGCGCCCGCGGTACTGCTGCGGCCCGACGGCCATGTGGCGTGGGTCGGTGAGGCACAGCGGGATCTGCTCAGCCGGCTGCCCAAGTGGTTCGGCGCGTCCGCCGGTTGAGCCGCGCGCGCCGACATGATTGCGCTGATCCTGGAGGCGGGGGGACGACGCCCGAGCCGTCGTCCCCCGGCCTGATGCCACCTGGCGTGGCTGTCGCCCACCGGTCTTCAGCGCAGGGTGAGCGGCGTCTCGGATTCCACGCGGGACAGCTTCTCCGGGTTGCGGACGTAGTAGAGGCCGGTGATGCGGGCGTCCTCGACACGGGCCGCCATGATGCCGTCGATCTCGCCGTCCAGGCGTACGAAGAGCGCCGGGCCGCCGTTGACCAGCGTGGGGTCGATGGTGAGCCTGCCCTGGACCTTTCCGGCACCGCCGACGAACATGCGGACCACCTTCTCGGCGCCGACGACCGGCCGCAGCGCTGCCTGCTTGACGCCGCCGCCGTCGCTCATCAGGACGACCTCGGGGGCGAGCACGTCGAGGAGTCCCTGCAGGTCCCCGGTCTCGAACGCGCGCTGGAACGACTCCAGGGCCGCCCGGGTCTCGCCGGGGGAGACCACCTTGCGCGGGCGGCGGGCGTCCACGTGCCGGCGAGCGCGGTGCGCGATCTGGCGGACGGCCGCGGGGCTCTTGTCGACGGCCGCCGCGATCTCGTCGTAGCCGACCTCGAAGACCTCGCGCAGTACGAAGACGGCGCGCTCCGTCGGCGACAGCGTCTCGAGGACCAGCATCAGCGCCATCGACACGCTCTCGGCGAGTTCGACGTCCTGGGCCACGTCCGGCGCGGTGAGCAGCGGCTCGGGCAGCCAGGGGCCGACGTACGCCTCCTTGCGGCGCTTCATCGCGCGCAGCCGGTTGAGCGACTGCCGGGTCGTGATCCGGACCAGATAGGCGCGTTGGTCGCGCACCTGCGCCAAGTCGACATCGACCCACCGCAGCCAGGTCTCCTGGAGGACGTCCTCGGCGTCGGCAGCCGATCCGAGCATCTCGTAGGCGACGGTGAAGAGCAGGTTGCGGTGGGCGATGAACGCCTCGGTCGCGAGGTCAGTGGCGTGGTCGCTCATGCGTCGACCCTCTCCTTTGCGGACGGCCTTGTCACGGGGGCGTTCAAGCGTGCGTGCACAGCACGGACCTTTGCGTCGGTGGCCGTACGATCCGGCCGGCCCTGTTCGGTGCCCACATGTGCCTGACTGGTGCTGTGGCCGGGAAGGTTTGCCGGGAAGCTCGCGGCGTCCGGTGCTGGGGGCACCTCCCACGCCCTTCGGGCAGTGGGGGAGCCTCGCAAGGCGGAGCATGGCCCGCGTACGGGATGTACTCGGGTGATGCGACAACGCGGCGTGGGGGTACCCCCGGCCGAAGGCTGGGGGAGTGCCGTGCCGGGCGTCGCGAGCCGGTGAACCTTTCCGGTCACAGCACTAGGCTGCCCGTGCGCCGGTAGCCGGCGCCTCGCCGCGCCGGCCCTCCAGCAGCTCCTGGCGCTTGGCGCCTCCCGAGACGCGGTGCAGGCCGTACGAACCGGGCTCGCGTGCCTCGTCGGCCAGGTGCTTGACGATGCCCCTGCACACGAACTCCTTGACCTTCGCGCCGGCGCGACCGCCGATGTGGAACCACAGCGCGACGTCGTGCCTGTGGGCGAACTGGAAGATGCCGGCGCGTCGGCCCAGGCTGATGCACTGGCCGGCGAACACCTGGTTGAGGGCCGAGGGCCGCTCGCCCGTGATCCGGCTGAGCACCGTGTCGGCGGCCCGCGCGCCCAGAGGAATCGCGGCCTGGCAGCTCATTCGCAACGGCAGGTCCGACGGGGCCGCCGAGTCCCCGGCCGCGACGACACGCTCGTCGTCCACGCTCGTCAGCGTCTCGTCCGTGAGCAGGCGGCCCAGGGCGTCGGTGCTCAGCCCGCTGCGCGCGGCCAGGTCCGGCACGCCGAAGCCTGCGGTCCAGACGGTCACCCGGCTCGGCAGCTCGCGGCCGTCACCGAGCCGTACGGCATCGCGGGTCACGGCCGTCACCTCCGTGCCGGGACCGTCGAGCACGGTCACGCCCAGCGCCGCCAGCCGCCCCGCCACCGAGCGTCGGCCCCGGGGGTGCAGGTACGGGCCGAGCACCCCACCGCAGACCAGGGTCACGGTGCGGCCGGCCTCCGCCAGCTCGGCGGCGGTCTCGATGCCGGTGGGACCCGCTCCGACGACCGTCACGGCGTCCGTCGCGGGGGCGGCGTCGACGATCGGCCGCAGCCGCTGCGCCTCCTCCAGGGTGGCGATCGGGTGGGCGAACTCGGCCGCACCGGGCACGCGCGGGTCGGCGCTGCCACTGCCCACCGCGTAGATCAGGTAGTCGTAGCCGACCGTGCCGCCGGCCGCCAGCGTCACGCGGCGCGTGGCCGCGTCGATCCGTGTCGCCGAGTCGACCACCAGCCGGACGCCGTCGGCCAGGACGTCCCGGTAGTCGACGACGGCGTCGTCGGTTCCGCCCACCAGTTGGTGCAGGCGGATCCGATGGACGAAAGTCGGGCGCGGGTTGATCAGCGTCACCGTCACGTCGTCGCGCCGCGTCAGGCGGTTGGCGGCCATGACGCCGGCGTATCCGCCACCGATCACGACGACGTCCGTGTTCTCCACCATGGTGTCTCCTCCGTTTCCAGGGGTTCGGCCTCAAGACACCGCGTGATGGACCGCTGTGACAGCATGTGAGGCGGATCACTGCGCGGACGTGGGGCCGCTCCGGGACACGCGAGTGAAGCCGCGGACGGGCGGCGGGCGGCAGGCGTCGGGATCCGAGCCGCTCGGCGCGCGGGCGAGCCGGTGCTACTCGGCTGCGGCGTCGCGAGTGCGCTGGTAGTGGCGCCGTGCCTTCATACGGTTGCCGCAGACGGCCATCGAGCACCAGCGGGCCTTGTTGGTCTTGCTGCGGTCGATGAGGAAGCGTCGGCACTCGGGGTTGGCGCACGGCCGCAGCCGCCCGGGGATCGTCCGCTGAAGCGCGCTCCACGCCAGGACCGCTTCCACCGCCATCCGGCGCTCCGGAGGGGGGTCCAGCTCCCACGACACCCCCGCGGGCGAGATGCGCGGGCGGGAGGTGACGCCCTTCAGGAGCGGGGCCAGCGACGTGGCGGGCCGGATGCCGCGCACCACGTCCTGGAGGGCGTCCCGCGCCTGCACGAGGCCGCGCAGCTCGTCCTCGGTTCCGCTGCCGCCGTGGGTCTGCTGCCAGGACCTGGCCGCCTCCGGGTCCGCCAGCCGGTCCTGGACGACACCGTTGACCACCGGCGTGCTGTTGAGGAGTTCCAGCAGCGCGTCCTGCCGCTCCCGCTCGGTCGCCATCGCACTCCCTAACCGAATCGGCTCGCTTGACAGGTTACACGCAAGCATCACGTCGACCAGTCGTCGACCGGCCACGGTGAGTAGACACTGTCTACGCCGCCTGATAGACAGTGTCTATGAGTGAAGAGGGCTCCCTGCGGGAGCGGCTGATCGACGCCGGGGTGGATCTTGTGCTCACCGAGGGCTCCGCGTCCGTGGGCCTGCGGGAAACGGCCCGCCGGGCGGGGGTGTCGCACGGGGCGCCGCGCCGTTACTTCCCCACGCACCACGCGCTGCTGTCCGCCATCGCCCTTCGCGGCTTCGAGGACCTCGGCGCCCGGTTCGAGGCCGCGGTCGCCGGGGTGACCACACCGCGCGCCCAGTTGGAGGCCGTCGCGCGGGTGTACGTCGGGTACGCGCTGGAGCGCCGCGGCATGTTCGAGCTGATGTTCCGGCACGACCTGCTCGACAGCGGGCCGCAGGCACCGGACCAGCCGCGGCTGCGCCGGACGACCCTCCCGCTGTTCGCGCGCATCACCCAACTCGTCGCCCGGTGCCGATCGGAGCGGGATGCCGCGCACGGCGCCGACGAGTCGGACGAGACCGCACCGCCGCCTGCCGTGACCGCCGCCGCCCTGTGGTCGAACCTGCACGGAACAGCCCAGCTGTGGTCCTGGGGCAGCCTGCAACTGGCCCTCGGGGACCCGCCGTTGGACGGAGGTCCCGCTGACGACCAGTGCGACCGGCTCATCGCGGCCGTCCTGGCCGCCCACCTCGGCCCGGTGGCGTCGTGACCGCCCCCTTCCAGCGGCGGCTCGCGCTTCTGGTCAGCGTGGCCGGCGCGGTGATCGTCGCGCTGGACGGGACCATCCTGCTCGTGGCGCAGCCCAGCCTCCAGCGTGATCTCGGCGCGAGCATGGCGCGGATCCAGTGGACGAGCACCGGCTATCTGGTCGCGGTGGCCGCGTTACTCGTGATCGCCGGGCGCCTCGGGGACCGGTACGGACATCCGCGCCTGCTGTTCGTCGGCGTCCTCGGTTTCGGGGCCGCCTCGGCCGGGATCGCGCTCGCGCCGTCCGTCGGCTGGGTGGTGGTCCTGCGCGTGGTGCAGGGCGGGTTCGGCGCGCTCCTGCAACCCGCGACGCTGGCGCTGCTGCGGCTGACGTATCCCTCGGAACGGCTCGGCACGGCGATCGCCGTGCGCACCAGTGCGATCGCGGTCGCCGCGGGGTCCGGTCCCCTCCTCGGCGGTGTACTCGTGGCGCACTGGGGCTGGCGTGCCGTGTTCTGGGTCAACGTGCCCGTCGCGTGCGTCATCGCCGCTCTCGTCCTCGCCGTGCGGACGCCGCCACTCGAACGTGCCGGCTCCTCGCGGCTCAACCTCCCCGGCGCGGGCCTGCTCGCGATCGCGCTCGCGGTCCTGGTGCACGCCCTGGCCGGCGTGCCCGCGCGGGGGTGGACCGCGGCGACGACGCTGCTCGAACTCCTCGCCGTCGCAGGCGTCGTGGCGCTGCTCGTCCGGCACGAGCGGCGCGCCACACACCCGATCGTCCCGCCTGCCGTGGCGCGGTCCGTACCCGTGACGGCCTCGATGGCCATCCTGCTGGTCACCTCCGCCGGCCTGTTCGGCACGCTGTTCAGGGTCACGTTCCATCTCCAGGACGCACTTGGCCTCGATCCGCTCACCTGCGGTCTGCGCGTCCTTCCGCTGACCGTGTTCATGGTCCTCGGCTCACCCGTCGCGGACGTCGCGCTGCGCCGGTACGGTGCGCGGCGCACCGCGATCGCCGGCACGGGCCTCGTCGTGGCCGGCATCGCCGGGCTGTCACGGCTCGATGCGACCGGTCCGTGGATGGTCATGGGCGCGGCCTTCGCCGTCATCGGTGCCGGGTTCGCCACGGTGATGGTCACCGCCACCGGGACCGTCGTCGGCGACGCGCCGCCGGGGTACGCGGGGGTTGTCGGCGGGCTCAAGCAGACCGCCATGAACATCGGACCGACCCTCGGTATCGCCGTCGCGGCCGGCGCGACCGGGTCCGCCGTTTCGACGATGAGTTCCGCCCTGCCGGCCCTGGCCGCGCTCACCGCCCTCGGTCTGCTGCCCGCCTGGCGGCTGCCCCGCCATGACCTAACCAGTAAAAGCGTCTTGACTGGTTAGGTGGAAGGTGTTCGACTGGATACATCACCACTGACGTTCGAGAGATGGGTGAGAGGCATGGTCCACGCAGTCCATCACCGCACGGCCACCGTCAACGGTCTCGAGGTCTTCCACCGGGAAGCCGGTGATCCCCAGGCGCCCGCGGTCGTGCTCCTGCACGGCTTTCCGACCAGCTCGCACATGTTCCGCCACCTGATCCCGGCGCTCGCGGACCGGTACCGCGTGATCGCCCCCGACCACATCGGGTTCGGCCAGTCGGCGATGCCCTCCCCGCAGGACTTCCCGTACACCTTCGACGCCCTCACCGAGATCACCTCAGGGCTGCTCCGGCAACTGGGCGTCGACCGGTTCGCGATGTACGTGCAGGACTACGGCGCCCCCATCGGATGGCGCCTCGCCCTGCAGGCCCCGGACCGCGTCACCGCGATCATCACCCAGAACGGCAACGCCTACGAGGAAGGCTTCGTCAAGCCCTTCTGGGACGGTGTCTTCGCCTACGCCAAGACACCCGGGCCGGCCACCGAAGCCTCCATGCGAGGCGCCCTGACGCCCGATGTCACCCGCTGGCAGTACGTCAACGGGGTCGCCGACCGCACCCTGGTCAGCCCCGACAACTGGGTCCACGACCAGGCCCTGCTGGACCGGCCGGGCAACGACGAGATCCAGCTCCGGCTCTTCCGCGACTACCCCTCCAACGTGGACCTCTACCCCGAGGTCCAGCGGTACTTCCGCGACTCCCGGGTCCCGCTGCTGGCGGTCTGGGGAGCCAACGACGAGATCTTCGGCCCCGACGGCGCCACGGCGTTCGGCCGGGACCTGCCCGATGCCGAGATCCACCTGATCGAGTCCGGGCACTTCGCTCTGGAAAGCCACCTCGACGCCATCACCGGGCACATCCGCGACTTCCTCGCCCGCGTCCTCGCCTGACGCGGACTACCGCTGTTCGCGGGTGGTGGCGAAGCGTCTCCGGTAGTGGGTCGGCGTGGTGCCCAGATGGCGGGCGAAGGCGCGGCGGAGGGTCTCGTCCGTGCCGAGCCCGCTGTGGTGAGCGGCCGAGGTCACGCTGTGGCCTTCGAGCAGCAACTGCTGGGCGCGGTCGAGGCGGACCCGCTCGACCCAGCGTGCGGGCGTGGTGCCCAGTTCGGCGCGGAACAGCCGGGCCAGATGCCGAGGGCTGACGGCGACGGACGCGGCCATGGCGGGCAGGCTGTGGTCGGCGGCCGGATCGGCGAGCACGGACGCGATCAGCGGGCGGAGCAGGTCACCGCGGGGAGGCGGGGTCGTGATGGCCGTGGAGAACTGCGACTGCCCGCCCGGACGTTGCATGAAGACGACCAGTTCACGCGCGACGTTCCTCGCCACGTCGGCGCCGTGGTCGTCCTCCACCAGGGCGAGCGTCAGATCGATGCCCGCGCTGATGCCCGCGGAGGTGACGTACCGCCCGTCGCGGATGTGCATGGCGTCCGGTTCGACGCGCACACGGGGGTAGCGGCGGGCGAACACGGCCGCGTGCCGCCAGTGCGTCGTCGCGCGGCGGCCGTCCAGCAGGCCCAGTTCGGCCAGGACGAAGGCGCCGGTGCACACCGAGGCGACCCGTGGCGCCCGCGCGGTGACGGCGCGGGTCGCGGTCAGCAGTTCGTCCTCGATCGGCTGCTGGGCCAGCCGGTCGCCTCCGGCGACCATGACCGTGTCGACCTGGCCCGCGTCGGCCGCCCGGACCGTACCGGTCAGTGCCAGTCCGGCGGAGGTGGTGACCGTCCCGCCCCGCGGGGAGACCAGCACCAGCTCATAGCCGGGAGCGAGCCGACCCGCCTGATGCAGAACCTCCGACGGACCGCTGACGTCGAGCATGGTCACCCCCTCGAAGACGACGAAGCCAACCCGATGCGTCATGTCCGAATCAGTGGTTCTCCTGGCAGCAAAGACATGGCCCAGCCTACGTCGTCCGGTGAACCCTGGAGGCGGATCACCGATCCGGACAAGGCCGAGCCAGAAAGGCGGACGAACGATGAACGAAGTGATCGCAGGAGTGCGGATCCCTGACACCACCCTGGTACGGGAGGCGACCGAACTGGTCCGCGACGTCGCCCCGCCGCTGCTCTTCCACCACTCCCGGCGGGTCTTCCTGTGGGGATCGCTGCGCGGCCGGGAGCAGCGGCTCGACTTCGACCCCGAACTGCTGTACGTGGGCGCGATGTTCCACGACCTCGGGCTCACGAAGCGTATGCGTCGCACCGACCAGCGCTTCGAGATCGACGGCGCCGACGAGGCCCGCCGCTTTCTGCACGCCCACGGCATCACCGGCGAGCCGGCCGACCGCGTCTGGACGAGCATCGCCCTGCACACCACCCCGGAGATCCCGCTGCACATGGCACCCGAGATCGCCCTGGTGACCCGCGGGGTGGAACTGGACGTCCTGGGCATCGGCTATCACATGGTCTCCGACGAGGAGCGCGCTGCGGTCGTCTCCGCGCACCCGCGCCCGGATTTCAAGAACCGGATCCTCGCCGCGTTCACCGAAGGCATCGAGGAACGCCCCGATACGACCTTCGGGAACGTCAAGGCCGACGTCCTGGCATACTTCGTACCCGGCTTCCGGCGCACCGACTTCGTCGAGGTCATCAAGAACTCCGACTGGCCCGAATGACCAGCTCCACCCCCGCTGGATTCCCTCTCCGACGCTCCCGATTGAGACGCAGCTGACACCGTCCGCAATTCCCTGCGCGGGACACAACTCGATAGGCTGCCGTTAAAGGTTGCCTAAAGAAACCGCCAAGTCGGACAGGGAGAAACAACTGTGGGCGCTGCGCGCATGAGTGGTACGCCGTTGCCGGGAATCGGGGTCCGCTACGACCTCAGCACGCGAGAACAGCGCCGTCTGTCCGTGGTCGCGCACCGGGACGGATCGCGGACCCTGAGCGCGTACCGCGAGGACGATCCCGACGCCTGCGCTCTGTCCGTGCGGCTGACCGCCGGGGAGGCGGCGGCCGTCATCGACGCCCTCATGCCGTCGCATCACAGCCCCAACCTGCTGTCGACGACCGAGTTGGGGCTGGTGGCGGAGCGCGTCGAACTGTCGGCGACCTCGCACTGGAACGGGCGGCTGCTGGGTGAGACCCGGATGCGCACCGAGACCGGCGTCTCGATCGTGGCGGTGCTGCGGCGGGCCGAGGCGATCCCGTCCCCCGGGCCGGACCTCCGGCTCGCGGGCGGGGACACGCTGATCGTGATCGGCACGCGCGAGGGCGCCGATGCCGCCGCTGCGATTCTCGGACGGGAGTGATCGCGTGCATTCGTCTGCGGTCTTCCTGATCGAGTTCGGCGCGATCATCCTGGGCCTGGGGTTGCTGGGCCGGTTCGCCGGGCGCTTCCAGTTCTCGCCCATCCCCCTGTATCTGCTGGCCGGGCTCGCCTTCGGCCAGGGCGGACTGCTCCCGCTGGACACCAGCGAGGAGTTCGTCGCCATCGGCGCCGAGATCGGCGTCATTCTGCTGCTGCTCATGCTGGGGCTGGAGTACACCGCCAGTGACCTGGTCTCCAACCTCAAGACCCAGTACCCGGCCGGGCTCGTCGACGCCACGCTCAACGCCCTGCCCGGCGCCGCCATGGCGCTGCTGCTGGGCTGGGGGCCGGTGGCGGCGGTCGTCCTCGCGGGGGTCACCTGGATCTCCTCGTCCGGTGTGATCGCCAAGGTCCTGGGCGATCTGGGACGGCTGGGCAACCGGGAGACCCCGGTGATCCTCAGCATCCTGGTCCTCGAGGACCTGTCGATGGCGGTGTACCTGCCGATCATCACCGCCCTGCTGGCCGGCGCGGGCCTGGCGGCGGGCAGCGTCACGCTGGCCATCGCCCTCGGGGTCGCCGCCCTGGTGCTGCTGGTGGCGGTGCGGTTCGGCCGGCACATCTCGCGCTTCGTCTCCAACGACGACCCCGAGAAGCTGCTGCTGGTCGTGCTGGGCCTGACCCTGCTGGTCGCGGGGCTCGCACAGCAGTTGCAGGTCTCGGCCGCCGTGGGCGCGTTCCTGGTCGGCATCGCCCTGTCCGGCGAGGTGGCGGAGGGCGCGCACAATCTCCTGGCCCCGCTGCGTGACCTGTTCGCCGCGGTGTTCTTCGTGTTCTTCGGACTGCACACCGACCCCCAGAGCATTCCGCCGGTGCTCCTGCCGGCGCTGGCCCTGGCCGTCGTCACCGCGCTGACCAAGATCGCCACCGGGTACTGGGCCGCCAAGCGGGCCGGTATCTCCGTCAAGGGACGCTGGCGCGCGGGCGGCACGCTGGTCGCCCGGGGCGAGTTCTCCATCGTCATCGCCGGGCTCGCCGTCACCGCCGGGATCGAACCCGACCTGGGCCCGCTGGCCACGGCCTACGTGCTGATCCTCGTCATTCTCGGCCCGCTCTCCGCCCGCTACACCGAACCGGTGGCCCGGCGCCTGACGGGCCTGTTCGGCAAGACCGCACCGGCCGGCGGCGCACCGGCCGAGGACTGGGCACCGGAACCCGCGCCGCAGGAGACGGTGACCGATCAGGACACGGTCGGCCGGTCCTGATCGGGGCGGTCTGCGGATCGGGGCACGGGTTGGCTGGTCGTGCTCGGGATGGTCTGCGGATCGGGACGCGGGTCGGCCGGTGGTGATCGGGACGGCCGGTCTGTCATGACTGACACAGCCGGCGGATCATGAGTGAGGACGGCCGGGTGGCACTGACGGAGCACCACACGGTCCCGCTCCTCGCCGTCCCGGCCGTCCACCGTGGTGCGGCCGTCCGGTGGGCCGTCGCGGTCAGGTCCGGGGTGGGGGAGTCCGCTGTCTGCGCGCGGTGCGCTGGGGGTCGCACAGCTCCGCTGCCATACCGGCCAGGACCAGGCCGGTGACGATCAGCAGCCCGTGGGCCAGAGCGATACCGGTGCCCAGCGCCACCAGGGCGAGGGCGCACAGCGGCCAGGCCCGGGTGCGCCGGTATTCGCGCGGCGGGCAGGGTCGTCCGGCCCGGAAGGCGCGGGCGAACCGGGGATCGTCCCGGTACACGCGAGCCGCGATCTCGCTGAGCAGCTTGTCATCGGTTCCGGGCATGACGCGCTCCTCTCGGCACGCGGCGGCGGGCAGGCGCCACAGCCGGCGGTCCGGGCCGTGCGGGCGGAAACCCGCGCGCGAGCAGGTCGCCGTGGCACTGCCGCCATCCGTGCCGGGCTCCTCTCGTGACTCGACGGACTCGCGGCTTCTCTCCCCCTGTCAGGGGCGCCGCGGCCCGCACCCGTGCCCGGGCAGGCGGCAACGTCATGCCACCCGCCGGTACGACCGTCGAAAGGGGGTTTGACTCCACCTTCACCCGTCGCCGGGGGCCGCCGCCATCGGGTCCAACACCCATTTATGTGGGGCTCGGACCCCCAGAGACGGCACCGTATGGGTGCCGGACCCGATGGACCCGGCCCGTAGGCCGCCCGTATCAGGCCCGGAAGCCGCCCGCATCAGGCCCTGCGTCACGCCCTGACCCACCGCCGGACCAGCGAAATGAACGCCGCCTCCCGCGCCTTGACCTCGGCGAGGTCCTTGAAGGTGACCATTGCCCGGTCGCCGGAACGCCACCGCATCAGGCCGCTGTCGTCGTCGAACGTGAACGAGGCGGCGTCGTCCCTCACCTTCGCGCCCCGGTGGAAGACGAGTTCGACGTCCCTGGACCTCAACTGGAAAGTCACCCGGTCGACACGGCCGTAGCAGAAGCTCGGAGCCTGCCACTTCACCTGCTCGGTGATCAGCGCATCGGCCCGCAAAATCGCGGCGCGCAGGTACTCGACCGCTTCTCTCTGCGGATGATCGACCGTCAAGCCGCGGCCAGGGGCTCGGAGACGTGCGCATCGCGGAGCAGGCGGCAGACCTCACCGACGACCCTGCCGTGCAGCGGCAGCGAGACGTGGCCGACGGCCCGCACGGGAACGTTGCGTATCCGCAGGTCGGGGTGGACCAGCCGGGCGTTGGCGGCGGGAACGATCAGCTCGTCGAGGTCGCTGTGGAAGGCCACGAAGCGGGTCGCACAGCCGGGAGCGGGCCCGGCGAGCTCCGTGAGCACGTCGCTGCCCGGCCGGAGCTGCCGGATCGCCCGAAGCGGCAGAGGCACCGCCGCGGCCAGCGTGCCGTGGTGCGGGGCGCCCAGGGTGACCAGAGTGTGCACGCGGGCGTCGCCGCCCATGCGCTGCGCGTAGTAGCGGGCGACCACCCCGCCGAGACTGTGGCCGATCACGTGGACACGCTCGTGCCCGCTGTCCTCGCAGATCCGCTCCACCTGCTCCGCCAGCAACCGCGCCGCGCCGCGGACGTCGTTGCTCAGCCAGCTGTAGTTCAGCACGGCGACCCGGCGAAAACCCGCCTGCCGCAGGCCGCGTCCCATGACATGGAAGATCGCCCGGTTGCTGAACAGACCGTGGACCAGCAGGACCGGGCTGTCGGTGGAGACGGCCGGAAGGGCCACGGCGCCGTCCGACGGCGCCGCCCGCCGGGATCCGGGCCCGCGGCGTTCCCCGCCCTCGCCAAGACCGGACGGGTAGAGGGCCAGTGCCGCGACGATCGCGGCCACCTCCACGGCGGCGCCGAACACGGCTCCGGGCAGCGAGCGGACCGGGAGCAGGCTCCCGCGGGAAGCCGGTGGCCCGGCCGGGCCAGAAGGTGTCACCCCCGCGCTGGGACAGCCGGAAGGTTCCCGTCCGGAAAGAATCATGGCTCGACTCCTCACGCCGCCAGGGGTGCGCGCTGCCGGGAACCACGCGGTGGAGCACGCCCCGCCGCACGGAGGAGGCTCCGGTCCGAGCCCGCGCCCGAGGGCTGCCGCCGAACGGAAACCGGCTGGTGACGCCCGTCCGCTCCAACGGATTGCGGGGACGTTAAACCGAAGTTTCCGCTGTCGGCAATGGTTAGGTGGCCCACCTCACACGCGGTTCACGAGCGGCGACCGGACGATTCCGGTGAGACATCAATTCGGCGGGATCGTGTCATGTGAGGGCGCTGCGCCGTACCGACATCAGGGCCGTCAAGGGCGTCCAGCCGATGGCCGGTACGCCGAGCGGCTTCGGCACCGCCGATCTGCAATCCGTGCGTATCGCTGTGCGTCGGGCGAACGAGTCCGTCGATCGCACTGCGACCGGCACTGCGCGTGGGTGAGGATTGCGGCCATGGGATTGTCGACGGCGTTCACGGAACTGTTCGGTGTGGAGCATCCGATTGCCCTGGCGCCGATGGGCGGGTCGGCCGGTGGTGCCCTGGCGGCGGCGGTCTCGCGCGACGGCGGGCTCGGACTGCTGGGCAGCGGGAACGGGGACCGGGAGTGGCTGGCACGCGAACTGCCCGTCCTGGCCGGCGAGTGCGCCGGGAAACCCTGGGGCATCGGCTTCCAGACATGGGCGATCGACGACGGCGCGATCGCGTGGGCACTGGAACAGAGGCCGGCGGCGGTGATGCTGTCGTTCGGCGACCCCGGTCCGTTCGCGGAGCGTGTCCGAAACGCGGGTACGGCGCTGATCCTTCAGGTCACCGACCTGGAGGAGGCCCGCAGGGCGGTGGATCTCGGCGCGGACGTGATCGTGGCGCAGGGCACCGAGGCCGGCGGGCACGGCGCCCGGCGCGGGCGGTCCACGCTGCCGTTCGTGCCCGTCGTGGCGGACCTGGCGGCGCCGCGGCCGGTGCTTGCGGCCGGCGGGATCGCCGACGGGCGAGGCGTGGCGGCCGCCCTGGCGCTGGGGGCCGCCGGAGCACTGCTCGGCACCCGCTTCCAGGCCACGACCGAGGCCCTGGTCGCCCCGGCGACCGCCCGGGCGATCGTCGAGGGCCGCGGGGAGGACACCGAGCGCAACAGGGTGCTGGACATCGCCCGTGGTTCGCGCTGGCCGGCGAAGTACACCGCGCGCACCCTCGGCCACCCTTTCCTCGACGCGTGGCGGGGCCGGGAGAACGAACTCGCGGCTGCCCCGCATGCGCGGCAGGCGTACGAGGACGCCGTCGCGCGACGCGAGATCCCGGCCCTGCCGCAGTGGGCCGGCGAGGGGGTCGACCTCATCGACGACCTGCCGTCCGCGGCCGGTCTGGTCGGCGCTCTGGCCGCCCAGGCGGAGGAAGCGCTGGCCCGGGCCGCCGGGCGCTGACCGCGCGATCACCGGGGAGCGGCGATCACGGCCGTTCGGCAGGTCGTGCGCCGGCGGTTCACGGCCGAAGGGCCGAAGACCGCACGTGCGGTCTTCGGCCCTTCGGCGCAGCGGTCATACCGGCTGTGACGGCGGTGTCAGAGAGTGGCGGTCGACCTCCGCGTCACAGCACGACTTCCGAGGCGCGTCAGCGACGGCCGGGGAAGTGGTGACGGTCGCCGTACCAGCCGTGGTGCCGGTCCCAGTGCCGGTTGTTGTACCAGCCGTGGTGGTGCCAGACCCGGTACGGGTAACGGTTGCCGAAGTAACCAAGGCGACCGTCGAAGTCGTGGCTGTACCTGCCCTCCGCGGGGCGGCTGTGCGGGAAGCTCCTTCCGTTGTCGTTGTCGCGGTCGTGGTTTCCTGCGGCCATGGACGGCAGGGCGGCCGCACCGACGAGGGCGCCCGAAGCCACACACGTGGCGAGTAGACGGAGCGCCGTACGAGAAACAGACATGAATCCCCTCACGGTCGTGCACCCTCACCCTGGTCAGGTGAGGCGTGCGATCCGATTCCCGGCTCTGTGCCGAGGCGCCACACTGTGGCCCGCTACGACGACAGCAGATGACCAAAAGGATTCGTGTTACGAAACGCGGATATATCCGTAACTCTCCCTTGTACGGACCATCGATCCGGGGGAGAGCGCGGGCCGCCGGCCCGGTCCCTGCCCCGAACCACCCCGCGATCAGGGGGGAAACAGCTGACGATGCGTAACGCTCCTGGCGGTCCCGCCGCCTCGACTCACGCGAATGGCCGAATGGCTTTCGTAACAGCGGGGGTGCGTCCTATCGGGGGACACGTTTCGGACGGCGGCGATCCGGTCGGTCGGTGGCGCAGTGCCGGTCGGCAAGGTGCGGTCCCGGCTCACGAACGCCCGGCGCCGGAAGCCGGCCCGCGGTGCGTTTCTCCCGTGCCGGCCGCCGACTCGGCGCGGAGGACATGCCGGTGCCGCGGCCGGGACCGGGAGAAGCGCTGGTCCGCGTCGAGGCGCCGAGGCGGGCACCCGGGTGCCGGGCCGGCGACAGCCATCGTCACGATCAGCCTGTACTGGTTCCTGGACCGCGTCTGGGGCGCCGCGGGTCCGAAGGGCTCCGCCTGAAGTCTTGGAGAACCCTTCGGATCGGCCCGGTGAGCATCGTGGCAACTTCGGTTCACCGCCTGCGCTTGTGTGGCGAGGGGTGGCCGGGAGGCCCGTAACGTGAGGCGTCCGTGATCTTCCAGCGGTGGTTCTTCCCAAGGAGGGTTGGGTGCCGATGCGTGACGCGCGGGGCACATTGTCCATGCCTGTACCGGGGTTCGCGGCCGGGACCGGCCGACCGCCACGGCCCACCCGGCAGCGCGGGCCCGCCCCCTCGGTACGGGGCGGCCCCCGCCTGTACGCCATCGACGCCATCCGCCTGCTCGCCGCCCTGATGGTCGCCGTGCACCACTACGTGGGCACGCGCCGCGTCGACCAGCCGGGCAACGCGATATGGGACCGCCCGGTCTCCGACATCATGCCGACGGTGTTCCACTTCGCGACGTACGGCTGGATCGGCGTCGAGATCTTCTTCGTGATCAGCGGCTTCGTGATCTGCATGTCGTGCTGGGGCCGCACCCCTCGCCAGTTCTTCGTCTCGCGTGTGATCCGGCTCTACCCGGCGTACTGGTTCGCGATCGTGTTCACGACGGCCGTGCTGACGGTCCTGCCGGGCGTCTGGGAGCGTCTGCGGCCGCGTGACGTCCTGCTCAACTTCACGATGCTCCAGTCCGGTTCGGGCGTGCAGAACGTGGACGGCGTGTACTGGACCCTGTGGGCGGAACTCCGCTTCTACCTGCTCTTCCTGCTGGTGGTGGTCACCGGACTGACGTACCGCAAGGTCGTCGTGTTCTGCTGTGTGTGGGGCGCCGCCGCGATGCTCGCGCCGGTGGCCTCGTTCCCCCTCCTCGATCTGCTCGCCGGCCCCGACGCCGCCTGGTACTTTATCGCCGGCCTCGCGCTCTACCTCATGCACCGCTTCGGCCAGGACCTGCTCCTGTGGGGCATCCTCGCCATGTCGTGGCTCATGGGCCAGCGGGAGCTGGGGCAGCGCATCGACGAGGTCGAGCACGTCTCCAGCTGGCGGGGCGCCGTGCTCCTCTACACCGTGTTCCTGCTCGTCATGATCGCCATCGCCCTCGGTCTGACCGACCGCATCCGTTGGAAGTGGCTGGTCACGGCCGGGAGCCTGACCTACCCGCTCTACCTGATGCACTACGTGGCCGGTACGACGCTGATCAACAGACTGCGGGACACGATGGACGCCCGGCTGCTGGTCGCCTCGCTGCTCGCCTGCTTCCTGGTGCTGAGCTACCTGGTCCACCGCTGCGTGGAGCGGCCCCTGGCAGGAGCGCTGAGGAGGGGCCTGGACACGTCGTTCGCCCGGATGCGGAATGCGGGACGCGCCGACCGGGAGTGACACCAGCGGCGCAGGACGGAAACCTTCGTCGGCATGGGGTTCGCCACCGCACCGAGGGACGGTGAGTGTCCGGTTCCAGACATGCCGGTTTCGGACAGTAAACGACCGTTCAACAATTGGTAGTTGGGCTTACAGACTGGGCGACGCCCGCGGATGCCTCACCAGGCACCTCAAAAAAGGAGTCCCCGTGAAGAAGGCCCTCTCCGTGGCGGCGAGCATGGCAATCGCCGCGACCTGTGCTTTTGGCATGGCGCTTCCCGCGCACGCCGCCGATACGACCGGGACCACGACCGTCGCGAGCCGGTCGCTGCAGTCGGCCGTCGACACCTCGGCGATGACCCCGCAGACCAAGGCCCTCGCTGACCGGATTCTGGCCGAGCTGCCCGCCGACTGGGAGTCCCGCGTCAACGCGGCCCGTGCCAAGTACGGCCTGAACGAGTCGCAGTGGAGCGAGATCCGCGACGGTGCGATCAACCCCGGCGACTACCAGTGCCAGCGCACCGAACTGACGACGTACGCCAACACCCTCCTCGACGGCGTCGAGGACCCGTTCACCCTCCTGATTCTCCAGCTCTTCGGCGGCTTCGACTTTCCGACCTACGACGCGCTGATCTTCGGCTCGGAGTCGAAGGCGAACACCTTCGGCGTCAACGGCGAGTACACCCAGAAACTCACCGCCGAGATGAAGAACCTCAAGCGCTTCTGGGACATCGACTCGGCCGGCATCGAGCTGATTCCCATGCACGGGGCCGACGTCTTCTCCAGCCCCGACCGGCTCGCGCGCACGCTCGCCGTGCTGTACGGCGGGACGCCCGAGGACAACCTCGACCTGGCCGAACTGTTCATCGAGCTGGTCGACTCGGAACCCGTACTCCAGGGCGGCGCGAACCCGATCTTCACGTTCAACGCCTTCGCCTACAGCGAGGTGGACGATCCGGATCCCCTCGGTGTCTCCGACCGGATCATCATGGGTGACGGCATCATTCAGGGCATGACCGAGGTGGGTCTGGGCGATGTCGCGCCTCGGGCCATCCTGGGCCACGAGTTCGGCCACCACGTGCAGTACCAGAGCAACCTCTTCGAGAGCGACCTGGCGGGCCCGGAGGCCACCCGCCGTACCGAGCTCATGGCCGACGCGTTCGGCACGTACTACCTGACCCACGCCCGCGGCGAGGCGTTGAACGCCGCCCGGCTCCTCAAGTCCGAGAAGTCGTTCTACCAGGTCGGCGACTGCAGCTTCACCAGCTCGGGCCACCACGGTACGCCGAACCAGCGGCTCGCCTCCTCCAGTTGGGCGGCGGGCGTGGCCAACGACGCACCGAACCAGGGGCACATCCTGCCCTCGCTCAAGCTGGACGAGCTGTTCGAGGCCAAGCTCCCCGACCTGGTCAAGCCGGACGCCGGCTGACGACCGCGGTCCCAAGAAGCGGCGTTGACCGCCTGAGCGGCTGAAGACCCGCGCGGGGCGGGCCGGATCAGACACCGGCCCGCCCCGCGCGCCAAGCGCACGGGCCCGACCGGGGGCGTGGTTCACAGCCAGCCCCGGCGACTGGCCTGGACACCGAGCTGGAACCGGGTCTTGGCGCCGAGCATCTCCTGGAGGCGGGCGATGCGCCGGGCGACGGTCCGCTCACTGACCCCCAGCTCACGGGCGATCGACTCGTCGGTCAGCCCGGCACTGAGGTAACTCAGGAGCTGTCGGCTCTCGTTCATCGGACTGGCCTCGCTTCCGACGACCTCACCGGCCGGCGGGAGCGGAACGGCGATCCGCCAGTACGACTCGAAGACGCCGATCAACCCGTCCAGCAGACCCGACGGCTGGACGACGACGCTGTGGTGTCCGGTGCGGTCCGGCGCGGTGACGGACACCACGACGAAGCGGTCGTCGCAGACCAGGAGGTTCAGTGCGACGTCGGGGAAGACCCGTGCCTGCTCCCCGCGCTCGACACATGTGTGCGCCACCTCCAGCGCCTTGGGGTCCTGGAGGATGTTGGCGCTGTACACCACCCGGTAGGCGATCCCGCGGTCCAGCGCGTCCAACGTTCCGGGCCCGACCTCCGGCACCCGATCGCCTCCGCCCACCGGCCCTATCGACAGGGCGCGCACCTCCGCCAACGCCTCGCTGTGGACCCGCTGTTGAACCGCTTCGGGTCTGCCGGAGGTGTCGACGACCTCGACATAGCTCGAACCCGCGGTGTGGTCGAGCCAGAACCGCGACAGCACCGTCGCGCTCTCGTAGGCGATCCGGGCCTCGCGGGCGCGCAGCTCGGCGACGGCCTCCAGCATCGCGCGAGGCGGCTGGGCGGTCAGCCTGTCGCGCGTGCGCGAGACCAGACCGATGTCGCCGAGTTCGGCCACCGCGTACTGGACGCTTTCGAGAGGCGACCCGACCAGCGGCGGCCGCTCGGTGAGCTCGATCAAGTTCTGCGGACCCTGTTCCACGAGCACGAGATAGACGGCCTCCGCCGTCGCGGAGAGCCCCAGAGCCTGCAACGGACGCAGTTCGCGCATGTGTCCCCCAACCCCGGCGGCGCTGAACGCACCGCCCACTGACTCCATTCGTACGGTGACTGTCCGATTACAGAAGATCGCCAGACTAGCAGCACGTGATCATGCGGATACCGGTCGTCCTGTCCGTCATTCCGGCCCGGCCGGCTCACCCCTGGAACGTCGCGGAAACACCGCCGACTGGCGACGACCCGCTCGACGCGCTGCTCGGCCGACTGGCCGCGGCGTACGAGGACGCGTGGCTGCTGAAGTTCCGCCTCGGCCGGGACGCGTTGCTGGTCGGCGCCGGACGGCGGGCCCCGACCGACGCGGAGAAGCCCGAATCGGGCGACCTGGCCGCGGGACTCCCGCTCGTCCCCGGGTGACGGCATGGGATGACCGGCGAGGGGGATCGTCTGTATGGTCGGGGCCATGGCCGCCGATGACGACGCTCTTCTCGCGGAACAGATGGCCTATTACAGGGCCGGTGCGACCCAGTACGACAGGCCCTATGCGGAACGCGAGGAACTGCGGGAGTTGCTGTCCGCCGCCGATGGGCTCCCGATTGCCGGAGACGTGCTGGAACTGGCTTGCGGAACGGGCCAGTGGACCTCGGTGCTCGCAGCACGGGCGCGGTCGGTGACGGCTGTCGACGCGGCGGCCGAGGTATTGGCCATCGCCCGGACACGAGCCGCGTCCGGCAACATCCGGTTCGTTCGGGCCGATCTCTTCGCATGGCAGCCGCCGCGACGCTACGACACGGTGTTCTTCGCCTTCTGGTTGTCCCATGTCCCGCCGACGCGGTTGCCCGACTTCTGGAACTTCGTCGCGGCCGCGCTCGCGCCGGGCGGCAGAGCGATCTTCATCGACGACGGCCCGGCTGGGGCTGCGGAGGAGGAGGTCCTCGCGGATCACCCGGTCCCCGCGGCGATGCGCCGGCTCGACGACGGGAGCAGGTACCGCGTCGTGAAGGTGTTCCACGACGCCCGAACCCTCAAGGACGACCTCATCGGGCTGGGATGGTCGGTTCGCATCCGGACCGTCGCCGCGCATTTCATCGGGATCGCGGAACCGCCGGCCGCCAAGCCGTCGTGACCAAATGGTCCCACGCGGGTTTTTCGTGACGTGCTCGACCAACTGGCCCTGCGGGAAGGGACCTTCAGCCCAACTGTCGTGGCCTTTCGGCATCCGGCGGTGCGCGGCGTCCGCGGCAAGAGTGAGGAGCGCAAGGACAAGGACCGGACACTCGCGAAGGGATCACTGCCATGGCCGTGGACGAGCACCCGCACCGGAGCCCGGGCATCCATCTGCCGGCCTTCCGCCGCAACCGGACCGCCTCCGCGTCCGCCGCGTCGGCACAGCTCGACACGCACACCGCCGCTCAGGCGTACGCCCCCGCATCCCTGCGCATCCTGACCGGTTTCGTCTTCCTGTGGGCGTTCCTCGACAAGGTCTTCGGCCTCGGTTACGCGACCGCGTCCGGCAAGGGCTGGATCGACGGCGGATCGCCGACGAAGGGCTTCCTCAGCTCTGTCGCCGTCGGGCCGATGGAGTCGACGTTCCACTCGTGGGCCGGCCAGGCATGGGCGGACTGGCTGTTCATGCTGGGCCTGCTCGCCATCGGCGTGGCCGTCATGACCGGTGTGGCGCTGCGGCCGGCCGCCGTGGCGGGCACGGCGATGATGGCGCTGATGTGGATCGCCGAGTGGCCACCGGCCAGGCATCTGTCGAACGGAGCCCCGAGCATGTCGACGAACCCGTTCGCCGACTACCACCTGATCTACGCCGTCGCCCTGGTCGCCGTGGCGGCAGCGGGCGCGGGCGCCACTTGGGGCCTGGGCCGGCTGTGGGCGCGGCTGCCGATCGTCCGCGATCACACCTGGCTGCGCTGACCCCCCCGGCGTGATCGCATCACAACGCGGCCATCCCACAGCGCGACCATCCCACAGCGCGACGGTCCGCAACGCGCGGGCCGTCGCGCCAAGCCCCGCACGGAGCTTCGGCTCCGCCGAAGGACCGCGGCCCCCTGCCTCGCAGGACTCCCTGAACGACACTGGAAGGTGGAGATCATGCCCCGCACCATCACCGTAGGTCTCGACGGCTCGCCCGAGAGCCGCGCCGCCGCCGAGTGGGCGGCCCGTGAGGCGCAACTGCGTGGACTGCCGGTGAAGCTCCTCCAGGTCTGGGAGCCGGTGCCGGAGCCCATGGCCCTGGCGCAACTGCTGGGCGCCGACACCCACCAGCACTGGACCGAGAGGGTGCTGCGCGAGGCCGCCGAAGAACTCCGGTCGCGCCATCCCGGCGTCGAGGTGACCACGGCACACGTCACAGGAAAGCCCGCCGAGGCCCTCGCCCGCGCGGCGCGGGACGCCGAACTGCTCGTCCTCGGCTCGCGCGGCCTGGGCGGGATCCGCGGCTTCCTGGTCGGCTCGGTCGGGCTCGCGGCGGTGGCGTCCACCGAGCGGCCCGTCGTCCTGGTCCGCGCCGGCGAGCAGACCACCGGCGAGCGGACCACCGCCGAGCCCGACACGGACGACGCCGGCAAGCCGTCCACCGCGGCCGCCGTCCGCCCCATCGTCCTCGGGCTCGACGCCGCCGGCTCCGACGAGGCGCTGCTCGCGTTCGCCTTCGACGCCGCCGCGCGCCGGAACGTGCCGCTGCGCGTCGTGCACGGCTGGAATCCGCCGCCCTACTACGCCTGCGGCATGGGCCTGGAACCCGCGGTCGGGCGGGAGATGGGGCAGGCTGACGCCGCCGCCGTGACCGAGGCGCTGCGCCCCTGGCGGCAGAAGTTCCCCGGTGTGGAGGTCGTCGAACAGCCCCACTTCGGCAGCCCGTCGCTCCTCCTGATCGAGGCCTCCCACGAGGCATCCCTGGTCGTCGTCGGCCGGCGTATCCGCCGGGCCGCCTTCGGCGCCCGCCTCGGCCCCGTGACCCACGCGGTCCTGCACCACGCCGCCGCCCCCGTCGCCGTGGTCGCCCACGACTGACGCTCACCTCGCCGGCGTGGTCACACGCTTCCGGGTGCCTGCGGCATGCGAAGCACGCCCCGGGCGGCAATGGCCGCCCGGAGGCGCGCGGCCGTTTCGGCCGCTTCCTCCGGGGACACGGGCAGGATCCCGTTGTCGGTCATCAGGGTGTGGAACTGCTGCTGCTCGTAGGGGACACCGGCCGGCAGGGCGGCGATGTGTCAGTGGAGGTGGGCGTTGCCCCGCTGACTGCCGAGGGAGTACACGTACGTCCGCTCGGGCCGGAAGACGCTCTCGACGGCCAGGGCGACCTCGCGGACGACCCGCATGAGCCGAAGGTAGGCCGCTTCGTCCAGGTCGCGGACGACGTGCTCGATGTGCGCCTTCGGTGCGACGAGCACCTTCCCCGGCGTGTTGGACGTATCGGTAGTCTGCGTCGTCATGACGCGCGCGTGGATTCTGCCGATGTTGTCCGTGCTCTGCGGCTCAGTCGTTGCGACTGAGCTGACACTCCAGGGGCGTCCTGGCGCAGCCGCAGCACTCCTGTTGGTGTTTGTGCTGCTCGCAGGCATGAACTCGCCTCTGATCTTTCCACGGTCGATCGGGGCTCTGGAGGCACAGCGGCGCAGCGCGGTCGACGGTCGGCCGATCGTCTTCTGGCGGTCGGGTTGCACGTACTGTCTGCGCCTGCGCCTCCGGTTGGGCCGCAGCGCCCACCAGTTGTACTGGGTCGACATCTGGCGCGACCCGGCCGGAGCGGCGGCGGTGAGAGCGGCCAACGACGGCAATGAGACCGTGCCGACTGTCGTCGTGGCGGGCCGGCCGCACACCAACCCCGACCCTGAATGGGTGCGCCAACAGCTCTCCGCTTCCGCGTGATCGGGCGCGACCATCTCACGGCACGACGGCGACCGGGCACCGGCTCTCGCGGAGCAGGGCCTGTACGGCGTCCGGGCCCCTACCGGCGCCGCGACCCACGACGACCAGTGCGGCGCGCTCAGCGTGATGGCTGCCATGGCCGCCGCGTGTGGGCCAGGAGTTGTACCTCGTGGTCCTCCCCGGTGGCGCGGTCCTCCTCGGGAGTGGCGAAGGGCAACTCGGGGGCACGGGAGGGCAGTTCCCAGGCGTGCATGGCGTGCAGCCGCACATCCCGTACCGGGGCGGTGTCGAAGGCGAAGCCGACGGCCTGCTCCACCGGGTGACGGGCGTTCAGCCCAAGGGTGATGTGCGAGGGGTGGCGCACTGGAACCGCGAAGGGGGTGCGATCGTCCGGTACCAGCACCACCGGGCAGGCGGAGCCAGCCACGAGGGCGAGTTGTGCCGTGCCGGCGGTGTCGTCCTCCGCCGCGGACAGGCCCAGCACGAACATCGCCGCGGCGCTCGGGCCGTCGGGCGGTGAGCCGTACACCACCTCGAGCGGCGCTCAGTCGACGGCCGCACGATCGCGGCCCGTCCTGTTGGCGCAGGCGATGATGACACGGTTCATGGTGATCCGCCTCTCGGGGGCAGGAGCAACCCGGCCTCGCGCCTCCCCTCGTGCCGCCCCCTTCAGGTCCGGCTCAGGGGCCGAATGGGCCTGCGGGAGTCCTTGCGGCCCATATCCACCGAGTGATCGTGGGAAGACACTGACAGTAACGAGCAGACCGAGCGCAGGAGGTGCGCACCATGCTGTCGCCCGTCATCGTCGGAGTGGACGGATCTGCCGAGAGTCTCGCCGCCGTCGAGTGGGCCGCCCGTGAGGCGGTGCGTCGCGACCGGCCGCTGCGAATGGTGCATGCCAGGAACTGGACCCGTAGGCAGACGGCGAGCGAACCCGCGAACGCCGCGCAGCGGCAACAGGCGCGTCGCACCTTGCGGCAGGCCGAGGAGCACGTCCGTGGCGCCGTACCCGACGTGCGCCTCAGCGACGAGCAGGTCGAAGGCCCGGCGACCGCGGCCTTGCTGAAGGCCACCGAGCAGGCCGAACTGCTGGTGCTGGGCTCACGAGGCCTCAGCGGCTTCACGGGAGTCCTCGTCGGCTCGGTCGCCCAGGGGGTGGTCGCCACGGCCCCGCGCCCCGTGGTGCTCGTACGGGCGGGGGAGGAGGCCGAGGACGAGCACTTCCCGGCCGACGACGGCAGCCCGTCCACCGGCACCGGCTTCCGCGACGTGGTGCTTGGCATCGACCTCGCCGATGCCTGCGACGAGGTGATCGAGTTCGCGTTCGAGGCGGCCCGCCTCCGGCACGCCCGGCTGCGTGTCGTGTATGCCTGGCAGCCGCCTTCCGCGATCAGCCTCGGCCCGGGGGACATCGGTCTGATCAACGATCCCGCGCAGGCCGAGGAATGGCGGGACTTCCTGTCCGCGCTGCTGAGGGTGTGGCGTGACAAGTACCGCGACACCGAGGTCCTGGAGACCGTTGTGGAGGGCAAGGCTTCCACGGTGCTGGTGCGGGCCGCCTCCGCGGCCAGCCTCCTCGTCGTCGGCCGCCGTCTGTCCGAGCGGCCGACGGTTCCGCGCATCGGCCCCGTCACCCACGCCGCCGTCCATCACGTCCGCTGCCCGCTGGCCGTCGTACCCCACGAGTGAGAACTGCCGCCGCCGGCGGTCGACGATCACCTTCGTCGTCCTGCCGGCCACTCCGGAGGCGCTGGCGGCAGGCGATGCCGACGCGCCGCCGGATCACCCACCTCTCACCGGGCCTTGGACGGCTCCGGCCGCGACTCCGAGCAGCACACCTTCTCGTGCGCCGAGGGCCACCGGCTGATCCGGGGTGCGGCCGGGAAGCCGGGGCGGGCTCCCGGACGTGTGCCGCCCGGCGGCGGCGCGGGAGGCGCGGCCCGCCGGGGTGAAGATCGCCGCAGGTGTCGCAATCCTCGGCGGACTCGGCGCCCTCGCCGCGTCGATCGCCGTCGCCGTCATCAAGTGACTCTGACGGGCCGGCGAGCCGGCGGGCCCGGCTCCGCGGGCGACGCTTCCGGCCAGCCGGGTGGCAAGACGCTTCCGGCCAGCCGGATGGTCCGCCCCGGGCCCTGCCCCGCATCCTCGACACCCGCGACCGGTGCCGTCACGACGTCGACGCGCTCCGTGACCACGGGTGGCCCCCAGCAGCCTTGCCGCCCCCTCGTCGTCTACAGTGCGGTAGACCGTCTACGAGGTTGTAGTCGGCCGTGGCAGCTGCCCGGCCGACCACGAGGAAAAGGGCACCGGAGAACGGAGGAGCATGCGCCGCAAGATCCTGGTCGTCGAAGACGATCACGCCCTGCGCGACGTCCTGCGCCGCAGCCTGTCCGACGAGGACTTCGACCCCGTCTGCGCCGCCGACGGCGCCACCGCCCTGCGCCTGGTCTCGGAGGACGTCTGCGCCGCCGTCCTCGACATCGGGCTGCCTGACGCGGACGGCCGGGACGTGTGCCAGGCGATGCGCGCCAACGGGTTCCGCGCCCCGATCGTCTTCCTCACCGCCCGCCACCAGCTCACCGACCGGCTGGCCGGGTTCTCCGCCGGAGGCGACGACTACCTGCCCAAACCGTTCCACCTCGCCGAGCTCGTCGCCCGGCTGCGTGCGGCCCTCAAACGCGCCGGGCCGCCGCCCCCCGCCACGGCCGGAGAGCTGGTCCTGGACGCGGTCGAGCACAGCGTGACCGTGCGCGGCGCCGACGTCGCCATGTCCCCGACCGAGTTCCGCCTGCTGGCCGCCCTGGTCGCCGCGGGCGGAAGCATCGTCCGCCGTCGTGACCTGGTCCGGGCGGCCTGGCCGGCGGGCGCACAGGTCAGCGACAACACCCTGGACCAGTACCTGACCCGGTTGCGGCGCAAGCTGCGGACGGCCGGCAGCGGCCTGACCATCGGCACGGCCCGCGGGATCGGACACCGGCTGTCATGAAACACCGGCTGTCATGAAACGGCTGCTGCGCCGTCTGGCTCCGCGCACGCTGCGCGGCCGGCTCTCGCTCGTGGCCCTGACCACCGCCGCGCTCCTGATGACCGTCCTGACCGTGGCCTTCAACGCCGCGACGAGCCGGCACCTCCAGCACCAGGCGGACGACGAGCTGCGGACCCGGGCCGCCGCCGTCGCCACGACCGTCGACACCAGTGGCCCCCGGGTGCGCGTCGTGGAAACCGCCAACGATCAGCTGCTCGACACGAACGTGTGGATCTACGCCGGGACACGGCTGCTCGAACAGCCGCCCGCCACCACGGCCCACAGCGCCCTGACCAGAGCCGCCGTACAGCTCGCGGCCGTGGGAAGGCGCGCCTGCGCGACCGTCCCCGCCGAGAACGTCCGGCTGTGCTCCCAGCCCGTACCCGGCCGCCACGCCGCCGCCATTGTGGTCACTGCGCTGAACCTCGCCCCCTACCGAAGTTCGGCCGACACCCTGCTCCTGGCGTCACTGACCCTGGACGCCGTCATGCTCGCGTGCACCTACGCGCTGACGCGCCTGGCCGTCGGCAGAGCGCTGCGTCCGGTGCGTACGATGACCGACCAGGCCACCCAGTGGAGCGCCGTGGCCTCCGACGACCGCTTCGGCGTAGCGGAGCGGCCCGCCGAGCTCGCCCGGCTCGGTGCCTCGCTGGACGCGCTGCTGGACCGCATACGGGCGGTGCTGCGCCACGAGCGACAGCTCACCGCGGAGCTGTCCCACGAACTGCGCACCCCGCTCAGCCGCATCATCATCGAGCTCGACTGGTGGCGGTCCCGGCCGCGCTCGGCCGCCGAGACCCGGGCCACCCATGAGGTGATGGACGAGGCCGCGCAGTCCATGCTCACCATCTGCGACACCCTGCTGAACGAGGCCCGCGAAAACGCCGTGAATCCCTCGGAGCTCCCCGGCACCGTGGACGTCGTGTCCGTTCTGCGCGGCTTGATCCAGCGGCTCGGAACACCGCAGGGGGTGAGGGCCACCGTCGAGTCGGCCGATCCGGACCCGAAGGCGGGGATCGCCCCCGCCCTGCTGGAGCGGATCGTCAGTCCGCTGCTGGCCAATGCCGCTCGGTACGCGCACTCCAGCGTGACCGTCGTCGTGCGCCGCGGACCCGCGGCCGTACGCATCGACGTCATCGACGACGGCCCCGGCGTACCCGCGGCCTTCGTCGCCGAGCTCTTCCAGCCCGGACGGCGCGCCGACCATGCCGACGGGCACGACGGCGCGGGACTGGGACTGCCACTGGCCCGGCGCCTTGCCCGTGCCGTCGGCGGCGAGGTGTCCCACGACCCCGAACACGTGCCCGGGGCGCGGTTCACGGTCAGCGTGCCGACCGGCTGACCGTCTCCGCCCCGGTCGCCGAGGCGGTGGTCCTGCGCTCGCGCACCTGGGCCCAGGCCATCAGGCCGAACAGGATCGCCAGCAGCACCGCCGACGAACCCGCCGTACCCAGGTCCAGACCGCCCTTGGCGACCGGCTTGGTGAGGAAGTCCCCCGCGGTGGCGCCCAGCGGGCGGGTGAGGACGAACGCGATCCAGAACAGAAGCACGTTCGGCACCGCGGGCACCTTCATCAGCGCCACCAGGACGGCCAGGGCGCCGGTGACGAGCAGCGCGCCACCGGCGTAGCCGAGTCCGGAGCTGTCCGAGAGGAAGTCGCCCATCGAGGTGCCGAGCGTGTTGGAGACGAGGATCGCCGACCAGAACAACGCCTCACCCCGAAAGGTGACGATGTCGCGGATCTGGAACGTCATCCCGGACAGCTTCCAGACGGCGAAGATGACCAGCAGGAGAGAGATGAGGATCGCCGCGCCCGCCGGGTATCCGAGTCCGAGGCCCTGCGGCCCCCAGCCGAGCGACGTGGCACCGCCCGAAAGGTACTTCGCGCTGGCGTCGCGGTTCATGAAGTCGGACATCGTGGTGCCGGCCATGCTGGTCGACAGGATCACGGTCCAGTAGAAGAACGGGTTGTAGCGGCGTGATCGCAGCTGGACGACCAGGGTCACCACGAAGACCAGGAACAGGGCGATCGTGGTGAGGAAGTAGCCCAGCTTCAGGGTCTGCGCGAAGAGGTCCCCGGCCGTCTCCCCCAGGGTGGTCGCCGCGATCTTCATGATCCAGAACGCGAGGGTGACCTCGGGCAGCTTCTTCATCACCGACTTCGCCGTACCGGCAGCCGGGCGGTGCGTGCCCGCGACGTCGAGGTCGGTGAGGACTTCGGGTCGCTCCATCGTCCGATGCTCCTGTCCGTCCAACAGCGGGGCGCCCGTGCCGGAGGGACGAGCGCCTTGTCAGGGTGAGCCGGCCGCGAGGAAACGGCCGGCTCACCCACGATGACAGGAACATCCTGAAAACAACCTGAACGCCCCGCTCTGCCGCTTTCAGGTGGTCATCTGTCGCGCCTTCCGCTCCGGATCGATCACGTCCCTGCGCGTCGCCGACAGGTAGACCACCAGACCGAGGATCACCATCAGGAAGAGCGCGCTGGTCACGACGGTGCCCAGCCCGAGACCGCCGTCCGCGCTCGGCTGCGAGAGATAGTCGCCGATCGAGGCACCCAGCGGACGGGTCAGGATGTAGGCGATCCAGAAACTCCACACGGCGTTCAGGCCGAGCGCGAAATGAGCCACGGCAACCGCGGCGATCGCGAGGGCGAACAGCGCGGCGGAGAGCCAGTAGCCGAGATTCATCCGCTCCGAGACGAGGTCGCCGGCGGAGGTGCCGAGGGCGAAGGTGAAAAGCACGGCCAGCCAGTAGAAGGACTCGCGGCTCATGGTGTCGACGTGGTGGATGGACAGGGTCCGCTCACGTCGGTACCAGACGGCGAACACGACCGCGAGGGCGACGGCGAACACCGTGGTGCTCGTCTCCAGCGGCACTCCCATGTTGTCGGTGAGGTTGTCGCTGATCAACGTGCCGACGACGCTGATCAGGGCCACGGCGAGCCAGTACACGCCCGCGCGGTAGGTGCGGGTGCGGAACTGCGCCACCAGCACCACGGCCAGCAGGGCGCTCATCAGAACCGACACTCCGGTCAGCCCGAGGCCGGCCTTCTCGTTCAGCAGGTCCGCCGCGGTCTCACCGACCGTCGTGCACAGCACCTTGATGATCCAGAAGTAGACGGTGACTTCGGGCACCTTGTTCCAGCGCATCCGGTGGCCGAGGCCGACCGCCGGTGCCGCAGTGGTTTCGGAGGCTTCGTAGGTCATGTGGCCAGACCGTGCCACCGATTCCCTGAACGCTTCCTTTACGCGTCGCGCCGGGGCTTTCGGGCGTGGCCTGTTTCACCGCCGACCACGCGCGAACTCGTCACCGAGCGCCCGCGTCCCCCGGCCCGTTACCGGGCGCCCGCGTCCCCCGGCCCATTATCGAGCGCCCGCGTCCCCCGACCCGTTATCGAGCGCCCTCGTCCCCCGACCCCAACGATCCTGCCACGTGGCCGAATTGGCGCAGGCACCGGACCGCGAGGTCGGCGGGGGAGCCGGGTCCCTCGACTCCGGCCTCCGTGCCCGCCCATGTCTCCAGGGCGATCCGGATCGCGTCGGTGGCGGCGGCCGCGGTGAGCCGTACCTCCAGGTCCTCGGCCTGCCCGCCCGAGAGCCGCGCGATCACCGGGACGAGCCGCTCCTCGGATTCCTGGTTGACCCGGTACCAGACGGCCCGCAGCGCGGGGTCCTCCGCCGCGGCCCGCAGGAGCCCGCGCGTGCGCAGCAGCGCCTGGGCGGCCTCCTCGTCCGGCGGGAGCAGCGCCTGCTCGACGGCGGACCTCAGCGCCCGGGGGAGTGGCGTCCCCGGCTCCGTGGCCTCGAGGAGCGCCCGCCAGCGGTCGCCGCCGTTCGCGAGCAGCGGGCTCACGGCGTCTTCCTTCGAGCGGAAATACCGGTAGAAGGTCCGCAGCGCGATCCCCGCGCGCCGAGCGATCTCCTCGGCCGTCGTGCCCTGGGGGCCTCGCGTGGCGAACAGCTCCATCGCCGCGTGCGCGATCTCGAGCTGCGTGGCGGCCTTGCGGCGCTCGGTCAAGGAGGGGGAGGCATGAGTGCTCACCGCACAAGGATACGGTCCGCGGCATGCTTTTGGCATGCATTGCCGTAGTGGCAAAACGTGCCACCTGGGCGTAACGTGTAGGACGATCGAGGACGCCGAAGGCGAGAGAGAGCCGGCGTCACAGGGCCCTGGCCGGACACCCGCGGGGCCGGTTTGGAGAACAGATGAACCGCTACGAAGGCCGTCGAGTCCTGATCACCGGTGGTGGCTCGGGCATCGGCCAGGCCACCGTGCTGCGCATCCTCGCGGAGGGCGGCGCCGCTGTGGCCGCGGACGTCAGCGAGCGAGGTCTGAACGACACCGTCGAGAGGGCCGGCGCCCACGCGGACCGCCTCACGACGGTCGTCATCGACATATCCGACGAGGCCTCGGTACGCGCCGGGGTCGCCGCCGCCGTCACCGCGCTCGGCGGTCTGGACGTGCTGGTCAACGCGGCCGGGATCCTGCGCTCCTCGCACACCCACGAGACGAGCCTCGAGGACTTCACCCGCATCCTGCAGGTCAACCTCGTCGGCACCTTCCTCATGATCCGCGAGTCCATCCCGGCGCTGCTGGAGGGCCGGGGTGCGGCGGTCGTCAACTTCAGTTCGACCTCCGCCATGTTCGCGCACCCCTACATGGCCGCGTATGCGGCGAGCAAGGGCGGCGTCCAGTCCATGACGCACGCGCTGGCCGGCGAGTACGCGAAGCAGGGCATCCGCTTCACCGCCGTCCAGCCCGGCTCCATCTCCTCCGGCATGACCGACGGCAGCGGCGCCAGCAAGCAGAGCACGGGACCGGGGCTGCCCGAGGATGCCGACATGAGCCTGTTCATGAAGCTCTCGCCGGCGCTCGGCCAGGGTTTCGCCGGTCCGGAGACGGTGGCGTCCGTGGTCGCGATGCTCGGCTCCGACGACGGCAGCTTCATCACCGGCACCGAGGTCCGCATCGACGGCGGCACCCACTTCTGAGGACGGCCCGGCGGCGGCTCGGGGCCGCGACCGAGGACGTACGGCTGCGGCACCCGAGGACGGCGCTGTCCGCCGCCGATCCCGGGGAGCCGCGGCCCCTTTCACCGACGCCCACACCGCACGGACGACAACAACGAAGGAGCGCACCATGAACGACCTGACCGGCAAGAGCGTGATCATCACCGGCGGAGCCCGCGGCCTCGGGGCCGAAGCGGCCCGTCAGGCGATCGCGGCCGGAGCCAATGTGGTGATCACCGATGTGCTGGACGACGAAGGCAGGGCCACCGCCGCCGAACTCGGTGCCAACGCCCGTTTCCTGCACCACGACGTCACCTCCGAGGAGGGCTGGCAGCGGGTCGCCGACTTCACGGTCGCCGAGTTCGGCGGGATCCACGGCCTCGTCAACAACGCCGGAATCTCGACCGGACAGCTCCTTGAGGCCGAGTCCGTGGAGCACTTCCGCAAGGTACTCGACATCAACCTCACCGGTGTCTTCATCGGCATGAAGACCGTGATCCCCGCGATGAAGGAGAACGGTGGCGGTTCGATCGTCAACATCTCCTCCGCCGCGGGTCTGATGGGCCTCGCGCTGACGGCCGGCTACGGCGCCTCCAAGTGGGGTGTGCGGGGACTGACGAAGATCGGCGCGGTGGAACTGGGCACGGCCCGCATCCGGGTGAACTCGGTGCACCCCGGCATGACCTATACCCCGATGACCGCATCCGTCGGCATCGAGCCGGGTGAGGGCAAGTACCCGAACACGCCCATGGGCCGGGTCGGCGAGCCGTCCGAGATCGCGGGTGCCGTGGTGTTCCTCCTCTCGGACGCCGCGTCCTACGTCACGGGCGCGGAGCTGGCGGTGGACGGCGGCTGGACCACCGGACCGACCGTCAAGTACGTCATGGGGCAGTGAGGACCACCGCCGGCGAGACGGGACACCCCATGGTGCGGCCGCCGCCCGTGGTACGGGAGATCCGTCACGCGGGTTCGACGGGCAGCCACAGCTCGCAGGTCGCGGTGCTGAAGTCGTCCGCGCGCTCGAGGACCGTGACGATCGAGGGACCTGGCCGCAGACGCCACGGGTTGGAGGGAAACCACTCGGTCGCGGTCGCGGCCCAGGTCGTCTGGAGCGTCCGCGGATACGGTCCGGAGCTGCGGAAGATCGCCCACCTGCCGGCCGGTACCTCGATGGCGTCGAGGTCGTCGGGGGCCGGCGTGTCCCGGGAGACGGCGACCCCGTGCAGGTAGGTCAGTTCGCTGCCCTCCGCGCCGTCGGGGGCCAGATCGTCGCAGACTTGGAGCAGGCCCCCCGGTTCGGTCCCGCTGAGGGCCTTCAGCCTGAGATGCTCCTGCGGCGGCAGCGCGGTGATGTGCTGCTGGATGTGCGGGTTGACGCCCTGGTGGATGAGCGGGACCCGGGCGGCGTGTCCGACCAGCCGGAACGCGGGGCGGTCGACGAGGCGGGTGTCCATGGGGATGTTCCCTTCGACGGTCAGGCGGAACCTGAGTTGCGGTTGAGCGCGCAGGGGGCCTCCTGCGCGGCGCACGTCACGGGGGGTGGCGCCGTGGACCGCCCGGAACGCGCGTCCGAACGCCTCGGTCGATCCGTATCCGTGCCGGACGGCGATGCTCAGCAGATCGTCCTCGCCCCGGACGACGTCGGCGGCGGCGACGGTCATACGGCGCCGGCGCACGTACTCCGACAGCGGCATGCCGGCCAACGACGAGAACATCCGGCGCAGGTGGTACTCGGTCGTGCCGAGTGTCCTGGCCAGTCCGTGGACGTCGAGCTCCTCGGCGAGGTGCTCCTCGACGAGATCGGCAAGCCGGTTCAGTGCTGAGATCACGGGGCCTCCTTTCGACATCAACCCTGGCAGAGGCATCCCGGCCGCATCCGACCGCTGCGATCCGGTCCGATCGGGCGTCCGGACCGGAGCGAGGCTGACGCGCGCTCATGCCGCCGGGCGGGTACGGCCGTCCCGGGCACGTCACAGTTTCCGGTCCTCGGGCGTCACATGGATGGGCTCCGGCCCGTCAGACATCCGAGGCACCCGTGGGGAGAGTGTGACCCGATGCACGAACACGATTGGCTGGCCGCTCGATTCGAGACCGACCGCCCCCGCCTGCGCGTGGTGGCGTACCGGATGCTCGGCTCGTCGGCCGAGGCGGACGACGCCGTCCAGGAGACCTGGCTCCGGGCCAGCCGCTCGGACGCCGCCGCGGTGGAGAACATGAGCGGCTGGCTGACCACCATCGTGGCCCGCGTGTCGTTGAACATGCTCCAGTCCCGCACGTCGCGCCGCGAGGAACTGGTGGACGCCCCCGAGACCGGCGGCTCGCCCCGCCTGGACACGCCGGTCGACCCGGAACGGGAGGCGCTGCTCGCCGAGTCGGTCGGCACCGCCATGCTCCTCATCCTCGACACGCTCACGCCCGCCGAGCGGCTGGCGTTCGTGCTGCACGACATGTTCGCGGTGCCCTTCGAGGAGATCGCGCCGATCGTGGACCGTACTCCGGCCGCCGCCCGCCAACTGGCCAGCCGTGCCCGCCGCCGCATCCAGCGGCAGGGCGTCGACCCGGGCGCAACGGGCGCAGGCCCGAAGGCCCGGCCGGCACAGGGCGAGAACGCCGACACCCACCAGGCCGGCAAGGCCGATCTCATCCGCGCTTTCCTCACCGCTTCCCGCGAGGGCGACTTCGAGGCGCTGCTGGCCATGCTCGCCCCGGACATCGTGCTCCGCTCCGACCGGACGGTCGTACGGATGGGCGCGGCCACGGGCAGGGACGCGGCAGCGGAGATCCGCGGCTCCGACGCCGTCGCCCGCGCCTTCGCCAAGCTCTCCTGGGACCCGGTGCCCGCCCTCGTCGACGGCTCCGCCGCACTGGCCTACGCCCCGAACGGCGTGCCGCGGGCCGTGTACCGCTTCGGCGTCGCCGACGACCTGATCACCGGCATCGACGTCCGGGCCGACCTCACCGGCCTCGACATCGTTCTGTGCTGAACCGCCGCGGCCCGTCACATCCGGCGGCCGCGGCCTGTCATACGGACTGAGCCCGAATTCCTCCCCATGCGAGTAGGAGACACCTCATGTCCACACCCAGCGCCGTGCCTGCGGCCGGGGACTCACGGCGGTGGATGGTCCTCGCCGTCATTTGCACCGCCTACCTCATGCTGACCCTCGACGCCACGGTGATGAATCTGGCGCTGCCGTCGGCGCAGACCTCGCTGCACTTCTCGGACGCGGACAAGCAGTGGGTCGTCACGGCGTACGCGCTGAGCTACGGCAGTCTGCTGCTGTTCAGCGGCCGGCTGGCCGACCTCATCGGGCGCAAGGAGACGTTCGTCGCCGGCCTGGCCGGCTTCGCGGCCGCCTCCGCGGTCGGCGGCGCCGCCGGCAGTTTCGGCATGCTGGTGGCCGCCCGCGCCTGCCAGGGCGTCTTCGCCGCGCTGCTGGCACCCACCGCCCTGTCGCTGCTGGCCACCACGTTCACCGACCCCAAGGAGCGCGGCAAGGCGTTCGGCGTCTTCAGCGCGGTCGCGGCCAGCGGCGGCGGCCTGGGCCTGCTCATCGGCGGCGCGCTGACCTCCGCCCTGAACTGGCGCTGGTGCATGTACGTCAATCTGGTCTTCGCCGCCTTCTCGCTGATCGCCGGCTCCTCGCTGCTCACCCGGCAGCCGCGCACGGGCGCCCGGATGGACGTCCCCGGCGTCGTCGTGGTGTCCGGCGGCATGCTCTGCCTGGTCTACGGCTTCTCCAACGCGGCGACGCACAGCTGGCACACCCCCTCGACCTGGGGCTTCCTCGTGGCCGGCGGTGTGCTGGTGGTGCTGTTCTCCTTCTGGCAGCGCCGCGCCCAGCACCCGCTGCTGCCCCCGCGGGTCGTGCTCGACCGCAACCGCGGCGGCTCCTACATCGCCGCACTGGTCGTCGGAGCCGGCATGTTCGGCGTGCTGCTCTTCCTCATCTACTACATGCAGTCCGACCTGGGATACTCGGCGATCACGTCGGGTCTCGCCCTGCTGCCGATGGTGGCCGTCACGGCCGTGGCGAGCAATGTGGGCAACATCCGGCTGATGCCGCGCTTCGGCCCGCGGCCGCTGGTCTCCGCCGGCATGCTGATCAACGCCGGCGGTATGGCCTGGCTGACCCGGATCGGGCCGGACTCCCCCTACGTCTCGACGCTCCTCGGGCCGACCATGGTGATCGGGCTCGCCATGGGCCTGATCTTCGCCGCCGTGCTGCGCACCGGCACCTCCGGGGTACTGCCGCAGGACGCGGGCATCGCCTCGGCCGCCATCAGCACCGGCCAGCAACTCGGCGGCGCCATCGGCACCGCGCTGCTCAACACGATCGCGGCCGGCGCCACCACCGACTACCTGACCGGTCACGCCCGGGGGAAGCCGGGGCCGGCGCTCCTCCACCTGGCGACGATCCACGGCTACACCCGGGTGTTCTGGTGGTGCGCCGGCATCTTCGCCTTCGGCGCCGTCCTCAGCGGCGCGTTGCTGCGCAGCGGCCCGCTGCCGGTGGCCGGCCGGCCCACCAGCCCCGAGCGGACCACCGAGCCGGAGAAGACGCGCTCCTGACGTTCCCCGGCGGGCACCCCTGATGTACGTTCCGACGCCGGCGGAACAACCGAGGAGGAGGGCCGGGCCGCCCGGCCCTCCTCCCACATCACCGGACACACGGGCGGCCGTCCGGGAGCCGGGAACAGCCCACCCATCCTGCGTTCGTCGACGAAATCGGTAGCCTGCCACCATGGTTACGGGTCAGGGGGCCGAGTCCAGCGGTGCCGGTCTTGACGACCAGGACTGGGGTACGACGCGCGCCTGGGTGGAGAAGGGGCTGTCCGAGGCCGAACGCATCGAAGGAGTCACGCGGTTGCGCGGCGGCTGGACGTCGCAGATGCGCCGTCTCGACATCTGTGGGCCGGGTGGTCGGCGCTCGCTGGTGCTGCGGTCGTTCGTCAGGCCCTTCTTCGTCCGGCACGCGGAGGGCCGGCTGACCCGCGAGGCGGCCGTTCTGCGCCGGCTGGTCCCCCAGAAGACTTCACACTCCTGGCGCAGGCCGTACGGCGATGCCGTTCCGCTCCAGCAGCGCCGCCGTGACCCCGTCTCCCGGGTCCGCGCGGCGGTGTTCACGGCCGGATCCTGGGGTACGGCCGTCGGCAAGATCCTGGGCGAGGCCGGCACGGACGTCGTGATGTACGCCCGCCGGAGCGAGATCGCCGACGGCGTCAACCAGCGCCACCGCAACCCCGGTTACTTCCCGGACGTCGTCCTGCCCGCCTCTGTGGCCGCGACGACCGACCCGGCCGCCGCGCTGCACGGCGCGGACCACGTCGTGCTGTCCATCCCCGCTCAGTCCCTGCGCGACAGCCTCGCTGCCTGGGCACCGCACATCCCCGACGACGCCGTGATCGTGTCCCTGATGAAGGGCATCGAGACCGACACCGGACTGAGGGCGAGCCAGGTCATCACGAAGGTGACCGGCGTGCCCTCCGACCGGATCGCAGTGCTGTCCGGCCCGAACCTCGCCCGCGAGATCATGGAAGGCCGGCCGGCCGCCGCGACCATCGCCTGTCCCGACGAGGACATCGCCCGTCGCTTCCAGAAGGCGTGCCACACCTCGTACTTCCGCCCCTACACCAGCACCGACGTGATCGGCTGCGAGTTGGGCGGTGCGGTGAAGAACGTCATCGCCCTCGCGGTCGGGATCGCCGCCGGCATGGGCCTGGGCGACAACGCCGTGGCCATGCTCATCACCCGCGGCCTCGCGGAGACCGCCCGCCTCGCCGTCCGGATGGGCGCTCACCCCGAGACGCCGGCCGGGCTCGCCGGCCTGGGTGACCTGGTGGCCACCTGCTCCTCGCCACTGTCCCGCAACCGCACCTTCGGCACCCACCTCGGCCAGGGCATGACCGTCGCGGAAGCGACGGCCGCCACCCGCCGGACCACGGAGGGCGTGAAGTCCGCCACGGCGATTCTCGAACTGGCCCACGCCCACGGTGTGGAGATGCCCATCACCGAGGTGATGGCTGCCCTGCTGCACGAGAGGATCAGCCTCGACGAGGCCGCCGCCACCCTGACGCAGCGGCCCCCGAAGCCCGAGCGCTGAGCCCCTCAGAGGGCTTCGATCGCTCTGATTCGACAAGGAGGGCGGCGAGGCCCGCGGCAGTGAGGAGGGCGCCGGTCAGCGCGATGCCGTGGAGGCCGGGGGCCTCCAGGAGGTGTCCTCCGAGGAGGGCGCCGCCGGCGATGCCGGCGTTGACGGTGGCGGAGCCCCCCGCGGACGCGACCTCGACACTGCGGGGAGCCATACGCAGGATGCGGCTCTGCAGAGCAGTGAGCAGGGCTGCCAGAGCCAGGCCGAGCACGGCGACCGCCGTCACCGCGGCCCACGGACGGCTGCCCGCGCCCGCGAGGACCGTCAGGGCCGCGGCCAGGAGCACCACCGTTCCGGTCATCGTGGCCCTGGCGTTGCGGTCGGACAGCGCACCCGACACCCAGGTTCCGGCCAGGCCCGCCAGCCCGTTCAGCAGGAGCACCACGCTGACGGTGTCCGAGGACAGGCCGGTGGCTCGGGTGAGGAAGACGGCGACGTACGTATAGAAGGTGAAGACGCCGGCGACGACCAGCCCGGTGGCCACCATCAGCAGGGCGAAGCGCGAGCGGCTGCGCCCTGGGGCGATGGACACCGGGTCCCGCCCGGCCGGGGCCGATGGCAGCAGAAGTGCGACAGCCACCCCGGCCACCAGACCGAGGGCACTCATGACCAGGAACGGGACCCGCCATTCGGTCCGCTGTCCCAGCCAGGTCCCCGCCGGGACACCGACCGCGCTCGCCAGCGGAATTCCGCTGAACAGTGCCCCGACAACCTTGGCGCGCACCGCCTCGCGGAACATGTTCGTGGCGGTCGCCGCGATCACCGACAAGAGCACCGCATGGGTCAGCGCGATCAGGATCTGCGCCGCCAGCAGGACGCCGTAGCCGGGTGCCAGGGCGGACAGCGAGGTGGCCGCGGCGAAGAGGATCAGCAGGGCGGTGAGCAGGCGGCGGCGCGGGAGGCGCCGGGTCGCCCCGGTCAGCGGTACCGCGGTGACGGTGACCACCAGCCCGTAGCCGGTCACCAGCAGCCCGACCGACGATTCCGGCACGTTCAGCCCGGAGGCGATCTGCGGCAGCAGTCCGATCGGCAGGCTCTGCACGCTGCTGTACACGAACAGCGCCAACGTGAGCGCCGCCACCGCGGCCGGCGCTCGGGCCCGGCCGACCGGCCCGGTCGTCTCGGAAGGGATCACATGGGGAGGGCCCTGCATGGGGACACGCCTTTCCAGCATGCCCACCCACCCGGGAGCCGAACTCCCAACGATCCACCGTCACTTGGACGGTGGCTGACGTGCCGAACTGTACGGCCTTCACCAGGGCGGCACAACGGACCCACACTGCGGAGGAGAGGCGAAGGCGAACGATGCGACATGCGGCCGTCGCGCCGGCATCGGTATCCGCCGCGCGGCGGTCAGTGCTCCTGGGCCGTCGGGCGCACCATGATCTCGTTGATCGCGGCGTGCGCGGGCTGGGTGATCATGAACGTGATGGCGCGGGCGATGTCCTCGGCACGCAACCAGGATTCCTCCGGCAGGTCACGGGCGGCGAGGCGCCCGCCGCCGGTCGCCATCTCGGTCACGGTCAAGCCCGGTTCGATCAGCCCTACCCGCACACCCCTTCCGGTCACTTCCTGGCGCATGGCCTCGCTGAACGCGCACACCGCGTGCTTCGTCGCCGAGTACACGGCGTTGTTCCTTCGCGCCACCCTGCCCGCGACCGAGCTGACGTTCACGAGATCGGCGGTCCCACGCGGCCCGTCCGCCGCCGCCCGCAGCAGATGCGGCAACGCCGAGCGTGACATCTGCAGGACGGCGTTGAGGTTGAGGTCGACCATCCGCTCCCACTCCGCCGGGTCACCCTCCTCGACGGGACCCATGGCCACGTAACCGGCGTTGTTCACCAGCACGTCCAACCGCGCGAAGCGGCCGACGGCGTCCTCGACGGCCTGACGTGCCTGCTCCGGATCGCCCAGGTCGGCGGTGAGAACGGCGCACGAGCCGCCCTGGTCACGGATGCTCGTGGCCAGTTCCTCCAGCCGCCCGGTGCGTCGGGCGACGACCGCCACGGCCGCGCCCTGCCGGGCCAGTTGCCAGGCGGACGCCGCACCGATGCCGCTGGACGCACCGGTCACCAGAGCCGCGCATCCCGACAACGGGGCTTCGGCGTCGGCGCCGGGCAACGTGTCGCTCCGATCCGCAGCCCTCGTCGGCCCGGTCTTCGGATCCCTCACGCTCATCACCGCCCTTCATGGATCGCATCCACCGCCACGTCCCACCGTGCCCGGCGATGTGCTGCCTGCTCTCGCAGCTTGCACCAGGTGGTCCGAGACCGCCTCCCGCCGCAGGCGGCCGGGCGTGGGCGATCGGCCTCCCGGCTCCGGGTGCGGTCGGCTGTGGCGCATCGCGATCACTGGCCGTAGTCTCCGGCGTGCCCCTCGGACAGTGCCGCGTTGCGCAGGTGTTCGGCGAGCGCCGCGGCGGCCTGCGACGAGGCGCGGTCCTTGACGCCCCAGGCCAGCAGATGGTGGCGGCGGGCCCAGGGATCCTGCAGTTCGCACACGGTGAGCGGCCTGCCGGGGTCGATGGCGCGACGCGGTACGACGGCGAGCCCGACGCCTGCGGCAGCGAGGGTGACGAGGACGCCGAGTTCGGCGACGGTGGTGCGGTAGCGCGCCACCGGAGCGCGCGGCCCGAGGTGCTTCTCGATCCAGCGGCGCAGCGAGGAGCCGGCGTCGAGCCCGACGAGCGGGTGCTCGGCGACCTCGCTGTAGGTCAGTGAGGTCCGGCCGGCGATGATGCCTCCGGCCTGGCCGATCACCACGAGGGAGTCGTCACCGAGGGGCTCCATGCGCAGGCCGCAGTCACGGGCCTCGTCGTCGACGACGACCCCCAGGTCCGCCTCGCCGTCGGCGAGCAGCCGCACCGTTTGCGGCGTGCGGCTCTCGCACACCGTGACGTCGACGTCCGGGTGCGCGCGGAGGAACGAGACCAGGGCCTGGGGAACGAGCCGATGCATCGCGGATCCGCCCGCCAACAGGGTCAGGGGAGCGGCCGGTGACCGGGTGTAGCTGGCGACGGCGCTTTCGAGCCGCGCGGTCTGGTCCAGCACGTCACGTGCGTGGCGTGCCAGCGTCGTCCCCGCCGGCGTGGGCCGTACGCCGCGCCGCCCGCGGATCAGCAAGGACACGCCGGCGTGGTGCTCCAGCGAGCGCACCCTGGCGCTGGCCGAAGGAAGGCTCAGGTGCATCCGTTCGGCGCCGGCCGTGATCGACCCCTCCGTCACGATGTGGAGAAAGAGCCGCAGATCGTCCAGGTCATAGCGCACTGTCCCAGCCTAAAGCTCAGCCTTAGGCTCAGCCTAAGGCCCAGGCTTAGGCCGGCTGTGCCGATTACGCATTGTGGACGCACCGGTCGCGCGGCGATGCTCGGCGGGTGTCGGAGTTGTTTCCTGTCCTGCTCGCCGGTGTCGCCGCGGGAGTGCTGAACGCCATGGGTGGTGGGGGCACGTTCGTGGCGCTGCCCGCTCTGGTGGCGCTCGGTCTGCCGCCGGTGACGGCGAACGCGTTGTCGCGGGTCGCCCTCATGCCGGGTGCCGTGGCCAGTGCATGGGTCTACCAGGGCGAACTCAGCCCGATCGGGGCGACGTCGACCAGGGTGCTGACAGTGGTCAGCGCGGCCGGCGGCGCAGTCGGTGCCGGTCTGCTGCTGGCGCTGCCTGCCTCGTCGTTCGACGCCGCGGTGCCGTGGCTGCTCGCCCTGGCCACGGTCCTCCTCGCCTTTGGACGCCGTATCTCCCAGGTGGTGAGCACGGTGCGGGGAAGCTCGGCCGGCATGAGTTCGCGGGCCGTCCTGATCGGGCAGTTCTTCCTCTCCGTGTACGGCGGATACTTCGGCGGTGCCGTAGGCATCATGATGCTGGCCCTGTGGAGCATCGGCCTCGGTCTCGACGCCGCGGACAGCAATCCGATGCGGATCGTGCAGCTGGCGGCCGTCTGTCTCGGCGCGACGGTGCTGTTCCTCGTGGCCTCGGACGCGCTGAGCGCTCCGCTTGTCCTCACCGTCACCGTGGTCGGGACGGTGATCGGCGGCTTCGCCGGCGCCCACTTGGCACGCCGTCTGCCCGCCCGGCTACTGCGCGGTGTCATCCTCACCACCGCCGTGGTCATGACCGTTCTGTATTTCCTGCGCGATCTCCTGCGCGGCTGAGCACGTGGGGGAGCCTGCGATGACCGTCCCCGATCGGTGGGAGCCAAGGGTGACCGACATGAGCGAAGGCGACACGGGAGCCGCCGCGCCGTACACGGATGCGGCGCGAGCGAGGCTGGTGATGGCCTACGACGCCTGCGTACTGGCCGACCTCGCGCGGGCCGCGGTTCCCATCGGCGAGCACGAGCTGAAGACCGACGGGACCACCCGTTCGCCGGGTGCCGTACTGGCCGACGCCGCCCGGGTCCTCGCCGCGGCGCGGCGGTTCTTCGAGACCGCCGCGGTGTTCGAGCGCGTGGGTGGCGCCGACTGGCAGCGCATCGGCGACGTCCTGGGTGTGCCTCCGCAAGCCGCCCGGGCGCGCTTCGCCATGGCCGAGACCGGCTTCCGGGAGGAACTGCTCCTCCCCGGGGGAACCGGCCCCACCGAAGCAGGCGGGACGAGCAGCCTGCGCGCCCACATGGCCGGAGAACCGCTGGAAACGGCTCTCGATCTCGACGACTGGGTCCTGCGCCATCAGGACGGCGACGACGCTCTCGGCCCCACACCGGTCTCCGGCGGCTTGACCCGGATCGATCCTCCACGCCACGCCGAGAAGCACCCTTGACCAGACGCTCCGGGGGGTTGTTGGCGGGAACGGCCCCGGAGCGTCGTCGGGTCTCAGGCGCCGATGTCGCGGCCGTCGGTGCGCCACACCGAGACCACGGCCGGGCGGACGGTCTTGCCAGGACCGTCGGGCCAGGTGCTGGCCGGCTTCTCCACGGACGCGCCGTCGATCTCGCCCGGGTGCTGCACGGCCACCACCACGCGCCGGTCCTGGACGATCGGCCCGCAGGTCTCGGCGCCGGCGGGCACCGTCAGGAACTGCTTGAGCTCACCGCGCCGGTCGCCGCGCGTCGCGACGCCGAAGAGGCCGTCGTGGGAGCCGAGTTGGGCGCCGTCGGTGGCGATCCACAGGTTGCCGTGCGGGTCGAAGGCCACGTTGTCGGGGCAGGAGATGGGGCTGACCTTGTCCTTGGGGAACCCGGCGAAGTAGGTGGACGGGTCGGCGGGGTCGCCGGCGACGAGGAAGACCGACCAGGTGAACGTGGTGCTCTCGGGCCGGTCGCGGCCCCCGGTGAGCTCCAGGATGTGCCCGTGCTTGTTGGCGTTGCGGGGGTTGGCCTCGTCGGCGGGCGCCTCGCCGCTCCTGCCGCGGTTGGTGTTGTTGGTGAGGACGACGTAGACCTTGCCGGTGTGCGGGGAGGGATCGCCGCCGGGACGCAGGGCGCGGCGCATCTCCGCCAGCAGATGGGGCAGGGAGTTGTCGGCGCGGACGACGGCGTCGAACCGCGCGTCGGGGAACGGGAGATGCCGTATGTCGGCGGCGGCCGTGGGCAGCGTCGGATTCCGGTCGGCGGCCTCACGCGCGGCGCGGGCCGCGGCGCGGGGGCTGAGGTCCGTCCCGGTGACGCGGTGCCCGAGCAGGGCCAGGCCGATGGCCTGCGTACCGATGCCGCAGGAGCAGTCGAGCACCGCCGCTCGCTCCTCGCCCAGGAGGGCGTCCAGGGCCCGGCCCTGCCGACGCATACCGGTGTCCCAGTCCGTGTAGATCAGGTGGAAGTCGTCGGCCAGTTCGTCGTAGAAGCGCGCCACCGAGGTCTCGGGCATGGCCCGAGGTTGGTCTCCCGGCCCCTCCGCGGACCCCGGCCGTGCCGGGTCGTCCGGTCGGGTACGTCCACGCCTGGCTCAACGCACCTGTGAATACGTGGAGTTGATCGCGATGTGGTCAGCCGTCGGCCCCGGGGGCGAAGGGGCCGCCGGCGCCGAACGCGAGCCGTGCGAAGTTCTCGGCGATGCGGCGGTGACCCGCGGGGTCGGGGTGGACCTCGTCGGGCAGCGGGAGTTCGGCGTAGTCCGTCTCGCCGTACAGTTCGCGGCCGTCGAGGTGGTGCAGGTTCGGGTCGTCGGCCGCCCGCTGCCCGACGATCCGGGCGAGTTCGTGGCGGATGACGTTGAGCGTCAGGCGCCCGGCGGCGCGTTCGGCCGGATCGCCCGTGGCCCTGAACCGCAGGGTCCCGCCCTGGAAGTCGGGCGCGAGGGGGCCGGGAGTGTCCTCCTGGACCGGACACAGGATGGAGGACACGACCAGCAACGGCGTCGTCGGATGCCCCTCGCGGATGGTGTCGAGGAAGCCGTGGACGGCGGGGACGAAGGCGCGCAGACGCATCGCGTCGGTGTTGACGACATTGATGCCGATCTTGACGCTGATCAGGTCCGCGGGGGTGTCCCGCATCGCCCGGGCGGTGAACGGGTCGAGCAGCGCGCTGCCGCCGAATCCCAGGTTGACCAGCTCCACTCCGCTCCGGGCCGCGGCCAGGGCCGGCCAGATGGCGGTCGGGTGGGCGGCGTTCGAGCCGTGGCTGATGGAACTGCCGTGGTGCAGCCACACCCTGCGGCCGCTGTCCGGCGCCGGCTCGACCGGGGCGTCAGTGCGCAGCGCGATCAACTCGGTGATCTCCGCGTGCGGGAGCCAGATCTCGACGTCCTTGTCCCGCGCGGGAAGACCGGTGAACCGGGCGGTGCCGGGAGGCCCTTCGAGCAGCTCGGCGGACTGGGTGGCCATGTCGATGGTGCGGACGTTGCCGCCCGTCACCGTGTCCTGGCCCGCGAGGCGTCCGTCGACCAGCAGGTCGTACACGCCGTCCGCCGGGGCCGGGAGACCGCGGTAGGCCCTCTTGGTGGGCAGGGTGACCAGTTCGATGGTGGTCGCCCGGGTGCGGAGGGCCAGCCGTACGCCGGACGGCTGGGCTTCGGCCATGGCCAGTTGCTCGTCGGGGATCTGCCGGCGCGCCCCAGCGGGCAGCCGGTGCGGCAGCAGTCCGCGCGCCGTGCGCTCCACGTCGAGGGCGCCGCGCAGGAGGTCCGCGGTGACGGGTGTGGTGATCCAGTCGTGCTCGGTGTTCATCGCCTCAGCCTGTTGATCAAGAGTTACGGGTTGTTCAGGGGGGCGGGTACGCGGCGCGGCCTATCGAGGGTACCCGCGACCCGACAGTCATTATGCATTTGCCTAATACATATAGGCAAAATCGCGATCGAGGCAGGCCAAGGCCGTGTCCGGCGGGATGCTCAGGTGGCGGGGGTGACGAGGTCCTGGGTGCCGAGGACGGTGAGAAGGGCGAGGCGTTCGGCGTCCTCGGTGCCGGGTTCGGCCGTGTAGACCATGATCCGCAGGTCGCTGGAACACCGGGATCCAGACGGTCGAGGAGGGCGCCGAAATCCTCGTCCGCATGGCACAGCCGGACCCGGACGGCCCCACCGGCGGGTACTTCGACGTGACGGGGCCGCTGCCCTGGTGACCGACGTCGCGGCACTCCGGTCGGGAAGCGGTTGACCGGGCGGCTCGGCGCCCCGTGGCGAGGAGCCGGGACGCGTCGGTGACGTGGGTGGGGGAGCTCCTTCAGCAGCAGGTCGCTGTGGCCCATCGACCCACCGGGGCCGACCGAGGCCAGGCGGAGACCCCGGCGTGCCGGAAGCCGCCCGTGTGAAGGTCGGGTACGCGGGCGGCGTGCATTCGGTCGAGTGGGCGTGAGCGCGCGGGCTCGGCTGTTCACGGGCGGGAGGGCGGCTCCTCGAACAGCACTCTCAGCGCGACCTCTCGGTAGTGCTGGATGTGCCGCAGTGAGAGGTCCGCGGCGCGTTCCGCGTCTCCGGCCGCGATCGCCTCGTACAGCCCACGGTGGTCGTCCCACAGCGGGTGGGGATCGTCGATCTGCTGGAAGAGCCAGCGCAGTCGTCCTTCGAGCGAGCCGAGCGTGGTGCTGAGGAGGTCGTTGCCGGCGAGTTCCATGATCTGATGGTGGAAGGCGGTGTTGGCGCGCGAGATGCGCTCGGGCGTCCCGGACATGGTGGCCCGCCGTGCCGCCTGCAACAGCTTGGCCAGGTGCTGAAGCTGGTCCGCGGTCGCGCGCTCGGTGGCGCGGCGCGCCGCCAGGACCTCCAGGGCCTCGCGCATGTCGAAGAGGTTCTCGACGTCCTCCCGGGTCATACCGCGCACGACGATGCGGCGGGGTGAGAGCGCCTGGAGGAACCCCTCGGACAACAGGATGCGGATCGCCTCGCGCACCGGCACGCGTGACACCCCGAACTCGTCCGCCACCTCGCGCTCCATGAGGCGGTCTCCCGGTCTCAGGCGGCCCGTGATGATGCGGTCGCGCAGGCCTTCGCAGACCTGGTCGCGCAGCCACATCGAACCGGTGGCCGAGGCGGCGGCGGACTGCTGTGCCGCCGGGGCGGCGCCGGCCGCCGCGGTCTTCTTCGGGTTCACAAGGCCTCCGGGCATATCGAGGAAATTAAGGTATACCAAAACCTTGACGGGGGAGTTCTCGCACCTTCATTTTAGGTATACCAAGCCGACGAACGGCCTGGCTGTGACGTTGCTGCAGCTGTCCTGGTCCCGCCCGGACCCCGTCCTGCCCGGGCGCCGGACCATGCCCTTTTCACCTCCTGTCCCCTGCTGAAACGAGGGTTCACCATGAGTGCCTCAGCAAGACAGCCCACCTCAGGGACCGCCCCGGGGAGCGCCCGGGAGGCGGATGCCGAAACCGCGCCCGGTTCCGCCTCCCCCGCGGGCGGCCGGCCCAGCCGGGTGCGCTGGACCATGTTCGTGCTGCTCCTCGGTGTCGTCGCGCTCAACTACATCGACCGCAGCTCCGTCTCGGTGGCCCTGCCACTGATCACGAAGGATCTCGGCCTCTCCAAGGAGACCACCGGCTTCGTCCTGAGCGCGTTCTTCTGGACGTACGCGCTGATGCAACTGCCCAGCGGCTGGCTGATCGATCGCTTCGGCGCCCGGTTCATGGCATCCGGCTCCTGCGTCGGCTGGGGCGTCGTCCAAGCGCTCACCGCCGGCGCGACGAGTGCGGGCTCCCTGCTCGGACTGCGACTCGCGCTCGGCGCCGTCGAAGCCCCCGTGATGCCGGCCGGCGGCAAGCTCAACGCCCAATGGCTGCCCGCCCGGGAGCGCGGCAGGGGCGCGGTGCTGCTGGACGGCGGCGCTCCGCTCGGCGCGGCGCTCGGCGGCGTCCTCATCTCCGGTCTGATCACCTGGACCGGCAGCTGGCGCGTCAGCTTCGTCATCGCCGGTGTGCTGACCTCCGTCGTCGGGCTCTACGCGGCCTGGTACATCCGCAACACCCCGCGCGAGCATCCCCGGGTCAACGAAGCCGAGGCCACGTACATCGAACAGGCCCACGCCGAGGAGGACGCGCAAGGGGAGAAGGGCGGCCGCGCCGGGCTGCTGCCCTACCTCAGGCACCGTTCCTTCTGGGCGATGTGCCTGGGCTGGATGGGCTTCAACGGCGTCTTCTACGGGCTGCTCACCTGGGGGCCCCTCTACCTCTCCGAGGCCAAGGGCTTCGACATCTCGACGCTCGGCTGGTCCACTCTCGCCATCTTCGGCGCCGGATTCGTCGGGGAACTCGCCGGCGGATGGCTGTCCGACCGCTGGCAGGCCAAGGGCACCCCGGTCAACACGGTCATGCGCACCCTGCTGGGTGCGGCCGGTGCCGTCGTCGTCGCCGGGCTGCTCGGCGTGGTGCTGGTGCCGGACGCCGTCACGGCCGTCGTCCTGCTCTCCACCGTGCTGTTCTTCCTGCGCTGGGCGGGCCTGTACTGGTCGCTGCCGTCCATCCTCGCGGGCCGCGCCAACGCCGGGATCGTCGGCGGCGCCATGAACCTCTCCGGGAACATCGCCGGCATCGTCACACCGATCGTCGTGGGCTTCATCGTCGGCGGCACGGGCTCCTACACCTGGGCCCTTCTGTACTTCGTCGGCGCGGGTGTGCTCTTCACCGCGTCGTCCCTCGCCCTCGACTGCAGCAGGAGGCTCACGACCCGATGACGACGCCCCCGACGACCTCGACCATGACGACGGCGCTCACGCGCGCGAAGCCCGACGGGCTGCCCCATCGACTGGGCATGCTCACCCCGTCCTCCAACACCTGCCTGGAACCGGTGACATACCGGCTGCTGGGAACCAGCGGCGCCGACGCCCGTGTGACGGCGCACTTCGCCCGCGTGCCCGTCACCCGCATCGCGCTGGACGACGGCTGCGACGCCCAGTTCGACACCGCGCCGATGCTCGCCGCCGCCCGGCAACTCGCCGACGCCAAGGTCGATGTGATCGCCTGGAACGGCACCTCCGGCTCCTGGCTCGGCGTCGACCGCGACCGCGCACTGTGCGCCGCGATCACCGAGGCCACCGGCGTGCCCGCCACCACCTCCACCCTCGCGCTGCTCGACGCCTGCGCCGCGTACGGCGTCACCCGGCTGGGGCTCGCCCTGCCCTACACCCGCGACGTGGCCGAGCGGATCGCGGCGACGTACGCCAAGGAGGGCGTCGTCTGCACCCTGGCGGCCGAGCCGTTCGGGATCAGCGACAACGAGGCATTCGCCCGCGTCCCGGAGGGCGAGGTCGCCCGCCAGGTCCGCGGCGCCGCGCGCGGGGACGCCCACGCGGTCGCCGTCGTCTGCACCAACGTGCACGGCGCCGGGGTCGCCGAGCAACTCGAACAGGAGCTGAAACTCCCGGTGTTCGACAGTGTCACCGCGACCCTGTGGAAGTCGCTGGACCTGGCCGGCGCCGCCCCCGCGCTCCCCGGCCACGGCGACCTGCTGCGCACCGGCAGCCTGCGCGCCCGCTTCCAGGAGGTGCTGGCGGACCTGCTCGCCGCGACCGGCGCCGACCGCACCACCTTCCGTGTCGACCTGCCCGAGCACGGGCTGCACGTCGATCTCACGGCGGGCGAGGAGCACCGCGAGGGCGTGCGGTCCATCCGCCGTGACGCCTCCCTCGACCAGCGGCGGTTGAACACCGTCGAGTGGCTGGAGCGCAACCGGACCCCTCTCGTCCAGCCGCACTTCGAGGCGATCCCGCACCCGCCGCAGGCGCTGATCGACGTCTACGGAGTACACGCGCAGATGCTCGGCCCCGTCGAACGCGACGGAGCCCTCGCGGGCTGGCTCTCCGTGCACAGCATGGAGGAACGCGGCTGGTCCGACGCCGACACCGCCGCGCTGTCCGCCGCCACGGCCCGCATCCACAGCGCCCTCGACCACCGACTCTGACCTCTTCGCACGAAAGGCAATGCGCACTGTGACGCAGGAAAACACCACCCGGGCCACGGCGACGGGCCCCACGGCCACCAAGGACATCAGGATCGCCCTCGGTGTCGATGTGGACGCCGTCGCCGGCTGGCTCGGCTCCTACGGCGGCGAGGACTCCCCGAACGACATCCAGCGCGGCGTCTTCGCGGGCGAGGTCGGCACCCCGCGCCTGCTGAAGCTGTTCGAGCGGTACGGCATACGCACGAGCTGGTTCATCCCGGGCCACTCCATCGAGACCTTCCCCGAGCAGACCCGGATGGTCGTGGAGGCGGGCCATGAGATCGGCGCCCACGGCTACTCGCACGAGAACCCGATCGCGATGACCCCGCAGCAGGAGGAGGACGTCCTCGCCAAGTGCGTGGAGCTCATCGAGCAGTACACCGGACGCAAGCCGCGCGGCTATGTCGCGCCCTGGTGGGAGATGTCGCCGTACACCGCGGAACTCCTGCACAAGTACGGCTTCTCCTACGATCACTCGCAGAACTACCGCGACTTCACGCCCTTCTACGCCCGCGTGGGCGACCAATGGACCAAGATCGACTACACCGCCGAGGCCAAGGACTGGATGAAGCCCCTGATCCACGGTCACGAGGTCGATCTCGTCGAGTTCTGCGGCAACTGGTACGTCGACGACCTGCCGCCGATGATGTTCAACAAGCACGCCCACAACAGTCACGGTTACGTCAGCCCGCGGGTCCTGGAGCAGGACTGGAAGGACCAGTTCGACTGGGTCCACCGGGAGCTGGACTACGCGGTCCTGCCGATCACGCTGCACCCCGACGTGAGCGGCCGCCCCCAGGTGCTGCTCATGCTGGAGCGCTTCATCGACTACGTCTCCGGGCACGACGGGGTCGGCTTCTGCACGCTGGAGGACGCGGCGGACGACTTCCGCCGCCGCTTCCCCTTCGACGGGCCCGCCCGGCCGGCCGACATGCGCTGAGCCCGCCCGCGGCGGACGGCGTCGGGGATCGCCTGGAAACCCATCGCGTACGGGTCGCCGACCTGTACGCGATGGCCCCTGGCCGGTGGGGGCCACCGCGGCGTCGCTCACCAGGGGGCCACCGGATGCAGTCCCGCCGGCCAGTCGCGGGCCGTGTGCGCGATCTCGGTGCGCTCCCGCAGGCCCGGCCACACCCCCGTCAGCCCGTCCGCGCCGGACGACGAAACGGCGATCCACCGCTGTCCGCGCAGGTCCGCGCCCCAGCGGGTGCGCCGCCGGCACGGCCGGACACAGCGCCCGCTCCGTGAGCGTCTCCGGCGCCCGTGGGGGCGATTCGCTGTCCGGCGCGCGAAACGGCGGCCGCGCGAAACGGCGGCGCCGACGACAACAGGGCGAGAGCGATGCTGCCCGCCTCCACGGCGTGACCTGCTGCGCCATCGACCCGGCGGGCGCCCGGCGCCTGTGGACGCTCTCGGAGGAGATGCTCGCGGAAGCCGACTGGGAGGGGGCGGAATATCCTGTTCACGCAGAGAGCGGCGGTGATCAGAAATGGCACACCAACGCCAGGTTCCACGTCCACGCCTTCGTGATGCCACCCGGTTCGTACTGGTCGGCGCCCTCGCGGCGGTCCTGACGCTGGGCGCCGGTCCCGCCCGGGCGGCCTCCGGGGGCCACGTTTCCACGATCGACGCGGCGACCCACCGGATGACCGTCACGGATCACGGCCGCACGGTGATGACCTTCGCCGTCGGCTTCGGAAAGTCCGGCTTCTCGACGCCGTCCGGAACGTTCCACGTGCTGGGCAAGGACGCCGTCATCACGATGACCTCGTGCAGTGCGAACATCACCTGTGATCCGGGCAACCCCGAGTACTACGTCCTCACGGTCCACTGGGCCGTGCGCCTGACCAGCGCGGGAGTGTTCGTCCACGCCGCACCGTGGGACCGTGTCATCGGCCGGACCGACACTTCCCACGGCTGCATCCACCTGAACACGGCGGACGCCCACCGCTTCTACGATTTCAGCCGGCCCGGCGACACGGTGATCGTCAAGAACACCGGCAGCCTCGCCGACCACCGGAGCGGCCCGTAGCCCCGGCGCCTCGACTGCTCATGTCACGGTCCGCGCGGGGAGTCACGTCAGACCCGGTCCAGGGGCCGGTGCGGACCGCTGGGCAGTTCCACTTCGATCGTGTCGCCGGGACGCGTCACGCCGCCTTCCCTCACGATGGTCATGATTCCGGCTCTGCGCACGATGTTCCCCGCCTCGTCGCGGCCGACGACCTGCTTCAGCAAGCCGTCCTGAAAGGTGTCGATCTGCCGACAGGGATTGCGCAGGCCGGTGACCTCCAGGACCGCGGAGTCGCCGACACGCAGCAAGGTGCCGACCGGCAGACCGAGCAGATCGATGCCGCGCGTAGTGATGTTCTCGCCGAGTTCGCCGGGCGCCACCGTGAACCCTTCTTCGCCGACCTCGTCGAAGAGCTCTTCGTGGATGAGGTGGACCTGGCGCAGATTCGGTTGGGTGGGATCCTGCGCGACGCGCGACCGGTGCTTGACCGTCACACCGGCGTGCACGTCCCCCTCCACACCGAGCCCGGCGAGCAGTGTGATGCTGTCTCTGTTCGGCTTGGTGAACGAGTACTCCCCGTTCCGGCTGACTGCCGTCACTGTCCCGCTCATGTTCTGGACCCCCTCTGCCGTCACCATGGTCAACCATGAGCCTAGGGGGTCTCCCGACGCTCGCCGTCCGGATTACGTGGCCGTCCCTCAGCGCATCCGCCCCAGTACGTCCCGCACCCGGCGGGCGTTCCGGAGCCGCTCCTCGTACGTCGCGCCCAGCACGAGCAGCAGCAGCCCGGCGAACGCGGGAGGCAGCCAGCGGGGGAGTACGCCCGCCAACTGCACCAGGTAGGGGGCGAGTTCGTGCAGCGCGTCCAGCACGAGCACGCTCCCGCCGAGGACGAGCGGCGCCTGGAGCCGGTGGCGGGCACCCAGCAGGGTGAGGGCGACGGCCGCCGTGCCGAGCAGCAGGGGGCGCGGCCAGTCCGCGTCGGCCCACGCCGCGAGCAGGCTCGGCACGAGCGTCGCCGACAGCCCGGGACCGTACGCCGTCCACGACGACGCCTCCGGGTCCCGACGGCGCCGGACGAAGCCCACGACCAGCGCCGGGACGGTCACCGGCAGGGTGTACGCCTCCGGGGCGCCCACGGCCCACGACCCGAGCCGCACCCAGGTGGCCAGCACGAACAGCGCGGCGGCGACGTACCCCATCTGACGGCGGTCGGCGCGCACGGCGGTGCCCGCCGCGATCACCCCGCACAGGGCCAGTACGAGGGCCAGCACGGGCGCGTCGGTGACGGCCAGCCCGACGGCCAGCAGCCCCGCGACGGCGCCCGTGACCTCGACCGGCACCCCGGTCCGCGGGACCCGCGCCGCGAGCAGGGCCGCTGCGGCCGGGACGACCAGGACCAGCAGCGCCGTGTGCGCGGGCGGCCGGCCCGCTGCGGCACCCACCGCACAGGCGAGACCCGCCGCACCGGCCAGGGACGCGCTCGCGCAGACGGCGGTCAGGCGCGGGTGTGCGGCGGCCACCGCGAAGACCGCCGTCAGCGCGGCGAGCACGGCCAGGGTGGCGCCCTGGGAGGCGAGCGAGAGGAGTGCGAGGCCGGCCGCGGTGAACAGGGAGAGGAGGACGGCGGTGCGGGACGTCGGCGTCCGAGGCGCGTACGCCGCCACGGCCAGCGCCGCCACGACCGTCAGCCCCTGCGCGAACAGGCCGATCACATAAGGGAGTTGCAGGGCGGCCGGGAAGACGAGCGCGGTCGCCCAGACCAGGACCGCGGCACCGGCCGCGGCCGGGTCGCGCCGGGTCGTGGTGACGCGGGCCGCCACGGCCAGCACCGCCGCGACAACCGCGAGCACCAGCGGCGCGGCCGCCGCGTCCGCCGGCCAGGGTGCCCAGACCGTCACCGCGGTGCGCAGATCCGACGGCGCCCCCGACCAGATCCGTCCCGTCCAGCCGACCGGACCCCACAGCGCCACGACGACCAGGGGCAGCGCCCACACCATCGCCAGGGTCTGGACGGCGGCCGACGCCCGGACGGCACCGCGCCGCACGGGTTCCGGGAGCGGAGCGCGGACGGCCGACAGTAGCCCGACCCCGCAGGCCAGATAGCCGGGCACCGTCCACACCCCGGGCAGCGACGCGCGCGGGATGCCGCCGAGCGCCGCGACCAGGAGCAGCCCGCCGGCCACCGCGACGCCGACCGCAAGGCCCTGCCGCGGAGCGCGCCACGCGGCGTACAGCGCGATCGCCGCCGCGAGGGCGAGGAGCGCCGCCGCACGGGCGGCGGCGCTCGGTCCCGAGGCCTCCAAGGAGAGCACGCCGGCCGCCACCACGCCCCAACCGCCCGTCCCGTACGAGCCGATGGCGGCGCAGACGCGCAGGGACCTCGTGGACGTCCGGAGTGCGACGACCGTGTCGAACGCGGCCGTCAGCAACAACGCGGCCGTGATCGCGTACGGATCCGGGCCGGCCGCCACCGCCCACAGCAGCAGCGGAAACTGGGTGGCGGCCAGCGCCGCGGGGACGGGGACGCGCAGGGAAGCGAATCCCTTGCCGTACCCCCACCACGCCCCGGCCAGGACCGTCGCCGCGACGGCCGCATACCCGGTGCCGTCGGTGGCCGTCAGCGCGACCTCGTGCAAGGCGTACGCGTCGAGCACCGTCAGCGCCAGACCGAGGCCCGCCAGCGCCTCCGCCGTCGAGCCCAGCCCGCGCTTCAGCAGCAGCACGGGAGCGCCGAGCGCCGCCACGGTCACCGTGGCGAGTACCGCAGACCGCCCGGCGATCCCCAGGTGCCCCCAGCTGACCAGGGTGAACGCGATCGCGGCGACGGTCAGCAGGACGCCGCCGAGGACGAGGAGCACGTTCTGCACCCGGGGCGCGGTGGTCTCGGGCCGCGGCGCCCCGGGCGGAGCGGGCGGGAGGGCCGGCTGGAGGAGACCGATCAAGTAGGCGCGGCGGGCCAGCAACTGGGTCCGGCGGGCGTCGAGTTGCCACAACTCCGCGTCGAGGATCCGCAACTCCTCGGCCGGTGGCGGTAGGTGGGTCATGCCGAGGAGTGTGGCGCGCGCCATGCCGCGGAGCATGAGCGCGCGTACTCAGGTCCGTACTCAGACGGAGGTCGCCAGGCTGCGGCCTTCTCGCTCGCACAGCCTGGCGACCGGCTCGAAGGTCACGCCCGGCGGGCGGTCGCGCTCCTGGTGGTCAGGATGCGGTGGACCAGCCGGGCGCCTGCCCGCGCCGTGCGGTGGTCGACGTCGAGGTCCGGATTCAGCTCGGCGACGTCGCAGACGGCCAGCTTCCCGCTCGCCGCCACCGCGGCGCAGACGTGCTCGACGACCTCCATCCGCACCCCGTAGGCGGCCGGGGCACTCACCCCCGGAGCCGTACCGGCGGGGAGCACGTCGAGGTCGATGCTCATGTGCACGACGTCGCAGGTCGCGAGGAACTCGTCGATGAACGCGTCGACGCGCTGGAGGTCGGGCAGGCCGCACTCGGTGTCGAGCAGGTACCGCACCCCGAGCCTGTCCGCGGTGTGGAAGAGACGGGTGGTGTTGCTCGGCTGGCTCACTCCGAGCACCCAGTAGTTCAGCCGCTGTCCGCGCTGCTCCTCGCCGTGTGCCATCTGGAGGAACGGTGTGCCGGAGCTGGGCCGGACGTCGTCGCGCAGGTCGAAGTGCGCGTCGAGGTTCAGCACCCCGAGACGAGCGCCCTCGTGCAGGGCGCGGGTGCCGGCCAGCCCCAGGTAGCTGCCGTAGGCGACTTCGTGGCCGCCGCCGAGCACCACCACGGGGTGGCCGCGGTCGACGAGCGAGGTGAGTACCCGGCCCAGTCGGCGCTGCCCGTTCTCCAGGTTGCCGTCGGCCACCTCGATGTCGCCGGCGTCCAGCGCCCGTACCGGCGCCGGCAGCGCCATGGACGCGAGGGCGCCGCGCAGCGCGCGCGGGCCGTCCGCCGCACCCTGACGGCCCTTGTTCCGCCGGACTCCCTCGTCGCTGCGGAAGCCGACGAACGCGACGTCCCCCGGTTCGGCGTCATGGGGTTCGAGGCCGACCACGTGGTGCCAGCGCAGGTTGTCGGCCCCGGGCCCGTCGTCCCGGCCCGTCCAGGGCGCCGGCGCCACATCCGCTGTCACCGTCGCGGTGCCGGCAGGTATCGCGGTGTGGTCCGTGCTCATTCCGTGCCGCTCTCGGCCATCGGGACGCGCACGCCGCGCTGCTGAGCCACCGAGGTGGCGTGCTCGTAGCCGGCGTCCACGTGGCGGATGACGCCCATGCCGGGGTCGTTGGTCAGCACGCGGGAGAGCTTCTGGGCCGCGAGGTCGGTGCCGTCGGCGATGCAGACCTGGCCGGCGTGGATGGAGCGGCCCATGCCGACGCCTCCGCCGTGGTGGATGGAGACCCAGGAGGCGCCGGAGGAGGTGTTCACCAGGGCGTTGAGCAGCGGCCAGTCGGCGATGGCGTCGGATCCGTCGAGCATCGACTCGGTCTCGCGGTACGGCGAGGCGACGGAGCCGGAGTCCAGGTGGTCACGGCCGATGGCGATCGGAGCGGACAGTTCGCCGGAGGCGACCATCTCGTTGAACTTCAGGCCGGCGCGGTGGCGCTCGCCGTAGCCGAGCCAGCAGATGCGGGCGGGCAGGCCCTCGAAGGCCACGCGCTCACCGGCCATCTTGATCCAGCGGTGCAGGTGCTCGTTCTCCGGGAACAGCTCCATGATGGCCTTGTCCGTGGCCTCGATGTCCTTGGGGTCGCCGGACAGGGCGGCCCAGCGGAACGGGCCGAGGCCCTCCTCGAACAGCGGGCGGATGTGCGCCGGGACGAAGCCGGGGAAGTCGAACGCGCGCTGGTAGCCGGCCTTGCGGGCCTCGTCGCGGATGGAGTTGCCGTAGTCGAAGACCTCGGCACCCTTGTCGAGGAAGCCGACCATCGCCTCGACGTGCCGGGCCATGGACGTGCGGGAGCGCTCGGTGAAGTCGGCCGGGTCCTTGCGGGCCTGCTCGTGCCACTCCTCGACGCTCACGCCGATGGGGAGGTAGGACAGCGGGTCGTGCGCCGAGGTCTGGTCGGTCACGATGTCGATGGGCGCGCCCATCTCCAGCAGCTTCGGGAAGATCTCCGCGGCGTTGCCGGTGAGGCCGATGGACAGCGGCTTGCGGGCGTCCCGGGCCTCGATGGCGAGCTGGAGCGCGTGGTCCAGGCTGTCCGCCGCGACGTCGAGGTAGCGGTGGGCGATGCGGCGCTCGATGCGCGTGCGGTCGACGTCGACGCAGATGGCGACGCCGTCGTTCATCGTCACGGCGAGCGGCTGGGCGCCACCCATGCCGCCGACGCCGGCGGTGAGCGTGATGGTGCCCGCGAGCGTGCCGTCGAACTTCTTCCGGGCGACGGCGCCGAAGGTCTCATAGGTGCCCTGGAGGATGCCCTGGCTGCCGATGTAGATCCAGGAACCGGCCGTCATCTGGCCGTACATGGTCAGGCCCTGCGCCTCCAGGGACCGGAACTCCTCCCAGTTGGCCCAGTCGCCGACCAGGTTGGAGTTGGCGAGGAGCACCCGCGGTGCCCACTCGTGGGTGCGCATGACACCGACCGGCTTGCCGGACTGCACGAGAAGGGTCTCGTCGCTCTTCAGCGTCTTGAGGGTGCGGACGATGGCGTCGTAGGCGGCCCAGTTGCGGGCGGCCTTGCCGGTGCCGCCGTAGACGACCAGTTCCTCCGGGTGCTCGGCGACCTCGGGGTCGAGATTGTTCATGAGCATCCGCAGGGCGCCTTCCTGCTGCCAGCCGAGGCAGTTCAGTGCGGAGCCGCGGGGGGCGCGGATGCTGCGGGCCTCTGGGGAATCGCCGGCCATGCTGTCTCCTGGGTGGGATGTCGAACCTTGTTCCGTGCCCCCATGACACGTGAGGGGCACACCGGCGGCCAGGCACGTCGCCCGGATTTCTCGGATCCGAGAAGCCGGCTCGGCGGACGGGGACGGACCGGTTCGGCGGGCGGGGACGACGGACCGGCTCGGCGTACGGGAGCGGACCGGCTCGGCGGGCAGGCACGCACCAGCTCGGCGGACGGGGACGAAGGCGCTTCCCCTAGAATTTTTCCGACAGCCCGCCGGCCGGGCTCAGGGGGGACCAAGGGTGACGAGGATGGTGAACGGCGTGGCCGTGGAGGGTGCGGACCTCGCCCGTCTGTACGAGGAACAGACGCCGGGTTCGACTCCCGCGTACCAGCGGGTGAAGGACCTCGTGACCGAGCAGATCACCAGCGGTCGCTGGCGCGAGGGCGACGCCTTGCCGTCGGAGAACCAGTTCGTCGAGTCACTCGGCCTGTCCCGCATGACGATCAACCGCGCGCTGCGCGAGCTGACCGCGCAGGGCCTGCTCCGGCGGGTCATGGGGGTGGGTACCTTCGTGGCCCTGAACAAGGGCAGTTCCGCCCTGGTCGAGGTGCACAACATCGCCGACGAGGTCCGCCGCCGCGGCCACCGCTACCACGCCCGGGTGCTGTCCTTGCGCGAGGAGGAAGCAGGGAAGATCAGCGCGCAGTTCGGCCTCGGCGAGCGGCACACGGTCTTCCGGTCGCGAGTGGTGCACTTCGAGGGCGACGTGGCCATCCAGCTGGAGGACCGCTACGTCAACCCGGACTTCGCCCCCGGCTACCTGGAGCAGGACTTCACCCGGCGCACGCCGTTCACGTTCCTCTCCGAGGTCGCGCCGCTGGGCAAGGGGGAGCACATCGTGGAGGCGGTCCTGCCGTCCGCGGAGGAGTGCGCGATCCTGGGCGTCGAGGAGTCGGAGCCGTGCTTGCTGATCCAGCGCCGCACCTGGTCGCAGGGCGCGCTCGTCAGCGTCGCGCGGCTGCTCCATCCCGGTTCCCGGTATCGCCTCGAGGGCACGTTCGACACGCACTGACCGCCGAGCCGCGCACGGGTCATGCCGCGTCCGCGGAGCGCCGCTGCCCCGGGGACGGATCCTGCGCCCCGCTGCCGGCCGCCGGACCCGAGGGAGCGCGGCCGGACACCGCGGCCGTCAGCCGTGCCGCCCCCTGTTGCAGCACGTGCCGCACATGGTCCGCGTCATGACGGCTGTAGTGCCGGCTCCATGTGCTGCTGAGGGCCGCCACGGGCCGCTCGTTGTGGTCGAACGCCGCCACCCCCACCGAGCGGAGCCCCTCGGAGACCAGCTCGATCTCCTCCGACCAGCCGCGCTCACGGTCGCGCGCCAGCAGGCTCCGCAGCTCGGACAGTGAGCGCGGGCCCTTGCCGGTGCGGGTGACGAGGTTCCCCGGCCGCGGGAAGAGGGCGCGCAGTTGCGCCTCGCCGCAGTGAGCGAGGATCGACCGGCCGTTGGCCGTCAGGTGCGCCGGCAGCCGGACCCCGATGTCGGTGACGAGGGCGACGTCGACGTCGCCGCCCTGGCCCGCGGGCGGCCGCTCCTTGAGCAGGTAGACCGACTCCGCGCCGTAGAGGATGCCCAGGTGCACGGTCTGGCCCAGTCGATGGGCCAGGCTGCGCAGGATCGGGCGCGCGAGGCGCTCCAGCGGTTCGTGGCGCAGATAGGCGGAGCCGATCTCGAAGGACGCGACGCCCAGGCCGTACGCCTGCTCCTTCGGGACGTAGGTGACGAATCCGCGATCGACCAGTACCGAGAGGATGTGGTAGACGGACGAGCGCGGGATGCCCAGGTCCCGGGCCAGCGCGCCGGCCTGCGCGGGGCCCGAGCGGCTGGCGAGGTGCAGCAGGATGTCCAGCGCCCGCCCGACCGCGGGCGAGGTGCTGCTCGATTTCGTCTCGATGATCTCGTGTCCGCTCACTGGTTCACCTATTGACGTGCCTGTCTATACAGGAATATACAAGGCCTTCGTTCGTTCTGTGGGCGCGGCGGCCGTCGCCGCCGGGGGCACCCCTACCCACTTCTCACCCGTCCGGGACCTCCCGTCCCCGAGGAGCACTACGTTGACCAAGGACACGGCGACGACCTTGACCAGGGGACTCAAGTCCCGGCACATCCGCTTCCTTGCGCTGGGTTCAGCGATCGGGACAGGGCTCTTCTATGGATCATCCGAATCCATCAAGGCTGCCGGTCCCGCGGTCCTCCTGGCCTATCTGATCGGCGGAGCAGCCGTCTTCCTGGTCCTGCGGTCCCTCGGCGAGATGGCGGTGAGCGACCCGTGCGCGGGATCGTTCGGTGAGTACGCCACCAAGTACCTCGGCCCGCTCGCCGGGTTCGCGACCGGATGGACCTACGCCTTCGAGCTGGTCATCGTCTGTCTGGCCGATGTCACCGCGTTCGGCGTGTACATGGGCTTCTGGTTCCCCGGCGTACCGCGCTGGATCTGGGTGCTGGCGGTCGTCGGCGTCGTCGGCGTGATGAACCTGTTCAGCGTCAAGGTCTTCGGTGAGCTGGAGTTCTGGCTCTCCCTGGTAAAGATCGTCGCCATCATCGCGATGATCATCGCCGGTGTGGCGATCCTCGTCTTCGGCATCCACACCGGCAGCGCCCACGTAGGGGTGTCGAACCTCTGGAACAACGGCGGGTTCTTCGCACACGGAGTCCACGGAGTCGTCATGTCCCTGGCCGTGGTGATGTTCGCCTTCGGCGGCACCGAGATCATCGGCGTCACCGCCGGAGAGGCCCAGGACCCGGAGAGGACGATCCCGAGCGCCGTCAACACGATCCCCCTGCGCATCGTGCTGTTCTACGTGCTGACCATCGCGGTGATCATGTCGCTCAACCCCTGGCAGAACGTCGACTCCTCGGGCAGCCCGTTCGTCCAGATCTTCGTCGGCCTCGGCATCAAGTCCGCGGCGACCGTGCTGAACCTGGTGGTCATCACCGCGGCCCTGTCCGCGATCAACAGCGACATCTTCGCCGCCGGCCGCATCATGTACGGCATGGCCGAGCGCGGCCAGGCTCCCACGGCCCTGCGCCGGGTCTCCCGCAACGGGGCGCCGTGGCTGACCGTGGTCATCATGATGGGCGCGCTGCTGCTCGGCGTCCTGCTGAACTACCTGATGCCCGAGAACGTCTTCGTCATCATCGCCTCGATCGCGACGTTCGCCACCGTCTGGGTCTGGCTGATGATCCTGGTGGCGCAGGTCGCCGCCCGCCGCAAGATGTCTCCGCAGGAGCAGGCCGCACTCAAGTACCCGGCCCCGTTCTGGCCCTATGGCCAGATCATCACGATCGCCTTCATGATCGGCGTGCTCGGGCTTCTCGCCTTCTCCGACAGCACCCGTGTCGCGCTGATCGTCGGCGTCGTCTGGCTGGCACTCCTGTCGGGCGTGTACGTCCTGTGGGCCCGTCCGCGCGGTGCCCGCGCGGACCTCGCCGAGGCCTCCGGGCAGGCGGCGGAGGAACCCGTCTCCGCAGCTCAGGGATAGGTGCAGGGGGTAACCGCACACCACCCTCGAACGCCGATGGGGTCCGTCCGGCCGGACGGACCCCATCGGCGTTCTCGCACCGCCCGGAGTGCAATGTCTGGGATCCCGGACAATGACTGCCGTCAGCGCCTCGCGAAGCTGCTCTGACATGGGACTTCATGGATTTATGACTGTTGTTGTGAAGGTCGGCCCCCTTTCCGCCGACGACGTCGTTTCCGTCGCCCGCCACGGTGCGCCCGTGGTCCTCGCGGAGGAGGCCCTCAAGGAGATCGCTCGCAGTCGCGAAGTGATCGAGGGTCTGGCCGACGACGTGGTGCCGCACTACGGTGTCTCCACCGGCTTCGGCGCCCTGGCCACGCGCCACATCCCCACCGAACTGCGCACCCAGCTCCAGCGCAGCCTGGTGCGCTCCCACGCCGCGGGCTCCGGTCCCGAGGTCGAGCGTGAGGTCGTCCGCGCTCTCATGCTGCTGCGCCTGTCGACCCTCGCCACCGGACGTACCGGCGTTCGCACGGAGACCGCCGAGGCCTACGCCGCGCTGCTCAACGCCGGGATCACCCCGGTGGTGCGCGAGTACGGTTCCCTCGGTTGCTCCGGCGACCTCGCCCCCCTCGCACACTGCGCACTGGCGATCATGGGCGAGGGCGAGGTCCGGGACGCCCAGGGGGTGCTCAAGCCGGCCGCCGAGGCGCTCGCCGCCGCCGGTATCACCCCGGTCGTCCTCCAGGAGAAGGAGGGCCTGGCGCTCATCAACGGCACCGACGGCATGCTCGGCATGCTGGTCCTGGCCTGCCACGATCTGCGGCTGCTGCTGCGCACCGCCGACATCACCGCGGCGATGAGCGTCGAGGGGCAGCTGGGCACCGACGCCGTCTTCGCCGCCGACCTCCAGGCGCTGCGCCCGCACCCGGGCCAGGCCGACAGTGCCGCCAACCTGCGGGCGCTGCTCGCCGATTCGGCGATCACGGCCAGCCACCGCGGTCCGGAGTGCACCCGCGTCCAGGACGCGTACTCGCTGCGCTGCTCCCCGCAGGTCCACGGTGCGGCCCGCGACACCCTCACGCACGCCGAACTGGTGGCCTCCCGTGAACTGGCGAGCGCGGTGGACAACCCGGTGGTCACGCTCGACGGGCGGGTGGAGTCCAACGGCAACTTCCACGGCGCGCCCGTGGCCTGCGTCCTGGACTTCCTGGCCATCTCGGTCGCCGACGTCGCCTCCGTCGCCGAGCGTCGCACGGACCGCTTCCTGGACGTGGCCCGCAACCACGGCCTGAACGCGTTCCTCGCCGAGGACCCGGGCGTCGACTCCGGACACATGATCGCCCAGTACACCCAGGCGGCGATCGTCTCCGAGCTCAAGCGCCTGGCCGGGCCGGCCTCCGTCGACTCCATCCCCTCCAGCGCCATGCAGGAGGACCACGTCTCGATGGGCTGGGCCGCCGCCCGCAAGCTGCGCCGCGCCCTCGACGGGCTCACCCGCGTCCTCGCCGTGGAGCTCTACACCGCCGCCCGTGCCCTGGATCTGCGCGCCCCGCTGACTCCGGCACCGGGCACCGCCGCGGTACGTGACGGTCTGCGCGAGGTGGTCGAGGGCCCCGGCGCCGACCGCTGGCTCGCCCCCGAGATCGAGGAGGCCGTCCAGTACGTGGCCTCCGGCCGGGCCCTTGCCGCGGCCGAGGCCGAGGTCGGTCGCCTCTGCTGACGGTCTCCCTCTGCTGACGGCCTCCCTCTCCGTGGCGGCCCGTATCCAGGAGCCGGCGGCCCCCGCGCGCCCCTCGCGGTGCGCCGGGGCCGCGGCCGTCTCGCCGTGAGAGGCCGTGACAGCCGTGAGGGGCCGTGACAGCCGTAAGAGGCGGTGAGAGGCCGTGAGAGACATGACGAAGCCGCACGAGCGCTCGCGGGCCTGCGATCTCGTACGAGTTCCTACGCCGAGAGAGCCGGTTCTCCCGGGCGGCGTGGCGCGTCGGTGACTCCGCCGACGCGGCGGCTCAGCTCACGGGCGGTCCGGGCCACCTCCGTGGCGAACCGTTGCCGGCGCTCCGGATCCGCTTCCCCGGCCGGGAAGGTGACCGCCACACCCGCGATCGGGTGGGCGCTGTGATCGAGAACGGGGGCGGCGACGGAGGAGAAACCGGTCGTCACCTCTCCGTCCTCCGTCGCGTATCCGCGGCGCCGTACTTCCACGAGGAGGTGGCGCAGAGCGGACAGCGAGGTGGGTCCGAGCCCGTTGCGCAGGACGAACGCGGAGGGGTCGGGGAACAGTGCGCGGACCTGGGCCTGCGCCAGACGCGCCAGCACGGCCCGGCCGCTGGCGGTGAGGTGTGCCGGCAGCCGTACGCCGACCTCGGTGACCAGCGGCGCGCGTCCCGGTGCTCGCTCCTCGATGACGTAGATCACCTCGCGGCCGTGCAACACGGCCAGATGCGCGTTGTGCCCGGTACGGTCGGCGAGCTGTGCCAGCGGGACCCGCGCCAGGCGCTGGAACGGTGCCTGGCGGCTGTATCCGGAGCCGAGTTCGAAGGCACTGACCCCCAGGCCGTAGCGACGCTCTTCGGGCAGGTGCACGACGAAGCCGTCGCGTGCCAGGGTGTCGAGCAGGTGATAGGTCGTCGACCGGGGCAGTCCCACGTCGCGGCTGATGGCCGCGGCCGGCACCGGACCGGCCTGGGCCGCGAGGTAGCGGAGGACGGCGAGCACCTGTGCTGCGGCGGGGACCGTGGACATATCGCGAGCGTACGTCCGTCCCGAAACGCCGATTCCGAATCACCCCGAGGCGTCTGGGATACGAGACGGATTGCGGCTCCCGGGCGTAGTAAGAGCGCCATGACCTGGGGCTTCATGGAACACATGGCACAGACTGCTGGATCGGCCGACGCCCCGTCGGCACCACAACGCGACGCCCGGTCGGTGGCCGTCGCCGCGGCCCACACCGACGAGGTGACATTCCCGGGCGTCTACAACAGCGTCAGGCAGCTGCGCGCCGACGCATGGAACTCATTGGCGGAACTGACGCGTCGCTTGAGCCTCGGCCCGAGCGCCGACAGCCGCCCGGAGCCGTTGACCGACCAGCTGGCGGAACTGTTCCGGCTGCTGACGCCGATCGAGAACTGCTATGCCTTTCCCGGCAAGGCGGGCCTCGGCGAGCTGCGCCGGCTCCACGAGACCGGTGACCGGCGCCGGCTGGCGGAGCGCGCGGACGACCTGAACCTGGCCCTGGGCACGGACACCTACCGCAATGTCTCGACGGCACCGGAACACCCCGAGGAAGCAGTCACCGAGGAGCCGTCCTCGCCGCACGAGCCCGCGGCCAAGCCGTACTTCGAAGTGCTCGTCGTCGGAGATCTCGACGAGACGGAGGAACAGGCGCTGCGGGAGACCCTGCGCCACCTGCGCCGCGCCGAGGACGAGTTCGTCTACGACCTCGTCGTGGCCCCCAGCTTCGAGGACGCGGTGATCGCGGCGCTGGTGAACCCCAGTCTTCAGGCCGTCGTCATCCGCCGCCGATTCGCCAACCGTTCCCGGCACGACCTGCAGGTGGTGCGGCGGTTCTTCGAAGGAACCGCCGCCGAGGCCCTCCCGGAGGAGGACCGGTTCGAGCAGCGGGCCCAGGCGCTCGGCGCCCGGTTGCTGGAACTACGGCCGGAGCTGGACCTCTACCTGATGACGGAAGGGGCGGTGGAGAGAACCGCCGGCACGCTCAGCCGGGGCTTCGCCCGGGTCTTCCACGCCCGGGAAGGGCTCCTGGAACTTCACCTGTCGATCCTGCACGGCATCGGCGAACGCTACACGGCACCCTTCTTCACCGCTCTGCGAGCGCACAGCCGGCGCCCGACCGGGGTCTTCCACGCTCTGCCCATCTCCCGCGGCACCTCCGTGGTCGGCTCCCACTGGATCCCGGAGATGGCCCGCTTCTACGGGCTGAACATCTTCCTCGCCGAGACGTCCGCCACCAGTGGCGGCCTGGACTCGCTGCTGGAGCCCACAGGTCCGCTGCGGGAGGCGCAGGACCTCGCGGCCCGGGCGTTCGGTGCCCGGCAGACGTACTTCGTCACCAACGGCACGTCCACCGCCAACAAGATCGTGGTCCAGGCCCTGGTCCGGCCGGGCGACATCGTGCTCGTGGACCGCAACTGTCACAAGTCGCACCACTACGGGCTGATGCTCGCCGGCGCCCATGTGGTCTACCTCGACGCCTATCCGATGGACCAGTACGGCATGTACGGGGCCGTGCCGGTGGAGGAGATCAAGCGAAAGCTGCTGATGCTGCGGCGGGAGGGCCTGCTGGACCGGGTCAGGCTCCTCCTGCTCACCAACTGCACCTTCGACGGGATCGTCTACAACCCCGCCCGGGTGATGGAGGAGTGCCTGGCACTCAAGCCGGACCTGGCGTTCCTCTGGGACGAGGCCTGGTTCGCCTTCGCCCGCTTCCACCCGGTCTACCGCCGCCGCACCGCCATGGCCGCGGCACGCGAGCTGACCGACCGCTACCGCGACGCGGACTACGCCGGACAGTACGCCGCGCACCGCGAGGCCCTCGGGGACGACCCGGACGACGAGACCCTGCTCGGCCACCGTCTGATGCCGGATCCGGACACTGTCCGCATCCGCGTGTACGCCACCCAGTCGACACACAAGACGCTGACGTCGCTGCGCCAGGGCTCCATGATCCACGTCTTCGACCAGGACTTCAGGCACAAGGCGGCCGAGACGTTCCACGAGGCCTACATGACGCATACGTCGACGTCGCCGAACTACCAGATCCTCGCCTCGCTCGACCTCGGCCGCCGGCAGGCCGTCCTGGAAGGCTTCGAACTGGTCCAGAAGCAGCTCGAACAGGCGGGCGTGCTGAGGGACGCGATCGACCAGCACCCGGTGCTGAGCCGGTACCTGCACTTCCTCACCACGCCCGAGCTCATACCCGCCCGGTTCCGTTCCTCCGGTGTGGACCAGCCCCTGCGGACCGGGCTGGCGAAGATGGCGGCCGCCTGGGAGGACGACGAGTTCGTCCTCGATCCGACCCGGGCGACCCTGCACATCGGCCGCACGGGCATCGACGGGGACACCTTCAAGCACGAACACCTCATGGACCGCTACGGCGTCCAGGTCAACAAGACCACGCGCAACACGCTGCTGTTCATGACCACCATCGGAACCACGCGCAGCGCGGTCGCCTACCTCATCGAGGTGCTCGTCAAGATCGTCGAGGAGCTGGAGGAGAACATCGAGGAGATGAGCCCCCGCGAACGTGCCCTGCACCATCGGCGAAGTGCCGCCCTCGGCGCCGGGTCCGCCGCCCTGCCGGACTTCAGCGCGTTCCATGCCGCGTTCCGTCCGGGCGTTCACACACCGGAGGGGGACCTGCGCAAGGCGTTCTTCCTGGCGTACGACGACGACAAGTGCGCGTACGTGATGGCGGACGAAGTCGCCGAGGCCGTGGCGGCCGGGCGGGAGGTCGTCTCGGCCACCTTCGTCACGCCGTACCCTCCGGGCTTCCCCGTGCTCGTCCCGGGCCAGGTGATCAACGAGACTGTGCTGCGGTACATGGGAGCTCTCGACACTCGTGAGATACACGGATACCGGCCCGACACCGGTTACCGGGTCTTCACCGAGTCCGCGTTGAAGGAGATGACGGCATGACGGGCAGCCAGGTGCTGCGGGCGCACGACCGGCCGGCGACGCGCTGGAAGAACGGCGGCGGTCTGACCCGGGAGGTCGCCGCGGACGGCTCCAGCGCGGGTCTGGAGGACTTCGTCTGGCGGGTGAGTCTCGCCGACGTCGCTCGCGGCGGTCCGTTCTCCTCCTTCACGGGCGTGGACAGGATCATCACCGTCGTGGACGGGGCGGGGATGGAGCTGACCGTCGACGGTGCCTCACACACCATCGCCGACGCGTACGAGCCCTTCTCCTTTCCGGGTGACGCGGTCACCGACTGCCGGCTGCTCTCCGGCCCGATCGTCGACCTCAACGTGATGACGCGGCGCACCCGCGCGACGGCGCACGTCCGCATGGCCCGTGAGACGTTCTCCGTCGTCCCGCGGACCGGGGTCCTGGTCCTCGTGATCGCCTTGACGGGCACGGTGGCCGTCGAGGAGTCCGGCGTCACCCTCGACCGGCTCGACGCGGTCCTGTTCCCGGACCGCGACGGCGGCACCCTTCGTGTCGACGGGGTGGCGGCGGTCGTCACCCTCACCACCACCTCCGGTTCGCCCGGGACATGACGGGGGCGGCCACGCGGAGCCGACCCCGGCCGGTTTCTCAGTGTCTTCTCAGCGAGCGTCACCGAGGCTGGAGGTGTCCAGGGGACGACAGGGTCCTTTTCGCACAGGGGAAGCGAGTCCTTCTCGCATCGAAGAGGAGGAGCCCATGGTTTCCCGCACCGCAGCCCCACCCGTCTCTCCTCACCGGGGCCATGCGGCCTCGGCGACCGGGGGCACCGGTGACCGGCTGAACCGCTTCTTCGACGACGCCTGCGACCGCACTCCGTCAGCCCCGGCCCTCGAATGCGGATCGCGGCTCCTGACGTACGCCGAACTCGACGCGCGGGCCAACCGGGTGGCCCGGCACCTGCACCGGGTCGGCATCGGTCCGGGCAGCCGCGCGGCCCTGCTGCTGCCTCGGTCCGTGGACATGTACGCGTGCCTGCTGGGCGTGTGCAAGGCGGGCGCGGCGTTCGTGCCGATCGACCCGGCCGCGCCGCCGGACCGGGTCGCCTTCATCCTGGGCGACGCGGGCGCGGCCGTGGTGCTGACCACGTCGGCGCTCGCGTCCGGTGCCGCCTGGGCGGAGCGGTGCCGGACGTGCCCGGTGATCGAGGTCGACACGTGTGCCGCGGATCTGGCCGCCCTGCCGTCCGAGCGGCCCGCCGCCGCGGCCGGGGACGTGGCCGATCCGCTGGCGTACGTGATGTACACCTCGGGGTCCAGCGGCAGGCCGAAGGGCGTGGAGATCGCGCAGTCGAGCATCTGCAACTTCCTGCGCGTGGTGGCACCGATCTACGGCGTACGGCCGCACGATCGCGTGTACCAGGGCATGACCCTCTCGTTCGACTTCTCCATCGAGGAGATCTGGCCCACCTGGGCGGCCGGCGCCACGCTCGTCGCCGGACCGGGCGGCCCCGGGCAGCTGGGCGACGATCTCGCCGGCTTCCTTGAGGAACACCAGGTCACCGCTCTGTACTGCGTCCCGACGCTGCTGGCGACGATGTCCCGTGACCTCCCGCGGCTCCGCAAGGTCGTCGTCGGCGGCGAGGCGTGCCCCGCCTCGCTCGTCGAGCGGTGGAGCAGGCCGGGACGGCGCATCCTCAACACCTACGGACCGACCGAGGCAACCGTCACCGCCACCTGGCAGGAACTCCGGCCGGGGCGTCCGGTGACCATCGGCCGCCCGCTGCCGACCTGCTCGGCCGTTCTCCTGGACGAGCGGCTGCGGCCCGTGCCGCACGGCGCCGTCGGGGAGATCTGCCTGGGCGGTCCGGGCCTCGCGCGCGGCTACACGGGACGGCCCGACCTGACCGCGGAGCGCTTCGTCCAGCACCCCTCGGCGCCCGGTTCGGGTCGCCTGTACCGCACCGGAGACCTCGGCAGGATGACCGACGACGGGGAGATCGAGTACCTCGGCCGGGCCGACGCCGAGGTGAAGATCCGCGGCTACCGGGTGTCCCTGGAGGAGATCGACAACGTGCTGCTGGAGGACCCCGGCGTGGCCCAGGCGGCCACCACCCCCGTGTCACCGCGCGACGGACCCGACGGTGACCGTGTTCTCGCCGCCTACGTCGTGCCCGCCGGGGACGGCGCGGTCCCCGACGACGATCTCGCCGCCCGGCTGCACCGCCGCCTGCGCCGGTCGCTGCCCGCCTACATGGTGCCCGCGACACTGGACTTCCTCGATCGGCTGCCCGTCATGCCCAGCGGCAAGACCGACCGTACGAAACTGCCCGCACCCACCGGCCGCCGCCTCGCCGGCACCGGCCCCGTGGCGCCGGTCCGCGACCGGCTCGAAGCCAGGGTGCGCGACGCCTGGGCACGGACGCTCGGCATGGACCCCGGCGAACTCTCCGCGCAGGCCGACTTCTTCATCGACCTCGGCGGTCACTCGCTGCTCGCCGCCCGCGCGGTGTCGCTGCTGCGCGACCCGGGCGGCGGACCCGGCCCCACCCTGCGCGACCTGTACGAGAACCCGACCGTGACCAGCTTCGCCGCCCGGCTCCGCTCCACGGCCGACGCCTCCCGCGCGCCGCGGCAGCCCCGCCCCGCCCCCCTGCGCCACGGCCGCGCCCGCATCGCGCGGGCCGGACTCCTCCAGGCAACGGCCTTCTACGTACTGCTCTTCCTGCTCACCGGTCCGGTGGCCGCGTCCTTCGCGCTGAGCCACGGACAGGTGTCGGGCAGCGAGGCCGCCGGGCCGGCCGTCTCGGCACTGGCCGGCTGGTTCGCCGTACGCTGGCTGGCTCCCGTCCTTCTCGCACGGCCGCTGGCGGCGGGCATCCGGCCCGGCCGGTACCCCCTCTGGGGGGCGACGTACCTGCGGCTGTGGCTGTTGGACGTGCTGCTGCTGGGGATCAGCCCGCTGCGGATGCTCAGCGGATCCCCGCTCATGGGTCCCTACCTGCGGCTCCTCGGCGCCCGCGTCGGCCCCCGCACCACCATCGCCACCGGCTTCGTCGGCCTGCCCACGCTGCTGGGCGTCGACCGGGACGCCACGATCGGCTACGGCGCCACGCTGCGCCCCTGGCAGGTCGCCGACGGATGGGTCACCATCGCCCCGATCACCGTCGGCGAGAGGGCGTACGTCGGCGCCAACGCGGTCCTCGAACCAGGCGCCTACCTGGGCCCCGGGTCCGCACTCGGTGAGCAGTCCGTGTCGGGCCCGGGCAAGGCCGTCCCGGCCGGAGCGCGCCGCGCCGGATCGCCCGCACGCCCGGTCGAGGCACTCGCCCCGCTCGTCGAGACGATGCTGCGCGACCGGACCGAGGCGGATCGCTGGCGGCCCCGCCAACTGGCCGCCGTCGTGCTCGGTCTGGTCCTGCTGGAGTCCATCGTGGTCGCCGCGGCCGTGCCGAGTGCCACCCTTCTCTGGTGGGCCTGGTCGAGCGGTGACACGACCGCCGCTGTCGCCGCGACCCTCTTGTCCGGCCCGGTCTTCGTGGCCACGGTGTGCGTGGTCGTCGCCGCCGTGAAGCGCGCGGTCCTGCCGAGGACACCTCCCGGAATCCATCCGGCGCGCTCGGCCCTGGGCGTGCGCAAGTGGATCGCCGACAAACTGCTGGAGCAGAGCCTCACCCTCACCAACTCGCTCTACGCCACGCTCTACACCGTCCCGTGGCTGCGGCTGCTCGGCGCCCGCGTCGGCCGGCGCGCCGAGATCTCCACCGCGGCGCACATCGATCCCGACCTGCTCACCCTCCGCGACGGCAGCTTCGTCGCCGACATGGCCGGCGTCGGCGTAGCCGCCTTCGCGGCCGGACGCATGGCCTTCGAACCCACCGACATCGGCGAACGAGCCTTCGTGGGCAACGCGGCGCTCGTCCCGGCCGGGACGAGGCTCGGCCCCGGCTCTCTCGTCGGCGTGGGCACGGTGCCACCCCCGGAGCGCGTGCCCGACGGCAGCACCTGGCTCGGCTCACCTGCCCTGCGGCTGCCGGTGCGCCAGGACAGCGGGTCCTATCCGGAGGAGAAGACGTTCCGGCCCACCCGCAAGGCCGTACTCGGCCGCCTGGCCATCGAGTTCTTCCGCGCCACCCTGCCCATGTCCGTGCTCGCGACCGCCGCCTTCCTGTACCTGCTCGCCCTGTCGGACACCGCCCGCCGCACCGGGCCGTGGGTGCCGCCTCTCGTGTCGCCGCTCTTCGCCGCCGGGGCGGTGGTGGCAGTCATCGGGTGCTGCGTGCTCGCGAAGTGGGTCGTCGCCGGACGGTACCGGCCGCGTGTGGAGCCCCTGTGGAGCCTGTTCGTGCGCCGCACGGAGTTCGTCACCGGCCTCTTCGAAGCGGCGGCGGTACCCGCGGGCGTGGGCGCCCTGGTGGGGACGCCCTTCCTGCCGCCGGTGCTGCGCCGGCTCGGTGCCCGCATCGGACGGCGCACCTGGATCGGCACCACGTACCTCACCGAGTTCGACCTCGTCGAGGTGGGCGACGACGCCTCGATCGGCATGTTCGTCTCCCTCCAGACCCACCTGTTCGAGGACCGTGTGATGAAGATGTCCACGGTGAGCGTCGGCCCCGCCGCGAGCGTGGGTACGCGGACCGTCGTGCTCTACGACACGCAGGTGGGCGCCGGTGTCCGGCTCGGTGCGCTGTCCCTGGTGATGAAAGGCGAGCGTCTGACGCCGGGAACGAGCTGGCACGGGCTCCCCGCCGAAGGAGACGACAGCGCCCCTGCGGACGGCGGGCCGACGACGTACCCGGGGTGAGGCTGCCATGACACACCTGAGGCATTCCGGGGCCGCCGCCGGGCGCCGCCCCCTCGCTCTCGTCTACCGCGGCCCGGCCTCGTCGCCCGGCTGCCCCGAGGCGGTCGCCGGACTGCTCTCCTCCGGGCCGTGGAACCTCGACGTCCGCTTCACCGGCCCACACGAGGCGCTTCCGCTCTCGGCCGGACTTCTCTCCCGGGCCCTGCTGTACGCCCAGCCCGGTGGCGGCACGCTCGCCTCCGCCTACCGGAGACTGCGGTGGCGGCGCCGGGCGATCCGCGGCTTCGTCCGCGACGGCGGGCGCTACCTCGGGTTCTGTCTCGGCGGCTACCTCGCCGGGGCCACACCGGGCTTCGCCCTGCTCCCCGGTGACACCGACCAGTACATCTCCTCCCCGGGAGCCACCGTCCACGAGGAGAGCGACACACTGATCACGGTGACCTGGCGAGGCCGCCCCCGCACGGTGTTCTTCCAGGACGGCCCCCTCTTCGACCTCGACGAGGACGCCGACGCCACGGTCCTCGCCACCTACGACAACGGCGCCCCCGCCGCCCTCGTGACCCGCTTCGGCCGCGGGCGGGTCGCGGTCACCGGTCCCCACCCGGAGGCCACCACCGACTGGTACACCGACCACGGCCTGCCGGTGCACCACACCCTGGACCTGGCCCTGGACCTGGTGGAATCGGTGATGGAGACATGACCCCACCGCCGCGGCGCACACATTCCCCGGCTCCCTCCCGGGAAACAGCCGCTCCTATCCGGAGCTATCGTGGTTCTCGAGAGGCTGCCATGCGGACGCTGATCATCGAGGACGAGCGCGCACTCGCCGAGGCGATCGCCGACGGACTTGCCGCCGAGGGCTTCGTCTCGGACCTGGCACACGACGGCCCGGACGGACTGTGGCGGGCCCTCCACGAACCGTACGACGTCATCGTGCTCGACATCATGCTGCCCGGCCTGTCCGGGTACGAGGTCCTCAAACGCCTGCGGGCGGCCAGAGCCTGGACCCCGGTACTCATGCTCACCGCCAAGGACGGGGAGTACGACGAGGCCGACGCCCTCGACCTCGGCGCCGACGACTACCTGAGCAAGCCCTTCTCCTACGTCGTGCTCGTCGCCCACCTCCGGGCCCTGCTGCGGCGAGGAGCACCCGCCCGTCCCGCCGTCCTCACCGCCGGAGACCTCACACTTGACCCCGCCCGCCGCCGCTGCAGCCGTGGACACCGCGAAATCGACCTGACCACAAGGGAGTTCACCCTCCTGGAATACCTGCTCAGGCACCCCGACGAGGTGATCAGCAAGACGGACATCCTCACCCATGTATGGGACGAGCACTTCGACGGCGACACCAACATCGTCGAGGTCTACGTCGGCTACCTCCGCCGCAAGATCGACGCGCCCTTCGGCCGCCGGACCATCGAGACCGTCCGTGGTGCCGGCTACCGGCTGCGCGGCGGTGCGGGGTGACCCATGACCGCGGGCATCCGGTACTGGTGGGCCCGCCGGTCACTGCGGCTGCGCCTGACCGCCGCCGCGGCAGCGGTCATCGCCGCGGGGCTGGCCGGAGCCGCCGTGCTGCTCGTCGTCTGGCTGCACGCCAGCCTGATCAACGGACTCGACCAGACCGCCCTGCAACGAGCCCAGGTCGTGGCGGCGGACGAGGACAGCAACCAGATCACGGCGGAAGTGCCCACCACCGACCACGGGGGAGTCGCCGTACAGGTGATCGCGGGGAGCGGGAGAGTGCTGTCCAGCTCGGCCAACCTGCGTGGCCGGCCGCGCGCCTTCACCTTCCCGGCGAGCCGGGCCGACACCCCGCACGCCCACACCGTCGACGACATTCCCGTGGGGACGGGCGGGACCTGGCGCGCCGTCGGCGTCCCCGCGGGCGCCACCCGTGACCCGGTGACCGTCTACGTGGCCGTACCCACCGAGAGCGTCGACCACGGCCTGGCCCAGCTCACCGTCGGTCTGGCCACCGGAGTCCCGGCGGTCGTCGCCGCCCTCACCGGAGTCGTGTGGCTGCTCACCGGGCGCGCGCTGCGCCCCGTGGACGGCATGCGCGCCCAGACCGCCGAGATCACCGCCTCCGACCTGAGCCGCCGCCTCGACGTACCGCCCGCCGACGACGCGCTCGGCCGGCTGGCCGCGACCCTCAACGACCTGCTGGCCCGTCTGGACACATCGACGCGGCGGCAGCGGCGGTTCGTCGCGGACGCGGCCCACGAACTGCGCAATCCCCTGAGCACCCTGCACACACGCCTGTCCGTCGCCGCGAACCACCCTGGCCTCGCCGACGGGCGGTCCCTCGCCACCGGACTCCTGCCGCAGACCGAACGGCTCACCCGGCTCGTCGACGACCTGCTCCAGCTCGCGCGGCTCGACGCCCGTCCGCGGCTGCGGGCGCGCCCCGTCGACCTGGATGAAATCGTCTTCACCGAGGTGCGCGAAGCCCGTCGGCGGACCCGGCTCGTCATCGACCAGCACGCCGTCGGCGCGGCACGGGTGGCGGGCGACGAGGACGCCCTCGCCCGTGTCGTAAGCAACCTGCTGGACAACGCGCTGCGCCATGCCAGCGCCCGGATCGACGTCAGCCTCCACACGCTCGGCGACACCGCACAACTGACCGTCGCCGACGACGGGCCGGGCATCCCCGAGGCCGACCGTGAGCGCGTCTTCGGGCGCTTCACCCGGCTCGACGACGCCCGTGCCCGGGACACCGGCGGCAGCGGTCTCGGCCTCGCCATCGTCCGCGACACCGTCACGGCCCACCACGGCAGCACCCACATCGAGGACAACCGCCCCGGCGCCCGGCTGGTCGTCCTGCTGCCGACGGCGGGGAAGGGTCTGTGAAGCAGGGTGACAGGGTGACAGGCGATGCCTCGGCCCCTCAGGCCGTAGTGGCACGCAGCGAGAGGAACTGGAGCACACCGAAACCGGCGACGGTCACGGCCTGCACGGGGATCCAGACCGCACCCGCGGTCGTCGGCGAGAACCAGGCGAGCATCGCGACGATGCTGAGCACGGCCCACAGCACATTGGCGTCGATGACCGCCTTCACGGCGAGGGCGGACGGCTGCTTCCGCGCGGCGAGGCAGCCGACCCCCGCGGCGTACAGCACCAGGAAGACGCCAAGGTCGAACAGCAGACCGGATCCGATGCCGAGCAGGTTGCCGACCGGCTTCGAGTCGATCATGTAGACCAGCCCGTTGACGCCGGTGACGACGGCGTCGAGAGCGAGGAAGCGGCGCAGCATGGTGTGCGGGTGGTCGGTGCGGGAGAGGGTGCCGAGCAGGGTGGTGGCGGACATGCCGATCAGCCTCCGTCGAGGTCGAAAACACTGGTCACCGGGGTCGTGGCCCGTGCGGAGTGGACCGCCGGGCCCCGGTGACTCCCACCTTGACCGGTTCCCTACGGAAGATCGATTACCGCTGAGGTAATGCGACAGGTCAGCAGGTCAGGACATGGACGCGGCGGACACCACGCGCATGCCCAGCCCGCGTACTCGGTAGATGCACGTGTCGTCGCCCCACAGCGTCGCGTCCGCCGTCGCGTAGGGGCCCCGGGCGTCCGTGCCGCTCTCCACGATGTCCATGTCCACCCGGATCAGCCGGTTGGCCGGGGTGATCTGGCCGCGGTACGTCCAGGTCGCCTCGCGGCCGGGCAGCACCGGCTCGAAGCGGGGGTGCGGGATGCCGTCCGCCGCGCCGCGCTCCAGCAGGTGGTACTGGAGCAGCTGGCACATGGCCTCGACGCCCAACGACCCCGGCTGCACCGGGTCCTGGAAGAAGTGCGCCCGGAAGAACCACTCGTCCGGGACCACGTCCTTCTCCGACCGCAGCCGCCCGAGCCCCCTGCTGCCCCCGTCCGGCCAGGAGCCGGTGATCCGGTCGAGCATCAGCAGCATGGGGCCCGGCAGCCGCGGCTCCCCGGCGCAGTGGCGAGCGGGCCGGGCGGTCAGATCGACGATGTGGTCACAGGGCTCGTCGAGGCGGGCCCGGTCCTCGGCCGACACCGTGAGACCCTGCTGGTGGTCGAAGGCCGACGGCGGGAAGTAGCCGAAGGCCGTGGACAGTTCGAACAGCGGCACCCCGTCGGCCGTGCACCTCACCCGGAACGACTCGATGATCATGTCCCCGCTGTGGGAGACACGCGTCAGCTCGGCGTGGGTGCGGACCGTGCCCGTCGCCGGAGTGACCTCACCGGTGACCGTCCCCGACCCGTCGAGGTTGCGGAACAGCAGATCCGTGTCGGTGGTCAACGCGCTGCCCACGTAAGAGGCCAGCCACCCGCAGGGTTGCAGGGCGATCTCCATCAGGACGGCGAACGGCATCGCATGGCCGCCGCTCTGCTCGAAGTACCAGGCCCGCGCGGGCACGTCGTACTCCGCGACGACGCTGCTGCCCTCTTGCATACCGCCCTGCGGACCGTCCACCGCCACGATCCGGCTCATGAAGTGGTACGGGGGACCGGGCAGCCGCGCGACCCTGCGGGTGCCGTCGAACGGCTCGTACGCGGTGCCGAACGCCTCACTCGGTCTGCCCCAGGCACACGCGAGCAACGAGGCGTAGCCGAAGGGGAGTCCGTCGGCCGCCGTCGCGACCGGCTTCTCCTCACGGTGCCCGGCCAGCCCGCCCAGCAAGGGGAGCGGCACCGGTGTACCGCTGTCCTGCACGACGGGCGGGCCCGAGCGCCGCCAGTGCGACAGCGGCCAGTCGGGCACCAGCCGCAGCGCCACGTCCTGTCCCAGGAACGCCTTCGTCCCGTCCACCCAGCCCAGCACATCGGCGTACAGCGTCGGCACCGGCCCGGCCGAGACACCGCGCACGAACACCTCGTAGACGACCCGCCGGCCGGCCGGAGTCGCCTGGCCCCGGCACATCGCCCCGACGGGCCGACCGTCGACGGGCTCGAAACGCCAGCCGTCCCGGTCCACGGTGAAGCCCATGGCCGTCAGGTAGAACGCCATCGCCTGGAGACCGCCCTGGAGCATCAGGGTGCCCGGCATGCAGGGGTCGTTCCTGAAATGCCCCGCGAAGAACCAGTCGTCCGGCGACAGAGGGGTTTCGGCCCGCAGGTAGCCGCGGCCCCACGGCCCTCCGGCCGGGTCGAACGCTGTCACCTCGTGCAGCAGCCGCAGCCTGCCGTCGTCGAGCCCCGGTGAGCGCACGTGGGCCGCCGTCGCCTCCCAGCCGGGGCCGAAGCAGTCCGCCGGCCGCCCCTGGGCCAGGACGCGCACCCGGTCCGCGTCGAATCGGGTCCGTCCGCAGCGCACGGCGGGCGGGTCGAGCGGCAGGTCGTCGCCGGGCGGCCGCTCGGCGGGATCCCACCGCACACCGCCGCTGCCCGTGAGCTCCTCGGGGGTGAAGAACCCGGCCTGGCCCTCGCGGACGCTGAGCCGGAGTTCGCCGTTCACGTAGCAGTCGTAGTGGAAGAAGGACAGCCGGACGCCGTCGTGCTCCGCGTGGCCGTCGACGTGGATCTCGTAGCGCAGGGTGTCGCCCGCTTCCGGCGGGCTGCCGTGGTACGTCACTTCGCAGCCGAGCAGCCGGTAGGCGCGCTCGCCCCGGTTGAGGAGGTCGACGCCCAGCCAGCTGAGCAGGAGCAGATCCGCCTGGCCGGCCTCGATCATCAGCCCGGCGGGCATACGCCCGGTGGAGTCCAGGTACCAGCTGTCCGGCAGGACGTCGGTCTCCGTCCAGATCGTCCCGTCGGTGCGCACCGGGCCGGGCGCGGCGAGCGCAGCCGGCACGGCGTCGATGCCGGTGACCCGGTCCGCGAGCAGCATGGGCGGCCCGGGCATCCGGGTCTGCACCGCGTACGCGTCCTGCTCGGCGAACCGGGGGCCGAACAGCGTGGAGATCTCCCGGGAGGCGAGGTGCTCCAGTTGGGCGCGGTCGAACTTCGGCCCCGGCCTGAGGGGTGCCGTGGGTGCCGTATCCGGCGGGGGAGCGGGCACGGGTGCCGGGCGGGGCGCGGGGTGTACGGGCGCCGGGCGGGGCGTGGGCCGTGCGGGGGCCGGCGGCGGCCCGGCCGTCGGACGCCTTGCCGGGAGGACCGGTGGGCCTGAGGGCCGTACGGGCACGGGCGCGCCGCTCCTCAGCGCGGTGACGGCGAGAGCGGACATCCGCAGGAACCGCTGGTGGGCCTCGGTGTGCCCGGCGAGGATCTCCTGGTGCAACGCGGCGACGCGCCGGCTCTGCCGGAGGACCGCGGCACGGGCGCCGGCCTCCTGTGCCTTTCGACCGTCCGATTCCGTCGGCCGGACGTCCGGCAGGGGGCGCCGCCCCACGGCACCGGGTGCCTCTGACGGGCGGGCCGCCCGGTCCGGCACCGGCGCCAGTTCGGGGGCCCGGGGCAGGGTCACCAGGGCCGGCTCCAGCGGCGGCAGAATCGGAGGCGTGGGGACGGGCACGGTGACGGTGGGCCCGGGACGCGGGACCTCGGTGGCCGCTTCCGCGAGCCGGGCGAACAGCTCGTCGGCGCGGACCGGCACCCCGGCGGCGACGAGTTCGGCCACCGCGAGGCACGGCTGCCGCAGCCCGGTGTCGCCCGGAGTGTCCAGCGCGACGGCCACGTGCTCCCGGTCGCCCAGCACCCGCTTGATCCAGCCGGTGCACAGCTTGCGCGGCCCGTGCTCCACGAAGATCCGGACGCCGTCCGCCCACGCCTGCTCGACCGTGGCGGCGAAGTCGATCGTGTTCAGCCCCTGCGCGGTGAGCGCCTCGGCGGCCCGTTCGGCCGTCGGCCGGTACGACTGCCCGGTGGCCCCGCTGTAGAACCGCACACCGGGTACGTCGACGGTGGGCTGGCGGTGGGCCTCACGCCATACCTCTCGGACGTCCGCCAACTCCGGTGCGTGGGCGGCCATGTCGTAGTCGAGCCGGATCGCGCGGTCGGCGCCGATCCTGGCCACGACGGCCGCGCACGCGCGCGACTCGCCGCCGATGACGCAGACTCCGGGCGCGTTCACCGCCATCAGATGGACCGCGGCCTCGGCGGCGAGTTCGGCACGGACCTCCTCCAGGGGCGCGCTGACCAGATGGCTCGACCAGCGGGAGCCCTGGATGCCCAGGCGTTCCCAGTGGCGCCGGACCGCCCGGAGTTCACCGGTGAGTTCGGTCGTGAACAGACCGCTGTCCCGGGTGGCGTCGTACAGCCTCGCGGCGTCCGGCCAGGCACCCAGCGCCACCAGGGCGGCCGACTCGCCCGAGGAGTACCCGAGGGCGGCGTCCGGCCGAAGCCCGAGCGCTTCCCGGCTGAACACGGTGTGGAGCACCGCGAGTTCGGCGGCGGCCCAGATCTGGTCGAGCACAGCGGGCTCCGCCCGGGACCGCAGTCGCGCACCGATCGCCCCGTGCCGGGCACGGACGGCCTCGCCGAGCGACGGCAGTGCGAGCAGCAACTCGTGGCCCATACCCGGGTACGCGGCCGAGCCGTTGGTGTACACGAACGCGGTCTGCCCCGTGACCGGCCTGTCCCGGTACACCACATCGGCCGGACGGGCACCACCCCCGGTCAGCCAGCGACGGGCGGCCTCCATACGGCCCTGCAACGCGTCGTCGTCGGCCACGAGCGCCAGCCGGGCCGGTCCGGCGCCGGACTCCGCACCGGCCTCCAGCGCGGCCAGCACCCCCTGCCGGTCGGCCCCGGAGAAGACGTGCAGGCGCGGAGCCGGGCTTCGCAGCCACGGCCGGGCGTCTCCCGCGCGCAGCCGGACACTCGCGGTGGGCCCTTCCATCGGTGTCACCAGGGCCTTGGCGGTGTACGCGACGGCCGCGGTGTCCGCGGGACCGCCCGGACGCGGTACCGCGCGGTGCTGGAGCGACAGCGCCGCGACCGCGACGGAGACCAGACCACACGCGGCGTGAGCGCGCCCGAAGACGGATGCCGGGTCGAACACCGCGTCCGGGCCGTCCCCGATGACCATGTCGGGTGCGCCGGCGGAATCCTCGTCGAGCAGGGCGACGACGGTGTCGCCGTCCCTGCGCGCGGTGTCCAGGGACTTGAGGACCAGGACGACGGCGGCGTCTCCCGGTTCGTCCTCGCGTCCGAGTTCCCGCTGGGCGGCCCGGTGCACCGCCTCGCAGGACAGGTCGGTGGCACCGACGAGCGCGGCGTCGACCTCCCCCGACCGGACGGCCCGGGCCGCGAGCTCCAGCGCCACCAGCCCGGACGCCTCCTCCGCCGAGACCGCGAACCCCGGGCCCGCCAGGTCGAGTTGGGTGCTGATCCGGTTCGCCACGAGGTTCGGCATGCTGCCCACCACCGCCTCCGCGGTCATGGGCGGCACGAACGCGTCCCGGGCGAGGCCCGCCGACGGTGCCGTGGCGGGCAGCCCGGCCTGTTCCAGCCAGTGGGGAACCCGCCAGCGGGCACCCGCCCGGGCCACCTCGGGGTCCACCCCCATGCCGACGACCACCATGGTCCGCTCCCGGGGCAGGGACACCGACCGTACGGCCTCACGGGCGGCCTCCAGCACCAGGAGCTGATGACGCACCGTTCGCCGAAGGGCCAGCGGCGGGAAGCACAGGTCCCTCAACTCCACGGCGATCTCCGTCGCGGGGCCACGCCGTTCACCGCCCAGCACCGCCCGCCGGAAGTCCTCGGTACAGGTCCCGTCGCCGACGCGGGCGCCGAGAGCCACGATCGCCACCGGTGCACGGCCGCCCGGCGATTCCCGCGTCCGGGCCGGGGCGGGCACGGCGGCGGACGACGGACGGTTGGGCCGCGGTACGGCCGGCACCGGGTCGCCGTCCGGAAGGTCCACCACCAGATGGGCGTTGGTCCCGCCGAACCCGAACGCGCTCACCGCCGCCCGGCGCTGCCCCGACCACGGTTCCGGCGCGGTCAGCACCCGCAACGGCGTGTCCGCCAGCGCCTCCAGCGGCCGTTCCGCGCCGAGCGTCGCCGGACGGACCCCCGCGCGCAGCGCGCCGAGCACCTTCAACAGCCCGGCCACGCCCGCCGAGGCCAGCAGATGCCCGACGTTCGACTTCACCGAACCGATGGGCACGTCGTCACCGGCCCCGAAGACCCGCGCCATGCCGCGCGCCTCCACCGCGTCCCCGACCGGCGTCCCCGTCGCATGGCACTCGACGAGCGACACGCTCTCGGGCGCGACGCCCGCCGCGTCGTACGCCAGGCGCATGGCCCGGACCTGGCCCTCCTCCGACGGACTGATCAGCCCGGAGCCGCGCCCGTCGTTGGACAACCCGACACCGCGGATCACCCCGAGTACGGGCAGACGGGCGGCGCGGGCCTCGGACAGCCGCATCAGGGCGACGAACCCGGCGCCCTCGCCGTGCACCAGCCCGTCCGCGTCCCGGTGGAAGGGCCGGCTCCGCCCGGTGCGGCTCGTCGCGGACAGCCCGCAGAACCCCACGTGCAGGTAGAGGGGGTCCGCCCGGCTGACCGCACCGGCCACCATCAGGTCCGCCGTGCCGTCGTGCAGCCGGTCGCACGCCAGCTTGACCGCGTACAGCGACGACGCGCAGGCGGCGTCGAGGGACCACGCCCCCGCGCCCAGCCCGAGCGCCCGGGCCGCGAGCCGGGCGGGCAGCCCGGACGAGAAGCGGTTCCGGGCGTCGGGCCGCTCCCGGCGCTCTCCTGTCAGCAGGGCGTCACGGAGCGGGGGTCGCTGGGCGGACAGCCAGACGTGCTCGGCGAAAGCCGCCCCCGAGGGCGTGGGATAGGACAGGTTTCCCAGCACCAGCCCGGCGCGGGGCAGCGGGCCCTCGCGGCCCGCCTCCGTGAGCGCCTGCCGGACGCCGTACATGACCCAGTGGAAGAGCGGGTCCAGCGACAGGATCCGCTCCGGGGCGATCCGGAAGCCGCTCGGGTCGAAGACGGACTCGAACCCCCGTACGTACCCGCCGACATCGGTCCAGGTGCGGTCGAGGTGGTCGTCCACCGAGCCCATGGCCCAGTGGCGCGGCAGCCGCCACCGGCCCTCCGGGACGGCCGACAGGCTGGTGCGGCCCGCGGCGACGTTGTCCCAGAACGTGTCCGGATCGAGCGCGTCGGGCAGCACACAGCCCCGGCCGACGACGGCGATCGGTTCGAATTCCATGCGGGTCTCACTTCACGGCAGGGCACGCGGGCAGGGCAGGGCAGGTTCGCGGGGGCTGAGGGCTGAGGGCTGAGGGCTGAGGGCTGAGGGCTGGGGGCTGGGGGCTGGGGGCTCGGGTGGCGCCGGGGCTCAGGAGGGGCGGCGGACGAGTTCCACGCCGAGCAGTTCCAGGCGGACGGCACCGTCGGCATCGATCAGCGCCACGTCGCAGCGCGCCCCCGTGCTGTGCACCTTCCGGCCCCGCACCACACACCGCACGGTGCCGTCCACGGGGCCGCGCCGGTGCACCCTGCACTCCGCGACGGCCATCGGCAGCGTCGCCGCACCGAGTTCCTCCTGCGCCCAGACCAGGGCGAGTTGGAGTGCGCCGTCCACGGCGGCCGGGTCGAGCGGCCAGTGCTCACCCGGCCAGTCCAGGGCGCGTACGCCCGCGACGGTCGCCTCGGCTCCGTGCTCCGAAACACCGTTCAGCGAGCGGACGGAGCGGAACCGGGGGCCGTGGAAGAGGCACTCCCCGTCGTACAACTCGGCGCGGTCCAGCGGCTTGAGGCCGTCCGCACCGCCCCACGCGGCCGGATCCGGCGCTTCGACCCCGGTGTCCAGCACGGCCCGGAAGTGCGCCATCCCGCTGTCCCCCCGCAGTTCCGCCTCCAGCCCCGACGGCGAACCGGCCGCGCCCCGGCTGCCGTGCACGGTGAGCAGGTGGCCTGTGCCGGCCAGTTCGGGCAGGGCGCACTTCTTGTACACCCGCAGGTCGTGCAGGACGAGCGGGCCGGCATCCGGCAGCCAGGCGGTGGCCGCCCCCGCGAACCAGTTCAGGACCATCGCCACCGGCAGCACGGGAACCCCGGCGATCGCGTGGTCGGCCAGTTGCGGCAGGCTGTCCGCCCGGACGAGCAACTGCGTCGGACGCGGATCGCCCGCCGGGGACAGGGCCGCCGGATCGTCCCCGGCCACCAGGACGACACGGGCCTCACCGGCTGGGCCGTCCAGCTCGGCCGTGAACGCGGCCGCCCCCTGCTCCAGAGGGATCAGCGGAACCCCGGACCGGCTGAAATGCCCGGCCAGAGCGGGCGTGACCATGCCGCCGCGCCACGGACCCCAGGCGACGCACCGCACCAGGCAGCCGGGGCGGCGGGCCTGTTCGGCGGACGCGACCTGACCCAGGATCTCGTTGGCCATGGCGTAGTCGCTCTGACCCGCGTTGCCGAACACGGCGGCCACCGAGGAGAACAGGCAGATCACGTCCAGAGGATCGTCCGCCGTCGCGGCCAGCAGCGCGCGCAGACCGTCCACCTTCGTGGACATCACCAACTCGACCTGCTCGTCGGTCTTGTCGGCGATCAGCTTGTCGGCCAGCACTCCCGCACCGTGCACGATGCCGGTGACCGGCCCCCACGCGTCACGTACGGCGCGCAGCGCGGCGGCCACGGCGTCGCCGTCGCGGACGTCCACCTGGACGTACCGGACGGGGGACCCCGCCTCCTCCAGCGCCGCGAGCGTCGCCCGCACCTCGCGCGCGGCCAGGATCTCCCGGGCCCGCGCCGCGATCCGGGCGGGCGAGGAGTCCGCAGCGTCGTCTGTGGAGCGCTCGGCGAGCAGCCGGGTGAGCGTCGGCTCGTCGGCGGCGGACGCGAGCCCCTCGGGCTCGGGAACCGGTGCCGTCCTGCCCAGCAGCACGATCCGCGGACGGTGGGTCCTGGCCAGGTCCAGCAGCGCGGCGGCGGTCACCCCGCGGGCTCCTCCGGTGGCCACGATCACCGACTCCGACGTGATCCGCCGGATGCCGCCGGGCATCACCGGCGCGGGTACCGCCCGCAGGGTGGTGCGGGTACCGTCCGCACGGAGACCGACCTCCGGGTCGGGGCCGCCGTCGAGCAGTTCCCGCACGATCGTCTCGGCGACCTCCTCGTCGCTCCGGCCGCCCCGCTCGCAGTCGACGGCCTTGACCGAGACGCCCGGCCACTCCTTCGCCGCGGTCCTGGCCAGACCGGCGACCCCGCCCAGCCATGCGCGGTCGGGTGCGTGCCCGCCGAGCCCGAAGTCGCCTCCGGTGTCCTGCACGGTCACGAACAGTCCGTCCTGTGCGGCCGCTTGTGCCGCCACCGTGCACGCCGCCGCTGGTGCCGCCACCGTGCGCGCCGCGCGGAACACCGACCGGTGGACCTCCCGCGCATCGTCCGGCGCGCCGCCCCCGGTCAGCCCGCCGAGGTGTACGACACGGCGCGCGCCCTCGGGAACCTCCGCCACGGCGGTGGCGTCCACGCCGTGCTCCACGAGGTTCCTGGCGACGAGGGCGGTGAGCGCGGAGCCCTCGGGGCCCCCGTCCGTCACCACGAGCGGCCCGTCCAGGAGCCCCGCTGTCGCCAGGCCGGACGCCGGAGACTCCACCGCGCGCTGTACCAGCCTCGTCAGCGCCGTCTCCTGCCCGGAGCCGGTGCGCATGGCGGGGATCTCCGGGACGGCGGCGGCCGTCTCGACGGGGGACCCGGTCACGGCCGGGGAGTCCGGCGCGGGGGCAGCGGGCGGCCGGCCGTCCGCGGTGAGCGACTCGACGATCTCGCGCAGCGTGCGGAGCTTGCCGAGTTCTCCGACGTCTCCCGTCGCCACGTCGCCCATGCTCCGGCGTACGGCCGACAGGATCTCGACGCGCTTGATCGAGTCGACTCCCAGATCCGCCTCCAACTCCATGTCCACGTTGAGCATCTCCGCCGGGTAGCCGGTGAGCCGGGCCACCACCGAGAGCAGTAGTTCCTCGAGTGCGGGTGCCGACAGAGGCGCGGCATCGGCGGCCGGGGACGGGGGATTCACCGGGACGGCGGCCGGTGCCCGGTGCTCGGCGGCGACCGGTGCGGGCGAGAACGCCTCTCCGAGGTCGGCGGGAACGCGGGCGGGCATGGCCTCGGGAACGCCGGCCGCCACCGGGACCGGCGTCACGGGCGCCGGAACCTGTCGGGGCGCCGAAGGACGGGGGAGGGGCAGCGGTGCCGCAGGAGCCGGGGCGTCGAGCCCACCGCCCACGCTCCGCACGCCGAGCATCGCGGCCAGGGTGGTCTCGGTCATCCGAAGAAAGGCCACATGGCTGTCGATCAGCATGCGTTGACAGGCCGCGTGGGCCTCCGCCGTCTGCCGCTGGACGCTCTCCACCGCGGCGTACCACTCGGCGCCCAGGGCGGCCCCGGGCTCGGCACTGTACGCGGCCACGGCGTCGTACGCGGGCTCCGGATCCTGGACGGGTGCCGTCCCGTACGCCGCCGACTCCGGAGCGTGGGCGGGAGCGGGGGCGTACGCGGACATGGCAACCACCGGGATGTCGGACATGGGTACGGGATGCGGGTGGGGATGTTCCGGCCCAGCTTCCGGCACAGGCGCAGGCGGCGCCGGCGGTTCGGCGGCTTCCGTGCGAGGCGGGTAGAGCTGACCGTAGTTGGCTCCGCTGATCTTCACGGTCATCCGGGGCGCGCGCTCCTTCACTGAGGTTCCAGGCGAGGCGTACGGCGCCCAGAGGGGATCGAAGTCGAAAGGGACACCGCGTACGGCGAGTTCGCCGAGGGCGGTGTGCAAGGTGGTGACGCCGGACCGGTCCGGCCGGTCCAGGGGGACGGCCGCGTGCTCGCGGTCACCGAGGATCTGTCCGACCAGGCCGGTCAGCGCGGTTCCCGCGCCGACCTCGACGAAGGTCCGCACTCCTGCCGCGTACATCGCCTCGATCTGGTCCTGGAAGAGCACCGGTGAGGCCAGATGGCCGGCGATCCGGCGGCGTACCTCGTCGGGCGACGACGGGTACGGGGCCGCGTCCGCGTTGCCGTACACCTCGATCCGGGGCTCCGTGAGCGGGACCGTGCGCAGGAACGCGGCGAGCGGCTCACCGGCCGGGGCGACCAGCGGGCTGTGGAACGCGGTCGACGTGCTCAGCCGGCGTGTGCCGACACCCTCGGCCGCGAACCCCTTCTCCGCGCGCGCGACAGCCTCCGTCGTGCCCGAAAGCACCACCTGGCGGGGCGAGTTGTGGTTGGCCGGCCAGATGTCGCCGAAGTCGCCGGCGGCCAGCACCGACACCACGTGCTCGCGGTCCGCCGCCACGGCCAGCATCGCGCCCGGTACGACGGCCGCGCCCCGCATCAGTTCACCGCGCCTGCGGGCCAGACCGACCAGTGCGTCGGCGTCCAGGACACCCGCGCCGTGCAGCGCCACCAGCTCACCGAAACTGTGGCCCGCGACGCAGTCCGGTCGCAGCCCCAGACCTCCCAGTACGTCCAGCAGTGCGAGCGCGTGCACCGCGAGCGCGGGCTGCGCCCACTCGGTGGCGGCCAGACGCGCCGCCTGTGCCTTGCGTTCCTCGTCGGTGAAGGCGGGCGGCGGGAACACCACCCGGTGGAGGGGCCGCCCGTCGAACCGGGTGTCGCCCAGCCGGTCCCACACGGCCTGGGCGGCCGGCGACAGCATCGCGAGGTCGGCGCCCATCCCGACGTACTGGGATCCCTGCCCGGGGAACAGGAAGGCGAGCCGGCCGGGCGCCGGGTCCCCGAAGGCGTACCGGACGCCGTTCGGTGTCGAGAACGCCGCGCCGGGCCGCTGCCGGATCAGCGCGAGCGCCTGCGCGCACTTCTCCCGCAGATCCTCGGCGCCGGTGGCGACGACGGCCAGTCGCACCGGGTCGGTGGGCGAGAACGCGCGCTGGCTCTCCCGGGCGAGCACGGCCAGCGGACGATCGCCGTCCGCCTCCGGAGGCACCAGGTCGGACGGTGACGCACCGCTGAACAGGACGAGTTCGCTCGGCGCGGAGCGATGGCGCGGCGGCACCCGGGCCGGGGTGCCCGAGGGCACGTACTCCTCCAGCGTGACGTGAAAGTTGCTGCCCCCGAAGCCGAAGCTCGACACCGACGCCCGGCGCGGATGACCGGCGGGCCGTACCCACGGCCGGGTCTCGGTGTTGACGTAGAACGGGCCGTCCGGGGCTGCGGCCGCCGGGACCGGCCGGTCGACCTTGATGGTCGGCGGCAGCACCTTGTGGTGCAGGGCCATGACCGCCTTGAGCAGTCCCGCCGCACCCGCCGCGCACTTGGTGTGCCCGATCTGCGACTTGACCGAGCCGAGCGCGCACCACTGCCCGTCCGTATGCCCCGACGCCTCGAACACCTCGCGCAGGGCGGTCAGTTCGGCGGCGTCCCCGGCCTTCGTACCGGTCCCGTGCGCCTCGACCAGCTCCACGGTCTGCGGACCGTAGCCCGCGTGCTCGTACGCGCGGCGCAGAGCCCGTGCCTGACCGTCGGGAAGCGGCGCGTAGATCGCCGTACTCCTGCCGTCGGACGAGGTGCCGATGCCCCGGATCACCGCGTGGATCCGGTCTCCGTCCCGCTCCGCGTCGGACAGCCGCTTCAGTGCGTACATGACGACCGCCTCGCCGAGCAGGGTGCCGTCTGCCGCGTCCGAGAACGGACGGCAGTCACCGGTGCGGGAGAGCGCGGGCGTCTTGGAGAAGCACAGGAACATGCCGACGTCGTTCCCGGTGTCCACGCCTCCGCTGATCACCAGGTCGGCCCGCCCGAGCGCCAGTTCACCGACCGCCGTGGAAAGGGCCGCCAGGGAGCTGGCACAGGCGGCGTCGGTGGTGTGGTTGATGCCGTGCAGGTCGAACCGGTTGGCGATCCGGCCCGCGACCACATTGCCGAGCAGGCCCGGGAAGGTCGACTCCTGCCATGGGCTGAAGTGCGCCGTGATGCGGTCGCACACGGCTCGCGCCTCGGCCTCGGCGAGGCCGCTCTCCCGCAACGCCTTCAGCCACACGGGGCGTTGGGCCCGGCCGTACATGTGCGGGAGCAGTTCCAGGGCGGCCGCGCCGAGGACGACGCCAACGCGGTCCCGGTCCAGGCCCGGCAGACCACCGGCGTCGGTCAGCACCTGGTCGGCGACCATCAGGGCGAGCAGTTGGGAGGTGTCCGTCGCCGGCAGGTTGGCGGGCGGCACACCGTACGCCAACGGGTCGAAGTCCACCTCCGGCAGGAAGGCGCCCCGGCGGGCGTACGTCTTGTCGGGGGCGGCCGGGTCCGGGTCGTAGTGGTCCGCCACCAGCCAGCGGGAGGCGGGAACCTCGGTGATCAGGTCCCGGCCCCCGGTCACGATCCGCCAGTAGCCGGCCGCGTCCGTCGCGCCGGGCACCAGGGCGCCGACACCGACCACGGCGACGGGCACCTGCCCGGGGGTGGAGGCGGACACGGTGGAGGCGGACACGGTATCTCCTCGGAGCTGGACGGCTGCTGCTGACGCCCGCGGGGCGCCGGGGCCGCTCATGCCAGCCCGCACGGGGTGTAGGCGAACGCCTCGGACGGCAACGGGACTCCGTAGGTGCGCAGTTGATGGGCGCGGGTGAGCACCGCGGCGCCTTCGAGCAGGTTGAGCGCGATCTGCACCACGGACCGGTTCGCCGGTTCGGCCAGGAACGTGCCCGCGACCCAGCGGTTGAACGCGCCCATCGCCGGGCCGCACCAGATCTGGTAGTCGGCACGCCGGTCCGTCTCGCCGGTGATCGCCCACCGGCTGGAACTGCCCAGGTACCAGCGGAAGACCAGCGCCATACGGTGCTTGGGATCGGCCTCCGCACGCGTGATCTCCGAGGGGTCGCGCCGCTCCCAGAACGCGCGCGTGCGCTGCCAGACCTCGTCGAACGAGGCGCGCAGCACGTCCCGTTCGAGCGCGGCGCGCACCGTGGGAGGGATCTCCTCCAGCGAGCCGTGCGCCCGGTACGCCGCGTGGAGCCTGTCGGCCCGCCGCGCGAACATCGTCCCCCGGGACAGCACTTGCAGCGTGACCCCGAGTTCGAACATGTCCGCCGCCGGCGCCATGGCCACATCGGCGACATCCGCCTCGCAGAGCATCGCCTTGGCCTCGTCGGACAGGCCCGCCTCGACGGCCGTCTGGTTCACCGATCCGACGACCACATAGGACGCGCCGAGGGCGAAGGCGGCGGCCACCGCGGCCGGCGTGCCCAGCCCGCCGGCCGCGCCGATCCTGACCGGCCGGGGGTAGCCGAACCGCCGGCACAGCGCGTCGCGCAGCAGGACGATCCTCGGCAGCAGGGCCGACAGCGGCCGGTTGTCGGTGTGGCCTCCGCTGTCGGCCTCCACGGTGATGTCCTCGGCCACCGGAACCCGGGCCGCCAGACCGGCCTCCTCCGGGGTGAGCCTCCCGTCGGCGACGAGCCGGTCCAGCAGCGCCGCCGGGGCGGGGGAGAGGAACCTCTCGGCCACCTCGGGCCGGGAGACCTTGGCGAGCATCCGCGTGCGCCGGAGGATCCCGCCGTCGGCGCCGCGGCGCAGTCCCCGGGCCGAGCACAGCACGACGGCCGGGGTCAGCTCCATGAACGCCGATGCCGAGATGCGGGGCACACCGCGGTGCGACAGCAGCTCGGCGACGCGGAACTCCAGCGCGGGTTCGGCCGGTGAGTGGATGAGGTTCACGCCCCAGTTCGGCCGAGACCGCAGCTCCTGGGCCAGCGCGTGCACGGCCCGCTCCACCTCGGTGTACGCCAGGCCGCCGGCGCCGAAGAACCCGAGCATCTCCGCCCGCGCCATCGCGGACACCATCCGGGTGGTCGAGATGCCGTTCGCCATCTCGCCCGCCACATAGGGGAAACGGACGCCGTGCGCCTCGCAGAACGTGCGCCCGCCGAGCCACTCGGGGTACAGCGGCGGCAGCGTACCGAGCACCGGGCCGTCGGGTACGGGGCCGGTCGCGAGGCCCAGCTCACGGCCGCTCGGCCCGCCGACGATGTGCACGGGTTCCCGGATCCGTCGGGCACGGGCGGCGATCTCCTCCAGGGAGAAGACCGGTGAGGACGCGGTGGGGGCGTCGGGGGCGGAGAGGACGGGCACGGAGGGGCTCCAGCGGGAGAGGAGGTGTGCGGGTCAGGCGTACCGGGCGGACGGGAAGGCGGCGGTGGGCGTGGGCGATGGCCCGGCGGGAACCGGGTCCTTCGGGGCCAGTCCGGACCACAGGTGGTCGAGGTCCACCCGGCCGGAGGCCGCCGACGGCCCGAACAGGGCCCGGACCCGGGTGTCGTCGAAGCGCCGTCGGTGGGTCAGGTAGGCCGTCAGACCCGGGTAGAAGTCCACCAGCGCCTCCAGCGCCGACGGGTCGTCCGGCTTCGTGGCGACCAGGTCGATCGACAACCGGACCAGCCGTTCCAGCAGGGTCACGATCGTCGGCACGGGCACGTCGCGGTCATGGACGACGTGGTACGTGTCGACTCCGCCCGAGGGCGTCAGACCGGCCAGCCGCACCATGACCTCGGCCGCGTGTTCCACCGGCATCAGGTTCAGATGACCGTGCGGATGACCCACCAACCGGATGCGGGGACGGCCGCCAGGGTCGGCGCTGCGGGGGCCGGCGGACTCGGCGCCGTCGTGATCCGGGCTGCCGGGACCGGCGGTGCGTCGCGCGTCGCGCAGGATCCGCTCGATGACCTGAAGCGGGTGCGAGGGCAGGTCCGGGTGCGGCGGCAGGTCCGTGACCAGGATGCTCGGCCGCAGCACCACGACCGGACGGCGGTGCTCCCGCGACCACGCGTGGACCAACACCTCCGCCTCGTACTTGGAGCGTTCATAGGCGTTCTCGAAGCCGTACGCGTCGTCCAGCTCGTCCTCGTACGCCACCCCCTCGCGCCGGCTCCCGGCCACGAACGCGGTACTCACGTGGTGGACCACCGGTCTCTCGGGTCCGGCGGCGGCCAACTCCAGTACGTGGCGGGTCCCTTCGACGTTGGTCCGGCGCAACTCGGGAAGCCCGCCCTCCAGGTTGATGCTGCCCGCGCTGTGCCAGATCGCGCCGAGACCGTCTGCCAACTCCAGGAACGCGCGCCCGGACAGGCCCAGCCCGGGCCGCTCCAACTCGGTCTCCACCACCCGCAGCCGGCCGGGGAGTCCGGCGACGAACGCCTCGGGTTCGCCGGTCAGCGCGAAGAACCGGGTGATGCGGTGCAGCGCGTCGCCCGACCCCGCGTGGGCCAGGACCGTCACCGACCGGTGTGTGCCGAGCAGGCGGCGCAGCAGGCGCAGTCCGAGGAATCCGGTGGCGCCGGTGAGGGCGACGTGCATGACCTTGGCTCCAAGGGCTCCGAAAAGGGACAGGACCACTGACCGCGTGCGAGGGCGGTGAAGGCTGGGCCGCTGCGGCGGCCGGGGAGGGGGATGCAGCCGACCGTCCCATGGCGCGGCATGACACCGGCGGGCGCGGCCTGATGATCGCCGGCGCAAGGCACACAGTGTCAGACGGTGGACGGTGCCGGAGCTTCTGAACCCGTCGGCTCACCTGAACGGATGACCCGGGCACGGTCTGTGCGTGTCCCGGACAGCCCTTGAAAGCCCCGGTCGCGAGCCAGGGCGCCCGGCCGTAGGGACGCGACGGAGCAGCCGCGACCGAGCGGGCCACTGGGAGGACTGTCCTCCCTTCGGGTGATCCCGCCGGCGGTGGTGGAGAGGCGGTTCCGGGTGGTTCCGCCTCGCCGCCGGCGGGCGGTGCGGGGCGTCGAGCCCGGTGGGGCAGGGGGGAGCGCGTACTCCCGGCGCGGGGGAAGCCCGTGCTCCGGTGCGCCTGCGGGCGCGTACGGCCGCTCACCACCGCCGGATATAAACCGTGTTGATCCAGGCCGAGGCGACGCGTTCGGCGCCGCCGCGGATCCGTACTCGTCGGCGGCCCTTCTGATCGGTGATCCATCCCGCGGTCGGTCGGGATGGTCGACGGCCCGGCCTCGCTCCGCCTGCCCGTCCCTCGGCACGAATGGAAGTTCCCCGATGCCCGAATCCGTTGAGCCGGCCCAGTCCGTTCCCTGCCCCAGCCGCCCCACCCACACGGTCGACCGGGCCTTCCTCAGCATGGAACGCCGCCACCCCGACGTCCGCTGGGACGCCGGCGGCGTCGCGTATCTGAGCGGTCCGCCCCCGAGCCTGGCGGACCTCCGCGCCTACGTGGGCTTCCGTCTGGGGCGGCTGCCCCTGCTCACGAGCCGGGTCGAGGGCGGCCCACGGCGCCCCCGGTGGCGGCCGGACGCCGACTTCAGCATCGACCGGCACGTCCACGAGGTCGTCGCGGAGGGCCCCGAGGGGCGGGACGCCGCCCTGCACACCGCGCTCAACGCGTCGTTCACGCCCGGCACTTACTGGGGAGTCTGGCTGGTCCACGGCCACGCGTCCGACGAGTACGCCCTGTGCTACCGCTTCCACCATGCCTGCCAGGACGGTTCGGCCGCCGCCATGACGTTCCGCGCCATGCTGGGCGAGGGGGAGGCCTCGGCCCGCCCGGTGCCGGGGAAGGGCCGCCTGACCGGTCTGCCCCGGCGGGTGGGCACGGCCGTCGGGCTGGCCGCGAAGTTCGTGGCCGGCTCTTTCGCGGTCCGCGGTCACCGTCCGACCGTCCCCTTCGTTCCCACGGGAGAGCGGCGGTTGTGGCGGGGCCGGGTCCCGGCGGACGCCCTCCGTCGGATCGGGGCGGCACGTGGCGGATCGGCCCATGACGCGCATCTGGCCGCGCTCGGCGGGGCGTTGTCGGTCTGGTCGGCCAAGTCCGGTGTACGGCTTCCCCGGGTGACGGCGCTGCTGCCCGTGGACGCACGTCGTCCGGACGAGGAACAGACCTGGGGCAACCGCTGTTTCGCGCTGCCGCTGGAGCTGCCCGTACGGACCGCCGCGGAACGCGCCACAAGGCCTCAGGACGGCGACGCGCCCCTGCGGCGGCTGGAGCACGTCATGGCGACGACCCGGAAACTGCGGGGGGAGGCCTGGCGGCAGGCGATTCAGGACCTGGTGTGCCACATGCCGGACCGCCCGACCGAGTGGTACCTGCGAAGGATGCTCTCCCCGCGCGTCACCCAGGTCATGGCCACGTCCATGCCGGTCGCCGACAAGGGCAGCCTGGGGAACACCCAGGTGACGGGCGTCGCCCTGCTCCCCCTGCTCGTGCCCGGACATCTCTTCGGAGTGGGCCTGTCGTTCTTCGGCAGCTGGGCCGAGGTGGCCTTCGTGTCCGACCGTGCCCTTCCGCTCGGGGAGCGGCTTCCGGAACTGTGGGAGCAGGCCGTCGGTGAGCTGGAGGCGGCCGTGGCGCCGGAGTGACTGAACCGGCACCGGGGGCCGTACCCAGCGCTTGCGTGCGGCCCCCGGGCCAACCGATCGTGTCTGAGCGCCACTTCGACTTCCGCGCGGCGGCGCCCGGCCCGAGCGGAGCGGATCACACGGCGTCGGCCGCCGGGGCGGCGCCGGTCACGGCGGACTGGGCCGGGGCGGCGCCGGGTGCGCGACGCCTGCCCGCCCGGCGTTCCCGGCGGAGAGCCCTTCGGTAGGAGCGGAAGTCGACTTCGATCCCGTGGCGGTACGTGGACACGTACGTTCTGCGATGGCGGCGCCACTCACGCGCGATCGCCCGCGTCATGTCCGCCGGTGACGGCAGGGCGACCGCGCCCTCGATCAGCTCGGCGATCCATTCCGCCTGCGGTTCGAGCAGCGGGAAGGCCGCACCGGAGGGCTGCGCGAGCCCCATGAAGTAGAGCCCGGGGATGCGTGGCGGGACCGTACGCAGATAGAGCTCCGTGCGGCCGTCCGGGGCGGCGAACAGGGAGGGCTCCAGGAAGGGGAAGGAGATCTTGTACCCGGTGGCGTACACCACGGCGTCCACCGGCTCACGGCTGCCGTCCGTGAAGGCCGCCGTGTCCGGGCCGAAGGAACTGACACCGGGCTTCGGCGTGACCGCGCCACGGGACAGCTGGACGAGGAGTTCGTCGGACGTGGAGGGGTGGCGGGCGAGCGGCCCGCGGTCCGGTTCGGGGAGCCCGTAATGAGCCGGGGCACCACGGGTGAGCCGCAGGAGGAGCCGCAGCGCGGGGTCCTTGAGGAACCGCGGGACATCGGACAGCGGGCTCCACACCAGGTGGTCCGCCGGACGGCCGAGCAGCATCTTGGGGAACAGATGCGCCGCGTCGCGCGCGGACAGGAACGTCCGCGCCGCCGTGCGCGAGATCTCCGCCGCGATTTCGCACGCGGAGTTGCCCATGCCGATCACCAGCACCCGCAGACCGGCGTACGGGTCAGGGGTGCGGTAGTCGTGCGAGTGGATCGCGATCCCCTCGAACTCCTCGGCACCGGGCACGGCGGGGGCCGGGAGCCGCGGGTCCCAGTGGTGCCCGTTGGCCACCACCACCTCGGAGTAGCGCCGCGTCTCCTCGGCCGCGTCGGCGCGGCGCCGGCAGACCACCTCCCAGCCGCCGCCGTCCAGGGGCCGCACCGAAGTGACCTCCGTGCCGCACACGATGTGGCGGTGCAGGCCGAACGACGCGGCGTAGTCCTCCAGATAGGCCAGGACCATGCTGTGGTGCGGAAAGACCGGGCTGGTCTCCGGCATGGCCAGGGAGGAGAAGGACATGCTCTCCTTCGAGATGTTCGCGTGCAGTGACGCGTACACCCCCGACATGCCGTTGTCGTTGCCGTACCGCCAGAGTCCGCCGATGCCGGACCCGGCCTCGAAGCAGTCGAACGGGACGTTCCGCGAGGCGAAGACCTTGCTCGCGGCCAGGCCGGACGGGCCTGCGCCGATCACACATGTTCTCCGCATGACTGACCGACCTTCCTGGACCGGGGCGAAACCCGGGCGGGCGGACCTGCCGACACCCCGGTGCCGGCCACGCTAGCCGCCCCACCTGTCCCGAAAGCCGCTTCCGCCGGCCGAAACCGCCGCAGGCGTGACGCGGTGCGCGTCGGATTGACGCCGTGCGCCGGAACCGCTCCCGGCTCCGTTTCCCCTGTACCGCCTGCTCGTTGGGCACGAGCGGCCCGGTTCCGCCGCCGACTCGCAGGACGCGGACCGGTTCCGCGGCCATCCACCACACCTGGCACGACGGAGCAGCGCGATGGACGTCACAGATGTGCACCACTCCTACCGGCAGCACACAGTTCTACGGGGCGTCGACCTCCGGCTGCGGCCCGGAGTCCTGGCCGGGATCGTCGGGGAGAACGGCGCCGGAAAGACGACGCTGCTGAGGATCCTCTCCGGTGAACTCGGCCCGGACCGGGGAGCGGTGCGCCACAGCGGGAGGTTCGGCTACTGCCCGCAGTCGGTGGTCCTGGACGACTCCTTCACCGTCCGCCAGCACCTGGACTTCTTCCGGCACGCCTTCGGTCTCGCGGACCTTCGGCGGGCCGAGGAAGTGATGGAGACGCTGGCCTTCACCGAGTACCTCGACCAGCGTGCGGGTCTGCTGAGCGGGGGTTCACGACAGAAGCTGAACCTGACCCTCGCGCTCATGCACGACCCGGACGTACTGCTGCTGGACGAGCCCTACCAGGGCTTCGACTGGGAGACGTATCTGCGCTTCTGGGAGCTGGCGACGAGGCTGCGCGACGCCGGACGTTCGGTGCTGGTCGTCTCGCACCTGGCGTACGACATCGACCGGCTGGACGAGTTGTGGCGCCTGGAGAACGGGCGCCTCCACCGCCAGGACCGGTGCGCGGAGGTGGCGGCATGAGACGGCACTGGTCGCTGTTCACCACGGCCTCCCGGTACGCGCTGATCGGTCACGCCCGCAACCGGTTCGCGATGCTGCTCGTGGTGGTGTACATCCCCGTATGGATCGCCCTGGCCTATCTGACCATTCCCGACCGTCCGGCGCCGTTCCGGCTGCGGGCCACGGGCGAGGTACTGACTCCCCCCGGCAACCATCTCACCCAGATCACCGGCGCGCTGAACGCCGTCACCCTGATCGCCGGGTTCATGATGTTCGCCGCCACCTTCACGGGTGGTGCCTTCGACCGGCGCCTGGCCATGGCGGGGTACCCGCGCTACCACCTGGTCCTCGCCAAGCTCTCCGCGCTCACCCTCGTCTGCGCCGCCATCGCCGCGTACGCCACGGCCGCCGCCGGCTTCGCCTGGTCCCCCCGGCAGCCCCTCATGCTCGCCGCCGCGCTGTTCTGCGCCGCCCTGACCTACGGCGCGCTCGGAGTGGTCTTCGGCTCGGTGCTCCGCCGCGAGGTGGAGGGCATGTTCGCCATCCTGATGATCAGCGTCATCGACGTCGCCCTGCAGAACCCCCTGTCCAGTTCCGGGTCGGACAGCGCCGTCGTGCGCTTCCTGCCGTCGTACGGAGCCGTGCAGGCCAGCATGTCCGCGGCGTTCTCCAGCGCGCCGGTGGCCCAGGGCCTCGCGATCCAGTTGCTCTGGCTGACGGGGGCGGCACTGGCGGGGTTCATGGTCTTCCGCCGCCGTACCCGCGACGCGCTGCCACCGGGACGGGCGGCCGTGTCCTGCGGGTCCAATGATCGTTCTGTAACCGGGTGTTGATTCACCCCGAACCATCACATTCTTCATGCGAGGAGCACACCCCCATGACCCTGTCGCGTACCGTCCAGCGCACGGTCCTCACCGCGGTCCTCCTGTCCGCCTCCGCCCTGGCCTTCCCCGCCTCCGCGCAGGCGGCCCCGCTGCCGCCCGCGTGTCAGGAGGCGCTGCTCACCACCCTCGACAAGTTCCCGGTCACGGACTTCACGGTCCCCGACAAGGTCCAGAACGCCATGCTGGTCGAGGTCATGAACCTGAGCGACGCCGACCAGCAGGCCATGACCCAGGAGGCGTGCGCGGCCTGGAACAACTGGGCCACCAAGAACGGCCAGGCGGTGGCCACGGACCTGGACACCCGCTACCGGAACGCCGCCGGGCCCGCGTGCAACAAGTTCACCACCTCCGCCATCGGGACGATCAAGAAGTACGCTCCGAACATCCCGGCCCAGACAAGGGAGTTGGAGAAGGTGGCCAAGAAGGTCTGGCAGAACACCATGCAGAAGCTCTCGGTGGAGGCCACCAACGCCGACTGCCGCAAGGCCTACAACGGGGTCAAGACCGGCTGGTAACAGGACCCGGCGGACGAGGCCCTCGTCCGCCACCCTGACATTTCCGTCCGCCGTCCGACCGCCAGCCCCAGCCGGCCGCATCGAATCCGGCCGCGCCGAATCCGGCCGCCCGCAGGGGAGTCGAGGCGGTGGCCGTGGTTGATGTCGAGCACGCGCCGGTCTGGTGGACAGTCAGGTAGTCAGGGGCGGATGATCTGTGACTCCATACGTCCAGTCTGGTGGAGCACTACAGCGGTTGGGGCACGGGTAGGCAGGTAGTGGGCCAGACAGCCTATGCGGGGGGAGCGGTATGTCCGGGTGGGATGCAGTCACTGCAATAAGTGGCGCGTTCAGCGCGGTGGTTGTGACAGTCGCCTGCGGTTACGCGGCAGCTCAGGTGCGGGAGGCGAAGCACGCGCGTGCTTTGCAGTCGCTCGTGGCTCTTCACCAGGAGTATCAGGCTCCTGGGCTTCGCGTGATACGCCGGCGGATCCGTGACGGGGAGCTCGGAGACTTTGAGTCGCTGACGAAGGAAGACGCTCATGCACTTGAGGACTTGCTGCAGAAACTGGAGCTAGTTGCGTTGCTCGCCAGCCGCGGGCTTGTTCGATCAGTCGACGTGATGGAGCTGTTTCCAAGCGTTCCACTGATCATGGCCAAGGTTCGGCCTCACATAGAGCGGCGTCGCCTCACGCAGCCGTCCTATGCCAGGCATGCTCTCGCTTTGGCTGCTCAATACCCTTGATCCGTCGGTGAGTGACCTTGCGGTCTGCGGCAGAGAGGCCGCTTCCAGGGGCGCTTGAGGGGCCCTGGAAGCGGCCTCTCTGCCTTACTGGATCGCCGTTTATGCTGGTCAACGTCAGTGAGGTGATCCAGTGAGTCAGCGAATGGAAAGTCACTTCCCTTGGCGGGTCACTGAGCCTCGGTGACCGCCACCACGAACGGCGCCATCATCACTGCCGGGATACCATCCTGAATCGCGTCGCGCGTCTCGTCAATCATGGGCCACGGTCCCGCCTACAGGCGACTGCACCGGCAGGCTACTGCGAGCCTGAAGCATAGGGACAGGCTCACGAGTGGGGTCGAACCAGTCGCCGCGTTTCGTCAACAGCCGTGAGCCCGCCGATGGCCAAGGCAGGGGAGCAGGACAGCCGGCGCTAGCCAGATGCGTTTCACAATCCCCCGGGTGCGTGGCTATTCGCATCCGACGCCGTCGCCGTCTCGGTCGAGGTGCCGGCCGTAGCCGGGGTCGCCGCGGTGGACGGGTGCGGCACCAGCTGCACGGGCGACGGCGCAGTTGGCGTAGTAGGCGCTGCCCCCGCCGCCACCTCCGCTACTGCTGCTCCCGCCCCCGCCGTTGCTGCCGCTGCCGCTGCCGCTTCCGTTGTAGGCGGGCTGTGCGGTGACGGTCTCCGTAACCTCCACCTCCACGGTCTCTGTGATGGTGGGCGCAGGCTCGGGGTTGACGGCCGGTGTGGCGGTCACGGTCGCCGTCGCGGTGACCGTGGCGGTCGGCTGAGGCGTGGCCGCGGCCGGCTTGGCGTCGTCCTGCGGCTTGCTGTCGCCGGCACCGGCGCCGATGCCGAGACAGAAGGCGAGGCCGAGCGCGGGCAGCACGTACCGTTTCCGCGCCCACTTTGGCGTGGGACGGACAGGCTGCGGCGTTGTGTACGGGTTGGTCATGGTGCTCCCGAGAGGGTGATCGTGGAAGCGCTGACGGTAGCGACTCTGTGGGGGAAGTGCGGCGTTCTGGGGGCGCAGTCACCGTTTCGTGGCGCTGGTCCGTCTGTCGCCCGACACGCGCTCCGGGCGCCCTGGCAAGGGCGGGCTTACCGGTCGGCCGTACGCCGCTCGCGAGTCAGCAGCACCTCTGCACGACTGGCACGCGTCCCGTGTGCTCCAACTATCGAAAGTCTGTGTCTGGTTGTGCGCCTCGGGCGCTACCCTCCGTGCTGTTTGCGAAGTTGGTCGCGGGGCCCACCGCAGTCAGGGCGCGGCTGCTGGAAAGTCCGGGAGGACTCGAAACCTTGGGCCACGTCAACTCCGCGAAGTTCATCGCCAGGGAGCTGCCGGTGCCGCACGAGACTCATCTTCGCGGGGAGCCGGCACACGAGGTGCCGGCCATGGCACATGCACCTCGACGTCGGTGAATTGCTGCGTTCCTGGGTCCGTGCCCTTGGGGCCCGGGGCACGGCATGCGCCCCGGGCCTGTCGTTCCTGCGGGGTGACCGGCGGGATGGACCCGCCTGACGGACCGTCGTGGCCGGGAGGCGGCGGTCAGTCGGCGATGCGCAGCAGCAGCTTGCCCGTGGACGTGCGCCCGCCGATGAGCCGGTGTGCGCCGGCCGCGTCCGACAGGGGAAACTCGGCGGTGACGGGAAGGGCGACCACTCCGTCGCAGACGGTGCGCAGGGCGCGTTCGGTGAGCGCACGCAGGGCGTCGGGTGCGGACTGGGCGAGGGCGAGCACGGAGAAGCCCCCGACGGAGAGGCCCTGCGCGTACAGCTCGCCCTGTCCGGCCCGCCAAGGCTCGGCGCCGCCGGCGTTGCCGAAGGACACCAGGCGCCCGAAGACGGCCAGTGCCTCCAGGCCCCGGCGCAGCGTGTCGCCGCCCACCGGGTCCAGGACCAGGTCGACGCCCCTGCCGCCGGTCGCCCGGCGGACGTCCGTCTCGAAGGTGTCGGGCCGGAACACCTCGTCGTAGCCATGCTTGAGTGCGTAGTCGGCCTTGGTGTCGCTGGAGGCCACTCCGTACACCGCGCCGGCGCCCGCTGCCCGGGCCAGCTGCCCGACGGCCGTGCCGATGCCTCCCGCCGCGCCGTGCACCAGTACGCTTTCCCCCGCCCGCAGCCGCCCCACCTCGTGGACCAGGGCGTGCGCGGTCGGCAGCACGGTCGGCAGCGTGGCCGCGGTCCGAAGGGCCAGCCCGTCGGGCAACGGGAAGACCCTCGCGGCCTCCGCGAGTACGACCTCGGCGTAGCCGCCGCCGTCGACGAGCGCGGCGACCTCCTGCCCCGCCCGCAGACCCTCGACGCCCTCCCCGACCGCCCGGATGCGCCCGGAGACCTCCAGGCCCGGACGGTAGGGCAGCGACGCGACTCGACACCCCTCGGCACGTGCCTTGACGTCCGCGAAGTTCACCCCCGCCCAGACGGCCTCGATGGCCACCTGGCCAGGGCCCGGCTCGGGTTCCGCGGTCTGCACGATCCGTAGCACCTCGGGACCGCCGTACTCCTGGAACTCGACCGCACGCATACGCAACCCCACCCCTCCATGAGTGTTCAACCGGAAGCGAACACTAACACTGTACGATGGTCATCGAACACTGGGCGAAGGAGGACATCGGAATGTCGGACCAGACTGAAGGCGCAAGTCACCGCCCGGCGCCCGTGCACACACACCCCGACGACGTCCCGCTTCTCACCGCCCTGTCCGCGATCGCGGATCCCGTGCGCATCCAGCTGATCCGCGACCTGGCCAGCCACCCCGACTGGGCGCTCAGCTGCAGCAACTTCGACGTACCGGTCGGCCGGGCCGCAAAGAGCCACCACTTCTCGGTCCTGCGCGACGCCGGCCTGGTCGAGCAGCGCGACCAGGGCCCCAAACGGCTCAACCGGTTGCGTCGCGAGGAGTTCGACGCCCGCTTCCCCGGCCTCCTCGACCTGACCCTCCGCGGCGACGACGCCGAGTAGCAGCGGCCGGCTCCCCCACGTGGCCGTCCGCCACCGGGGCCGTCTCGGCGGCTGCTGCCGCCGGGTGCCACCAGGCCGGTGACCTCGGCGATCGCCTCCGCCGAGGGATGGAAGTAGCGCCGTACGGATCGCGTGCGGGCCGTGCATGCCAGGCAGAACTTTCTATGCGGGCGCACATGAGGTTCCCCCGGAAGCCTGCCCGGAGGATGCGCCGTCCGGGCACCGGCGATGCGGTGGAACGCCGTGTCAGTGGTCGTGTCAGGGGCGTGACAGATGGGTGTCAGGCCCGGCGGGGACGGTGGGGGCATGAACAATTCGGCGATCGCGGTTTCAGGGCTGCGGAAGGCTTATGGCGACAAAGTCGTGCTGGACGGCGTCGACTTCGATGTCGCCCCAGGATCGGTATTCTCCCTGCTCGGCCCGAACGGAGCGGGCAAGACGACGACGGTGAACGTCCTGACGACGTTGACGCAAGCCGACGCCGGGACGGTGCGCGTCGCCGGGCACGACGTGGTGACCGCGACCAAGAAGGTGCGCGCGGTCATCGGCGTGACCGGTCAGTTCGCCGCGGTGGACGAGCTGCTGACGGGCCGTGAGAACCTTCAGCTGATGGCGGACCTGAAGCGGGTGCGCTCCGCTGACCGCGTGGTCGCGGGACTGCTGGAACGGTTCGACCTGCTGGAGTCGGCGGACAAGCTGGCGTCGGCCTACTCCGGCGGTATGCGCCGGAAGCTGGACCTGGCGATGACGCTGGTGGGCAACCCGCGGATCATCTTCCTGGACGAGCCGACGACGGGTCTCGACCCGCGCAGCCGGCGCACGATGTGGGGGATCGTCCGCGAGTTGGTGGCCGACGGCACCACCATCTTCCTCACCACCCAGTACCTGGAAGAAGCCGATCAGCTCGCCGACCGGATCGCGGTGCTCGACCAGGGTCACCTGGTCGCCCAGGGCACCCCCGAGGAGCTCAAGCGCCAGGCCCCCGGCAGCCACGTCCGGCTCCGGTTCACCGACCTCTACCAACTCGGCGCGGCGGCACGGGTCCTGACCGGCGCCACACGGGACGACCAGGAACTGACCTTGCGCGTTCCCAGCGACGGTGGGTCCAAGTCGCTGCGGGCCCTGCTGGACAAGCTCGACGAACACACCATCAACGCAGCGGAGTTCTCGGTGCACACGCCGGACCTCGACGACGTGTTCCTCGCCCTGACCGGACGCGTCAGCATGAACACGAGCCCGGAGGCGATCGCGAAATGAGCAGTGTCTCGACGTCGTTCGGCGACGCGGCGATCATGCTGCGCCGCAACTTCAAGCACACGGCCCGGAATCCGGTCACAGTGTTCCAGGCGGTCCTGTTTCCCATCGTGATGATGCTCATGTTCGTCTACGTGTTCGGCGGCGCCTTCAAAGTCGAGGGAAAATACGTTGATTACGCGGTGCCGGGCCTGATGGTGATGGCCATCACCTACGGGTTGGGGCCGACCGCGGCGGCCGTGAACGGCGACATGACGAAGGGCATCATCAACCGGTTCAAGGCCATGGACGTCTCCCACGGCGCCGTGCTGGCCGGTCATGTCGTCTCCACCACGGTGCGCAGTCTGATCGCCGACGCGGCCATCATCGGCGTCGGCTTCGCGATGGGATTCCGTCCGCATGCGAGCTTCCTGCAGTGGCTCGCCGCGATCGGCATCATGCTGCTGCTCGCCTTCGCGACCAGTTGGCTCACGGTCGCCATGGGCCTGGGTGCGAAGACCGCTGAGTCGGCGGGCCTTGCCACCGTGCCGCTGATCATGCTGCCGTTCCTGAGCAGCGCGTTCGTGCCCGCCGACACGATGGGGACCGGCGTGCGGCAGTTCGCGGAGTACCAGCCCTTCACCCCGATCATCGAGACGCTGCGCGGGCTGCTGGCGGGCAACCCGTCGAGCGGCGACGCGATCGCGGCCCTCGCCTGGTGCGGCGGGCTCGCCCTCCTCGGATACGTGTGGGCGGTCTCCGCGTTCAGGAAGCGAGCGTGACCTCGACCAGTTGAGACCAGCTGGTCCGGGTGCCCTCCCGAGCCGCCTCGGCGAACCGCGTGTCGCCGAGGCGGCTCCGCACGGCCTGCTCGATCCGGGCGGTGTCCGGCTGGGAGCGGTCCTCGAGCCCGCGCACGCCGAGGCTCGCCCCGAGCAGCCGCGCGGCCTGCTCGTGCTCACCGCGGCGCAGAGCCAGGTCGGCGACCCCGACGAGTACCTGCGCGAGCAGCGGCGCGTACCCCGCCTCGGACGCCGCCTCGCAGGCTGCCACGCGGTGTGCGCGGGCCTCGCCGAGGTCGTCGGCGAGGTAGCCGAGCAGGTCGTGCGTCCCCGCGCGGACGTTCGCCCTCTCCGCTTCGTCGCCCAGCAGGGCCGTCGCGACGCCGAGTTGCCCGCGCGCCTCCGCGGCGTCGCCGCCCCACCGGGCGAGTGCCGCCTTCGCGAGGGCCAGTTCGGCCAGCGCGTCCGGCCAGGTGACCCGCTCCGCGCACCGCTCGGCCTCGGCGATGGCGGCCGCACTGGCGGCCTCGTCGCCCAGCAGCCAGTACAACTGCGCCTGCCGCGACCGCATGTGGATGACGTCCTCGATGGCACCGACCTCGGTGACGACCGCGATCGCCTGCTCGTAGTGCTCGCACGCACCGGCGAACCCGCCGCGCACGGCGGTCCGCTCCGCCAGCTCGATCAGGGCGAGCGAGATCCCGAACCGCTCGCCGAGCGCCCGGAACTCGGCGAGCGCCGTCTCCAGGTACGCGTCCGCGTTGCGCGTGTCCTGGCCGAGCACGATCCGCATCTTGCCCAGGTGCCACCGGGCCAGTGCGCGCACCCAGGGGTCCTCGTCGTCCAGCAGCGGTTCGAACGCGGACAGGGACGCCTCGGGCGCCCGCAGCAGGCGCTCCAACGCCTCGACGAGCCCGATGTGCGGATGGCGGCGCCCGCCGAGCCGGCTGAGCCGGTGCGCCTCGTGGATCCACTCCGCGGCCTGGCGCTCGTCGTTGCGCCCGGAACTCACGAACAGCACCATCAGCGCGTACACCGTGGCCCGCACATCGTCGTGCACCTCACCGGGCGTCCTGGCGGCCGCGGTGATCAGTTCGATGCCCTCGGTCCTGTGCCCGCCGAGCCACCAGTACCAGCCGGCGCCGGCCGCGAGCCGCATCGCCGCCTGCGCCTCGTCAGCCGCGAGTGCGCCGCGCATCGCGGCACCGATGTTGTCGTGCTCGGCCCCGAGCGCGGCGAGCCACTCCAGTTGCTCGGCGCGGCGCAGGTGCGGCTCCGCGGTCTCGGTGAGTTCGGTGAAGTAGGCCAGGTGTGCGTGGCGGGCCCGGTCCGATTCCCCCGCGTCCGCGAGCCGGTGCCCGGCGTACTCCTTGATCGTGCCCAGCATGCGGTAGCGCGGGGCGCTGTCGCCCTCGGTGAGCAGCAGTGACTTTTCGGTCAGCGCGGTGAGCAGATCGAGTACCTGCTCCCGCTCGACCGCGTCGCCCGCGCAGACCCGTTCGGCCGCTTCCAGACTCGCCCCGCCGGTGAACACCGAGAGCCTGCGCAGAACCATCCGCTCGGCCTCGGTGAGCAGTTCCCAGCTCCAGTCGACCACCGCGCGCAGCGTCCTGTGCCGTGGCAACGCGGTGCGGCTGCCACTGGTCAGCAGGCGGAACCGGTCGTCGAGCCGGTTGGCCAACTGGCCGATGGGCATGGTGCGCAACCGCGCCGCGGCCAGTTCGATCGCCAGTGGCATCCCGTCCAGCGCCCGGCAGACGCGCACCGCCGTCGCCAGCGTGGAGGCGTCGACCGCGAGATTCCGGCGCACCGCTCCGGCCCGGTCCCGCAGCAGCTGGACGGCGGGCGAGGACTCGATCCGACCCGGGTCCGCGTCCCCCTCCGGCAGGGCCAGCGGCTCGACCAGCCACAGCGCCTCCCCGGTGATGCCGAGCGGTTCCCGGCTCGTCGCCAGGATCCGCAGCCGCCGGCACTCTCCGAGCACCCGGTGGGCGAACACCGCCGCCGACTCGATCACGTGCTCGCAGTTGTCCAGGATCAGCAACGCCTCCCGCTCGCGGACCGCGGCGATGAGCCGGTCCGTCGGTTCCGCGTTCGGGGTCTCGCCGAGCAGGGCGTCCCGCAGGCCCAGCCCGGAGAGCGCCGACTGCGCCACGTCGCCCTCCGCCCCGATGGCGGCCAGCTCCACCAGCCAAGCCCCGTCCGGCAGTTCGCCGAGCAGCGTGCGCGCGGTCTCCGTGGCCAGCCTCGTCTTCCCCGAGCCACCCGGGCCGATCACGGTGGTGAGCCGGTGCCCGGCTATCAGCTCACGGACCGCCGCGACATCGGCGCCCCTTCCGACGAAGGTGGTCAGCTCGGCGCGCAGATTGGTCTTGCGGCTCGGCTCCCCCTGCCGCAACTCGCCCCGCAACAGCGCGACATGCAACGCGGACAGCTCCGGCGAGGGGTCGACGCCCAGCGTGTCGGCCAGGGCCTCCCTCGCGCGCTGGTACACCAGCAGCGCCTCACTGTCGCGACCGGCCGCGACGAGGGCGCGCATCAGCGCGGCGACGAGCCGTTCCCGTACCGGGTGCGCGGCCACCAGGTCGGTCAGCTCCGTGACCATCTCCGCACCGCGCCCCAGGGAGACCTCCGCGTCGACCCGCTCCTCGGTGGCGGACAGGCGCAACCCCTCCAGCCGTACGACCGCGGCGTCGAACGCGGCGCTGTCCTGAAGACCGATGTCCTGCAGGGCCGCACCGCGCCACAGCTCAAGGGCCCCGCGCAGCGGCCGCACCCGCCGGGAGGCGTCCTCGGCGCGGGCCTCGCCCGCGCCGACGAGGCGCTCGAACCGCACGGCGTCGACGGCGTCGGGCTCCACCGCCAACCGGTAGCCGTCCGTCAGCCCGTCGACCACGCCGCCCGGCAGTACCTTCCGCAGCCGGGAAACCAGGCGTTGCAGGGCGTTCGTCGCGTCGGCGGGCGGGTGCTCACCCCAGATCCAGTCGATGAGCGACGCCTTCGGGACCACATGACCCGGCTTGAGCGCGAGGGCGACCAGCAGTCCGCGCAACCGCGCGCCCGGCACGTCGACCAAGAGGCCGTCGTCCGTGCGTACCTCCAATGGACCCAGGATCCCGATCTGCACCCGCTGATTTTGCCATGGGCGTTCGGCAGGCATCTCCGGGCCGACGTTGCCGCACAGACCGATGGCCGAGCCCCGATTGCGAGGCTGGACCCTACGCCTTCCGGGCCAGTCCGGCAGCGATGAGGCGCTCCCAGACAGTGAGTTCCCGTTCGCCGTTGCCACTCCACGGGCCTTCAGCCATGTCGGGACGCCACAGGGGTGCGGGGACGATCCCGGGGTCGAGGATCTCCAGTCCGTCCAGCAGGGACTCGATCTCCTCGTCGGAGCGCCACCGTCCGCGGCCGAAGGTCCGCTGGAGGACTCCCTCGGCCTCCGCTGTCTCCGGGTTGTTGCCGGAACGGAAGTGGCTGACGAAGAAGTAGCTCCCCGAGGGCACGTGGTCGCGCCAGTAGCGGACGATCCCAGCCGGGTCCTCCTCGTCGTTGACGTGATGGAGGATGGCGCTGAACACGACGGCGACGGGGCGATCGAAGTCGATCAGCTCCAGGGTGTCCGGGTGGGTACGGACGTCCTCGGGGTTCCGTACGTCGACCGGGACGACCCGGGTCCGGTCGTTCTCCTCCAGCAACGCGCGACCGTGGACCAGCACTTGGGGATCGGTGTCGACATACACGACCCGGGACTCCGGAGCGTGGCGTTGCGCGACCTGGTGGACGTTGTCGGCGGTCGGAAGACCACTGCCCAGGTCGATGAACTGTCGTACGCCGGTGGTCGCGACGATCTCCCCGACCGCCCGGGTCAGCGCCGCGCGGTTGGCGAAGGCGATGGCCACCGAACCTGGAAGGTCACGTTTGAACACGTCGCCGATCTCCCGGTCCACGGCGTAGTTGTCCTTGCCGCCGAGCAGGTAGTCGTAGACGCGGGCGATGCTGGGCTTGGTGGAGTCGATGGAGGAGCCTTCATCCGTCATGGCGACCATCCTGCCCGCGAGGCCGCCCGCCGACCATCACTTTCAGTCGGCCCACAGCCGATCGCGGGAGATCCGAGCGCCAGTTGGCAGTCCAGACGGTCCCGCATGGGGACAGGCCGCGGCTGGTGAGCTCCTCCACCCTGTGGATGCGATGCCCACCAGGCTCAGTCCCTCCGACCGTCGCTGCGCTGCTGGCGCTTCTTGGTGCGCCTCGTCCGACGATCGACGCAGGCCGCGCACGCCCTCGCCCGGTCTGCCGACGCCGACCGAGAGGCCACTGCCGCGCAGGACGGGCGCGAACAGGCGCAGTTGGCACCGCGGACATCGTTCTCCGCCCCCACTCGAGAATCCGGCCCGCCCGCAGCGAGGGGAACGACGGCCACCTCCCCGTCCGCCTCGGGCGCGGTCATGGCGTCCGGCCCCAAGTGGGCGACCAGCTCGGCGAGTACCTGTCGTGCGAGTATGTTCCAGCCCAGGGCGGTACTGCACTAGCCTGGCCGCATGATCGTCTATCCCCTGTGGCACGTGGGCCACCAGAACGAGGCCGGGCCTGACGGGGCAACCGTGCACATCGACGAGGGTGGCGTCTTCATCGACGAGCAGGATGGCGACAACGTCAAGCTGCTGGGCATCTACTCGACGGAGGAGAAGGCCGAGGAACGCATCGTGCGTGCTCGGCTGCTGCCGGGCTTCCAGAACGAGCCCAAGTGCTTCATCATCGACGCCTACACCTTGGACGAAGACACTTGGGAGGACGGCTTCGTACGCGTCCCTCACGGGGAGTAGCCGGACACGGGACATATCCTGTCGGCGCCAGGTGCTGGTTGTGGCGCCGCTTTCGTGAACGAAGAGGGCAACCGCTCGTGGTCAGAGGGGTTGGAGCCGGGTGTGCAGGAGGCAGAACTCGTTGCCTTCCGGGTCGGCCAGGACGTGCCAGTTCTCGGCGCCGGTCTGGCCGACGTCGACGGGCCTCGCGCCGAGAGCGAGCAGCCGCTCCAACTCGGTGTCCTGGTCTCGGTCGGTGGGGCTGACGTCGATGTGTAGGGGGAGCTTTCCGGTCCGCGGGTTGCTGCTGGGGCTGAGAACGAGCGTGGGCTGCGGGCCGCCGAAGCCGGCGCCGGGCGGCCCGATCTCGATGCTTCCGTCGTCTTCCCGGCCGAGTTCGACGTACCCGAGGACCTTGCTCCAGAATGCGGCGAGCCGGTCGGGGTCGGCGGCGTCAATGACCAGCTCACTGATGCGGCATGCCATGCCCGTCAGTGTATGCAGCGGGCGCCGCGCCACGCGATCGCGTTTTCAGACGGGACGAGTGCTGTCCGCCGCCGGCGTGCGGGTGAGGCTCGGGAAATGACCTTGGACTTGCGCGAGCGAGTCCGTTGCTCCGTGACAGACAACTGCGCCTTCAGACGGTGACTTTGGCTGCGACCCTGGTGAGCAGATTGTGGCGCACGGATGGCCACTCATCCGCGAGTACGCCGTAGTACAGCGAGTCACGACGGGTGCCGTCCTGGCGCACCATGTGGCTTCGCAGCATTCCTTCGTACACCAACCCAAGCCACGTCAAGGCCTGTTGGGACCTCTCGTTGAGGTTGTCGGTGCGCAACGCGATCCTGGCCAGCCCCAGATCGTCGAAGGCGTGCCCGAACAGCAGCAGCTTGGATTCGGCGTTGTAGGGGCCGCCCCGGCAAGAACGAACCCGCGGGTCCGCCGCCTCTCTCCTCAGCCACAGGGGAGGCGGGACTTTCGTTATGTACGTGTGAGACGCGGGTCCGCAGACGGATGGCACACTCCTGCGTGCCATGAAGAGATCCTCAATGAAGAAGCGCCTCAGACCCCTGCTGCTGGCGGCCGCGAGCCTGACCGTGACTGTCGCCGCGAGCGCGTGCGGTCCGGCCAACGAGGCGGCCGTGTCGGCGAAGCCCACGGTCGCCGGCACGGAGCCGTCGACCGGGAGTCCCCTGTCTCCGCAGGCATCGACGAGTTCGCCGGCGGCTTCCCCGGCGCCCGCATCGTCGCGTCCCACCCCGGCCCGCACCACGTCCACGCCTCCACCGAAACAAGCAATCGTCGAGAACACGGCCGCGCCCCGCACGCGCGCCGCCTGGCCCCGTGTCACCTTCGCCCGGTTGACATTCGAGATACCTCCGGACTGGACGCTGACGAAGTACGGCAGCGATGCCTGCGTGCAGCCCGCATACCGAGCCGGGCTGCCCACGACGTTCGGCTGCGCCGGAATCGCCATCAAGTCCGGCTCCATCGCCGGCAACGAACTGCGGCTCTACGAGGCTCGTCAGCCCGGCGGCTGGTACGCGGCCACCGACGTTCAGCCCTGTCCGGTCCGCCCGACCCTCGCGGACGGTTCCTTCAACGGCATCACCAGCGGCACGTCGTCGCCGCCGGTCGAGTCGGGCCTGCGTCCGGTGGGCAGCCGCAAGGCCGCTTACGACCGCTGGACGGCCGCCTGCACGAGCGGCTACCGCTTCTCACCCCAGGCGTGGCACCTGCCCGTCTCCCGGGTGCTGTTCCTGGACTACACGGGGCACGCGGAAACAGCCCGGATGCTGGAGTCGGTCCGCTTCCCCGGCTGATCTTCACCCGGGTCACCGTTGACAGTGGCGCAGGACCGGAACGCGGAGGCAGATTGCGAATCAGGGGCGCTCGCAGCAGGCACCGGGCGTCCCCGACTTCCCTGCATGCCGGCGCCGGACCGGAGTCTGGCGTTGTTCGACACCTTGGCCTCGGCTGACAAGACACTCCACGCCAACCCTGGCAGACACGACGACGTGCCGCCGTTCGAAGTGGACAGCTCGCTGCGGTTCTTCGTCCGGGATCTGGGCTGACACAAGACCGCAGCACTCGCAGAACTCAATGCGCTGGCCGGAACGCGTTCCGGCCAGCGGGGCAGGGGCCGGTCAGATACCGAACGGAGCGGCGTAGTGGTGCGTTCCGGCCGTCGTCGTGCAGCCACATCCTGACCTGCTGAAACCAACAGATCATGGCTGATTCCCGTGAGGTCGTGGGAACAGGTTGGGAACATTCGGCGCTAACCTCCGCGCATGGCGAGCGTAGTTGCACGTAAGAACAGGGCTGGCACGGTCACCAGCTATCAGGTGCGGTGGAGGGACGGCGGCTCGGCGTCTGGTGCCTGGCAGACCGAACGCTTCGACGACGAGGACTCGGCCGGGGTGTTCAAGGAGGCCGTCGACGAGGCCGGGCAGAACTGGCCGCCTGGCTGGGTGAAGGGCAAGGGCCACATCGATCCGGCGGCCGCAGACGGGGCCGAGTTGTGCTATCGCTTCGACCGCTGGGCGCTTGCGTGCATCGAGAACCGTACCGCGGGCAAGCGGCACAAGGTACAGGTTGTCCGTTCGCTGGAGGTGTACATCTTTCCCACCTTCGGCAACTGCGACATCCGTTCTGCCGAGCACTTCAGCAAGGCCACGATCGGGGCCTGGGTCAACCAGATGCTGAAGACGAAGGTCAAACGCGGCTCGAGGATCAAGGACATGTCGCCGCAAACGCTGCGGGGCTTGCACGGCCTGTTGTCGTCGATCCTGAAGGAGGCCATGGTCGCCGAGCCGCCGCTTCGGGACCGTAACCCGTGCGACTTGACCCGGCTTCCGAGTAACGACGACAGGGGTATCGGCGACAACGAGTCGAGCGACGACATGGAGTTCATGACTCCTGATGAGGTCGCCTGCCTCGTCGCGTGTTTCCCTCGGCCCGATGACCGGATGCTCGTGCGGTCGGCGTACGGGAGCGGCATGCGGTGGGGCGAGATCACTGCGCTCGCGGCGCGGCATGCGCGCAACCCGCGGCCCGGCGAATTCAAGCTGCGCGTCACTCGGGCGTGGAAGCGGGTGCCGGGTGAGGGGTGGTTCCTGGGGTCGCCGAAGACGAAGGCGGGGCGGCGGACGGTCGAGATCACGGCTGGGCTGTGGGAGGAACTCCTCAACTACGGGCTTGCCAACCTGAAGATGGATGCGCTGGTCTTCCACAACGGCAGCGGTGGCCGGCTCGCCTACTCGAGCTTTTACGACCGGTGGATTGCAGCGGTCGCCGAGGCCAAGAGGCGCGGGGGACTGCCGGGGTGGAAGTTCCCCACGTTCCACGACTTGAGGCACTCGCACGTTGCGGCTCTACTGTCGGATGGGCACAGCCTGACCTACGTGCAGCGGCGCCTGGGGCACGAGTCGATCAAGACGACCTCGGACCGGTACGGGCATCTGCTGGAATCGGCCCACAAGGCTGCTCTGGAGACGCTCGATCGCGTCATGGGGTACACGTCGCCCGTTGGCCCCGCGCCGACGGAGAACGGCCGTGGGCGCGACGGGAGGCGCTCGGTGTACGTCGCGTACCTTGGTTCGCGGCGGGTTGCCTTCTGGGAGCTGGACGACGCGGAGGGGACGGCGGAGCGCTGGGTGCGTGACCATAGCGGCCCAGTGCACGTGGAGGCGATGACGAGCGATGGGTGGGTTGGCTCCCTGAGCAGGGGGGCCGATGCGGACGGTGCGCTGAGGGCCGTTCGTGCCCAGATGCCTCGCCGCGCCTGGGTGTGGGAAGTGGGCCCGGCTGTGTATGCGGCCGATGGCACGGAGATCGTCACGGATCCGAGCGCGGCGGAGCTGCGCGGCCGGTGGGTGTGGGACTTCGAGGACTCCTACACGGAGGAGCCGAGGCGCCAGGCGGCGCAGTGGCGGCCGGGCGCGACGGCGGAGACGGAGGTACGCGCCTGGGGGCAGGACCGGGCGGCGGTTGAGGCGGCTTATGCGACGGCCCGTGCGGAGGCGCTGCGGATCTGTGCGCTGCACCCTGCACGGGCGTGTGCTGATCAGGCGTGACGCGGCCTCGGGACTGGTGGGCTCGCATGTTGAGGTGTCGCGTATTCGTAGCTGACGTCGGCAGCCCCATGACGCTGAGTCAGCCGTCAGGGGCGGTCGATCGCGGTGGGGTGATCGCGCGGTGAGTGATGCGAGGGTGTTGGCGCGGCCCTGTCGTCGAGCTGACGGCCCGCTACGCCGTGCGGGCGGCCGCGCCGATACAGAGGAGAGCGATAGCCAGCAGGACGTGGGAGCCGATGTCCCAGGGGCGTAGACGCACAGCGCGGGCCACAGGCGTTCCTCGTAGCGGGAGTACCAGACCTCGGTGGGCCGGCACGGCCTCGGGGAGCATCGGTACAGCCGGTTCTCGGTGAGAACGATCGTGGCCGGTGGCACACCGTCAGCCGGTGCGGTGGGTGTTCTGGGAAAGGCCCTCGCACGGGATCCGCGGCCGTTACGGGACCCGGACTCACCGCACCTTGACGAGGATGACGAGGCCCCCTGTTCAGGGCCAAGGGGGAGTGGGCGAACCGTTCGGGTCCAGCCCGTACGGCCACCACCTTCCCTCAATGGAGAGGTGAAATTCGCCGGCGTCGGCGGCCTGGCGGAAGAAGGCTTCGGCGCCCTCCCGGTCCCCGGCCTCCTCTCGCATCCGCGCCAGGTTGAAGAGGGCACCGACGATGCCGTCGTCGGCGGCCTGTCGGCAGAAGGCTTCGGCGCCCTCCTGGTCCCCGGCCTTCTGCCGCAACCACGCAAGCTTGAACAGGGCGTCGGTGTCGCCGGCGTCGGCGGCCTGCCGGAAGAAGGCTTCGGCGCCCTCCCGGTCTCCGGCCTTCTCCCGTAACAACGCCAGCTTGAACAGGGCGTCGGTGTCGCCGGCGTCGGCGGCCTGCCGGAAGAAGGCTTCGGCGTGCTCACCCTGCGGTAGCCACAGCAGTTTGGGCAAGCCGTCGTCCAGGTACCTCCGCACCATTCGCATACTGGCGGACAGGACATCCGTCCCCAAGACGTAGCCGGACTGCCGGAAGAGGTGACGGGCCCACTGCAGGCGGTGCCGCCGGTAGGCAGCGATGGCGAGGTTGTAAAGGTCGTGAGGGTCAGTGAGATGGGCTTGGGCAGCGTGCCAGAACGAGGCGGGCGGGCAGAGCCTTCGGCGAGTGGTGCGACCGTGCTGTTCGAGGTAGTCCGCGAGGCGGAAGACCGGCTTTGACAGTGGGACGGGCGGCGGGGCCTGTGCGGGAACGTGCGGGCGGCGGGTAACGGTGCGGGGGAGGGGGGCTTGTTTGCCGTGGACGGGGTGGGCGAGGGAGGCGAAAGCGGCTTCGGTCCAGTTTTCGGTGAGCTGGTCGTAGTCGACGTCGGTGAGGTAGTCGGTGGCGGCACCGATGAGGAAGGCCTGTGGCAGATGGAGTCCGACGCCGAGGCGGCGGGCATCCATCGCGACCTCCAGCAGGGCCTTGACGGGCGGGCTGCCGTGTTCGTAGCGGCGCATGAGTTCGGGTGCACCAGCGAGGTCCTGGGTGATGCGGCTGTGGGTGCGGGTGAGTGCGTCTGCCATGAACCTGTCGCCGTCATCGGCAAGGGCGGATGCGGCATGGAGTGCTTCCTCGTCGAAATCGTCGGGGACAGTGAGGGTGCGTCCGGTCAGGAGTTCACGGACCCGGCTGAGCGGGTCAGACTCCCCGGCACCCGGCAGGGCCATGTATGAGTCGGCGTACTCGGGCCACAAGGTGCCCAGGACAAGGACCGGCCCGCGGTCTACCTGGGTGAGCAGGGTGTGAAGTGCGGCCGCGATGCGCTTGCCGGCCTGGGGGTGGCCGAGGTAGTGCTGGGCCTCGTTGAGCCACACCACCGTGCGGGGCGCCACACGGTCGAGGTCAGCGAGCGCGGCCTCGGCCCGGGTCGGATCGTGCGGGTGCCACAGCCGCCACCCCTGGGCGGCGAGTGGTTGGACGGCCTCCCAGCACGCCCGCGTCTTGCCGGTCGAGGACGAGCCGACCAGGACCAGCATCCGACTCTGCCCTCCCGCGGCCTCACCCGTTGCTCTGGCCAGTTCCTGGTCATGGGCGCGGCGCACATAGCCGGGCAGCGCCCGCTGCACCCGGGCACCGGAGCTGGCTGAGTCGGCGGCGGTTCCGGCGGGATGGATCTCCAGGTCGTGAGGGTCCCACTGCCCGATCGGCTTGCCGGGCCCCTCGTCTCGCACACTCACAGGGCCGGTCTCGCCTGCCGCGGCCCGCCGCAGTTCCAGCAGCTGTCCGGCCGGCAGGCCCAGTGCGCTGGCCAGCGCCGCGACCGTCGCCGCAGACGGAACAGGACCGCCCGGCTGGAAAGCAGCCTGGACGGTCGTGCGCCCCAGTCCCGTTCGGGCGGCGAGCTGGGTCTTGGTCAGACTCTTGTGAGCCAGTGCGTCTTCCAGCCGCTCGCGCAGTTCGGTGAGCGCCGCTTTGCACTCATCATGTTCCCCGCCCACGTGGCCCCCCGGCGCTGTCTGTTCAACGGTGTTCATCATCGTCCGGCGGGACCACGGCGACCACTGTTTCCCCGACCTTCGGTCACATCAACGTCCCGCCCTCTCCGGGGAGATCGCCGTGAACCGCATTGCCATCGTCCTGCTCGCCGCCGCCTTGGTCGTCGCGCTCGCGCTCTTGGCGGGCGTAGCCGCGGGCATACTTGCCCGCCTCGACGGAGCCACGTACCCCGCCGCCCTCATGCGTGCCGCCACCACTTTCGCCGCCGTCCTTACCCTCGCCGCCGCCGTCACCGGAGCACTCGCCCAGCTATTCCCCTGAGCCTGGGGGTCGAGACTGGTGGCTCGCATGTTGAGGTATCGCGTATTCGCCAACGGCACGAGCAGATCGTGACTGTGTGTCGGGGTCCTGCGGCATTGCATTCGCGGATCACGGTGCACGGCCCAGGGAGTATCGGCGCAGCCGCCTGCGCCGAGATTGATCACGAGGTCTAACCGTGGATCTCCGTGTTCGAGTGGGGCGGGGTCTGGAGGCGTTCGCGGAGGTCGATCCTGGCCCGATGGCCACGTCTGCCGCACCTGCTACGACAAGGCCCTCCAGGTTCGCGGCATCTGCCCCGGTTGCGGCGACGAGTGCGCGCTTCCTGGCCTGCGGCCCAGCGACGGCAGACGGATCTGCTCCGACTGCGCAGGCTTCATGAATGTCTTACCGATGCTCTCGCTGCGGAATGGAGGACAAGCTCTACCGCGCACAGCTCTGCACTCGATGCGCCATCGCCGACCGGCTCGACGAGCTGCTGGACGACGGAACGGGCCGCATCCGTCCCGAATTCCACCCGCTGGCCGCCTAGCTCCTGGCCATGGACCGCCCGCTGTCTGGCCTTGCCTGGGCCACGAACCGGGACTGCGAGGGGGATGATCCGCTCATGCGCATACGACGAGAGGTCCGCTGGGTCCTGTGGGGGCTGTGGCTTGCGTGTCTGGTGTTCTCCATCTGGTTCATCGCGGAGGTGATCGAGGTGATCACGCTATTCCTGCAGGCCGAATCCTGGTGATGCGGCCGGGGCGCGAGCGCCTGACTAGGCCCGTGACCTGGACGTTTTCGGTGCGGTCAACACGGTTCCGGTGAGGCACGGCGCCTCAACCAAGGGAGCTGATCAGCCGTTCACCGACCCGAGCCTGCTGTCCACGGACACGGCCGCGTCCTTCTGGGTGGACATCTGATGTCCTTGTGCGTGGACACCTGATCTCCCTCTGCGATGTGACTTTTCGTCCCTCAGCCGGGTTAAAGGACCTGTCCGGCCGATCGTGCATGTCGTTAGGGTGGCCCGCGTGGAGGGGGGCCGGATGAGTGCAGTGGAGATGAGCCGCGCGGAGGCGGTCGCGCTGGTGCAGCGGATCATGGATGCGGACTACGCCTCCGAGGAGGAGGTGGACGGCTGGCTGGACAGGCTCGACAGAGCCCTGATGTGTCCGTCCGGCCATGTCAGCGACTTGATCTTCTGGCCGCCAGAGCGGGAGCTTTCGGCCGACGAAGTCGTCGATTCGGCCCTGGCGTATCGGCCGATCGCCCTGTGAAGCCGACGCACTTCAACGTCCCTCCGGTGGATTGGTCTCAATGCCAGGCAGCACTGAGCCAACCGCCGGGGGGATCATTTGTTCGGAACCGACACGAATGGGTCCACGGAGAGGGAGATCAGCTGTCCGCAGTCAGGGAGCTGTCCTGTCCGCCTACAAGGATCTTGCGCTGTCTGCTCTCACCTGCCTCTGCGAGCCCGGGTCGCGGGGAGCATCGTTCTGCTTTACGCCCAGCCGCGTCGTCCGCCTCACGCTGGACGACATCACCCGCGCCGAACAGCAGAACCTTCTCCGGCTCGGCGAGCCGTCGTCCCCCGTTCCCGAACCGCTCGCGGAACTCCTGTGACGCTGGATCCGCAGCCAGGACAACATGAACACCGCGACCAACCAGGCCTGCCGGCGGCTATTCCCCGGCCGTCGGGCCGGGCAACCGCTCCACCCCGACGTCCTTGCGGCCCTCCTCAACGACCTCGGCATTCCCACCACCGCCGGCCGTGCCGCTGTGATCCGGCAGCACGTGCTGGAGATGCCAGCCCCGGTCGTCGCGGAGGCTCTGAGCTACCGCCGGGTTACCACGGCCAAGCTGGCCTCTGAGGCCGGAGGCACCTGGAGCCGATACGCCTCCGGAGACCACTGGCGGGTCACCTCCAGGCTGGACCCCTCGGGGAACTGGTGGCAGTTGAATACGCGAGTTCACCAGTAGACCGAGGCCGGAAGATGGCGTGAGCCCCGAGCTCGTCCTGGCAGCCGTGTGATCGATGGGCAACCATCCCTGCGACCTGATGGTCATGTCCGTGCCACCCGCGTACGGGGTGGGCATTGTCAGCTCCGCCTCGGGACGTTCCTGAGGCGCTGGAACATGGGGGATACGCCTTCATGCATCACCGCACCACCGTGGCAGGCTTCGCCGGGGCCCTCGCCGTGTCCGCGCTCACGATTCCGGCGGCCGCCCAGGCGGATGACTTCTCGGGCGACATCAGGATCACGAAGGTGGTCGTCAACGGAGGGAAGGACATCGTCCTGGGGACCACGGACGTGAAGACGTTCACCATCGCGGTGACCGCCACGGACGACTCGGGCATCGAGGTCGGAAGTACCTTCCCGGTCATGTGGCACACGCCCCTCCCGAACGGCGACTCTTACGGTCTCGTGGTGCCCGACAACATTGCGGGCAAGTGCGTGCGCCAGAGCTTCACCACGACCACCTGCACCTACACGCTGAAAATGAATCCGCGCATCCACCCCCAGGACAACACCACGGCCGGGACCTGGACCGTGAGAGCCCACGCCCTGGCCAACGACGGTGACTACATAACCAAGGATTCCGCCGCCAAGGCGAAGGTCCTGCGCAACTCCAGGCTGACGGTCAACGCCTCGCCGGAACCGGCGAAGAAGAACAAGACGATCACCGTCACGGGCGCCCTGACCCGCGCCAACTGGGAGACCTACAAGTACGGGGGCTACACCAAGCAGCCGGTGAAGCTCCAGTTCAAGAAGAAGGGCACCAGCACCTACAAGACCCTCAAGACCGTCACGACGGACAGCAAGGGCAACCTGAGGACGACGACGAAGGCCACGGCGGACGGCTACTTCCGCTACTCCTTCGCAGGCACGTCCACCACCCCGGCGGTCGCCTCCGCGGCAGACTACGTCCACGTGAAGTAACCCTCGGGAGGGTCATCTATCCTCCAGCAAGCGCAGAAGGCTCAGGCCGGAGACCCTTCGGTCTGGGCCTTCTTGCGCCCTGGCTGTTTCCCGGCCGGCAGGCCGGTGAGCCGCTGCATCCCTTCGCGCTCTCCAAGTTGATCGACGATCTCGGCGTCCCCCAAGACTGCCAGCCGCACCGCAGCAATCCGAAAGCAGGCCCTGGGACGTCCGCCTCCGTCGCCACCCTTGTCTGCCACCGCGTCCTCACACCCCGCTTCGCATCCGAGTTCGGTGGAATCAGGAACCAGCGTGCCTCCGGAGACCACACACGGTCATCAATAGGGTGGGTTCCATTGAATTGGCGCCAGTTGAATACGCGAGCCCACCAGTGCCAAGGCCGTGACGGCCGGGGGCCCGAAGAAGCAGGGCCCCATGTCTTTCGGTGTCTGTGCTGACTGGGGGCGGGCCTACTTCCCGCCGAGGAGGCAGAGGTCGAGAAGTTTGGGCACTTCGACGCAGATGCCCTTCTTCCCGCTGTCCTGGTCGTTCTCCTCGGCAGGCGGGCTGGGCGGCTGCAGGGCGGGGGCGGAAGTAGATGCGGGGGTTGCGTGCACTGCGGGCGGGACTGCGGGCGGCGGGTCGGCGGGGGCCTGCGGTGTTGCGTCCGGGGTGGCTGCGGGCGTCGTCCCAGCGTCGTCCTCGGTGGCTGGTGCCGTGGTGCTGGCGGGGTCGGATGCCTGGCTGGGGCTGGCTGGCGATTCGAGGTCGCCCTCGTCGAGGGGCTCTTCTGCTGTCGTGTCGTAGACGGACAGCATGTCGTCCTTGCTCGGCGGGGTGCCGCTGACTGGGGCGGCTTCCGGTGAGACTGCGGGCGTTGCACCGTCGGGGCCGCCCGGGGTGGGCGTGGCGTTGCTGCTGGAGGGCATGAGGAGCGCCACGGTGGTGCCGGCGGCCGCGACGACTCCCGCAGCGGCTGTCACGGTGGCGGCGCGGTGGTGCTTCCATACCTGGCGGGACCGGCCGCGCAGTGAGTGGATGATCGCGACGACGCCGCCGCCGATGTACAGCGTCAGGTGCCGCTTGCGGCGGACGGGTTCTGGTTCGTCCCCGCTGACAGGTGATGGGGGTCTCGCCTGGGCTGCTGTGATCCGGGCGATCTTTTCGGCTGCAAGCTCGGCGCGGAGTTGTGTGATGAGTGCTTCGTGTCTGGTGTGGGATCGGTATAGCAGGACGAGCGCCGTGATTGTCGCGCCCAGGAGACCCGCCAGCAGCATGTCGTTCACTGTGCCCCCTTCGGTGATCACAGGGGCATAGTTGTGTGCCTGGAGCAACATTTGTGTTGCCTATGTGAAAACTTTACTGCCGCGTGATCTTATTCACCCGGCCGAGCGGTGGCGGCGAACGTCCATGCGGTCAGGGGTAGTTGGTGGCGGCATCGAGCGGCCGACGCGCCGTAGTACCTCGTCCTGCGCCTCCGGGGGGAGGGTGGTGAAGAGTTTCGCGATGGCGTCGATATGGGGGTCGTCCGTGTACGGGCTGCCCGGCTCTGCCGACGTTTCGGCGATCTCCCGGAGTATCTCGGCTGCGTCCTCGCGGCCTGCGCCGATGAGCTGTTCGGGAGTGACACCGGCGACGAGGGCCATCCGGGCCAGCGTGTCGGCGGGGGCGCGGACGGGAATGCGTGAGCCGCTGACGGACTGGTAGCCGCTGGTGATCTGCCGCCACCGGGCATCACTGATGCCCGCCTGCTCGGCCGCCTTGCGCGCGGAGAGTCGGCGGAGCTTGAGGCCCGCCTTGATGAGCGCGCCCTCCGCGGGGGGCTTGGGTCTCGCATCCATGCCAAAGAGCTTCGCATAACTACGCACAAGTACGCCATGACCGTCGGGGCTTACGGGAGCACTTGGGCGCATTTTTGTGTAACTTCGCACTACTAGCTACTTCGCGCGTAGCTTCTTGCACTACGCAGAACTACGCGCTAGTTTGCAATCATGAACCACCCGCCCCAACGGCGCAGGCGGCTCTCCCCGCTTGATCATGCGCCGGCCGCAGTGACCTTCGCCCGCGAGAACGCCGGACTGACCAAACGGGCTCTGGCTGAGGAGTTGGGCATCAGCGAGCAGCTGATGAACGACATCGAGGCCGGTCGCCGCAACGTGACCCCGGCCAACCTCCGGAAGCTGATCGAGGTCCTGAACTGCCCGAAGGCCGTCCTGCAGGGCCGTGCTGTGACCGCCTGGTCGCGCACGCACTGCGAATGCGCCGTGGTGCAGAACTGCGACTACGACGAGGCCGCCGCGAAGCTGAAGATCAAGCGGCGGTGGCTTGAGGACAACATCAGCCGCCTTCCGCACCAGAAGTACGGCAAGAACGAGGCCGTCTTCTGCGACTGCGACCTGCGGATCGTCCAGGCCATGCATGCGGTCCTGCCGCCCGACGCGGAGGCCGTCATCAACCCGCCCGAGCAGACACCGGCGGAACCGACCCACCCCGCTACCGCGCCCGACGTCCTGCCGCTGGCCGCGATCAAGCCCGCCAAGGGCCGGCGACGCGAGCCCGTCCCGCTGTGACGGCGGCGGGGCCGCCGAGACCACTGCCCGGTCCCGACAGCCCCGCAACGCACCAGGCACCTCAATCCACGAATCGAGGGAACCTTGAGCAAGAGTATCTACGACTTCCCCGACGGGCGGGAGTTGGCACTCGCCAGGCTCGACGCCCGTACGGACCGCTCCGGTCTCTGCTGGCTCTGGACCGGTAGCACCGCCGCGGGCTACGGAAAATTCAAGATTCGGGGCGTCCAGCTGTACGCCCACCGGTCTTCGTACGAGGCGCACGTCGGCCCAATCCCTGGGGGCCTGTTCATTCTGCACTCCTGCGACAACAGGCTGTGCGTCAAGCCGGAGCACCTGCGGCCGGGCACCCCTCTGGAGAACATGCAGGACCGCGACCAGCGTGGCCGCAACGGGCATAGTTCCAAGACCCACTGCCGGAACGGCCACCGCTACACCAAGGTCAACGCCCAGGTGAAGAATGGCAAGCGGCGGTGCCTCACCTGCAAGCGAGCTGCGGCCCGAGAGTGGTGGCGGAAGAACCACGGGGCTGGTGGTGCGCGATGACCACTGCCCCCACCCCCGCACAGGCCGCCTCCGCGGCTCTGGCTCAGCTCCTTGCCCGGCACCCCGAACTCGACCGGCTCGTCTGGACGGTTGGTGAGACCCCGGGAGTCCTCAAGGGGTTCCAGGTCACCGAGACCGGCACCGGCGAGATCATCGACCTGTGTGCTCAGGTGATGGGCGGCACGGTCGCCCGTTCCGTCCTCGACCGTAGCGGCGACCGGCAGGGCATCGCCCAGCTCGTCACCGGCTACGACGGTGTGCCCGTGGAGGTGTGGGCCAGCTATCTGCTGCCCGGCGCGGACGGTCTGACCAGCACCGAGCTGTATGACCTGCTCGTCGGCCGCCCCCTGGGGACCGTGGCCGTCCTCCCCGGAGGTGGCGGGTGAAGAACGTCCTGATCCAGGTGATCCCGGGCCTGATGGCCCTCTGCTTCCTTCTCCTCGCGGTCTCCGTCGTGTTCAGCCGCACTGAGACCGACAGGTCGGCGCAGGGAGTGCCGATCCCGCCCGTGCTCAAGGGCAGTGACGCCCCGTGTCTCCGGCACAGCGCGAAGGACTGCGGGCACTGCTCGAAGCTGCGGCACCCCTCGCAGGTGCGCACCCGCCGCGCCATCACGGCCGGGCTGATCGGTCCCCGTCGGTCCCCGGAGAACGGAGTCCGTCGATGAGGAGGTATCTGCAGGCCGACCACAAGGCCGTTGCCGCCAACGCCCGGCAGACGCCGGGAGCTTGGATCCTGGCGGCGATCTACGACGCCCGGATGACCGGCCAGAGCGTGGCCCGCATGGTCCGCAACGGGACGACGGCCGCCTACCGGCCGGCTGAATCGTTCGATGCGTACGAGGCCGTGCACGACGGCGGTTCGGTCGTATGGGTGCGGTATGTGGCCGGGCTCGACGTCGCGCCGATGCCGGACACCGTGACCGTGCGCGTGCCCGACTACGGCACCCAGCCCGGCTACGAATGTGTCTGCATCCGCACGGTGGACATCTCCTCGCGCTGCCGGAGGTGCGGCGCCCCGCGCGGCCCGATCCGCTCGCACACCTTCGTCAAGGACGGAGACCGTCTGGTCTGCGACGTCTGGGAGAACGACTGCGGCCACCAGGACGACTACCGCTTCGTCCTGGCTGAGGCCCGCGTGCTCGCGGAAGGGAACCGGACCCAGCGGGCCAAGTCGCCGAAGAAGCCGCTGATCCGAGGCGTCGAGGGCGGCAGGTATGCGGCCGCTGTCGACCTGATCGCGGAGCTGTACCGGGAGAAGCCGAGTCTGCGCGCGCTGCGGGTGCTGCCGCACGTCGAGGCGCACGGGCTCATGGAAGCGGCGCAGGTGATCCGCTACTTCGTCGGCGACTCCGCCACCGGCCCGCACACCTCGGCGCGGGCGGCGGCCCTCCACCTCATCGAGCTGGACGAGGAGACCCGCAGGGCTGCCGAGGCGGAGCAGACCGAATGGCAGGACGGCCCGATCGGCTGCGGCCGCGAAGCCACCCACACCACGGGGGACAACCAGTGATCGACATGCGAGACCGTCAGACGGAGACACCGGCGTCCGGTCGGCCGGACGCCCCGGCCGCTCGCCTCATCCTGCCCAACGGGGCCTCCCGGGAGGACTGGGAGAAGGAACGACGCCTCGGCATCGGCGGCTCCGACGTCGCCGGGATCCTCGGCCTGGCCGGGAAGTACAACAGCCCGCGCCGGGTGTTCGAGGAGAAGCACGGCCGCTCGACTTTCACGGACAGCGAGCCTGCCGAGATCGGCCGTGAGATCGAGGACTTCATCGCGATGATGTTCTCGAAGCGGTCCGGCCACCAGATCGCCATGCCGCCCGGCACGCTGCAGAACATCGAGCGGCCGTGGATGCGGGCGAACGTCGACCGGTATGTGGTCGACGAGAGCGGGGCCGTGGTCCTGGCCCCGCTGGAGTGCAAGAACCGCAGCGAGTACCAGATCGACGACTGGGAGGACGGCGTCCCGGACGCCCCCGCGATCCAGTGCTACTGGTACATGGCCGTTGGCGGCTGGGACCACGGCTACGTGGCCGCGCTCGTCGGCGGCAACAAGCTCCGCTGGCACCGCCTTGAGCGCGACGAGGACATCATCGGCGAGCTGGTCGAGCACTGTGAGGGCTGGTACCAGCGGCACATCGTCGAGGGGTTCCCGCCGCCCGCTGACGCCCTGGAAGACACCACGAACCTCCTCGCCCGGCTGTGGGAGGTCACTCCCGAGTCGGTCGCCGAGGTCGACGCCGACACGGCGAAGAAGCTGCTCGACGACCACGCGCGCCTGGCGGCGCGGGCGAAGGCAGCGCAGGACGAGGTGCGCCTGGTCGAGAACGAGATGCGCCTGATCGCGGGCGAGAACGAGATCGTCAAGGACTCCGACGGCAAGGTCGTCTGGACGAACAAGCAGAACTCGGTGTTCGCCCCTAAGCGGTTCCGGGAGGAGCGGCCCGACCTGGCTGCTCGGTTCACGCACCAGGTCGACGCCCTCGACATGGACCGGCTCAAGACCGAGGAGCCCGACGTCTACCGCAAGTTCCGGGCCCGGCAGCTCCGCCCGACCAAGCCGACGAAGCCCAAGGCCAAGAAGGGCGCCTGACCATGACGATCACACTCAAGGACCGTATCCGCGCTGCCCGTTCGGTCAGCTCGGCCCCCGACGAGCAGCACGACCAGGCGCCCGACGCTCCCGCCGAGCTGACCGAGGTCAAGGGCCACGAGCAGGTCGTACCGCCCATGAGTAAGACCGTCATGGCCTGGCTGATGCGGTACGAGTCGGAGTTCGACGAGGCCCTTCCGGCGCACATCGACCGCTCCGCGTTCTTCGCGGCCGTACGGGCGGTGCTGCCGCGCCTCGCCAAGTGCACGCCGGCGAGCACCCTCCAGGCCTTGCTGACCTGCGCCCGCTTCGGCCTCATCCCGGACGGGAAGCACGCCGTCATCAAGCGCGAGGGCGTACTCGCCGTGTTCGTGCCGATGGCGCAGGGCTTCATCGACCTGATGTACCGGTCCGGCGCGGTCGATTCGGTACACGTCGGGGAGATCCGCGAGCACGACGAGTACCGCTACGTGCCGACCGCCCCGGCCCCGGACGACTTCGTGCACGAGCCGGACCTGCGGAAGACGAAGGCGCAGCGCGGCGAGGTGATCCTCTGCTACGCCTTCGCCTGGCTCAAGGGCGGTGCCCGCTCCCAGGTCATCATCCTCAGCCGCGAGGACGCCGAGGAGATCCGCGACCAGTACAGCCAGGCGTACCGGGACGCGGAGACGGCCGGGACGGCTGACTCGTTCTGGCACACCGACTTCCTGGCCATGTGGCGCAAGTCGGGTGTCCGTCGCCTGGCGAAGGTCGTCCCCATGTCCGCCGAGCTGGCCGCGCTGGTGAAGGCGGACAACGCCGGCGAGGCCGGAGAGGCGCAGATCCTTCACGTTCCGGACCCGGAGGCCGCGCGGCTGCTCGCCGAGGCGGAGCGCGCCCACGCGGCGGCGGAGGCGTCGCAGGACGTTCCCGCCTCGAAGCACACCCGACCGAAGTCCTTCAAGAAGAGCAGCCAGCACCGCAACCAGCCCCGCCGACAGTCGCGGGCTGCCCGCCGAGGACGGAGGGCAGGGAAGTGAGGCAGACGTGGACGTGGCTTGACCGGTCCCTCGTCGGGTTCGACACGGAGACGACGGGCGTGAACGTCGACGCGGACCGCATCGTGTCCGCCAGCGTGGTGCGCTGGGGCGGCGGGCAGATGACCGAGGCCCGCAACTGGCTGTCGGACGCGGGCGGGATGGAGATCCCGGCCGAGGCGACGGCCGTGCACGGCATCACGACGGAGCGGGCCCGCGCTGCGGGCCGCCCGGCCGCCGCGGTGGTCGAGGAGATCATCGCGGCCCTGGCCGCCCACTCCGACGCCGGGCTGCCCATCGTGGCGATGAACGCCCAGTTCGACCTGACCCTGCTGGAGCGTGAGGCCGCCCGGTACGGCCTGCGCGGACTGTTCGGGCGGTCGGTGCCGCTCGTCCTGGACCCGCGCGTACTGGACAAGCACGTCACGCCGTACCGCAAGGGCAAGCGGAACCTCGCCGCCCTGTGCACGTATTGGTGCGTCAAGCTCGACGGCGCGCACAACGCGGAGGCCGACGCGAAAGCGGCGTGCTCGGTGGTCTCGAAGATCGCCCGCCGCTTCCCGTGGCTGACGAGCGTGGACCTCGGCGACCTCCACGAGCGGCAAGTCCACTGGGCCCGCGCCCAGACCGCCGACTTCCGCCGCTACCTGGCCAGCGTCGGCGGGGACGTCGACCTGACCCTGTTCGACTGGCCGCTGCTCCCGGCCCCGGTGCCGGGCGACGTCTGGTGACCGGCCACTTCGATGCTGCCGCTCGGGTCTTCGGACCCGGGCGCCGGCCCGCCCTCGACCTGGTCGCGGCGTTCGAGGCCGGTCAGGTCGACGTCGCTCAGATCCATCACTGCCCGGCAGAGGACAGGGAGACCGCGCACGCCGTGAGCGTCGACGGCACCCGCCGCTGCTGGAACTGCGACCACATCACGGCAGGTACCGCATGAGCTACGACGAACCCTTCCACGAGCCGTTCGGCCCGCAGTACGTACGCCCGCCGCAGGGCCCCTGTCCGAACTGCCCGTGCTGTACCGCCGCGTTGTGCGAGCGGGGCCGGGCGAGCGTCCTGGAGTGCGCCGGGCATGCCGGGGACGAGCACAAGGCGACGGTGCGGCACTGCCCGTGCTCGGCCGAGTCGACGCGGGGCACGCTGGCGTGGCGGGCGGCGATGATCCGCGCGGTCACCGCGGGCACGGAGAAGCCGCTGCTGCCCGACGCTGAGGCGCTGCTGCGGTCCCTGGCCGCCGGCGAGCCGTTGACCGACCCGGCGGGGCTGTTGCCGCAGCTGACCGTGCGCCGCTATGCCGCCTTCGAGGAGTGCCGGCCGGTCGTCACCGAGTTCGGCCGTGCCTACCTGGCTGCCCGTACGGAGCCCCGCACGGCCACCCCGGTCGTGGTCCACGACGTCGACCAGAAGGCACGCACCGCGCGCGTGGTCGTCGTCGCCTACAGCACCGAGACGCCGGTGACGGTGCCGATGGACCAGCTGGCAACCGGCTACACCGGCCTGACCGCCGACCGGCTGCCCGGCAAGGTCCTGCACGCCGAGGTCAACACGCAGGTCGACGACCCCGACGACATCGTGCTCACCCGCGTCCGCAACCCGCAGCTCCCGCCTCCCCCCTTCAAGCCGGGCGGATTCATCACCGGACTGCTGTCCACGACCGGCACCGGGCAGGCCGGGGGCGAGGAGTGACCGTGTCGGCGGCCCGTCCGGGCGACCGGGAGCGGGCTGAGCGGATCCTCCAGTTCCTCGCCCCCGACGCGGCCCAGTCGTGGGGGCGGGTCATCCCCGGTGTGCCGCACAGCAAAGGGCGGCCGCGGTTCGACACGGACGGCCACGCGTACACGGCGAAGGAGGACAGGGACGCCGAGAAGGCGACCGCGCTGCATCTGCGGCGCTGGTTCCGGCTGCCGCTGACCGGGAACGTGGCGCTGGGCTGCGTGTTCTTCCGGCACAACATGCAGTCGATCGACACCGACAACCTCATCAAGCACGTCTGCGACGCCGGGAATCGCATCGTGTGGGTCGACGACTCGCAGATCACCGCGAAGTACGGGGAGATCCAGCTCGACGCCGAGCACCCGCGGACCATCCTCGTGATGGCCCCGCACGTCTCCACGATGCTGCGCGGCACGGACAACGTCCGTCCCTGCACCGGCTGCGGGCTCCCCTTCCAGCCGAGCCGGAAGACGCAGAAGTTCCACAACGTCGAGTGCTTCCGCGAGCACCGTGCAAGGGCGGCGGTGTCGTGACGGCGAGCTGGGAGAGGATCGCGGCCGCCCTGGGAGCGGGACGCCTGTCGGATCTTGAGCTGGCCGGTCAGCTGGGCTGCAAGCCATGCGTGGTGGCCCGGGTCCGTCATGAGCTGGGTCAGCCGGCGTTCCCGGCGCCCGAGTGCCCGGCGCCCACGCGGTCGGCCCGGATGGCGGCCGAGGAATGCTTCGAGGAGAACGCGGTCGTCATCGCGGGCGGCCACGTCACGTGGCGGGGCCGGACCACGATCCACGGAGTCCCGATCGTCGACCCGTTCGTCACGGCGGCCCGAGTGGCGTTCCGCGCGCACCACGGCCGTGAACCGGAGGGGCAGGTACGCACCACCTGCGAGGTCAAGCACTGCCTTGCCGGGGGGCACCTCGCGGACCGGGTCATGCGCGAGCTGGCGCGAGGTGACAGGAGGGCGCTGGATGCCTGCCTGTGAGTCGTCAGCGGCGAAGTGGGAACGGGTGGCCCGCGCCCTGAAGGAGGGGCACGTCTCGAACATCGAGGTCGCCCGGCAACTGGGCGTGCGCAAGGAGTTCGTCCGGGAGGTCCGCGCGGACCTCGGGATCGCCCCGTTCCGGATGCTCCGGCGCCATTGGACCGTCGTCGACTTCGAGGCGCTGTCGGTGCCGGTCGACGGCGGCCACCGCCGGTGGCTCGGCCGGTTCTCCACGTCGAACGTGCCGATGGCCGGCCAGTCGCAGACCGCGTACCAAGTGGCGTTCCGCCTGCTTCACGGGCGGGAGCCACTGGGCCGCTGTGAGGGCACCTGCACGCGGAAAGCCTGCGTGGCCGGCGAGCACCAGGAGGACGACGTCATGCGGGCCGCGCAGCCCGGACGGCTCAGCTATCAGGGCATGGACCTGGTGGCGATCCGTCAGGCGCTGCTCGGCAAGCCTCCGTACCCGCCCCTGCGGCTGGAGGAGAAGCGGATGGCGTTCCGGCTGGCTGACCCCGCGCTCGGGGTCGTCGCCAGGGGCGTGCCGGTGGTGGGACTGGCGCGGCGGCTGGGCTGCTGCGACCAGACGATCCGCCGGTGGCGTGACGAGGGGGTCCCGGCGTGAACCCGGACCTGCTGCTGCTGTGGTTCGACCTCGCTGAGGCCGTGGACGCGGCGGTGTCCCGTGCGCACCTGTGGGGGCCGCTCGTCGCGGCTCTCGTCGTGCTCCTCGTCGCTGCCCGGGTGGCCTCGCGCCGTGTCCGGACACGCGTCCGGACACGGTCCGCCGCCCACCCGACCCGCCGTCACTCCAAGCCGCTGACCAGCCCGGACACGTGTCCGGACACGTCCGGACCCGACTCCCGAGGAGGTTGATGATGCGCACTAGCCACGACGCTCCGACAGCGCCCGCCCGGCCCGACTGGTGGGGCGACCACGGCGCATGCCTGGAGCACGACCCGAACCTGTTCTTCCCGGAGAACTGGCGCGCCGGCCCCGGCAAGCTCGACGCCATCGCCGCCAAACGGGTCTGCTACCGCTGCCCCGTCATCACGCCGTGCTTGCACGGCGCCCTCGAGCGCCAGGAGCCGATCGGTATCTGGGGCGGCCTCGACCCTGACGAGCGGCTCGGACTGACGCGGCGCCGCGCACGGGGCGGGGGAGAGGAGGACCCGGATGCCGCCCAGCCGGAAGAACTCCTCACGGCCTGACCCGCCACCCGCCGGCCTCCTCGACTGGACCGCCCGCGCCCACTGGTCCGACAACGCCAAGTCGTGCCGGTACTGCCAACGCCCGACCTGGCTGCGCGACAGGTCCGGCAAGCCCGCACACAAGGTGTGCGCCGAGGCCGCCATCGCCCAACAAGCCCAGGAATACGCCGAGGCCTGGGAGAACGAAAGGTTCGGAACCCAGTGAACAGCCGACTCGAAGGCGCCGACCGCACCAAGACCGCACTGAAGATGCAGGGCCGCTACTACGCCGGCTCGTCCATCCGGAACCTCGCGGACAGCACCGGCTGGTCGTACGGCACCGTCCGCAATCTCCTCATCTCCGTCGACACCGAATTCCGCAAGCGCGGAGGCGTCAAGGGCGTCGGGCCTAAGCGGAACCGGCCACAGAAGCCCTGACCCCGGACCGCCCGGGACGGCACCCCTACGGCCGTCCCGGGCCCAACCCTGCCCGGAGCAACCCCCCATGAGCACGACCCTCGCCGCGCCGCCCCCCGGCGCGCGGCTCTACCACGGCGGCTTCCCCGGCCTGCGGCCCGGAGACCTCATCGAGCCGCACCCGCCCGCCGTCGTCGACGGCTGCCGCATCTGCGAGGCCCGCGCCGCCGGCGAGGACCCGATCGTCCCCGGCCTCGGCGTCGTCGACCCGGCTACCAGGCACCCCGACCGCGTGTACGTCACCAGCGACCGCGAGTACGGACGCTTCCACGCGTCCAAGGTGTGGCTCGGGGACCTGTACCAGGTCGGGCCGGTCGGCGACCTTGTCGCGTCCACCGAGGATCACTGGCCGACCTGGACGTGCCAGGCCGCCCGCGTCGTCGCCGTCGTCTCCCGGGCCGTGAGGCTCACCGACCGGCAGCGCCGCACCTTGCTGAACAAGTGGGAGCGGCGCGACGAGGCCGCGGCCCTCGCACGGCTCGCCGGCGGGCGGCAGACCGGATGACCGGAACCAGAGCGCAGACACACAGTGCGGGGACAGCCCTGGTTGGCTGCCCCCGCCTCGACGTGCCTGCCCGCCGGTCAGTCTTCGTTGGCCTTGCGCCGGCTCGTGACAGTTGGCTCCCGCAGACGCTCCACATCGGCGGCTCGGGCGATGCGGCGGATGGTCTCGTAGCTCACGTCGGTCGCTGCGGCGACCTCCTTGGGCTTCATGCCGTCTTCGACCAGGGCGCGGACGACGGCCTTGGCGAAGGTCTCGGCGCCTTCCTTGCGGATGGCGTCGGCCCTTCGTTCAGCGGCCTCCTTTGCCGCCACAGCCTCTTCCAAGCGGGTCACAGGGGTCTCCTCGGGCATGAACTGATCTTCCCACAGGGCGTTGGCCACAGCCGGCTTGGCCTCGTGGGTGTGTGCGCGACCCATTACACACCCATAGCCAACATTAAGGTTGGCCAAATGCTATGTTGGCTATGTGTTGATCATTGCCACTTACCTGGCGATCAGCCCAATGCGTGTGCCTGCCCGAAGGAGTTGGAAATGTCAGTGCCCGCGCGCCTGCGCTTCGAGGTGCTGCGCCGAGACGGCTTCCGATGTCGGTACTGCGGAGTCACCGCGGCCGATGCCGAGCTGACCGTCGACCACGTCACACCGATCGCACTCGGCGGCGCTGATGCCCTCGACAACCTCGTCACGGCCTGCGGGCCGTGCAACAACGGCAAGACCAGCACCGCACCCGACGACGTCGTGATGGCCGCCTTGGAGGCCACCAAGCCCTTGGTGACCACGGGCTTCCAGCGGACGGTGTGGGGCCTGCTCGCAGAGAACTCGGCAACGGACCTGCACCAGCCCTACGACCCGGCCGCTGACCCGTTCTGGCAGCAGCAGGTCTTCGGCGGCTGGGCGTACGGCTGGATCGGCGACTACCCGGACGCGGATCCCGAGCCCGCCGAAGCGGAGAGGTCGGCAGCGCGGAAGTCGGTGGAGGAGATCGTCCACCTCGGCTACTCGCCGCCGCTCCTGTGGGCCGCTGCCGTCCGGACCGGCGCCCAGAAGTCCACCGACCTGGCGCCGGTCGCGCTCGCCCTCCACGAGGCCGTCATGGCCGAGCTGAAGCGGTTCCGCGAGCAGCAGGCCGCCTGACCCCTTCAACCCAGAGAGAAGCACGTGAACGTCTTGATCGCCGAGGGAGGTGCTGAGTGAGCCTGTACCCGATCCTGTGGGCTGCGGAGCACGCCCCTGTGCGTGACGCCGAGGAGCGCGCGATCCTGATCGCCCTCGTGATGAAGGGCGATTTCGACGGGTGCAACTGCTTCCGGTCGTACGCGACGCTCGCGAAGGTCGCCCGCCTCGACCCGAAGACGGCTGGTCGCCGATGCCGTGAGATGGAGAAGCGAGGCATCCTGCGGCGGCAGGAGGAGTACCGCTCCCAGGCGTGGCTGGCGATCCCGGAGAAACAGCGCCCCGTCGTGTGGGAGGTCATGATCCCGGCCGAGTTCTGGAGCCAGCTGCAGCTCGCTGAGATCAACGAGCAGCGGGCCTCTCTCGGCCGCCACGCGCTGACCGCCAAGAACCGGCCCCCGCTCGCCGAGGCCCCGGCCAAGAAGACCCGCGCCGACAAGGGCGTGAAGCGTCCGAAGGAGGGGGGCCGGTCGAGTGAAGCCCCGGGGACTGATAGTCCCTGGGGCGGCCCTCAGGTCGAGGACGTTGACGCTCGAAACCCAGGGACTGCCAGTCCCCACCCCCAGGACTACGAGTCCCCACCCCAGGGACTAGAAGTCCCACAACCTTCTGAGTCACCTTCTGAGTCACCATCCGAGGAATCGGCGCCTTCGGCGCGTAGCGCCGCTGACGCCCGTAGGGCCTCTGCAGGTAGTAGCGCGCGCGCCGCGCGAGGCGGCTCCGCCGCGACGGAAAAGCGAGCGACCTCGAGGAAGAAGACCCGGCTGACCCGGGACGAGGCTGCGGCCGTCGCTGTCGTGGAGCGGGCGCTTCCGCCGTCGCTGCTGGAGCTGTTGGACGGTCGGAAGGTGCCGCACACGTGGCGGGTGGCGGTTGTCCGCGAGCTGGAGAACCGCACGGCGGAGCAGCTCGCTGACCGTGTGGCCCGTCGCTGGGTGCGTCACCGGTACCAGAGCCAGCTCCTCGCCGGTCGGGGCATCGAGAACCCGTACGCCGTCCTCCAGGCGCTTGTGCGGCCCGGTGAGTGCCCGGACGCCGGGTGCGAGGACGAGTTCATGGTCGACACCGGCGAGCCCTGCCGGGCCTGCCAGGAGCGCAAGGCGCACCGGGGCGGCGGGGTCTCTGTGCCCTCGCAGCGGACCGGACAGCCCTGGTGGGAGTGCCGGGTCTGCCGGGGCCCGAAGCGCAGGGAGCCGGAGCCGGAAGACCGCGAGTGCCAGGACTGCAAGCGGGAGGCCGCCCTCGCCTTCGCTGATCTCGCGGCCCGTCTGTCCGCCCGCACGAGCCAGGAGGCAGAGACCGTATGAGCAAGCAAGTGACCGAGCTGGGCGAGGCGTTGCGCGCCCTGGGTGAGCGGGGTGAGCACCTGATCGCCCTGCAGCCCGCCCCGGAGGACCTCGACGAGATCCGCGGCGACCTGGACGCCGCGCGGCGACTGCTCGTCGCCGCCCGCGCGTCGCTGGCCCGTGGCTGTGCGCAGCACCCGGGCGCTCCGACGGATCCGACGGCCGGGGGTGCGTGCCTGCTGTGCGCGACGAACCGGCGCCGGGGCGTGGCGGACGGCGGCGGGATCGTCGCGCAGGCGGTGCCGCTGGAGACGGTGGCGCGCGCGGTGGCCGACCTGGGCCAGGACGAGGCCGTGCGGCGGTTCGGGGCGCGGACGGTGACGCGGGCGCTGCTGCGGTGCCGGAACGACCTCGTGCTGACACAGGAGTCGGCATGAACAGCGGCCTGTCGACCGTGACCGGCCGCCGATTGCAAGGAAGCGAGGAATCCATGAGCCATCTGCTCACTGTCGACCCGGAGACCGGCCTGCGCCGTAGCGCGATCCGTTTCCCGGACGGCGAGCCGCCTTTGCCGGACGGCTGCCGCTGGTGCGGTGTGCCGTTCTTGGGCCACGGCTCCGGGCGGTGGGCGGCCTCCCAAGGCTGGCACCGGTGGGCTGAGCCGACCGAGGCCCAGGTTGCCGCCCGTGGGGCCGCCCGTGTGGCGCTCGCGATCGTGCCGGAGGAGACCCCGACGCGCACCCGGTGCGACGCCATGAACCACAACTCGATCGGGTCCGAGGTGTTCTGCGAGATCGAGGACCCCGACCACGAAGAGGACCACGACGCCGGCGACGGCATCACGTGGCCGCGCGAGGACTAGGGGGCGAGCCGTGACGACACAGACCACCCTGACGGCCACCGTGCGGCTCCAGCCGACGGCGGACCCGACGCCGGTCGAGCAGGCCGTCGCCGACAGCATCGCCGGCGACTACCCGCCCGAGACGTACCTGGGGTTCGCGTTCTACCGGGCCGACGGAGGTTGCCGCCTGTGGCATGGCTGGACCGACGGCGGCACCGTCCTCGGCGACCAGGTCGACCGGCTCGCCCTCGCGGCCGGGCTGGACGCCTGCGACTGGCTCCACATCGGCGACCGGCACAGCCAGCTCAGCCACCGCGGCCGCATCCGCATCGAGGCGTACCCGCTGCGGCCGATCCTCGCCGACGTCCAGCGCGGCGAGCGTGGCCCCGAGGACCGGCGTCAGGGCTTGCTCGACGTGATCGCTGTGGCCGCCGCGCGGACCGGACAGAGGCCTCGGCCCGGCCTGCCCGCCTGGCCCGGTTTCGGCCCGGCCCGGGTGCTCAGGAAGGCCAGTCGATGAACGACACGACTGGGACCGGACCGCGCCGGGTGCAGCTGGCCCCGGCCCGAGTCGACGAGATCCGCGGCCTGGTCCAGCAGCTCGCCGGCCGTCCGGACCCGGCCGAGGCGCCCCGGCTCCTCGCCGACGCCCGCACAGCCCTCGCCGACCTCCTCACCGACCGCGACGACCTGGTCCGCGCGAACGCCACGGCGGGCGAGGACCTGGCCCGCTGGACCGGCGCCATCAACTGACTTCCGGCCCCCGCCCGGGGGCTGGACCAACCCGAAGGAGAACCAGTGGAGTTCGGCACCGAGAAAGGCGTCCGAGACTTCCTCGGCCTGTGCCTGGATCCAGGGCACGGCCGTGAGAAGCGGACCCCGCTGCAACTGACGAAGATCATGCCCGAGCCGCTGCTCCAGGCACTCGGACGGTACGCGCCGCACCTGGTCGAGCTGCGGAAGGCCGCCGAGTTCCGTGAGGAACAGGGGCGCCTGGCCCGGCAGATGTACGCCGACGGGCTCGCCGCGTGGATCCGCGGCGACGAGCCCGGCCCGGCGATCCTGAACACGCCGGTGCCCGACCTGGAGGCGCTGCTCCTGCAGGTCGGGGAAGCATTCGCCGCGGCCAACGCGCACATCGCCGAGTGCGGTACCTGCCGCCGTGACATGCGGCTTCCCGAGATGTGCGCCGACGGGCAGCGCCTGGCGGTGGCCGCCGCGGCCACCATCACCGAGGCGGTCCCGGCCCCGGCCGCCCCGGTCGTCCCGGCGCCCGAGCCGGTCGACCGGCGGCTGTGCCCGCAGAACCTCGTCGGCGACAAGGCCGAACCCGGTGAGCACTTCTTCAAGGCGGCCGCACTGTCCGGCGAGCCACCCCGCTGCGTGTACTGCGGCAGCCGCATGACGGAGCCGCCCGCCTACCGCACCCGGGACGGCCGCCTGTGGACGTACGCCTCCGTGCAGCCCCGTACCGGGCAGCCGCTGTACGAGAACGCGACCGCGCCCGTCCGCTGCGACTCGACCGACCTGCGCGACATCTACGGTGGCGAAGTCTTCGAGGTGTGGCCGACGGACGCCAAGCCGAAGACCGTGCAGGACTGCGCCGGTGTCGGCGAGCGCGGCCACGGCCTGACCGGCAAGACCGTGCACGTCGGCTGCTGCGAGCCGTCCAGCGGTGACGGCGGCGCCGCAGAGCGGGCCGCCGAGGAGGCGGCGGCGCCGACGTGGGTGTTCAACACGCGGTCGGTGAACCGCACCACGAAGCACGCGCTGAACCCGGACAGGCCGAGCGTGACGCTCTGCCCCCGCGAGTGGTCGGCCAGCAATCCCATCCCCGCCGAGGAGGCCGCCCGGCTGGCGCTGTGCGGCGGCTGCCGACGCGCCCTCACCAGCGACACCGAGGACTGACCCCCATGCAGCAGTGAACGGCCGCCCTTGTTCGTACCAAGGGCGGCCGCCCACCCCCAGCAAACCAGACAGGCCGGCGCACGCCCCGGCCCGACCCGAGAAGTTCCGATGGGCCGCCCCGCGCAGGGGCGGCCCGCTCGAAGGAGACGCCGATGATGCATCCGCTGCTGACGCTCGTCCTAGCGGCCCCGCTGCTGCTCGTTGCCGCCGTCTGTTCCGTGCGCCGCTGCGCGCAGGCCTGGCGGAGGTGGGCGCAGTGAGCCCCCGCCCTCAGTACGCCACCATCCATGCCGCCCCACCGCCCGGCGGCGCCCTCACCCCGTGCTGCGGTGTCGTTCCGACCACCCTGCCCCGCGGCGACGGCGTCACCCCGAACCTGACCGCCGTCACCTGCCGGGCCCGCCCCCGCTCGCCCCTGACCGAGATGGTCCGCATGGCTCTCGTGCGCGTTCCCGCATCCGGGGCGAGCGGCCGGCCAGCCGTGCCCCACGGCGGCCGCAACGGCCACGTCTACGACCCGAATTGCGCCCTGTGCGCCGGGGACGCCGACGCCATCGCGAACGCCATCTCCTGCACCCTCGCCGACGTGATCGCCGCGAGTAGCGGCCAACCGAACACGCTCACCGGTCAGAACATCACCCAGGTTCCCAGCCCACGACAAACGCCGAAGGAACCGCATGACCGACGCCCGTGACACCGAACTCGCCCGGGTCCTCGGCGTCGTCGTCGACACCGACCGCGGCGAAGACCCGCTCGCCTGGAGCGAACTGCCACCACCCGCCCCGCTACGACCGGCCGAGACGGAGGACCGGGTGTGCTGACCAGCCTCGTGCCGTACTGGCTCGCCCAATGGCGATGCCGTGCTTGCGGAGCCCGGCACGACTTCATTTGGCCCCTCTGCCCCTTCACGAACGAGCCCAGAGACCAGTGATCACCATGACCGACTGCACCATGTGCCGTCGCCGCCTCCTCGTCACCGGCCAGCCCGTCACCGAACAGCAGGCGAACGACATCCTCATCCGCACCGCGAGCCTGTGGCTGCTGCACACCACCGACCGGGACCCGACCGGCATCGTCGGTCAAATCCTCGGCATCGAGCCAGGTAACTACGCGGACTGGGCCCCGGATTCGGTCCGCGCGGCCGTCGACCGGCTGCGCTGCCTTGACCTCCAGTGGCTGCACACCTCCCGGATCGCATCCTCGTGGGCCAGCGGCCCCCAAGGCTGGTGCGACTGGAGCGGAACGATCCGCAGCTCCAACCTCGCCATCGCCAAGCGGCCGGACGTCGAGGCCATCACCGAGGAATGGCAGCAGATCGCCGAGGCCTTCCCCTACCTCGACCTCACCGCCCAACTCGTCGCTGACGAGACGCCCGGGGAACTCGCCGCCGAGTGGCGCGTACGCGACGGCCGCGCCGAGTACACCCCCGACCCAGACCCCGCCGAGCTCGTCACCGAGCCGTGCGAAGTCCACCCCCTCGACCACTTCGACCGCTTCCTCCCGTACGGCGAACTCGGCGTCTCCGTCACCCGCCTGCGCGCAGCGGTCGCTCAAGTCCTGCGCGCCGACCACGACCAGATCACCACCGGGAGCAACCGTTGAGCCCACGCAGCACCATCCACGCCTGCCCGCCGAGGGGCCAGACCCTCACCTCGTGCTGTAACACGGACCCGTTCGAACTGCCGGTGAACGGCCGGATCACCAGCGACCCGGCCCAGGTGACATGCGGCGGCCGCGCGCCGGCCGACGCCGACCAGAGCGGGGCCCCACCGCCCAGCCCGGCCGCCGAGCACGCCGACGAGGACAACGGCGGCGGCATCCTGCCGCCGTTCTCCGGCGACGACACCGAATGCCCGAAGTGCCGGTACACCGACGTCGGCACCCTCTACCGGCAGCCGGTGCCCGTCCGGTACGTCGACACCTTCAATGACCGCAGCCGGCCCGGCCCGCTGCCGGAGCGGCTGGAACGCCAGTGTGCCCGCTGCGCCTTCCAGTGGGACGAGGCCGTGATCGCCGACGAGCCCGGCATGACCGTCGAAGCCCTCGCGCACGCCGTCGACAACGCCTCGCCTTACCCGTACGAGCTGCCGCCCGAGGTGTGCACGCACATGGCCCGGCAGCTCCTGCAGAGCCTCCGCATCCGCGCGTGCATCGGCCACCCGCTGTGGCGCTACGACCCCGGCCAGCCCCGACCGGCCGACCCCATCCCCGAGCCCGCCCCCGAGCCGAACGAGGAGTCCGTCCGATGAGCCTGACCGTCGAGCGCATCACGGAAGTGAAGACCGTCAGCCGCAGCTTCCGCCTCAGCCCCAAGACCGGCGAAGACACCGACCTTCCGGCCGAGGAGATCGTCATCAGCTGGCAGCAGGTCGACGAACGGCCGCCCCAGGTCGTCGTCACCGCCCCGACCGGCCCCGAGGGCTGGCACATGCCCGTGCCGCAGAGGCCCGGCTGGCTGATCACCCTCATCACCACGCAGGCCCCCGACTGGTGGATGCAGTGAGCCCCCGCCCGCGCCTGGACCTTGGAGCCATCCCGTGACCGACCAGCCCCACACCACCGGCCCGGAGCCGACGACCGACGCGCTCGACGCCACCCCCGAACACGCGGACACCCGCTGTCCGGACACCGTCCCGACAGCCGACGACGACCGTCCGGACATGGGCGGGATCATCCTCGGCCCGCCCGTCGTCGGCGAGACCGGATGCGCCCTGACCTTGCCGGACACTGACCGGACAGGGTCCGAGGACACGCGTCCGGACAGTCCGGACATTAGTCCGTCCGGGCTCCGCTTCGCGTACCACGCCCACGTCCCCCGCGACCTCGCCGGGGCCGCCTTCACCGAGGCGTTCGGCCTCCTGCACGCCGAGATGGACGGCCGGACAGTCGAGCCGGCCCCCGACGCCCAGCCGATCATCCAGCCCAGCCCCGAGACGGAGGACGAACTCCGCCGACGTATCAGCGACCTGACCGCCACCCTCGGCGAGATCCTCGCCCGGGTCACCACGGGCGACGTCGGAGGCCAGATGTTCCGCACCATCCACGTCGGCCCCAAGACGGTGGAAGGGTGGCGTCAGGTCCTCGACGGCGACAACCGCCTCGAAGCCCAGGCGGGCCGTATGCCCAAGGTGCAAGGCACCTGCCCGGCCTGCCGCAGCGACTCACTGTTCCTCGGCAGCGGCGGCTTCGTCACCTGCTCCTCGCTGTCCTGCCCGAAGCCCGACGCCCCCACCGACGTCCTGGAACAGCCGCCGCACGCCGCCGACGAATGCGGCCGCCTCGACTGCATCACCGCGCTCGCCACCGCCTTCGAGCGCGCACGCCGCGCCACAATGGCCTACAACTCGCTGCGCGTGAACGCCATCACCGCGGCGAAGTACATCGCCCGGCAGCAGCGCCTCGGCCTCCTCGCACGGGACAGCCGGACACAGGCCCTCACCACCCTCGCCCACGGGGTGAAGGACCCCGGCCCGCTCGCCTCCCCCAGCGAGCACTGACCCGCGCTTCCTCGGCCTGGCCGCCCAAGCGCGGCCGGGCCCGTCCGAACGGACACACCACGATGCAGATCACCTGCTCACCCCCGACCAGGCCCGCGCCCTCTCAGCCACGATCACCCGCGCCTGCGCCTACTTCCGCCGGATCGTCGACCAGTTCCGCGCCCTGGCCCGCGACCTGATCGAGACCGCCCGCCGCCTCGGCGAGTACCTGCACCGACTGGGGGGACTGTAAATCGTTCGGTGTAACTCCCGATCATGGAAGATGCATCGATGACCAGTGAGAACGTGTCCGAGTCCGAGACCGCCGAGCCCACGAAGGCTGCGTCGGCGAAGGCCGTGGACGACCAGTTGATCGACGAGCTGGTGGGTCGCGCCCAGGCCGAGGGCCTGCAGCTGACCGGCGAGGGCGGGCTGCTGCAGCAGCTGACCAAGCGGCTGCTGGAGTCCGCCTTGGAGGGCGAGATCACCGACCATCTCGGTTATGACAAGCACGACCCGGCGGGCAAGAACGGTGGCAACTCCCGCAACGGCACACGCTCCAAGACGGTGCTGACCGATGTCGGTCCGGTGGAGATAACCGTGCCCCGCGACCGCGACGGCTCCTTCGAGCCGAAGATCGTCAAGAAGCGGCAGAAGCGCCTGACCGGCGTCGACGAGATGGTCATCTCGCTGGCCGCGAAGGGCCTGACCACCGGCGAGGTGCAGGCCCACCTGGCCGAGGTCTACGGCGCCGAGGTCTCCCGCCAGACCATCTCCACGATTACCGACAAGGTGCTGGAGGGCATGGCCGAGTGGCAGAGCCGCCCGCTCGACACCGTCTATCCGGTCGTCTTCATCGACGCCATTCACGTGAAGATCCGCGATGGTGCCGTCGCCAACCGGCCCATCTATGTGGCCCTGGCCGTCACCACCGAGGGCCGGCGGGAGATTCTGGGACTGTGGGCCGGCGACGGCGGTGAGGGCGCCAAGCACTGGCTGCACATCCTCACCGAGATCAAGAACCGCGGCGTCAACGACGTCCTCATGCTCGTCTGCGACGGACTCAAGGGTCTGCCCGACGCGGTGGAGACCGTCTGGCCCAGGACGATCGTGCAGACCTGCGTCGTGCACCTGCTGCGGAACTCCTTCCGCTATGCCGCCCGGCAGGACTGGGACAAGATCGCCAAGCTCCTCAAGCCCGTCTACACCGCTCCCACCGAAGAGGCCGCCCTGGACCGGTTCGCCGAGTTCGCCGACGCCTGGGGCCGGAAGTATCCGGCGATCGTGAAGCTGTGGGAGAACGCCTGGGAGGAGTTCACCCCCTTCCTGCGGTTCGACACTGAGATCCGCCGCATCGTCTGCACCACCAACGCGATCGAGTCGGTGAACGCGCGCATTCGCCGGGCGGTCAAGGCCCGCGGCCACTTCCCCAACGAGCAAGCCGCCCTGAAGTGCGTCTACATGGCGATCATGTCCCTCGACCCCACCGGCAAGGGACAGGCCCGCTGGACCATGCGCTGGAAGACCGCACTGAACGCCTTCGACATCACCTTCGACGGCCGCCTGTCGGCAGCCCGCCAGTAACCCCAACTACCACAATTACACCGCTCGTTTGACAGACCCCGACTGGGCGCCACCCCCACCGTGGCTTTGTTCACGAGTCGTGGTTCTGGCGCACATTCCGTGAAGGCGACACGCTGAGTGACGGCTGACGCTCGGATCGACCTCCCGGAAGTTGCCTGAAATTGATCAGCACCGGCCTTGGGGTGGCCGACAGTTCAGCGTCGTGGAAGAGACATTGCTCCGGTTGGAGGGGCTGTTGTTACCGTCGATCGCGGACGTGGCGGTGCTGTCGGTGGACGTGAACAACGAGGCGATGCGCGTCGAGGCCCGCAGTACGGCGGCCGAGGCGAGGTGTCCGAGCTGCGGGAGCCATTCGAGCCGAATACACAGCTCCTACCTGCGTTTTCCCGCCGATGTTCCAAGCGCGGGGCGGCGGGTGGTTCTCTGCCTGTGGGTCCGCCGGTTCTTCTGCCGGGATGCTTCATGCGGACGACGGACGTTTGTCGAGCAACTGCCAAGCCTGACTCGGCGGCACAGCCGGTGGACCGAGCGACTGCGTTCGACGCTGGCCGCGGTCGGCCTCGCCCTCGCCGGCCGGGCTGGTGCCCGGATGGCACGAGTCTTCGGGGTATCCGTCAGCCGCAGCACGGTGTTGCGGCTGCTCGACACATTGCCAGAGCTGGAGGCGCCGTCCCCCCGGGTGGTCGGTGTCGATGAGTACGCGACGCGCAAGGGCCGCGTCTACGGCACAGTTCTGGTCGATTGCGAGACCCGTCGGCCGGTGGACCTGCTGCCTGACCGGGAGGCGTCCAGCCTGGCCGAGTGGTTGAAGAAGCGGCCGGGGATCGAGGTGATCTGCCGGGACCGTGCTCCGTTCTTCGCGGAAGGCGCCACAGCCGGGGCACCCCAGGCGACCCAGGTCGCCGACCGCTGGCATCTGTGGCACAACCTCGGCGAGGCCGCCGAGCGAGCCGTCACCCACCACCGCCAGTGCCTACGCGTCCTCGTCCCCGAACCGACCGGAGACGAGGGCGACGAGCCCACGCCACCCGAAGGGACGCTGGCCTCGCCCTGGCAGAGCGACCGATTCGCCAACCGCATCCGAGCCAGGCACGCCACCGTCCACGCACTGCTGGAAGCCGGCCACAGCCGCCGGTCCATCGGCCGCCGACTTCACATGACTCATCGCACGGTCAAAAGCCTTGCCGACGCTGCCAGACCCGAAGACCTCTTCCGCGGGCAGTGGCAATACAACCGTTCCTCCGCCCTGGACGAGTACAAGCCTTATCTGGACGACCGGTGGAACGAGGGCTGCAGCAATGCCTGGAAGCTCTGGGAGGAGATCGCGCCGCTCGGCTATCAGGGCAGTTACGGCATTGTCAGCGCCTACATCAGGAAGAAGCGCACCTCGCCCCGCCCGGTCACCGCACAGCCGCCAGCACCCCGCCTGGTGACCAGGTGGATCCTCAGCCGCCCAGATTCCCTGTCCGATCGAACAACTCCGGCTCAAAGCTGTCCTGGCCAACTGCCCCGAACTCGAAGCCCTTACCGGACACGTCCGATCCTTCGCGCAGATGCTCACCGAGCGCCAGGGCGAACGGCTCCCCACATGGCTCGACGCTGTCCGCAAGGACGACCTGCCCAGCCTCCACACGCTAGCCGCGGGGATTGACCGCGACCGCGAGGCCGTCATCGCGGGCCTGACCCTGCCCTGGAACTCGGGCGTCGTCGAAGGACACGTCAACCGGATCAAGATGCTCAAGCGCCAGATGTTCGGCCGCGCAGGCTTCGCGCTCCTTCGCAAGCGAGTCCTCTTCGCGTAAGAGCCTGGCCGGGCATCGCGAAGATCCAGTGTCTGGTCGTGGACGTCGCGCGAGTGCCAGGATGCGTGACGGAGCGCAGACGGAGGGAACGTATGCGAGCGTTGTTGGCAATGCGTGAGTGGAGTACCCGGCGCAAAGTGACTGCTGCTGCGATGTTGCAAATGCTATGGCTGAGCATGCTGATCACCGCCATAATCACCTGGGACCTCTCGCTTTCTGTCTCCGTCGCGATCGCGATATGGGCCGGGCCAGCCCTGGGAGGAGTAGCAGGCACCTGGGCCGCATCGAAGACATCTGCTAGATGACAGTCAGTCACCGCTTCACGGAAAGTGAGCCAGAACCCGAGTCGGATCTGGCTCAACTTCTGTGGTGCGACCACTCTGAGTGACATCCGGGCCCCTTCGAGCCGTACGTGAAGTCGCCCGAAAATGGTCCGTGGGCAAAGCGGTTGGGCTGACAGTTCGGGGCCGTGGAAGAGGTCGTGCTCCGGCTGAAGGAGTTGTTGTTCCCGTCGATCGCGGACGTCGCGGTGCTGTCGGTGGACGTGAACATCGAGATAGTGCGCGTTGACGCGCAGTGCACGGCGGACGGCGCCGTGTGCCCGGTCTGCGGGGTCTGGTCGAACCGCGTTCATGGTTCCTACCTGCGGTTTCCCGCTGATGTGCCGAGCGGTGGCCGAAGCGTTGTTCTCCATCTGAGGGTCCGTCGGTTCACCTGCCGGATCGGGCTGCGCACGCCGTACCTTCGTCGAGCAGATATCCGGCCTGACACGCCGGCACGGTCAGCGGACCGAACGGCTGCGCTCGACTCTGGCCGCGGTAGGTCTGGCCCTCGCGGGCCGGGCCGGGGCCCGCATCGCCCGCGTTCTCGGGGTTTCCGTCAGCCGCAGCACGGTGCTCCGGCTGGTGGACGCTCTTCCCGAGCCTGAGGTGGCCGCCCCGCGTGTGGTCGGCGTCGACGAGTACGCCACCCGCAAGGGCCGCCACTACGGCACCGTCCTGGTCGACATCGAAACCCGCCGCCCCGTCGACCTGCTGCCAGACCGCGAGGCATCCAGCCTCGCGGCCTGGCTCGCCGAACGGCCAGGCGTTGAGGTCATCTGCCGGGACCGGGCACCGTTCTTCGCCGAAGGCGCCTCCGTCGGCGCCCCGCAGGCCGTCCAGGTCGCGGACCGGTGGCACCTCTGGCACAACCTGAGCGAAGCTGCCGAACGGGCCGTCGCCCAGCACCGCCGCTGCCTCCGTGTCCTGGTCCCGGCCGCCTCCGAACCCGAGCCGGAGCCCGCCCCGGAAGAGGAGCCGCCCGGTTCACCCTGGCCGACCGGGCACCGGTTCGCCGACCGGACCCGGACCCGGCATGCCGCCGTCCACGCACTGCTGGAGGCCGGGCACAGCCGCCGCTCGATCCAGCGTCAGCTCGGCATGACCTGGCGGACCGTCAAACAGCTCGCCGAGGCTGCGGCCCCGGAGGAGCTGTTCGCTGGCCAGTGGCAGAACCGGCCCTCGGTCCTCGATGACTACAAGCTCTATCTGGACGACCGTTGGAGCGAGGGTTGTACCAACGCCTGGAAGCTATGGGAGGAGATCATGCCGCTCGGCTACAAAGGCAGCTACCAGCGCGTCCGCGCCTACCTGCACAAGAAGCGCACCTCACCGCGACCGGTGACCGCCCGGCCACCGTCGCCCCGGACGGTCTCCGGATGGATCCTCAGCCGCCCGGAGACCCTCACCGAGCCTGAACAACTCCAGCTCAAGACCGTCCGCACCCACTGTCCCGAGCTCGATGCCCTCACCCGGCACGTCCGGTCCTTCGCGGTCATGCTCACCGAGCGCCAGGGCGAGCGTCTCCCGGAGTGGCTCGACGCCGTCCGGCAGGACGACCTGCCCAGTCTCCATACCCTCGCCGCCGGCATCGACCGCGACCTCGACGCCGTCACCGCCGGATTGACCCTGCCCTGGAGCTCAGGCGCGGTCGAGGGGCATGTCAACCGGATCAAGATGCTCAAGCGCCAGATGTTCGGGCGTGCTGGCTTCGCCCTTCTGCGGAAGCGCGTCCTACTCGCACAGTGATCGCAATGTCAGCGGCTGATGCGAGGATCCCGGCGACACGAGGAGATCAACATGGGCACCTGGGACACTGGCCCCTTCGACAACGACACGGCCGCGGACTTCGCCAACACGCTCGACGACGCCAAGCCCGAGGAGCGCGAGACGCTGATCCGTGGCGTCCTCACGCGCACCGTCGACGCCACCGGCTGGCTCGCCGAAGGAGAAGAAGCGGTGGCCGCCGCCGCACTGATTGCGACCCAATGTCCAGGCGGCGACCCAATCGACACACCCTACGGCCCTGAGAAACCCATGCCCGCCTTTCCCAACGATCTTCGGACGCTCGCGGACGAGGCCCTCGCCCGCGTCATCAGCGACGAGGCCGGGCCAGCCTCGAACTGGGTCGACCCGGCAGACTGGAAGCAGTGGCGAGCCAACCTCACCCGCCTCCGCACAGTCCTTGCCCCGCCTCCACCGTCCATCCCGCTGTTCGATGTCGAGCAATGACAGAACGCCACTCGCCACAAAACCTGAGCCAGAACCCGAGTTGGGGAGTCACTCCGAACCACGGAGGGGTGATGTTCACGAGTTTCGACGTCACCGGGGTACTTGCCAGGCCAGCATCGGGAGTGCTCCTGGTGAAAGGCCCTGGTCATGCCGCAGATGTCGAAGGTCGAGCTGTACGCCGCGATCCGGCGCGACCACCGAGACGGCATGACGATGCGGGAGATCTCGCGCAAGTACAAAGTGTCGTGGCGGACGATCAGGAAGGCTGTGGACTCGGTCTGGCCGGAGCCGCGGAAGAAGCTGCCGCCGCGAGCGACTGCGCTGGACCCGTACAAGGCGGTGGTCGACGGGATCCTGCGGGCGGACCTGGACGCGCCGCGCAAGCAGCGGCACACGGTCACCCGGATCTTTCACCGCCTGGTCGAAGAGCACAGCGCCGAGGTCTCCTACCAGCAGGTCCGCCGCCTGGCTCATCCAGGCCATGACCGGACGCCGGGCCAGCGAAGTGCTGATGATGGACTTCGAACCGCTCTCCGACATCCCCGGCCTGGATGCCGCAGCCGTCCCCGATGGCGGGATGGTTGCCCGGCTCCGCTACCAGCAGACGAAGATCGACGCGGCACCGAACACCATCCTCGTCGGCCGCGATGTCGTCGAGATCGTCCGGGAACAGCAGGCGTGGGTGCGCGAGCAGTGGCGCTTGGGCGCCGCCGACACCATCCGCTACCTGTTCCCCAAGACCAACCGGCAACCGGCACGGCACCAAGTCCTGGGAGACCAGCAACTACAACCGCGTCCTGAAGGACTTCAGCCACCACCTGGACCTGCGCGACTCACGCGGCGAACTCCTCCTCTACTCACGAAGCCACCGACTCCGCCACACCAAGGCGACCACGCTGATCAACGCCGTAGCACCCATCCACGTCGTCCAGCGCTACCTCGGTCACCTTTCTCCCGAAATGACGATGCGCTATGCCGCGACTCTGGCCAGCACCGCCGAGCGGGAATTCCTCGCCCTGGCCAAGGTTGGTCGGGACGGCCGTGAGCTCGGCATGGACCGCCGCGACATGCTGGACCTGGTCCAGCTCGATCGCCGCACCGACCGGATCCTGCCTAACGGCTACTGCCTCCTGCCGCCCACCCGCTCCTGCGACAAGGGCAACGCCTGCCACGGCTGCGACCACTTCGCCACCGACCGCACCTTCCTGCCCGACATCCAGCGCCAGCTCGCCGAGACCGAGTCGCTGGTCGCATCCCGGCAGGCCCGACACGCCAACCGCTACGGCGAGCCGATGAGCGCGGCCAACGTCTGGCTGGAACAGCGCAACGCGGAGATCCGCAGCATGCAGCTGGAGATCATCGCTCTGGAGGCCCAGCCGGACGGCACCACCGCCGTCGTCCGCGGCGCAGGCGTACTCGGTCGCACCGGCTACCAGCAAACCGTCAACACACCTGCTCACAAAGGGACATAGCCCGCATGACCACCCGCCCGACCGCCTCAGTTCCTGACACTGCCCCAGCCGAGAACCGGCGCATCGTCGCCCTGCGGCAGGCAGCCCAGGACAAACACGAGCAGGCCGTCCAACGAGCAGAGGCAGGCATCCGGCGACTGGTCAAAGCGGGCGAGGAAATCAACTTCCGGGCTGTCGCCCGCGCGGCGGGCGTCAGCCTGGACTTCCTCTACGCCCACACCGACCTGCGCAAACGCATCGAAACCCTGCGAGGCCAGCAACGGGCTGACCACCGGCCCCTCCGACAGGAGCCCGCAGCCGACGACGGCACGGTGATCCATAGCCTCACCAAGGCCCTCCGCCGCGAACGCGCCGCCCACCGTGAGCGCGTCCAAGAGCTCGAACAACGGTTGGCCGCCGCCCACGGCGAGATCCTCCGCCTCCAGCGTCAGATCCGGGAACGCGGCGACGTGCCCCGGTGAACGACATGCCAGCCGCCGCACGCCCGCAGCGTGCCAGAACAATGCAGTTGAGACCGGAGGATCAGCCCGGCACACTCGCCCGGTGAGCCACAGCAAACAAACGGGCAGATGGGACGGGCCCTGGTTCAGGGTCTGCACGGAGCACTTCGAGGCGGCGTTCCTGCCGAATGCCGGCGAGGACTTGGAATCGGTGGACAACATCGACGTCTTCGTGGACCTCAACGACGGAACCCGGTGGAGTGTGACCGTCATCACCCTCGCTCAGGTGGAGACCATCATGGAGCGGTGGGCGGCGACTGGGGAGGCCCTCGGCGGCGCCTACTTCTCGTGCTCGGACGGCCTCATCGTCCGCGACGCCGGCATCAGCAAGATGACCCAGGTCCTCGTCGGCCTGGTCGAGACCGGCGACTTCACGCACATCCTTCAACGCATCGACGAATGACGGCAGCCCCGGTCCACGACGAGCTGATTCTGAACCACCAGTAAGCTGCCCTGGCCGAGCCTGGGACACCATCCTAAGGACACGATGCTCTCCGAATACCAGCAGCAGCTGAGGGATCGTTTCCTCGCTGCCCCCGTCATCCCAGCACCACACCCCTGGCAGCCCGTCTCCGCGCGGCGAACGCCCATCGGCGGGCTACTCGGAGTCGGTTTCGGGGTCGACCCCGACAGCGGAAACGACCTCCTGATGGTCGTCTCCAGCAGCGGCCACGGCATTTTCAACGCCTCCACGGGCCAGCGACTCGCCCGCGACCACGACCCCGACTTGGATCACAGCACACCAACTGGCCCCGACTTGTCCTGCCCTGGACTCGGACCGCTCGCCGGCACCGAGGTCCGGATCGCCGGCCTGTTCGGCGGCGGCCTCCACTCCACCACCGAAGACGGATGGACCGTTGAGGTCGTCAGCCCGGATTGGCCGCACCACCGCGTTCTCCTCTCGGCCGATGGCGGACTCTGCCGTGGTTCCGCCGGTGAGAAGTGGTGGCACATCTTCCACGCCCACTACTCCGAACTGCGAGCCGCCGGGTTCTCCCCCTCCGGACGCACGCTCGTCGTTGCCACCGGCAGCGACATCACGCTCTGGACAAGGCCCAGCCTCGACGCCTGAACCAGAGTGTCGTCCACGTTGCGGACGCCGTCGGCAACGCTACGATCTGCACAAATGCGGTCGCCGCTGCCACCGACCCCGGATAGGGACAGACCTTCGACTTCGACGCCAACCCCAACATCGACCCGGCTGTGGTCAACACTCTCGCCAGCTGCGAGTGGATCAAGAAGAGCCAGCCGCTCTGCCTGATCGGCGACTCCGGCACAGGCAAGTCCCACATGCTCATCGCCCTGGGCCCCGAGGCCGCAATGCAGGGCTACCGGGTCCGCTACACCCTCGCCACCAAGCTCGTGAACGAGCTGGTGGAGGCCGCCGACGAGAAGCAGCTGAACAAGACGATCGCCCGCTACGGCCGTGTCGACCTTCTCTGCATCGATGAGCTCGGCTACATGGAGCTCGACCGCCACGGCGCCGAACTGCTCTTCCAGGTGTTGACCGAGCGCGAGGAGAAGAACAGCGTCGCCATCGCCTCAAACGAGTCGTTCGGTGGCTGGACCAAAACCTTCACCGACCCCCGCCTCTGCGCGGCCATCGTCGACCGCCTGACTTTCAACGGCACCATCATCGAGACCGGCACCGACTCCTACCGCCTGGCCAGCACCCGGGCGCGGGCTCAATGCCCGCTACCGGCGGGCGGCCCAGGCCTGCGGGCACTTCCCCAACGAGCAGGCCGCCCTCAAACGCCTCTACCTTGCCACCATCGCCCTCGACCCCACCGGCCGCGGCCGCCAGCGCTGGAACAACCGCTGGAAGTCCGCTCTCAACGAGTTCGACGTCCTCTTCGACGGCCGGCTCACCGCCGGAAGAGTGTAGGCCGAACAGCCCACCGAACAACTCGTAGGCCAAACAGACGAATCACACCTAATTCCTGATAGACCCCGGGCCGAAGCCCCCGCCAAGGCCGGCTGACCGCTGCATGGTTCAGCTTGATGGTTCTCCACCCCAAGGGTCGTCAAGCACTGTTTCGGGGATGTTCGCCGTGAGCATTTCGTCGATGCAGCTGCGCAGCCCGGCGCCATTGTGGTCGACCCAGGTGAGCCATGGCACCGCCTGGAGCAGGTCGTCGTATTGACGGCTGCCGGGGTCGGTGAGGAGGGCGCGGAGCTCGTCGGGGGCGGGGTCGGTGGCCAGGCACAGCCAGGCCAGGCCGGCGCCGATGCGGACCTCGGGCGGTCGTCCGGGATCCGACCACAGATCGTCGGCCCATTTGGGAGCGTGTCCATCTTGGTGTTCCCGGGCGAGTTGGGCGATCGCCAGGATCAGGCTCACCCGGACTACCGCATCGTCTTCCTTCGCCAGCCTGGATTGCAGTGCAGAGGAGGCGTGTGAAAGCTCGCCGGTCGCCGCCGCCAGGACGTAGGCGGTTACGGAGCGGACCTCGGGGTCGGGGTCGGAGAGAAGCGGGAGCAGAAGGTGCAGGTCGTTCGTGACGGCTTGACGGGCGGCCTGGATCGTCCAGTCCACCGGGCACATCGTGCTGCCCTCGATCATCAACGGCTCCTCGGCGACCTGGAGCAGGCCTTCCCGTGATCCGTCCCCCATGTGCTGGCACCGGCCGATCTCGGCGATCAAGCGAAGGGTCTGGGCTCGGAGTTCGGGGCGCCCGGCCGCCGCGATCCGGAGCAGAAACGGCACCGCCAGTGCTCCCACCGCGATCGTGCCGCCCTGATGATGAAGATTCGTCCAAAGCTGCTGCAAGGCTCTATCTGCAGCTTCGGCGTCCCCGGACGCGAGCGTGGCGAGCAGGCCGGGGATCTCCTCGCCCGGGCCGTAGAAGTGCCGGAACCGCTGCCAAGGGACCTCGTCATACCTGAACCCGTCCTTGACCTCCCGCGGGATCGCGCCCACGGCCGTCCGCACGTCGCAGTCCGTGCCGGTCCATCGTTCCGGCCAGCCGGCCCAAAAGTCATCGTCCACGGCTTGGCCTTCCAGTCCACCGACAGCACCCGAACCCCGGGAGTCTAACGACCGGTGATCAAGGAACGGCCTTTCTGCCGCACTCCGGTGGCACCGCACCACGGCGACGTCATTTCTAGTGAGCATCTGCAGCACTCAAGATCGCCAACTGCTGCCCAACCCGCTGATCAAACGCTGCTACTTCACGTGAACGAAGCCAATCCGGCCCCAGATCAGTAGCCATAGCTGATCACAATGGCGTAGCCACACCAAGAAGGCCCACCCTTTCGACATATCCGCATCGAGCCATGCCCTGCACCGCAGCAACCTCCGCTCGATCCGGCGGCCAGGGTAGTCCGCTCACCCCACCCACCCGACGTCTTCCACGCACAGCACCCCGCCGCCCACCTCGTACGCCACCCACCACCACGGCCCGAACGCCACCCCGGACCCGGCCTGGGGCACAGCCGGCACCGCCGAGTCCACCAGCTGCACCACCGCCTCGTGCACCTCGTCCGGCAGGTCACACATCACCGCATCGGCCAACGGCCCCAACGTCACCCGCATCCCGCACTCCTGCCTTCCGGCTGCCGAAGCCAGCACAGTACGGTCCGAAGCTCGCGGCCGTGCCGACCTGTGGACAACTCGCCCAGCCGTCCCTGGTGGGGGCCGCGGTGTGTCTCAGGGTCCTGACGGCCATACGTCCGGGCCGCCGCCCTGCCACTCGATCAGTTCCGACGTCTCGACGTCCACGTCCTCCAGGCCCGCCCGCCGCAGGCACTCCTCGACGTCACGCGCCCCAGCGTCCGCCGCCCGCCCGGACACGCACCCGGACAGCGCCCGGACAAGCGACGACCCCCTCGCCGCGCTGTGAGGGGGCCGTCCAGGGAGCTCGGCTACCGCAGGCCCAGCCGCTCCGTACGGTCCGGGTTCGGCAACGAGCCGCCCCAGTCAGTGAGGTGTCTGGCCCTCCTCGTCGCGAGGATTTCGCCCGTGCTCATCTCCCACGTCAGCCGGCCGTTCACCGCCCTGGGCAGGCTCATGTTCCGTGAGTTGTAGGTGCCCCCGTGTTCCATGGCGTGCCGCCACTTCGCGCGGCCAGCCCCTGCGTGAGCCCGGACGCCTCCAGGTACTCCACCTCTGCCCACCCGCCAGCGTTGCGCGCTTCGCCCTCGGACGCGCCAGCCCGGATGGCGGCGAGGGCGACACTCCAGCGGGCCTCACTCGCCTCGCGCTGGACGCGGCCCCGCTCCGTCGGGCCGGTGTGCCGGGGCGTCCCGACCACGTTGTGCGCCGGGTCCTCCGCAGCGATGGCCCGGGCCTCCTCGTCGTAGGCGCGCCACCGGGACGGGTGCCACTCGTCGGTACGCCGGGCGACCAGGTGCCCCCAGACTGTGTGGCTGTGCGCCTTGGACCGCTCCTCCGGGGTGTACGACGACCCGATGTAGAGCAGCGTGCCATCCGCGGCCCACAGCCGGTACACGGCGGCCGGGCGCTCACTGCTGCTGGTCGTCTCCTGCTGTGCTGTCGTCACTGTGCGCTTCCTCCTCGGCCTGCCGTTGCAGGTCCGTGCGGGCGCCCGGGCGCTTGGGGTTCGCCGCGATGAAAGCGGCCACCTTCGACTCCCGCCAGGCCATGCGGGTGCTCCCCGGGCTCGGTTCCGGCGCCGGGAACCGGCCGCGCGCTCGCCACCGGTGGAGGGTCTGCCTGCTCACCCCGAACCGCTGAATGATCTGGCCGATCGTCAGCAACTCGTCCCTCCCGTCATCCGGGTGCTCGTCCGACACGGGACCGTCCTCTCCGGCAACCCGTTGACAAATGTAACGAGGTTACGCTTAGTATTCAATCAGCAGCACAAAGCCCCGGACGCCGTGGTTGAACACGGAGGCCGGGGCTGCTGAGACGGCGGGGCCCGGTGGTTGCACACCGGACCCCGCCTCACCCCCGCCCCGTGGTTGCACACGGGAGCGGGACCGCCCGGCCCGTGGTTGCACACGGGTCGGGCCGCCAGACACCTGCCACAACAGGAGCTGACGCAGTGAGCAAGACTACTGATCGAGTTCGGGGCTCGGCCCTGGACGTCACCGACGAACACAAGAACCAGGCCGCCGCCGTGCTGGCACGGCTGGCCAAGCGGTACGCCGAGGACGCGCCCGGCGCGCTGGTCGACGACTTCACGTTCACCATGCGGGTGGGCGCGGAGGCGTACGACGAGACGGGCCGCGGCCTCGCCGGTGCGCACAAGGTCGTGGCCGCCGTGGTCCGCCAGCATGCGCCGAGCGTGGAGGGCACGGCCTGCGGCCTGTTCGCCGCTGGCCTCCTGGAGGCCGCGCGCGCGATGGGCTGGAGCGAGGACGACAATGCCCCCGCGATCCCGAGGCACCCGGTGCCCGGGCCGCGCCGTACCGACGAGTCCGGCCGCGTTCCGGCACCGCGCCCCGAGCAGTTCGCGGGGGTGGCCCGGTGACGACGGAGCAGCAGCGCGCGAAGAAGGCGTACGAGGCCGGCCGCGAGCAGCGGGACCCGGCCAACGTCCAGAGGTCGCAGGACAACGCGCGCATCGACGCCACGAACACGACTGGCAGCCGGGCGGGGGGTTCCCGGTGACCCGCCAGATCGACACGAAGACGCCGAACCAGGTTGCGACGCCGCCCGCGACCGTGCAGGCGTGCAAGCAGGACCGGGCCGGCCGCAACGACAAGCTCCAGGGCGCCGAGGCGGCTGTACAGAAGGGCCTGGTCGGCAACACCGGTTCCTTCACCGCGAGGGGGGCCGTCTGATGGGGGCCATCCGCAGGTTCGTCCAGTCCCTTGACGGCCGCAATGACCGCGAGTTGGCGCGGACGCAGTACGCCGGCCAGAAGTCCGCAAGCCAGGAAGCGGCGGAGGCCCGCCGCACGCGGCACCGCAAGGCGGTCGACAAGTTGGCGGCCAAAACCCGTAAGGACGCCAGTCGGGATATCCGCGGCCGATGACGTCCCTTTGACCGGCCCGGCCCGGGCAGTGCGCTGCCCGGGCCCCGAGCACGACAGAGACGGACTGTGACGACACTGACCGTGTTGCCCAAGATGCGCGCCCAGTCGAGGCGCCGGGTGTGCGTCGGGTGCAGCGTGCAGATCAAGGGCAAGATCCGCCGGGGCAAGTGCGAGCCGTGCTACCGCTCACGGCGTGGCATCCCCCACCGCCCCTCGCGGCACCGTGTTTCCCCAGGGGAGCTGGTCCTCGCCAACATCGAAGTGGCGCCGGATGGCTGCTGGCTCTACACCGGGCGCGTCGACCGAGAGGGCTACGGTAAGGACCCGGCCGTCAAGGGCTACTCGCAACAGCGGGCACACCGCGCCGCCTACGTGCACGCCGTGGGTCCGCTACCGCGGACGGTCCACCTGGACCACACCTGCCACAGCAACGATCCGACCTGCCCGGGCGGTGTGACCTGCAAGCACCGCCGCTGCGTGAACCCGGCCCACCTGGAGCCGGTGAGCCCGAGGGTCAACAACGAGCGCAGCAACAGCCGTTCGGCGATCAACGCTCGCAAGACCCACTGCCTCAACGGCCACAAGTTCACGCCGGGAGACACACGCCTCCGGAAGCGAGGCGGCAGCACCAGGCGGGAGTGCCGCCAGTGCGCACGGGACCAACAGCGCGAGCGTAGGAGACGGCGTCGCCAGGCCCAAGGCGACTAACGACCGGCAGGCCGTCCCGCCCTTTCCCTCTGTCGACCAACGAGCCCGAAGGGCACACCCATGACCGAGACACCCCAGACGCCGCCGCACCGGCAGCCGGGCGTGCGCTACAAGAGGGACAAGGTCCAGCGGCCGGTGACGACCGTCATCGACGGCAAGCCGTCCACGCGGATGGTGACCGAAGAGGTGTGGGTCGCCCTGCCCCCGCGCGACTGGGACGAGATCATTCGGCGGGGCGCCGTGGCTGTGGCGATCGTCGTGACGCTCCTCGCCGCGGCCGGGACCGTGGCCAGCGTCGGCGGCCTGCTGTCCCGCATGCTGCACCCCGGCGTCAGCTATGCCACGGGAGCCGTCTTTACGGCGAGCTGGCTGGTGTGCTTGGGCATTGAACATATCGAGCGGGTGGACGCCGCCCGGGCCGCCCGGGCCCGCGGCGCCGGGTGGGCGATGCTCGTCGTCGGCATGGGCGCGGTCATCACCTACGGCGCCGTGCTCCACCAGCTCCCCGCCGGCATCATCGGCTCCTTCCTGGACGCGGCGGCCAAGGGCCTGTGGTGGCTGATCATGGGCCTGGACCGCGTGAAGCTGGACCCCGACGTCGCCCACTGGGTCGCCGACCAGGAGCAGCGGATGGCCGGCCGGTACCTGCTCGGGGTCCGCCTGGGCCGTCTCAACCGGCGGGCCGCCCAGCTCCATGGGGGTGGTTCGGAGTTCCAGGCTGCGGAGGCGATCCTGGCGAGCGCCGCCCAGCCTCAGCAACTCCCCGCTACGGACACGTCCGGACATGACCGCGAGGTGTCCGAGTCGGTGTCCGGACAGGCTGACGCCTCGTCCGCTCCGACCCCTCCGGCTGCCCCGGTGCCGCCCCCGGCTACCCCCACACCGCCCGCGCAGCCCGCCCCTCCGGCGGACGCCGGCGCGACCGGCAGCAGCCAGCAGCAGGGCGCCCAGGGCAAGGCCCTGCGGCCGGTCGGCCCGCCGTCCATCGCCCAGACCATCCGGGACGTCCTGTCCACCGATCCGAAGATCTCCGACGCCGACCTGATCGACCGCGTCAAGGCCGTCCATGGCGACGGCGGAGACCCGGTGAAGTTCGCTGCCACCGTCACCCGGACCCGGCACCGCATCGAGAAACCCCGCCCGAAGAGGACCGCCTGATGTCCAGTCTCCTGGCGCTCGGCGCCGCCGTGGTGATGGGCTTCCTGGTGTACGGGCTGGGCGACGGCCGTCACGCGCGCCGCCTCGGCATCGTCATCGCCGTCGTGGCCGTGGTGCTGCTCATGGCGGGAGTGCCCTGGTGAAGGGCACCGCCGTGCTGCTGGTGGCTGGGGTCGCCGCCTACTGGTGGTGGCGCTACCGCGGCCCCGGCCGTACCTCGAGCTACTGGTGGTGGCGCTACCGCGGCCCCGGCCGTACCTCGAGCATCCCCGGCCGTGGCGGCCGCATCACCGGGGCCGGCGCCTCGGCGGACGCCCACGCCCGGGAACTGCGCACGCCGTTAGTCCGCCTTGCCACGGCGGCCGGGATCCACACCCGTGCGGAGGCTCGCGCGAGGCGCTTCAAGATCGGAGCGGTGGGGGAGCGGTACGTCGCGGGACTGCTGGAGCCGATGATCGGCGAGGGGTGGGTGTTCCTGGCGGACCGCAGGCTGCCGCGCGGTAAGGCCAACGTGGACCTGCTGGGTTTCAGCCCGCGCGGCCTGGTCGTCGTCGTGGACCCCAAGAAGTGGGGCGGTTCTCGGCTGACGGTCCGTAACAACCGCCTCATGCACGGCGGCAAGGACGTGTCCGGTCGCCTCGGAGGCATGGACTACGAAGCGCGCACCGTGTCCAGCCTGCTTCGCGTCCCGGTCGTGCCGGTCGCCGCGATGGTCGGGCCGATGAAGCCCGGAACGAGCCTTCGCTTCCGCGGCATCCGCCTGGTCCCGGCCGAAGACGTCCCGGAGCTGCTGCGCGCTCTCGACCGCAAGTACCGGCCCACCGTCCCGGCCGCCCAGCTCGTCGCCGCCGCCCAGCGGCTGCTGCCGCCCAAGACCGGAAGGAAGACCGTCCGATGACCGCCGGACCCGACGAGAAGCAGCTGCTGCGCGTGATCCCGGGCGGAGCTACTGCCGGCCACTCGGTCGACACGAACGATCCCAGCGACGAGGAGTCGATCCGGGAGGACCTGCGCCGCATGGGCGTCGGCCCGGACGCCTACCCGCCCCGGCCGCCGTACCCGCCCACGGTGCCCGGACAGCCGGCCGCCGCCGACGCCGACCAGGCGCCGGGGGAGCAGGACACCGACGACCGGTCCGCCCCCGCTCGGGCGGCCAACGACCGGCTGCCGTTCTGGTACGAGCGGCGCAAGCCGGACCTGGCCGACCTGGGCCCGGCCGGTGGCGAGCCTGCCGCCGAGGAGTCCGAGCCCGTCGACGAGCAGCCCGACAACGACGAGCCGTCGAAGAAGCCGGAGGCCCGCGGCCCCCGCCGCTTCCTCCGCCGCGCCTCCAAGTCCCCGCGCCCCGCCGACAGCAAGGGCGACGACGGCGTCGATGAGGGCGTCGAGGGCGAGGACCATGTACCGGCCGGGCCGCGCTGGTCCCGGCCCCTCCTCGGACGGCCGCCCGGCCTGCCGCCCAAGCGCGACAACCTGTTCACCTGGTGGCGCAGCGTCGAGCCCCACATCAAGTGGGGTGCCTACCACGGCACCGGCCTGGCCGCAGGCGTCTACTTCGGCGTGGCAGAGCAGGGCTTTCGCGGAGCCGAGTTCGTCACCACCCACGACACAGGCAGCATCGACGTCCTCGCCACCTACGGCCTCCTCGCCATGGTGCTCCTCGTCGACTACCGCGTCCGCGACCTGCTCCCCCCGCTCGCCTGGGCCGTACGCGGCGTCAGCACCTCCCTGATCATCGGCGCCCTCTGGTACGGCGCCCCCCTCTCGCACTGACCGGGAGTCACCTGTGGCTATCCATCTCGGCATCGGCGGCCTGGCCGCCGCCCTGGCGCTGCTGCTCTGGTTCGGCACCACCCCGGGCGGCAAGGTCGGCCCCATGTCCTGGGGCTGGACGCTGTTCCTGGCCATGGTCGCCGGCTGTAGTTTCAAGGCGGCAGGGCCGCCGTTCTCGTGGATCTCCGACCTGATCAACGAGGGCCTGGCAGCGATCGGGGAATCGCTGCCCAAGATGACCGCAGCCGGTATGGCCGTGTGCCTGGTCGTCCTGCTGTGCTTCAAGAGGCTGACGCTGCGGCAGCTCGCCATGACCGGGATCGCCTTCTTCCTCGTCGCCTCCGGGGCAGGCGGCCCGTTCGGGCAGGTGGCCGCGTTCATCGAGCGGTTCGCCCAGCACTGGGCGTGATGGCTGATGACTACCGCCCTGCACCTGGTCCCCGACCCCGACGACGAGCACACCCCGCCGTCCGACACGGCGGGGGAGCAGCAGCCCACCCAGGCGGCCCCGGCCGCCGTCGAGGCGGAGCTGGAGGACGAGGAGCCCGCGCCCATGCGGGCCCTCGCCATGCCCGACCTGCGCCCCTACGCCAGCCTCGCGTGGATCCCGGCCGTCATCAATGCCGGTCTGGAGGCCAACCGCCGCTGGCGCAAGCAGGCGCCCGAACGCAAGGCCACCCGGCGCGCACGCAAGAAGGAGCGCCGCGCCGCTGGCGAGCCCCCCGGCCGCCGCAGGCTGTGGGCGATGGGCGCGGACTACCTGGCCGGTACCCGCATCCTGCTGGGCCACCTGGCCGCCTGGCTCGGGGGAGAGTACGGCCCCAAGGACATGAAGACGCCCGCCCGCCTGGCCGCGCTTGGGTTCGCCGGATACTGCGCCGTCCGCACCATCACCACCTGGCCCGTGTGGGGTCCGGTCGGCATCACCGTGGTGTGGTGCTGCGCGGCCCTCGGCGCCCTCCACCGGCAGCGCGCCGAGCAGGGCGAGAAGAAGCCGACCCGCGAGGCCGCCAAGGAGGAGGCAAAGCCCCGCGATCAGGCCCCCGTTGAGGGCGCCGAGCAGACCCCCACCGAGGCTGCTGCGGAGCCCCCCGCGGAGGACCCGCTGACGGCCTTGATCCGGGCTGAAATCGGGGCGGAAAACGGGGTGCATTTGGCCGACCTCCGGCCCGCCATGCGGGCCGCTCTCCCGACCCTCAGTCAGGCCACCGATGAGGAGCTGCGGGAGAGGCTGGTGCGGGCCGGCTGGGACCCCTCCAAGAAGTTCCGCGCGAGGGGGCGCGCGGGGAGGCAGGGAGTGCATCGAAATCAGCTCCCGCCGCTACCCTCCCCTGACGGCGGCCCAGGACCGGTCTCCGCGCCCGCTCTCCGCTGCGGAGACGCAGGTCAGAGGGCATCTGCGGAGAGCAGCGGAGAGCAGGCGGAGAGGGGCGGAGAGGGGAGCGAACGGCAATTCGACGTCCTCCCTGACCCCGAACGGGGCCCAAGCGCGTGGCGGATCGTCCACCATGGGGACACGTAGACCGTGAGGGAGAAGGCGGCGGCCATGCTCAGGAAGTACCGGTGCGACGACTGCGCGAGCACGTCGACGGTGTGTGTCACGGATGGTGTGCTTCTGCGGGAGGCTCGTCGGCATCGGATCCTCGCCCATGCCGGGCTGATCCCGGACGGTGAGCGAGTCATCGACGTGCCGGTGGCCAAGTTGCTCGACGTTCCGCGAGGGCAGGCCATCGCCACGGCGCTCCTGGCCGTGTTCCTGATCGTCGCGTTCCTCGTCCGCCTGAACTGACCCGGTGAGGGAAAGACGAGAGGGGCCGCACCCGTGTGTGGCCCCTCTTCCCGTTCTGGGTTACCGACGGGTGTTCGACGACAGTGGGGTACCCGGGAGCTGTCGTTCCACTGGCTGGAGCGACAGGGCAGGCGTTCCGGAAGAAGGCGACCGCAGTGAACTTCGTAGAACTCGCCGAGGACCCCGTTACCGACCTCATCGTGTGGTTCGCCATCATGGGCGCGATTCTGTTTGTGGCTCTTGCGACCATGCTGGTGAAGACCAGGCACCGTTGACCGTGCCGCGTTTCCGCAGGTCAGCGAATTCCTCCGGTAGCCCGTCCGTCTCGCCATCCTTCCCGGCCCTGTGGTCGTTACGTTTGTCGACCATAGGTTGACGAAACGGGAGGTATCGGGATGGCTGGGACAAGCGCGCTGGTGTGGGTGCTCCTCGGCGGCTGTGTCGTGGCGCTCGGCGTGTGCGTCGTCGGCGGCCTGGCCGTCGTCGTGCGCGGCAGGGTGGAGATCGCCCGCATCCACGCGGGCGCGACCGGCAAGCCCCGCAAGAGCTGACCTGGGTCGCCGCCAACTGGAGGCGGCGGCCGGCCTACTCCTCCTTCACGGGCGCCTTGTTCGGCTGCCGGTACGGCACGTCGTACTCGCGGGCGATCCGCCGGACCATTTCGACGTCCCAGGGGACCTCTGGCGCCTTGGCGAGCGCCGCCACGGGAAGGTCGGGGAACCGGATCAGCTCGTCGGCGACGGCCTTGCGGGCAGCTTGGCGAAGCTCCTGCTCGCGCTTGACGCTGTCCTCCCAGTCCCTGATGGCGGCTTTCAGTTCGGGGCTGGGCTCGTGTGGTGGGACCGGTGCAGGTCCGGGGCGCCTGGGCATGACGACATCGTTCCACAACCCGATTAGGCCAAACCGGATAGGTGACAGTGGCGCGCTGGATCGGGTGCGTGACCTGCGGCTTCTTAGAAGCCTCTTTGCCTAATTAATTCGGCCAACATGGTTAGCCCAAGATGTTTAGGTCAAGGATGGGTGAAGTACCACCTATCACCCAACAGGGAAGGAATCGGCACATGAGTGACAGTCCCACCCTCCGCGTCCACCGCTTCGCCTCCACTCAAGAGGCCTACGACGTCAGCCAGTGCTACGACGAGATCACGGACGGAGACGTCCTCGTCGTCGAGGGCGAGAAGGCCATCGCGGTCCTCATGGGCGCCTGGCCGGTCGCCATCACCGCCGGGCACGGCGAGTTCCACTCCGGCGCCATGGAGTCCGCCAGCAGCGTGAGCGGCAGCCGCTACGCCGGAAGCGTCGCCGTCGCCAAAGAGGTCGCCGACGAACTCGGCCTGACCATCGACGCGTACCACCTGGAGCCCGGCCCGGCCGTCCACCGCTTCGAGAGCAGCGCCGAAGCAGTCGCCGCGGCCGAGCGCGGCGACGTCGAGGAGGGCGCCGTCCTGGTGGTCGTCTTCGAGCGGGCCGCCGCGGTCTGGATGAACCGCCTGGCCGTCGCCCTCACCGCAGAGGCCGGCGCCTTCCAGCCGGTCGCCACCCTGCGCCGCCCGCCCCGCGAGTACGCGTGCGGCAAGTGGGCCGCCAGCGTCGACGCCGCCGAGCGGATCGCCCGTGAGTACCGGTACGAGCTGGCCGAGCCCGCCCCCGGCCACCAGCCCGGACAGCGGAGCGTCTGCCCGGACGGCGTCGTACGCACCGTCGAAGCCGCCACCGACAACCCGGCCGCCCTGGTCACGACGCTGACGATGGACGACGGCACCACCTTCCCCGCCCACAGCTGCGAGCTGGTCGACGCCGCCCGCGTGGCCGCCGCCAAGGCTGCCGCCCGGCAGGCCTCCGCCCGCATCGCCCACCGGCCCGACCCGCAGGACCCGGCATGGTGCAAGGCCGTGACCGACCTGGAAGACGCCCTCGGCTACCTGCGGCACGCCGACCCGGACGCCGCCGAGGAACTGATGGGCGGGCGCACCCGCCGGATCACCCTGGAGATCCCGCGGACCCTGGTCGCCAAGGGGGACATCCTGCACGGGTTCGGCGCCCGCCTGACCGTCCTCGACACCGACGTCACGGCCACGCCGGACGGGGACGCCGAATGGTGGGCCAAGGTCGAGGGCGTGACCACCGCCGACCGTCGGACCACCTACCGCGAGGCGTGGCGGGTGGCCATCGACCTCGGCACCGCGATGTGGGACATCGTCACCGTCGAGCGCGTCATCCCCGAGCCCCTCGCCTGAACCGCCGCAGGTCGCTGACCTGCGGCTTTCTTAGAAGTTCCTTTGCCTATTCAAAGTGGCCAACAAGGTTAGCCCAAGTTGATTAGGCCAAGGATGGCAGTAGTACCACCCACCACCGCCCCCCAAGGAGCTGCCATGCGCGCCACCAAGGTCACCACCACGGAACCCACCCGGTGCCTGAGGTGCCGCAGGCCGCTTCGCCGCCCCAGCCCGGACGGGTACGGACCGCGCTGTCGCCAGAAGATCCGCCGCACCGCCCGCGCCGACGTGACCCACCCGCAGTGGCAGGTCGCCAAAGCGGTCGAGCTGCTCGAACTGGGCGCCCTGGTGCCCCTCCGGCAGAACCGTGTCTTCCTCGTCGTCGCCGACGACGGCGAGGGCGTCTACCGCACCGCGGCCACCGGGCAGTGCAACTGCCCGGCCGGTCTGCGCTCCGTCCGCTGCTACCACTCGGTGGCCGCTCACCTGGTCGCCGCCGCATGACAGAGAAAGGAACCACCGTGGAACGCCTCACCCTGCTCCGCGCGGTCGCGCCCCAGTGGCCCGACCTGCCCGCCCCCGAACAGTGCGTGCCCGACCGCCGGCCGGTCCCGCCCGAGGAGTGGCCCCCGCTGGCCCTCACCTGGTGGGACATCAGGCCGACCGTCCTGTCCGCCGACAAGTACACCGGCTACCGCACCGAGAGCCTGCTGCAGGCCGACGGAGCCCCGGCGCCCGTCGCCCTCGTCTCCTGGGTGCCGGTGTCCGGCGCCCGCTACGGCCACGGCTGGCTGTGGCGCTGCCAGGTGCACGTCGTCGGCGCGCACTGCGACAGCGCCGGCTGCTGCAACTACGACTGCACGAAGACCGGCCGCTCCACCACCCGCGACGGTGCGCGAGACGCAGCCGAGGCCCACATTCGCGACACCCACGCGGACGCCGCGGTGCCGTACCGCTCGCGCCGCTTCCACGCCGTCCGCTCCTGGATCTGACCCGCACACGAGAGGAACGTCATGACTGCTACCGAGACCATCGTCACCGAGGCCGCCGCCCGCCGCCTCAACCTCCTCGCCCACGGCGCCCGCGAGGCCGCCGCCGATGCCGGACCGAAGGACGGGGACAAGCTGATCGCCGCCCTGGCGGAGTTGGGCATCCCTGCCTTCTTCGCGGAGGACTGCGGCGTCTCGTACGTCCTCGTCGGCGTCGACTGCACCACCGACGAGGGAGACGCGCACACCGGGCCGAAGGTGTTCCTGTACTCGGGGGAGAGCGCGGACCTGGAGCCCGAGGAGCACACCGAGCCGTGGACGGCCGCCCTGTACGACGGCACAGGCGAGTACATCGACCAGCTGTTCACCGTGGGGCTCGGGCTCGACCTCGACACGGAGTGCGCGCACGCCGCCCTGTACCTGACCGTGTGGCTCGCCGCCCACGCCGCCGACTACCCGCGCGCCGGGCAGGCCGCCGAGACCCTGGAGCCGGTGAGCGGCGCCCGGGCAGAGGAGCCCGGCGGCCCGGCCGAGGAGGAGCGGAAGCCGGGCGACACCGGCCGGGGTGCCGGCGAGGGTGTCGTCTACGGCAGGCTCCCCGGGGCTGGTGAGCGGGCTCCGGGCCGATCGGCGGCCGACGTCCTGTTCGGCGGACTGGCCCGCTGACCTGCGCTTTCTTAGAAGTTCCTTTGCCTAATAAATTTGGCCAATGAGGTTAGCCCAAGTTGATTAGGCAAAAAATGTAAGTAGCACCACTCACCGCCCACCAGCCGGGGCCCGGCCCGCTGCGAAGGCCGGGCCCCGCCCCCCACCAGACGAAGGGACACCGCCATGTTCACCGAGAAAGTCACCAGCGAGAGCGGCTCGGAGAGCCGCGGCACCGCCACCGAGGTCCACGCCCTCAGCCTGCTCCGCCGCAGCTACAACCGCGGCTACGCCATCACCGCCACCCGCGAGGGCGGCGCACTCATCCGCTGGCGCAAGGTCAACCCGGCCACCTCGTGCGCGCTGCGCTCCATCAGCCTGCGCCCGCACACCGAGGTCGGTGACCTGTCCGAGGAGACCCGGCGGAACCTCGCGGTGATCGACTCGGTGCGGGTCGCCCGCTACGCCCGCAGCATCGAGCGCCCCGGCTGCCGGATCATCGAGGCCGGAACGTACGAGATCCCGGTCGCGCAGACCGACGTGCTCACCGCGCACCGCCTGGTCGTCGCCGACCGAAACGGCCGACTGCGCCTGACCCTCTCGGCGCGGCTCGCCCAGATCGCCCAGGAGCACGCCAGCGTCATCGACCCGAGCGCGCCGGTCGTGACCTGCCTGTGCGGGTTCACCGTCCACGCCCGGAACGAGGAGAAGGCCGCCCAGTTGCAGCACGCCCACCAGGCCCGGGTCGGCGCCCTGTTCGTCGAGTCGCTGTCCGCCACCTTCACCGCGGCCGTCGCCGCCACCGCCTGACCGACCCACCTCTGTCCGGACAGTGTCCGCCCCGTTCAGCGGCTGTCCGGACACCGCTCCCCTTCTCCCAGGAGGTATCCATGCGGATCTCACAGACCACCCTCCGCGCCGTCTGCGCCACCGCAGCGACGTTCCTCCCCTCCGACCGGCAGCCCGCCGCCCCGCGCGACCTGATCCGCGCCGTGAGCGCTGCGGTCGAGCGGCGCCTGGAGGACGAGGACCTCACCCTCGGCGAGAAGTACTACGTCCGCGAGGCCGCCGTCGAAGCCGTGGGCCCGTGGTCGAACCGGTGGGCCCGCGCCGACCTCGCCAGCGAACTCTGCGACGTTGCCCGCGAAGGCCTCGACCTGACCGAGCTCGTCGGCGCCCCGTACGGGCTGGCCGCCGGCCGGATCTGGTGGCACGGAGCCTTCAGCGCCAGCCGCGTCATCCGGAGGCTGCACGGTCCGAGGTCCGGCCTGTCGTTCTGCGGCAGGCCGTGGGTGAACGTGTGGGTCGACGACGAGCACGCCGTGAACCCGCGCGTCCTGCGCGCCGAGTTCACGGGCGGTCGGCGGGACACGTCGGGACAGTGTCCGGTCAGGTCGGCGCCCCGCCTGGACAGCCTGTCCGGACGTGTCCGCATCCTGTCCTCACCTGCGATTTCCTCGGTCCTCCCCGGTACCTCAGGCGACCTCCAGCGTTGGACATAGTGGTTACCCACTAAGCACTCTGAAAGGAGCCCAGCGGATGAAGAACCTGCCCGCCCCCTCCTCCCCGACGGTTGCCATCGCGCGCGTCCTGCGCGGCCTCGGCCTCACCCAGGGCCGCGGCTGCGACTTCCGGGTCACCGGCGACTACCGCAACGGCGAACGCATCGGCACGTACGTCCTCCCCCTCACCCGCCACGCGGACGAGGTGATCGCCGGGCACGCCGACGAGATCGAGCGCCTGGGGAACGAGACCGGCTGGGCCGCAACGTCCCGGCTGGCTGGGTGCCCACTGCCGAGGAGGTCGCCGAGCACCGCCTGGACGCGGAGGTCGTCGCCGAGCTGCGCGCCGAGGCCGCGCGGCCCACGCCGAGGCCGGAGCTGCCGAAGGCGTCCCCGCTGCGGCCGGTCGAACTCCCCCCGCTCCCGGCCGCGCCGGACGAGACCGAGCAGCTCAGCCTGTTCGCCCCGGCCGCCGCGTGAGCCGCGACGCGCGAGCGCCCACCCGCCCTGCTCTGCAGGGGCCGGCGGGCGCTCGCCGTGCGAGGTCACGCAGTCTTGCGGGGCGCCTTGCTGCGGGTGTGGCCGCTGGCGATGTCGGACACGCGCTGCGGGGTCACCTCCAGGTGCGGCGCGAGCTCGTCCCGGTTGTGGCCCGAGTCGAGGAGACCGCGCACGGTCTTCTGCCGTTGGATGCGCAGCCACCGCTGCAAGTCGGGCACGGCATTGAGTGCGGCGGTGAGGGCCCTGGCCTGCTCGATGGTCGGCTCCGCTTCGAGGCCGGCGAGCGCGGCGAATGGCTCGGGGAGGGTGTTGTCCATGGGGACCAGAGTAGAGGGTACCCACTACGCACGTCACGCCGACGAGGCGGGCAGGCCGCTGACCTGCGATTTTCTGCGATTTCTTCCGGATTACCCGGTATCTCCAGGGTCGAATACGCGTTGGGCATAGTGAAGACCCACTAAACCCCACATCCTCAAAGGAGCCCGAAATGGACGCCAAGATCGCCCTCCAGTTCCTGAACATCCGCGCCAACGGCGAGTTCCAGGCCGCCGAGGACGCCCGCAAGAAGCTGGCGGACGCGTGCGCGATCAAGGGGTCCAACCTCACCCACCTGATGAACACCGCCCTGGTGGCCGACGCGAACGCGAAGCCCTGGGCCGACCTGTTCGTGCGCATCGAGCGCCACGGCGTCCGCGAAGGGCTGGCCAAGATGCGCCAGAAGGCGACGGAGGCCCTGGTGGACTTCGGGATCGCCCTCAGCACCAGCCTGGTCACCAACGCGGAGCGCCTCGCCGAACAGGACGGCCTGCGCCGCTTCCTGAGCAGCACCAACGGCATGGACATCGACGAGGACCAGGCCCCGGCCGAGGAGGCCGCCCCTGAGGTCGCGGCCCAGCCCGAGCCCGCGCCCGCCCCGGTGGAGGCCCCCAGGGTGACCCCGGCCCAGAAGCGGACCCTGGAGGCCATCCGGGACAACGGCGTCAAGCTCTCGGAGTTCAGGGTCGGCCAGACGCAAGTGTCGGTCGAGAGGGGCGAGAAGCCCCGCAAGGACATGGTCATGTGGGTGATCGAGCAGGGGTGGGCGCAGTGCGACACGAGCCGCTCGCTGTTCACCGGGCAGCGGGTGACCCTGACCAAGGCGGGCGAGGCGATCCTGGCCGGCTGACCGCCAGCCGCCCCGGCGGGGCCACCCGGCCCCGCCCACCCCCTCTGACCTGCAATTTCCTGCGATTTCTTCCGAATGACCCGGTACCTCCTGACCCGAACACGCGTTGGACATAGTGAAGACCCACTAAACCCCAACCCAAGGGAGCCGGAAATGGACGCCACCACCTCCTCCGCCATCTTCACCGCAGCGGCCACCGCCACCAGCTGGAAGAAGCTGAACACCGGCCTGGCCGCCACGGTCAGCCACGGCGGGTACGACTGGACAGTCCAGATCCCCCCGAGCGCGGAAGGCGCCAAGGCCGAGATCATCGCCTGCTCGGGCTACGGCGGCACCGAGTTCATGACCGTGCAGGCCACCTGGGGCCAGACGTTCGGAATCGTCGAGGCTGCCATGGCTGCCACCCGGCTCCCCTGAGCCCGCCCGGGCGGGGCCATCCGGCCTCGCCCACCCCATCTGACCTGCAATTTCCTGCGATTCCTCGCGGAACACCCGGAACTACATGGGTCGTACACGCGTTGGACATAGTGACGACCCACTAAACCCCCACTCCCCGGGAGGCCCCCATGCTCGCCACCACCATCTGCGAAGAGACCGAGCTGATCGCCGAGATCGGGGACGCCGAGGACGCCCTCGACCTCTCCCGGCGGCTCGCTCGCGAGAACGACGTCACTCGCGCGGTCGCCGTACGCAGGACGGTGAGCAGCGGGGTGCTCGACCGGGCCGCCCTCCGCCAGCTTGGCCTGGACATCGCCGAGGAAGCCACCCGCCAGCAGATGGCCGCCCAGCGCTCCTTCGCGGCCATCACCCGCGCGATGACCAACGGGGACGACGTCCTCGCCCGCGCGGCCCGCGAGGCCATGCGCCTGTTCTGACCGCTGCGCGCTGCCCGTAGTGGCCGCCCACCGCACCCCGTGAACGAGGAGGACCCCACCATGACCACCCAGCTCGCGCACACCAGGCCCGCCCAGACCATGAGCCCGCAGGACCGCGAGGACCTCGCCGAGGCCATCGGCAAGATCGCCGCGATCGCGGCCAAGTCCCTGCACGAGTCGTTCCCCCACCTGAGCCTGGACAGCCTCGTCGAGACCTTCACCCGGCCCAGCGCCGTCAACATGCTTGGCGCCCGCTACCTGTCCAGCCTCGACCGCGGCCTGAGCGCCGGCGAGGCCGCCGCCGAGGCCGGACCGCCCTGATCCGCGCGTGGGCCGACGCCCGCCTGGCCGCCCGCGCCCAACTCGACCGCGAGAAGACCGCCGCCTCCGCCTGACCACCACCGGGCGGGGCCACCGGGCCCCGCCCTCCCCAACCGCCCAGGAGGAACGCCAGATGGCAGAGATCACGATCACCCACACCCGAGCGGAAGGCACGATCCTCACCGGCTCCAGCAAGGGGGACGGCATCTTCGAGATCGTCAGAGAGTACGGCTTCTGGTTCTCCCGCTCCATCGAGGGCTTGTTCATCAAGCGGTCGCGCGACAAGGCAGCCGACACCTGGCGGATCAACCGGGCCGCCGAGGCCCTGCGGGCGGCCGGACACACCGTGACGGTCGAGATCAACGAGCGGGTGCGGCGGTCCTTCTCGGAGGCCGAAGCCGACCGTGAGGAGCGCGCTGAGGGCCGCGCCGAATGCTACGGCGACCGTGCGGGCCGGGCCGCCGCCTCCTCCGACGCCCGGCGCGGCGTGGCCGAGAACATCAGCCGGCGGTTCGAGTTCGGCCAGCCGATCCTCGTCGGCCACCACAGCGAGCGCCGCGCCCGCCGCGACCAGGAGCGCATCCACACCAACATGCGGAAGTCGATCGAGGACGGCGAGCGGTCGGCGTACTGGGCGGACCGGGCGAGGGCCGCCGCGAACTACGAGGCGTTCCGGAAGGACCCGTACCGGACCCTGCGTCGGCTGAAGAAGCTGCGCGCCGACCTCCGCCAGCAGGAGCGGTACGTTACGGAGGCCGCCGAGAAGGGCTGGGACGGCGAGCGGCACGAGGTGAACGTCCTCGACCTCCGCGAGGAGATCCAGCACTGGGAAGCGATCGTCGAGAAGGCCAAGGCCGACGGCGTGAAGATCTGGGGCCCGGACGACTTCGCGCCCGGCGACTACGTCCGCTACCTCGGCTCCTGGTACCAGGTGAAGCGGGTCAACCCGACGACGCTGAGCGTCGCGTGGAACCTGCGACTGGCCCCGAAGCAGGTAATGACACTGGAGGACGCCACCGACCGCGGACGGGTCTGGACGCACCCGGCGGACTACACAGAGGTGCGCGCCCGGTGTCCCGAGGCGGCCATGGACGCGTTCCTGGCTGAGGGGAAGGTGCCCGGCACGAAGCTGGCCGACGAGGCGTCCGAGGCCCAGTCGGCGAGCGCGGTACGCGAGGCGCAGGCCGCCAAGCCGAAGGCGGCGAAGCGAAGCGATCCGAAGGTGGCCAAGCGGGTGTTCGTCACCTGCGACCTGGGCGGCGAGGTGGCCGAGCTGGTGTGGCTGAACGGGAACAGCCGACCGCACAAGGACTTCACGCCGGAGCTGATCAAGCCTCCGGAGGGCGAGCGGTTCCACCGGGCGGTGTGGTCGAAGTCCCTCCAGGCCGAGATCACGAGGCTGCTCGCCAAGCGCGGCTACGTGTGCGGAGAGGAGGACTGGGCGGTATCCCGGGACCGCAGCGGCTTCGTCCGTGACGTCGTCCTCGCCCCGGCGGCGCCCGAGCCGCCCCAGGCGGAGGAGCCCGCCGCGGTGGTCGACGAGCAGCCGGCGGCGGAGCCCGCCATCGAGGAGCCCCCAGCGGGCGAGGCCGAGGCGCCTGCGGGGGAGGCCCCGGAGGCGCACGGAGAGAGCCCGGAGGAGAGCGGTAAAACGGCTCTGACCTGCGATTTCTCCGGAAACACCCGGAACCACGCGGGGCGTACACGCGTTGGTAATAGTGAAGACCCACTAACCCACCCCACCCAGGAGGACGCGATGACCGCCCCCATTGGAACTCGGCTCACCCGGAAAGAGCGCAAGGCGGCCCAGATGGCCGAGATGCGCGAGCGCGCCGCCCAGCGGCCGGACGTCGAGCGCACGCCCGAGCTGGACGCCGCATACCGGGCCTACGTGGACGAGGGCATCGCCATGGCGGACGGTTATTACGCTCCGCTCGACTTCCAGGCATGGGCCCACACCCTGGGGTCCGTCGAGGTCGCCGCGGCGGCGACCGAGAAGGCTGCGGCGGCCGACGTCGAAACGCCGGTCGACGAGCTGTCGGCGGAGCCCCCGGCCGAGGAGCCTGCGGCGGCCGAGGCTGAGGCGCCCACCGAGGAGCAGCCGACGGAGCCCGAGGAGTCCGCAGGGGAGGTCCCGGAGGGGAACGGAGAGACCCCGGAGGGGAGTGAAAAAACGGCTCTGACCTGCGATCTCTCCGGAAACACCCGGAACCACACGGGGCGTACACGCGTTGGTATTAGTGAAGACCCACTAAACCACCCCACCCAGGAGGTTCCGACCATGACCGCCACCACCACCCGCGCCCCCAAGACCGCCAAGGCCGCGAAGGCGGAGAAGGTGACGGCCGCCCCCCAGGTGAAGACCGTCCAGAAGGTCGTCCCGATCGACCGGATCGACCGCGACCCCTCCCAGCCGCGCAAGGTCTTCGACCAGGCCAAGCTGGAGGAGCTGGCCGGTTCCATCAAGGAACTGGGTCTGCTCCAGCCGGTCAGCCTGCGTTACATCCCCTCGACGAAGAGGTACGTGCTCATCGCAGGTGAGCGCCGGTGGAGGGCGTCCAAGCTGGCAGGTCTCACCGAGATGCCCGCGGTCGTCAACCACGGCATCGAGGACGGCAGCCGCGAGACCCTCGCCCGCCAGGTCGCCGAGAACGTCGGCCGCGCGGACATGACCCCGATCGAGGAGGCCGAGAGCTTCCAGCGGCTGGTCGAGGCCAACTACACGATCGACGAGGTGGCCAAGATGGTCGGCAAGTCCGCCGCCTACGTCGGCTGGCGGATCGACCTCCTGCGCCTGTGCGAGCCCGCCCGTGAGGCCCTGGGCAAGGGGCACCTCCCGGTCGGCCTCTCGTGGTACGTGTCCCTGCTGAACTGCGACAACCAGATGCGGTTCCTCACCCGGTACGCCCGAGGCGAGTTCAAGAGCACGCGGGACGCGGAGGCGTTCGCGCAGGCGGCCCGCGCGGAGGAGAAGCGGCAGGAGGAGCAGGGCAGCTTCTTCGTCCTGGCTGACGAGGTGGCCGGCGGCAAGGACGGTCAGGACGCCATCCCCGGCTCGCTCGACCTCCCCGAGAGCGAGCGCGAGCGGATCGTCAGCGACCGGAACGCGCTGGTCAAGAAGATCGACCGGCTGAGCCAGGCCGGAGAGATCCTGTCCGAGCTGGCCAGCGCCGACCCCGAGCAGCTCGCCCTCCTGCTCGCCGGTACGCCCGGCGGCGTCCCCGGTCACCAGATGCGCATCGAGCACCTGCGGGAGCTGACGCTGCGCGCCCACAAGAACCTCCGTCAGGCCCAGGCGATCGCGGCGGTCCGTGCGAGCAGCATCGAGATCAACCCGGAGGCCGCCGCCTCGTCCGTCGCCTAGATAGTGGGTAGCCACTAGCGCCCCGCCCGGAAGGGCGGGGCGCCCCCTGCCCCGCTCAGCGGAGTAAGCGGAGCCCCCCTCCCAACCCCCCAGCCCCGGCCACGCGGCGGTCACAGCGGCCCCCACGCCATCCCCGCCGGCGGCCCCCCGACCGAAGGCACCATCCCACCCGATCAGCGAACACCAGGAGGCAAACCATGATCTTCCCGACCGACGTCCTCACCGTCCTCACCGACCAGCGCACGGAGATCCAGCACGACCAGGTGCGCATCCCGTTCGAACTCGACCGGCCGGTGTACGAGCAAGTGGACAAGGTGCTCAAGGAGATGGGCGGCCGATGGGACGGCCGGAAGAAGGTCCGGGCGCACGTCTTCGCGTACCGGATCGAGGAGTTCATGCGCCAGTGCCTCGCGGCCGGTGAGTACCCGTCCCGGTACGACCAGGGCTGGTACGCCACCCCGCCCGCGCTCGTCACGCAGATCGTGGACCAGGCCGGGATCAGGGCCGGGGACACCGTGCTCGAACCGTCGGCGGGCGCGGGCGCGATGACCGCCGACATCGCCAGCCGCGGCGGCGTGGTCGACGCCGTGGAGCTGGACGAGCGGCGCGCGGAGATCCTCCGCGCCCAGGGCGACTGCCGGAAGGTGCAGAACGCCGACTTCCTCGCCCTCGACCCGCTCGACATCGAGGAGGGCTACGACCGGATCGTGATGAACCCCCCGTTCAACAACGGGCTGGACCACATCCTCCACGCGGTCGGGTTCATGAAGGACGACGGCATCCTCGTCGCCGTCATGAGCCAAGGGCTGATGTGGTGGAGCGACCGGAAGACGACCGACTTCCGCGAGGTGGTCGAAGAGGTCGGCGGCGAGATCGAGAAGCTGCCCGAGGACTCGTTCGCGGTCTCCGGGACCAACGTCCGCACCTGCCTGCTGTTCCTGCCGGGCTACGCCGGGAGCCGGCTGCGCACGCACGACTGGCTGCTGCGCCAGCCGCGCCAGCTCGACCTGTTCGACGTCGCGGCCTGAGCCGCTGACCTGCGCTTTTCTCGAAACCCCTGGGGGTCTCCCCGGAACCACAGTGGGTATCCACGCGTTGAACATAGTGGGCACTCACTACACCCCCCCATGTCAGTCGAAGGAGGCCCTGCAGGATGAACCAACCCAATCCCGTCCAGAGAGGACGAAAGACCCATGAGTGACCTCCGCGTCGCCACCTGCACGTTCCAGGAGTTCCAGCCCGCCATGGGCACCCCGGTGCGCACCACCGCAGGCCACCCCCGGTTCCGCCTCCCGTACCAGCTCGGCGGACACGCGAAGCTCGTCACCCCGCCCTGGCCGCTGGTCCGCGCGGGCCTCGCAGAGGACGCCTACGAGTTCCAGTACCGGCGCATGCTCACCGAGGCCGGGATCGACGCCATCCGCGAGGAGCTGCTCGGAATCGCCGGAGCCAACGACCTGGACGCCCCGGTCGTCCTCCTCTGCTTCGACAAGCTCGGAGTGGAAGGCAACTGGTGCCACCGCTCAATGGCCGCCAAGTGGTGGACCGAGCAGACCGGCGAGCTGGTCCCCGAACTGGGCGCCGTAGCGCGCGCCCGCAAGCCCGAGCCCACCCTGTTCGACTTCTAGCCCTCACCCACGACGGCCCCCGGGGCGGACACCCGCCCGCCCCGGGGCCGACCCATGCTCGAACGGAGAGAACCACCATGCGCCACCAGATGATCGCCAGCCGCGTCTCCCTCGACGACATCCTCGGGCCCTACGACTGCCAGCTGGACCCGACCAACCGGTGGAACGGCTGGATGAGCCCGTACTTCACCCTGGACGTCGCCCGAGAGCTGTCCGCCCAGACGCTCCGCGAGGCCGACGAGTACGGCTACGACTGCTACGACACGATCCACGTCATCGACGGCCGCGCGGACAGCCGGGACACCGTCCACATCCTCGCCAGCGACATCAAGCGCAACACGGACGACGAGGACGAGGACGGCGACCGCGAACCGCTCGCGGTCGCCGTCCGCATCAACTGGCGGGACCTGGACCAGGGAGCCGAGCAGGCCACCACGATCGCCGTCGCCACCCGGGCCGCCCGCAAGGCAGCGCGCCGGCGGAAGCCCAACGGCAAGGGCGCGAACCGCACGGTCGTCGTCCACGTCCGCTGGCAGTGGGTGGACGAAGGCGAAGCAGCCGCCGACGTCATCGAGCCCAACCGCAACGGCCTGTACGGCATCGGCGGCTGGGAGTGGACCTGGAGCTGCGAGGTCTGGTGGTGCCCCCGCTGCGGCGGCCACCAGGACTGGCACGAGACCGACTGCCTGTGCGGCCTCACCCGCCCGGCGACACCGCTCGGGATCGCCACCTGGACCGCCGGGGCCGTCCTGCACGACCGGGTGCCCGAGGCGACATCGGCCCTCGTCGACCTCACCAACTCGGCCCGGGTCTGCGCGGTGTTCGCCGACGAGCGCGAGATCGACACGGCCGACGACACCGGCCCGTTCGACACCGAGACGCTCGGCACCGCGGACCGGGCCCTCCGCCGAGGCTTCGACCACGTCACGCCCGCCGACCTCGCCGCGGCCGGATGGGAGCACGTCCCGGACGAGCAGTCCGCCCAGCTCTACCGGATCACCTTCCCGGCCGCCCGCCAGTAGCCCCGCCCACCTCCACCACGCCAGACAGAAACGAGGACGTCACATGACCGACCAGACCCCCACACGCCCGGCCTACACGATCCCCGACGGCCTGAGCGCGGCAGCCCACGCCGCCCTGCAGGCCGCCGAGACCGCGCACGACCAGCTCGGCCGCGCCATGGCTGCCGTGACCGCCGCGGCGGTGCGCGACATCCTGACCGGCAGCAAGCCCGACGCCCCGTTCGACGCGGGCCGGGTCGAGCTGGTCGAAGGAGAGGACGGCTCGCTGTTCCCCACCGGCCGGTACTGGACGGTAGACGGCGACGAGCGCACCTTCACCGAAGCCGTCGGCGAGAACGAGGCCGGGAACGGCGTACACGACATGAGCGAGTGGACGGTCTACCTGGACGACCGCACGCGCGACGCCTGGTACCCGCTGTGCACCAAGCTGCCCGACCAGGACGGCCACCCCGCCTACGCCCTCGACCTCATCCGGGCCGCCGCCCTCCTCGACGACCGCGCCGGCGGGCAGAGCGCAATGGTCGAGGTCCTGGTGTGCGCGAACGACCGCGACCGCTACCCGGCCATGGTCGACCCCGCCGACCAGAGCGACGACGGGTACGTGCGGCCCTGGTTCGACCTCGACACCGTCCGGCGGATCGCGGACGACACCCAAGCCGCCGCCGAGCGGCACGGGCACGGCTCGATCGACACGGTGCACGTCCTGGACGGCACAGTCGGCCGCCAGGCGCACGCGGTCGTGCTGGTCATCTGCTGGATGTACCTCGGCGGCGAACGGCGCCAGCAGGCGGTCGAGGTCCTCCAGCCGAACGCGCACGGCCGGTACGCGGTCGGCGGCCATGACTGGTGCTGGTACGCGCTGGATGACCTGCTGAACCCGCAGATCCCGTTCCAGCCGACGGCAGCCTCGTAGCAGCCCCGCACCCGCTCTGACCTGCGGATTCATAGAAGTTTCTTTGCCTACACTGCTCGGCCAAAAAGGTTAGGCCAAGCGGTGTAGGCCAAGGATGGAAGTAGATCAACTCCACACCACACAGCCCCCTGACCAGCAAAGGAGCGCCCTGTGCCCTACATCGACTCCACCTCCCGCCAGTGGGCGGCAGCCTCCGCCGAGGCCAAGGCCCCCCGGCGCGTCCGCGCCTACAAGCACGACGGCGGCGACCTCAGCCTCATGGACTGGTTCTGCGCGGACACCGAGACTGAGATCCTGACCGCCCGTGGATGGCGGCGCTACGACCGGGTGGCGGTCGGCGACCTGGTGGCCAGCCTCGACCTGACGGACGGTCGCGCGCGCTGGGTGCCGATCCAGAGGATGAACGTTTTCGAGGTGACCGACGCGAAGATGCTGAGAGTCGAAGGCAAGACGCTCTCGGCACTGGTGACGGCCGGTCACCGCTGGCCGGTCCGACAGCGCGTGGGCACGCGAACCGGACGTCAGAAGGTCTGGCAGGTCCGGACCTCCGACCAGCTCACCCTGGAATCGTCGGTCGTTCACCGCGCTCCCTTCGAGACCCCGACGGACAGCAGCCAGCCCGATGCGCTCGTTGAGCTGGTCGGCTGGGCATGGACCGAAGGCCACTACCGCGAGAGCGGCGGGCTTCACATCTCCCAGTCCCCGTCGGTGAACCCCGAGAAGTGCGAGCGGATCGAGCGGGCGCTGACCACGCTCTACGGCCCGCCGATGGGCCGCGCTGGCCGGCGGCGCGGCCAGCCCGCCTGGAACGTCGGAACGTACGAGGGGACCAGGTACTGGCGACTGAACGGCGCCGCCGCGGCCCCCATCCTGGCTGCCGCTCCTGACCACGTCCTGGACTCGGCCTGGCTGCTCACCCTCACGCAGGACCAACTCGACCTGCTGATCGAGGCGTCGATGCTGGCGGACGGGACGACCCGTGTGCGCAACGGAGTGCGAGAATCGCACCTCTCGCAGAACCGGAAGGACCGCGCGGAAGGGTTCCAGTTCGCTGCCACGCTTGCTGGCCGGGGGACATCGATCCACCGGCGGGAGTTCCAGTACAAGGGCAAGGCCTACCCGATGTGGCGGGTGTCGCTCCTGGAGCGAGTCACCGCCAAGCCGCTCCGCCAGGCCGTTGCTGAGTGGACCACCTACACCGGCACCGTCTGGTGCCCCACGGTCGAGCACGGCACGTGGCTCTGTCGGCGCAACGGCCTGGTCCACTGGACCGGGAACTGCGGAGCCGGCGGCAGCGGCCAAGGCGCAGAAGCCGTCCCGTTCCTGCGAGTGGCCCGCGCGGCGAACCACTGGAAGCAGGCCATCAAGACCCACCAGTTCAACTTCCCGGGCGTCGCGCACTACATGGGCGACATCCGCAAGGCCCCGGTCTGGGCCTGGCCGATCACCGACGTCCACTGGTCTAGTCCTGAGTGCACCAATTGGTCTATTGCCAAGGGGAAAAAGCGGTCGTTCGCCAAGGCCGTGCAGGGCGATCTCCTCAGCCTCTACGCGGACATGGAGGAGGAGCGCTTCAAGACCGCCGACCAGGAGGACGACAACGAGCCGACCGAAGAGGAGGAGGCCAGCCGGGCGCTGATGGAAGAGGTGCCCCTGTACCTGCGAGGCGTGATTGAACGAGGCGGCCTCATCAAGGCCGGGGTGGTCGAGAACGTCACCGACGTCCGCGCGTGGACCGAATGGGACCGGTGGCTGAAGGAGTTCCACAAGCTGGGCTACCGCACGAAGGTGATCGCCCTCAACTCGATGCACGCCGACCCGAGGTCGGTGCACCGCGCCCCGCAGTCCCGCGACCGGCTGTACGTCGCCTACTGGCACAAGAGCCTCGGCCGCACGCCCGACTGGGACAAGTGGCTGCGCCCCAAGGCGTACTGCGCGAACTGCGACGAGATGGTCTCCGCTCTCCAGGTCTTCCGGAAGCCCGGCAAGGACATGGGCCGCTACGGGTCGAGCTACGACTACCGGTGCCCGCGCAAGAGCTGCCGGGCGCTCGTTGAGCCCGACGTCCTCCCGGCCGCCGCGGCGATCGACTGGTCCATCAAGGGCACGCCGATCGGCTCGCGCCCGAAGTCGAAGGACTGCCCAGAGGGTCTCGCCCCGAACACGATGGCCCGCATCCGTGCTGGTGTCCGCAAGTACTGGCCACTGCCCGGCGCGCAGGTCGGCCAGGAGGCCCTGTTCGACGACCAGCCCGACGCCGACCGGATCGCCCCGTTCCTCGTCCCGACCGGCGGGACCTGGCGCAACGGCCCGGCCAGCGTCGACGACCCGATGTCGACCCGGACGACGGTCGAGAGTGACGCCCTGGTCGTGCCCCCGATCCTGATTCCCTGCGAAGGCCGCGACGGCAAGAAGGCCATGCCGGTCGATGAGCCCCTGCGCACCCAGACCGCCCGGAACGAGACGGCGATCGCCTACGTCCCGTTCGTGGTCCCCATGCGCGGCGGCGGCGACAAGGAGAAGGCCCGGCACATCGGCCACCCGGTCCACACCGTGTCGGCCGGCGGCAACCACCACGGCCTGGTCATGGCACCCCGCCCGCTGATCATGCGGAACAACACCCCGAACGGTGACCCCGCCCAGATGGTCACCGGCGCCGACGAGCCACTCCGGACCATGACGGCCACCGGCCACCAGTCGCTGATCACGTCGGACCCCCTGCTCGTCCCGTACTACGGCAGCGGCCAGGCGCGACCGACCTCCGAGCCGGTCGGCGCCCTGCCCACCCGCGACCGGTACGCCCTCCTCGATGCCAACGGCGAGTACGACCTGTCGAAGGTGCTGTTCCGGATGCTCCAGCCCAAGGAGATCCAGCGGGCGATGGCCTTCGCGGACAAATACAAGATCCTCGGCAGCAAGCGCGACCAGGTAAGGCAGCTTGGGAACGCGGTCACCCCGAACGCGGCCGAGGTGCTGCTGTGCGCGCTGGTCGAGTGCATCACGGGCGAGCCCATCGACCGCTACGCGATGGCCGCCTGACCTGCACTTTCCTCGAAAACCTCCCGGGTCAACCCGGAACCCCACGGGTAGTCACGCGTTGGACATAGTGACGACCCACTACACCCAGCACGGAGGCCGCCATGACCGCCAAGCTCCTCCCCGCTCACCTTGCCCAGGCCATCGCCCAGGAGGCCGTCAAGCACGAGGCCGCCCCGCTCCGCGAGGGCCAGGTCTACGCCGTCCTGGTCGCCGCCGGGTACGCCGCCAAGGAGATCGCCGAGCTGGCCGGAGCCGACTGGAACCGGGTCGATCTGCGCCTTGCCCCCCTCGACCTCGTCGAGGAGGGCAAGGGCGCCCTGGAACAGGAGCTCCTGCCGGTCGGCCTCGCCTCGTACGTCGCCCGGCTGAGCGAGCCGAACCAGCGGCTGATGCTCGTCCGCTGGCTGCGGGGCGACTTCAAGAACGCCCGCCACGCGGAGCGCTACGCGAGCGCCATCTACGAGGACGAACAGACCGTCCTCGCAGGGCTCTGACCTGCACTTTCCTCGAAAACCCCCCGGGTCAACCCGGAACCCCACGGGTCGTCACGCGTTAGGCATAGTGGCGACCCACTAAGCCCAATTCAGGGAGGACGTATGACCGTCACCGCCGACCACGCCCGCCACGCCCTCATGAAGGAGGCGTTCGCGGCGCTCGACATCGACGACGCCGCCACCTACCGGATGACGATCGCCGAGGGATCCCCGGTCACGGTGCTCAGCGAAGACGAGATGCCCGGAACCACGGTCCGTGCCCTGCTCCGCGCTCAGACCTGGCTCGCCTCCGGAATCGAGCAGGACGCCACCGGCCGGATCGACGTCCGCCTGGCCGGGCAGATCGCCGACCGTAAGAGGGCCTGCACCTTCACCAAGGTCTGCGAGTTCATCATCGTCGGCCAGTGCCAGGGCACCGGCTACACCTTGTGGGACATCGCGCCCGCCCCGACCAACCCCGCCCGCCGCGCGGCGGTGCTCGAGGAAATCGGCGTCGACGCGGCCGACGCCTTCGGCTCCGTGAGCACCGAGCGCGGTGCCACCCCCCGCGAGGCCCTCGACAAGTTCCTGGCCGACATGCGCGAGCAGTCCGGCCTCGACGAGTACGGGCTGACCGCCGACAGCCAGACCGGCAGCCTGGACGAGGCGCCGACCTCCTGACCTGCGGTTTTCTGCGATTTCTCGCGAAACACCCGGTACCTCACGGGGCGAACAAGCGTTGGACATAGTGACGACCCACTAAACCCCCTCACCAAGGAGGACCCCAAATGGCCACCAACCTCACCCCCCTCGCCCCCGGCACCAAGCTCGCCACCATCGGCACCTTCTACCCGGCCGAGGTCGTCACCTCCGAGGTCGGCACCGCCCCGACCACGAAGGCGCCCATGCGCAAGACCGTCATCCGCTGGACCGAGAGCATCCCGGCGGCCGGTGTCCACAAGGGCGAGACCGAGGTCTGGGTCCAGATCGCGGGCCGCACCCCGCGCTTCGTCATCACCGCCGACAACTGACCGACAGCACCACGGACCGGGGAGCAGGCAGCGCTCCCCGGCCCGCCCCTTCCACCTGCGAGAGGAACACCACCATGACCGAGCCCCTGGGCACCGACCTGATCACCGCCGCGCTCTCCCGCGCCTGCACCAGCTCCTTCGAGAGCGCCCTGCAGGTCCGCTCGACCCTGCTCGCCAACACGATCGCCTACGCGGCCCGCCTCATCCGCGACGTCCTGCCCACCGCGGCCGCCATCACCGTGGACACCGAGGAGAAGGAACTCCACGAGGTCCGCGACGCCCAGGGCAAGACGCTCTGGTGGGCGCCCGCGAGCGTCGGGCACGCCTTCAACGACACCCTCGTGGACGACGTGGACGACCTGTTCCGGCAGGCGATCCCCTTCGGCGGCCTGGTCGGAGCCGGCTGGAAGATCTCCTACAAGGGCCTGCCGTACCGGGACGTAAAGCTCCCCGAGCAGCCCCCCGCCAAGCGCCACGCCCGCGCGCACGTCCGCCACGAAGGCCTCGTGTGCGACGTGCACGTGGACCTGGTCCCCGCCGAGCGGCCCTCGTTCACCCTGGCCGACCCGGACGGCGAACTGCGCGAGACCCGCGACCGCGTGCGTGCCGCGATCATCAACGGAGGCTACGCCTGGCCGGACGGCGAGCTGTCCGTCCAGCTGCACACCGACGCCCGCCCCGGCCCGACCGCCGACCTGGCCATCGCGTGCGCGATCCTCGCCGCGGCCGGATACGTCGACCCGGCCACGCTGAAGCGGACCGTGCTCCTCGGCCAACTCGGTCTCGACGGCCGGGTCCGCTCCACGCCCGAGACCCGCAGCGGCGTCCGCTACGCCGACATCTGCGGCGGCTACGAGCGGGCGATCGTCGCCTCCTCGGTCGTGACCACGTGCCCGCTGCTCCCGGGCGGCACCGTCCACGGCGTCCTGAACCTGCGCCAGGCCCTCGACTTCCTCGCCCGCCCCTTGGACGGAGCCCCGGCCGCCGACAACCGGCCGCACGGGACACCGGGGGAGAACGCCGGGAACTGCGCCCAGTGCGGCCGACTGCTCATCTGGGACGCGTCCGGCAAGCGCGTGAACGACGAGTGGGGCGAGTACCTGTGCTACGGCCCCCGCCCGGAAGGCGCCCGGTCAGCGGTCCACGTCCTGGCCGCGCCGGAGGAGACGGAAGCCCAGAACTGACCGGCAGATGAGGCCGGGGAGCAGGCAGCGCTCCCCGGCCTCACCCCTCATCCAAGCAGCTCACAGCGGAAGGACCGCCATGGACGACTTCACGACCGAGCCCGCGTACAAAATGTACGGACCGGACCGCTTCCCGGCCCACCTGCCGTTCGGCCGGAACGGCTACCTGTTCACCGTCCCCGGCTCGTTCCCCGAGGACACCCCGGCGCACACCAACGTCACCAACTGGGAGATGGCCGTCTACCGCACCGAGGACGGATGGGAGGTGCGGGACGCCGACGGCGAGCGGCGCGTGTGGGGAACCGGCGGCAGCCGGCGGACCGCGGTCGGCCTGGCCTTCCAGGAGATCGCCCGCAAGCGCCGCCAGCGCGCGGCCGACATCACCGACAAGCGAGTCAACGTCCTTGGCCTGGAGGCCGTCCCTCCGTACGCGGTGGAAGTCACCGGCAGCGTCACCCTCGTCGTCGCCCCGACCGCGATCGGCATCCTGCGCAGCACCGAGCCCGGCGAGGACGGTCGGCCCCACCTCCACGTGACCGACGTCGACGGCGGCGACCCGTACGAGATCCGCCAGGACCGCACGGTCACCCTGCGCCACACGACGATCGGCGTCCTGCACGACCGGTGCGGCTGCGACCCAGAGGACGCCACCCGGTTCGAGGAAGAAACGCAGGCCCTGATCTACGTACGGCACGCCCTGACCGAGTGCTGGCCGTGCCCCGCCCTGCACCCCACCGACTGCCTGCACTGCGCCGACTTCGACGGACGGCCTCACTACGCCTGCACGTACAAGGAGCCGTGCACCGTCTGCACCGAGGACGGCATCAAGCCCGCCGGGTGAGCCACCCAACGCTCCATGAGGCCGGGGAACAGGCAGCGTTCCCCGGCCTCACTGCTGCTCTACGGGGCCCAGCCGCGGCCCCGCTCCACCACCCCCGACCACACCTGAGAGGACGTCACCAGATGACCACCGGATGGACGATGCGCCCGATCCGCCTGCCCGACGACCACCTGCCGACCGGCGCCGAGACCGAATGGAAGTGCCGCACCTGCGCCACGGCCTGGCCGTGCGCGACGGCCGGCGAGTACCTCCGCCCGAGCCGGTGCAGCTGCGGCAGCCCCAGCTACTGGGAGAAGAACGGTCCCCGGAACTGGCACGTCGGGCCCCGCTGCTACACGGACACCGACGTCGTCAGGCGGCAGGCCGCCGACCTGAAGGCCTACCGGGACGCCCACCCGCACTACCCGCCGTCCCACTTCTACCCCCCGAAGCCGTGGCGGCGCCGCCGCCAGCGCCCGCCCTACCGGCACACCCCGGCCGGGCCCGGCGACATCCGCCCCGGCACCTGGACGTGGATCAAGCCCGGCGGCTTGCACCCCGGCTGGGGCGACATCCACCAGCTCGCTATGGTCACCCGGCCCGGCCTGCCCAAGTGCGAGGTGTGGCTGATCCTCGACGGCACCGTGCACGACGTCCGCGCCGACCACCTCATCCTGACCGGCGGCCTCCGGCAGGCCCGGCCGGACTGGTGGCGGTGGACGGCAGCCCAGCACCTCGAACACCAGCAGGCCGGGCGGCAGTCCGGGGACCGTACCGCGGTCCAGCCCGAACTGTTCCCCGCCCTCACGCCCGTCTCAGCCGCTCAACCCCCCGAGCCTCCCACCACCCCAAGCCCCTGCAACGAGGCGGCCACAGCCGGAACCACAGCCCCTCCCAGGCCTCCCAGCCAGCCGAACAACACCCTCCGTGGGCGTTTGTGACGGTTGGTGAGGTATGCTCCGTGGCGTCTGGTCGTCCTGAGCAGCGGCGACGACCGGCCACGCGCCGGAGGTGTAACCGACGCACGGTCCCCTTCCAGGGGGCAGGACCACGTTCAAGTCGTGGCCGGCGCTCCAGCCTCGAAAGCCCCCGCCGATCCCAGGGCGGGGGCTTTCGCGTGCGCCCGCACCGTTTGTGCTGAATGCACATGATGCCTGATCAGCTACCATCTGCGGCCCCTCGTCACGCTGTCCACCCCATGCGAGGAGCCAACCCCGATGTTCCACGGCTCGATCCCAGCGGACATGTGCCGCATCGTCAGAGAGCACGTCTCCCTGTGGAAGGACGTCACCGACGTCTACAACGTGTGCTGCGGGAACTTCACCGTCGAGAAGACCATCGCCAGCCTCGGCAAGCGCCTGCACTCGTGCGACGTGCTCATGTACTCGACGGCGATCGGCCGGTACTACGCCGGCGACCCGCTGCCCCTGGTCCTCACCCCGTCCGCCGCCGCCGAGTTCCCATGGCTGGAGGAGCACCACGACACCCCGGAGAAGCAGCTCGCGACGATGATGCTGTGTACCCGGCTCGCCCCGCTCATGGGCAAGAAGTCGAACCCGTACTGGGACAAGATGCGCCGGGCCTACGAGCAGCAGTGGCCCGACCTGCACGCGAAGACCACCGCGAAGATCGTCACCGCGCAGGAAACGCTGAAGCTCGCCTCGTACGCGGCCGAGGACGCGCTGACATGGGTCGAGAAGATCCCCGACGGCGCCGGTGTCGTCTCCTATCCGCCGTTCCACGGCGCGGGCAAGAACTTCGTCCGCGACTTCGCGAAGCTGGAGGAGATGTTCGAGTGGACTCCGCCCGAGTTCACGATCATGGAGGATCCCGAGCTTGAGTTCCTGATCGACCGGATCACCGACCGGGACCACTGGCTCCTCGGCACCAACGAGGAAATCCCGGAGATGGCCGAGTACCTGCGCGGCCGGACCCGCACCACGAACCGCGGCATCCCGATCTGGGTGTACGCCAAGTCCGGCCCGCTCCGCCTCGTCCAGCCCCGCCAGCACACCGAGAACTGGCCCGGCCCCCACCTCGCCGACGAAGAGATCGGCGACACGCCCTCGCTCGCCGTCCTCACCTCGGGCCAGTTCGCCGCCCTGCGCTCGGCGTACATGAACCACAACATCCGGCCCGGCTCCGAGTCCCTCGGCGTGGCCGTCCTCGTCGACCGCAAGCTCGTCGGCGTGTTCGCGTACTCGTGGGCGCCGACACTCGGCAACTGGGGCGCGCACCTGCCGCAGCAGCCCACCGTCTACATGCTGTCCGACTTCCCCGTGTCGACCAGCCGGTACGCGAAGCTGTCGAAGCTGATCGTCATGGCCGCCGTCTCGCGCGACGCCCAGTTGCTCGCGTGGCGGCACGGCCACCGCCGCTACCAGTCCCTCGCCACGACCGCGTTCACGAAGCGGCCGGTGTCGATGAAGTACCGCGGCGTGCTCCGCCTCCTCAAACGCGACCAGAAGAACGTGCTCGGTGAGGACTGGGCCAAGGGCATCGACCCCAACGACTCGTACTACGCCCAGCAGTACCAGCTGCAATACGGCGGCCCGTTCACCGGCAAGCCCCTCGCCGACGTGCTCGCCGAGTGGAAGAAGCGCTACGGCAAGGATCTGAAGCCCGGTTGGCGCCCGAGGGTGGCGTCGTGAGCGTGTCAGTCGGCCGCCGGCGTCTCGCCGCCGGTCGTCTCCATCCACCAGGAGTACGGCACCAGCACCGCCCTCGGCTCGCCGCTCTTCTCGACCACCGTCACGTCGTCGCGGAAGTGTGCCGCGTCGACCCGTCGGCCGAGCTGTTCCCGCAGTTCCCTGACTCCCATTCGCTCCATGCGGTGAAGGGTACACACGGTCACCAATGCACACACGGTACACACGGTACTTTGTGTACCGTGACCATGATCGTGTGCAGGGTCTGCAAGACCGAGAAGGCCGAGACCGAGTTCCACCGCTCGAAGACGACCATCACCGGCCGCCGTAACGAGTGCAAGGCGTGCCGGAAAGCCGAGCGGCGGTCCCGCTACGAGGTCAACCGCGACACGGAACGGGCGCAGATGCTCGCCTACCGCTCGGTCGACGCCCACAGGGAATCGGCGCGACGGCGAGCCCGCGAGCACAAAGAGGCGGCACGGCAGGACCCCGCGTACCGGAAGCGCGAGACCGATCTCAACCGCGAGTGGCGCCGCCGGAACCCGGACAAGATGGCCGCCGCGAACGCCCGCCAGCGCAACCGCGGGCGCTTCTCCCCGGACTGGACGCCCGAGGAATGGAACGCGCTCCTCGACCTCTACGACCACCGCTGCCTCGCCTGCGACGGCCCCGGACCTCTCCAGCCCGATCACGTCGTGCCGCTGTCCTGGCCCGGCGCCAGCAACGGCATCGACAACATCCAGCCGCTCTGTGGCCCCTGCAATCGGCGCAAGAGTGACAAGCACATCGACTACCGGCCCGCAGGCCACCGACTCCCCAGCGTCCCCGCCCAGGTGACGCTGTTCGACCTCGCCTCGGAAGGACAAGACACGTGAAGATCGACATCAAGAGGGGCGACCCGCGCTCGCTCAAGCTGCTGGACCTTAACGCTCGATTTATGCGTCATGAGCAGTTCCAGCAGCTCGTGACCAACGTCCGCAAGGACCAGGTCCTCACGTCCACGCCGTTCGTGTGGCGTGACACGGCCACCGGCGACGGTCACGTCCTGTCCGGCAACCACCGTGTGAAGGCCGCCATCGAGGCCGGCCTGGAAGAGATCGTCTGGCTGGAGACCGACGAGCCGCTCACCGAAGAGCAGCGCATCGCGATCCAGCTGTCGCACAACGCCATCGCCGGCGAAGACGACCTGGCGATCCTCAAGACGCTGTACGAGCGGATCGGCGACCTCAACCTGCGCGAGTACGCGGGCCTCGACGACGCCACCCTGGAGAACCTCGCCGAACTCGACAGCCCGTCCATCTCCGAGGCGAACCTCAGCTTCCAGACCCTCGCCATCGTCTTCCTGCCCGACGACCTGAAGGACGCGCAGGCCACGATCCGCGACGCGATCGCCCTTGCCGCCAGCGCAGACGACGTCTGGGTCGCCCAGCTCCGCCAGTACGACCAGGTCATGGCCGGCCTCGATCTCGCCTCCAAGAGCTACGACGTCACCAACGTCGCCACCGCCCTCGGCGTCATCCTGGAGAGCTTCCGAAGCCACGCAGACGAGATCACCGACGGCTGGTTCAACCGTGACACCGGCGAGCCCCGCCACCACGGCATGGCCCCCCTCCTCACCCTCTTCCACACCGACGCCATGCCCGCCGCATCAGCCGCCGTCGTAGAGCGCGCCCTGCAAGCCGCCGTAGGACGCGGAGACATCCCCGCCGAGCACAGGTACAAGGCACTCGAACTCTGGGCCCGCACCTACCTTGACCAGCCCGAACAGGCCCACGCCTAGCCCCACCCACCTGTACGGCAGGACCCCACGATGGCCAAGCAGATCATCCTCAGCCCCACCCTCGACCCATGGGAGCGACAGCCCGGAGAAAGCACCCGCAAGCACGGCCAGTACATGACATACCGCGACCTTGGTCGCGCCCGCACACTGGCGAAGACTGCGGAGAGCCTGACACTCGCCCACGGGCACGTGAGAAACGTCGCCGCCGAGTACCGGTGGCGGGAGCGCGCCGAGGCGTGGGACCGGCACCTGGACCGCCTCTACGAGGCCACATGGATCGAGGAGCGGCGGAAGGCGGCCGAGACCGACGCGAAGATGCTCGGCGCGGTCATCGGCAAGCTGGCGCAGCGGCTGGGCACCCTCCGCGCCGAGGAACTCTCGCCGACGAACTTCCTCCAGCTGCTCGACGTGGCGCTGAAGCACCGGCGCGTCCTGTTCGGCGACCCGACCGAGACGATCGCGCTGACCGGCCAGGGCGGCAACCCGCTCGCCGTCCAGTTGCAGGAGTTCGCACAGATGCCCCCGGAGCAGCGGCGCGTCCGACTCAGCGAGCTGGCCGCCTCCGTCACCCGCCGGATCAAGGCGACCGACGGCAGCAACGACGAAGATGCAGCCGACCCGGAGCCCGACGACGAAGAGGAGGTCGGCGGCACAGAATGAGCGGGCCCCCGGTCCCCGACGAGCTGGCCCACCTCGACGACGCCGAGGTGTACCAGCGGCTGCAGGCCGCCCAGCGGGCGCTGGGCCAGGAGTTGCTGAAGAACCCGGTGACGATGGCGCGCGCCCTGGACCGGTCCTACCGGATGCGCCCGCACCTGAAGGTGATCGGTGAGGCCCTGGTCGGCCTGGAACGCGGCGACTACGACCGGCTGATGATTTTCACGCCTGCCCAGGTGGGGAAGAGCACCACGGTCGCCGAGTGGTTCCCGTTCTGGTGGCTGTGCAAGCACCCGGAGGATCGGGTGGCGGTGACGTCGTACTCGGACGACCTGGCGATGCGTCGGGGCAAGGCGATTCGCCGGTACATCGCCGAGTTCGGCGAGGAGTACGACCTGGCGTTGCTGGCCGGCTCGGCGGCGGCGCAGGACTACGACACGACCGCGGGCGGTGGTGTCCGGTCTGTATCAATTGGCTCTGGTCTGACAGGCTTTCCGGTAAACTGTGTAGCCGGTGAAGTGCTCATTGCCACGCCTGGCGGGGCCGTGCCCATCGGCGCCTACGTCGAGTCCGGATGCACCGCCCCGGTGCTCGCCTACGACCACGACCAAGACCGGCCCGTGTGGGCTCCCGTCCTCGCCACCAGCGTCAGCGAGAGGGAGACCCTTGAAGTCGTCAGCCGCTCAGGCCGTGTTGTTCGATGCACCCCCGAGCACTGCTTCTACGTCCCCGGCCGTGGCTACGTTGCCGCGGCCGACCTCCAGCCCGGAGACCCGCTCGTCACGTGGGCGCACGCTGGTGCAGGCGACGTGCGTCCAGTGCGGGAAGCCGTTCCAGCGGCTCCCGTCGGTGCTGGCGCGGGCGCAACGCGAGGGCAAGCCAGGCCCGTTCTGCAGCAGGGCCTGCTCGAACGCGGCCAGGACGAAGCCTCAAGAGTCGTGCAAGCACTGCGGCGGGCTCCTGCCGAAGGCCAACGGCCGGACCTACTGCTCCGTCGAGTGCCGCCGGACGGCGTTCCTGCTGACGCTGACCTGCGGCCAGTGCGGCGAGCAGTTCCAGATGGCCCAGGCGGACCACGCGAAGAAGGTCCGCAAGGGGCAGACGGCCTTCTTCTGCAGCTACGCCTGCTCGGGGCAGGCGCGGGCGCAGACGAGGCCATGCGTGGGCTGCGGTACGCCGATGCCGAACCAGCAGTGGCGGTACACCCGGTACTGCTCGCCAGCCTGCAAGACGGCCAACCCGCCGAAGAAGGGCACCCGCAAGCTCGCGGAGAAGCCGTGCAAGCAGTGCACGAAGCCGTTCCGTCCCAGGAGCAGCCGGACCGAGTACTGCTCCCGCGACTGCTCGAACCTCGCCCACGCCTGGCGGCAGACCGGCTCGGGCAACTCCCGCTTCAAGCACGGCAACTCGTATGCGGCCTGGTTCCGCGCGATGCGTCCGCTGATCCTCGACCGGGACGGGCGGCGCTGTGTGGCCTGCAAGTCCCCGGAGACGTTCATGACGGTCATCCGCAAGGGCAAGGCGCAGCAGCGGACGACGTTCCACGTGCACCACATCAACGCGAACCCGAGGGACAACCGCCCGGAGAACCTGGTCAGCCTCTGCAAGACGTGCCACGCCGTGCACCACAAGTCGAGTACGACGCCGTGGCCGTGGTTCGCCCAGTACGCGAAGGACGCGTCCGCGTCTATGACCTCCAGGTGGAAGGCACGAGCAACTTCTTTGCAGGCCAGGTACTCGTTCACAACTGCCTGATCGTCGACGACCCGCACAAGGACCGGGCCGAGGCCGAGAGTGCCCGGCTGCGTGAGCACGTCCACGAGTGGTGGTCGTCGGCCGCGCTGAAGCGTCTGCAGCCGGACCGGAACGCCGTGGTGGCGATCCAGACCCGTTGGCACCCGGACGACTTTGCCGGGCGGCGCCTGGAGGAGGAGGGCCGGCTGGAGGACGGCGGCCGGTGGAAGGTCGTCCACCTGCCCGCGATCGCCAACCCGAGCAAGTTCGGTCCGGACCCGCTCGGCCGCCAGGACGGCGACCCGCTGCCCCATCCGAAGATCCCCACCCGGAAGCGGCGGGCGCTGCTCGCCTGGTGGAAGGACGTCAAGGACACGTCGACCGTCCGCGACTGGCATGCGATGGCGCAGGGCGATCCCCAGCCGGCCGAGGGTGCTCTCGTCTCCCGGGACCTGCTGCGCCTCATCCGTGACGGCGTCACCGCCGTGGAGCCGCAGAAGATCGCTGTGACGGTCGACCCGTCGGGCGGCGGCCGGGACACCGCGGGCGTCATCGGCGGTTTCCTCGGCGCCGACAACCGTGTGTGGGTCACCCATGACCGCTCGGGCGCCATGTCGTCGGCCGAGTGGTCCACCGAGGCCTGCCTGCTCGCCCACGAGACGAACGCGGCGGTCATCTACGTCGAGGGCAACTACGGCCGCGACATGTGCACGCTGGCGATCCGCACGTCGTGGGAGAAGCTGCGGGACGAGGGTGTCATCCCGAAGAAGGTCCTGATGCCGCTGGTCGACCTCGTCTTCGCGAAGCAGGGCAAGCTGCTGCGGGCGGAACCGATCGCGCAGCAGATGGTGCAGGACCGGGTCCGGCTGCGAGGCGCGTTCACCGACCTGGAGAACGAGTGGGCGACGTGGCAGCCGACCGATCCGAACTCGCCGGGCCGGATCGACGCCTCGTGCATCCTGGTGTATGGCCTGATCCCGGAGGCCAACCAGGGGGCCATCGCCCACGCGCCGCTGCCGAAGGCTCCGCAGCCCCAGTCCGGCGGCTTCGGGCAGTCCAGGGGCGCAGCATCCGTGTACGGGCGGAGGATCGGGAAATGAGCAGGTGTAGGTGGAAGTCCCGGTGACGCCCGAACAGCAGGCCGGCATCTCGCACGGCGACCGAGCTACTCACTCACACTGACGCGGGCGCCGCCGGCCGCCCGCATGAGGTCAGAACACGTCGTGGCTGGGGCGGTCGGGGATCGAAAACCGGTTGCGCCGTAGTACAAGATGAAGGACGTGGTCACCAAGGAACGCGCCGTGGAACTGGTCGAGTCCCTGCTGTCGAGAGAGCGGCAGGAGTCGCCATGGATGGCACGGCTGCCCGAGCTCGCTGTTCTCGACGTGAAGGAGCACGCGCTCGGGTGGCTGGTCACCTGGCAGTCGGTTGAGTACATCCGCAGCCGCGATATCAAAAAGATGTTGGTGGGCAGCGGGCCCTACCTGGTGGACCGCCAGGATGGGAGCATCCACCACATCCCTGTCACCACATACCGGCGCGAGGGCTGGGAGAAGCTCTATCTCCAGCAGGTCAGGGGGGTCCAACCGCCCGATCCGCTGATCACGGCTGTCCAGGCACTCGTGCACTCCGACGGGACGATGGCCGCGATACGCCACCTACGGAAGCAGGCCCCCCGGTTGGGACCACAGCAGGCGAAGGCCTATGTGATGGCCGTCCAGGACGGAAACGAACCTCCGGAGGAACTGGTCAGCCTCACCCGGAAGCCGGAGAAGTGTCCTCCATTGCCCATCACCACGCTGGCGGGCCCGGCTTGGTAGCGGTCCGGCAAAGGCGGGGCAGTCTTGTCAAGACCACGTGCGGCGGCTGACACCAGCGGTTGACACCAACAAGCGCGAACAGCAGCGGTCGGCGCCGGACCTCAGTGGACGATCGACCGAGGCGCAGCGGCCGTTGGTCGACGTTGACAGACCCCCGTGATCGACCTGATAAGGATGATCACAGACCTCAAAGCCTTGGCCTCGTTCGGGCGCCGTCCTCTTGTCGACCGGCGCCCGTCGCCTTGACTCGGTCACTGAAATCCCTCGCGCCCCGCCAAACTCCTACGAGCCCGCCCAGCGCAGGGCCGCACCACATGCCAACCCAGACAGGGAGCGGCACACCGATGCCCTCGCCGACCACCACAGCCACTACCACCCACAGCAGCAGGGCTTGCGAGACCAGATAGACCGCAACCTTCTGCCGCACGCTCCAGTTCCACGTGCGCTCAGTGAGCCGACGCCGCATAGTTCCCCCTGCCCGAGGATCAGCCGACCCGGAGTCTACGGCTCCCAACTACAGGCATGGCTCGCTGAGCTGAGGAGCGGGCTGACCCTAAGCTGATGACATGGCAGCGTCAGAGTGGGAACAATTCACCCGCGCCCGCGGACGCCAGCGCTTGAAGATCATGGCGCGGCACATCATCCGACATCCCGTGCTCATCGCCGCCCTGGTCGGCTGGGTTGTCCTGGTCAACCTGGTGAAAGACAGCCCGCTGGCCCCGCTGGCCTATGGACTCGCAGCTCCGGTCGGAGGCGTTCTGATCGCGGCGAGCATGGGCCGCTACCGCACCCCAGCCGAAGACCCAGCGCACGAAGATGCTTCATTTCCCGCTGACACCGACGGGAAGTGAAGCAAGACCTTTTAGCCAGCTACACACCACGCGATGCCACAGCTCAGTTTCCCGGTGCCACCGCAGTCCGGGCCGTCTGTGGGCCGTACGAGGTCACCCGATGCCGACCGACAACGACAGAAGCCCACGGCGTCTGAGCTGGTCAGAGCCGTGGGCTTCTTCTGTTCCGCTGGTCAGCGGAAGGGCTGATCAGTAGACCGGCAAGTCAGGTCGCGTAGGCCGGGACGCCCGTGCCACACGCATGCCAGATCGTGCGGTGAACCACGGGGAACACCGGGAACCGAGACGACGACCGGCCGGACGTCGGCACCGCTCCGCCGCAGCTCAGCCCAGCAACCGTTCAGAGATAACCCGAGCTTCCCAAGCTGAGGGCTCAAGCACCGTCAGTACGTGCCGGCCGTCGTGGCTTGCTCTGGTCGACAGCGCTGGCAGCGTGGTGGAGGCCGGTGGGGGTGCAGCGAGGCATACGCGCGCCTGGTCCGTCGGTATACCCGTCGTCGTGGCTGACTGTCGTCGGCTAAGGTCCGTGCCACAACCGTGCCAGATGCATGGGGAACGAAGGGCCCGCGAGGGCGTCTCCAACGTCGAGACGTTCCGCGTGAAGCCGGGGGAGTAGTGGGGATGCTAGAAAACCTTGGGAAGTACGGGGAGATCACGAAGCAGGCGGCTGAGGCGGGGGGCGTCGACAAGCTCATCAGCGCCATTGAGAAAGCTGCGTACACGAAAGGCGCGGCCGTGGGCGTAGTGGTCGGCGGAGCAGCCGTCAGCGGGGTCACTGCAGCCGTCATGGCCTACCGCTCTCGTAAGGCGCGAGCCGAAGAGGCGAAGGAGCAACTGAGGACGACAGCGCGGGAGGCTGAAAGAAGCGACTCCTAACACAGAAGTGTCGCCGTTCCTTGAACCGTGGTTCTGGATCACTTTCAGTGCCGGGGCCACGGAGGGTCACCACAACCGCGATCATGAACGGCCTCACGCCGTGAGGAGGACCCGCTTGCGGAGCAGGTCGAAGTTGGCCCGGCCGAACATCTGCCGTTTCAGCATCTTGATCTTGTTGTTGTGGCCCTCGACGGCGCCGGAGCTGTAGGGGAGGCTGAGGCCGGCGACGACCGCGTCGCGGTCCTGGCCAAGCCCGTTGACGAAGCCGTGCAGGGCGGGCAGGTCGTCGGCCTGAACGCGCTCGATCCACTGGTCGAGGTCCTGGCCTTGGCGGTTGTTCATCAGCTCGGCGAAGGCCCGCACGTGCCCGGCGGTCCGGTCGAGTTCGGGGCAGCGAGCCAGGATCGTTTTGAGCTGCTGGGCCTGGTCGTCGGTGAGGTGGTCGGGATGGCGGGTGAGCCAACTGGTCACGTCCCGCACGGACGGAGCCTTGCGGGGCAGGGTGGGCGGAAAGTCCGCGCGGAGCTTGGCCACGTAGACCTTCACGACGCTCTCGCCTCCGGGGTAGCCGCGCTCGCGGAGTTCCTCGAACAGGCGGCGGGCGACGGTGCAGCCCTCGGCCCACCGCTGGTGCAGGTAGGGCTTGAAGGGATCAAGGATGCTGGACCGGCCGGTCCAGCGGCCGACCAGCAGTTCGTCCGCGGTGGCCGCGTGGGCGAGGCGGCGGACGGTGTTGCGGGCCAGACCGAGCCGCCGGGCGATGGGCCGCAGCCCGAGCCCTTCGTCCAGGAGGGCGTGGACGGCCGCGTGCTGTTCGCGAACCCGGTCGGACAGGCGGCCGGTGGTCCGTGGCCCTGTGGGAGACAAGTCGAGGTCCAGCCCTTCCACGGCCTCGGCAGCCGCGGCAGTGGTGGTGGCCTGGGGCTCGCGCAGCAGAGCGCGGTGCTGGACGACGGTCTTCTCGACGGCCTCGACCAGGTTCTTCCAGATGTGCCACCGGTCCGCGACGTGGATAGCGTCCGGGGCGCCGAGCCGCCCGGCTTCGGCATAGGCGGCGGAGCGGTCGCGGCAGATCACCTCGACACCGGGGTGTTCGGTGAGCCACCGGGCCACCGTCGAGGTTTCCCGGTCGGGCAGCAGATCGACCGGGGTGCGTGTCTCGATATCCACCAGGATCGTGCCGTAGTTGTGCCCCTTGCGCAGCGCGAAATCGTCGACCCCGAGCACCCTCGGTGTCGAGGTCTCGGGGTCCTGCAGACGGCGGATCAGCCGTAACAGGGTCGAGCGGCTCACCTTGGCCGCCAGCGCGTGGGCCAAGCGGGAACCGGCCCGGCCGGCCAGCATCACCGCCACCCGTTCCAGCACTGTCTGCAACCCGGCACTGCGTCTGCCGTGCCGGAACGTCAGTCCGTCGGCCTGCTCGGCGAACGTCGCCTGCAAGCAGCCCTGTTGAGAGCAGCGGAACCGCCGGACCTGTAACTCGATCAGCGCCGGACGGCCGCCGACTGCGCTGTCGGCGAGTCGGCGTACGTACCGGCTGTGCACCCGGACCGACGCCGTCCCACACGCGGGACACGCAGCCCGCTCTGCAGCCGTCCGAGCCCGCACGACCACCAACTCGCCGTCGGGTATGACACTTTCGACCACAACACCTTCGACCCGGTGGAACCACAGGTCCTGGAAGAGGACATCACCCACGGCCGTTCATGATCGCGGTTGTGGTGACCCTCCGTGGCCCCGGCACTGAAAGTGATCCAGAACCCAGGTTCAGAGACCGCCGACACAGAAGAACCTCCCGGCGCTCTTCCGGCGGCCGGGGGTTCTTCATCATCGAAACGCGGCACCTCGCCCGGGGATTACGTCGGGGCGCGCCCGGTGCCACCTCGCGACGTGCCGCCACCAGCCGCCGCTGTCGCGGGCGACGTCCACACCAGCTTCCACCACCAGTTCCGGCGCCAAGAGGATCACATGCAGGGGCTCCCGTGTCCCCACCCAACGGAGAACGTCCAGCCGGTCCACTGATGCTCCGGGCTGGCTGGGGTAGCGCAGCCCCAACAACCGCCCCCAACCTTCACCCCCCAGCCCCCCGTTATGGCATGGTCTGGAGGGGCACCGTGGACTCCCGCATCCGTGCAGCGTGCCGCACCGCCAAGGAATCCACGTCAGCAGCACCGCGGCATATGGCGCCGGGTAACTTTCGGGCACCTACCGTGCACGAGCTCGTTAACCTCGCTCCTAAATCGGTGCTCATCTCGGTATGACGAGGCGGAGCCAGTCGGCGAGCGCGGTGAAGTCGGCGTCCGTTAGGCCCTTGACCGGGTCGACGCGATGGAGCAGCGACAGCCCGGGATGACTGGCGTCGACCCACAGGCGGTCCATGGCGCTGATCTCGTCATCGACCCAGATGAACGGTCGGCCATTGGCCCACTCGACGAGGTGTCGGGTTTTCCAGTGTAGGCCGCGCGGGCCCTCGTCGACGTAGGAGGCCGGCCACTCCACCACGGGCAGCCTGGGCAGTCCGATGCGTGGGGAAACGACCTTGTTCGCCTCCTCCATCCAGGTCGTGGCCCACATGAGATGACATCCCAGGGCTGTGAGGCGAGATCCGAGCCCAGGGTCGAGTCGCGTCAGCAGCGGGTTTCCCTGATCGCCGGACGTCGAGGCGTCGGCGGCAGCGGCCTGAGGGCGACCGGACGACGCCCCGAACGGGATCAGTGGACCGTCGACGTCGAGGAAAAGGAGGGGACGCTCCGTCGCGCTTGTCACGACGGCACGATAGCCCGGTGTAGCAGGGGAGCAACTCCCCCATTGCTGGGCCGTCTCTGGGCCGTCCGAGGTCGCTCGACAGTGGCCAAGGACGACCAACGATGACCACTAGGCACGCGAGCCCACCACTTCTGAGCAGGGAAAACGCAGGTCATCAAGATCCTCGGTAAGAACCAGGGCAAGAAGACAGGTGCCTTTCTCCATAGCCGCGTGTCGACGGTCATGTATTTCCCCATCGCGAGCGTCAGCTTCCCCGCGCAGGCGTTCGCCCCGTCGTCACACCATCGTGGTCGTTTCTCGACCGACCGGAGGGTGAGGCTAGGTTCGGACTGGTCAGTCCCAGTCGGATGCCGGCTGGTCGACTCGACCGCCCTTGTGAGGTGTTGGGATGTAGTCGCGAGCACCGCCGGGCAGGGCGGCGACACACGCCGCCGAGCAGGCGCTGACCAGCAGGGGCAGTACGTCAGTGGCCATACGCAGTGAGATCCACACCTGATGGAGTCCGCTCTGTTCGATCGGGCGGTCGCAGACACTGCAGCTGCGGATGGCGGTGGCGCCCCAGTGCCGAGGATCCAGGTTTCCCGGATCGAGGTCCGCGACGGAGTCCGAGGAAGGCTGTAGCCGCGGGAACGGCGGCCGCAGCTTGTAGTTGCCGAACAACGCGCGCGTGCTCACCGTGCTGCGGGTCAGCTTCCGGCATCGGGTGATCTCGTACGGGAACCAGTGCAGCCGGTAGGAGGTGTAGGGGGTGAACTCCACCAGACTGGTCATGGCCCCGATCTCGGGCGGGATCCGGACCAGATTGCTGCCGTAGAGCACGAGGCGCCTGACCGCCGTCAGTTGGGCGATGCTCGGTGGCAGAGTGATGATCTGCCGCCGCTCTTCCGGGCTGAGCTCGGTCAGAGGACGGAACTCTTCGCGCCCGTCGGCGGCGGCCTCATCGATCAGCTCCAGCAGGTGGCGCCAGCCCGGAGTTGCGGTGTCCTGCCGCTCGGCGTGGAATCCGACTCGGGCTCGCGGATGCGGCCTGGACTGATCGAAGCACGAGCACGCGTCCTGGCGAAGACCCCGCCGCTCCGGGGCCGGGTCCGATGTGTCGCCCCAGCGGTTCAGAATGAGCCCCGGCTCTGCCTCGTCCGTCATGGTGCCAGGATACGGAGGTTGCTGCAGGCCGTCTCAGGATTATCCGGGTGGGAGCACAGACGACACCCATCGCCGTGCTCGAACGCTTGGCTGGGGAACCTGACGCTGCTGATGGGGAATTACGTGGAGTTCCACACCGCGCCAGCAGGAGGTGGAGTGAGTGTCTAACTGCGTGACAACGCCGACGCACATCGGTGAACAAGCACGGACGCCTGCGGACCGTCAGCACAGGTGAGTGCCACACCGGCCCACGGTCAGGCGCTCGCCTAAGTTGCTTCGGGACGAAGCGGTCGCTCCGTTAGGGTGCGCCGCATGACCAACGACGCCCCGAACTGTCCCAAGTGCGGCCAGCCCATGAAGTCCGGCGGCCTCGTGCGCTCCGAGCGGGAGGACGATGGCCTGCGGACCTGCCGGTCGCTATGGAAGTGCCACGGTCGGCATGTCTGGTGGGGCTGGGCCGACCGGCCGGACGAGCCATTGGAGGCCTGCCCGGTGCCGGATCTGTTCCGCTGATATCCAACGTTGACATCAACAACGACGGACGGCGGTGACAACCAGCAGCCAGATGCGGTAGCCGTGCGCACGGTGGACCGCGGCTACGCCGGGGCGGAATCGAACTCCTAAAGTGGTGCTCACCCTAGGGCGAGTTCAAAGCGAGGAAGAGAAGCCGCGAGAGAAGCCGGCGGACTGCTCGAGGTGAAACGGTGAGCCTGCACGCGTGGGAATCCAACCCTGCCGTAGGGCGGCCCCGATGGCGTCGGCGACATCCGAGGGCAGTACCGGACTGCCCGGGCGGCCGACCCAATTGCCAGTGTGAGGCTGATTCGTGGTGACGACGAGAGTCGTCACAGGGTGCTACGCATGCTCCACGGCGTAAGTGCACGGCGACCAGCAGAGAGCCTGGCAGTAGGTGGGCCTGCGCCGCAGCCGCCAGCGATAGGTCGTTCCGTCGACAACTATGCGTCGTGATCCCTTGCGTCCCAGTGCCATGCCTCCCCCTTCGATGCCAGGATGCTAGCGCGCCCAGCACCTAGACGATCGGGCCGTCTCCGGGCCGTCCGAGGTCGCCCAACGCCAACCAACAACGACAGAAGCCCACGGCATCTGAACTGGTCAGAGCTGTGGGCTTCGTCAGTCTCGCTGGTCAGGTGGACCGGTGATCAATAGACCGGCTTGTCCTGGATGGTCGATGACCACCACGGCACCGCCTCGATGACGTTGGACGCCATCACGCAGGCCGTCACCCGCCGCTACACCAAGCCCTTCGGCGAAGCCCGCGGCGCGACACCGCCAGCCTGGCCCGACGACAAGGGCTTCCTCGGCAAACCAGCCGACGTCGACACCGGACTCACCCACATCGGCGCCCGTGAGTACGACCCGGCCACCGGACGCTTCCTCTCCGTCGACCCCGTCCTCGCACTCGACGACCACGAGTCCCTCAACGGTTACGCCTACGCCAACAACACCCCCGTCACCAAGTCTGACGCCACCGGCCTGCGGCCGGACACGGGCTGCGAGCGAGGGTGCACCGACAGCAAGGGCAACCCCGTCCAGGTCTCGGTGACGGCGAGCCGCAACGGCTGGGTCTACCACTCCACGAAGGCCTACTCTCCACCTGGCAGAAAGTCGCACTGTGCCTAGCTACTTGCCCCTGAAGAAGTCTGGGGGCTGCCTCTGGGTTGTCCTCTGGGGAGAGCTGGTAAGGGCGGGCCGTGGCCGCGACAGTGGAGGC